>NZ_LYVO01000043.1 GCF_001984055.1 Variovorax sp. KK3
CCTAGTGCTGCGCACTGCGGCGCGCCCCAACCGCAGCGCGCCAGTTTGAGGGTTATGCCGGCATCGACACGAACACCAGCATCGACCGTGCCGTCGCCGTGTACTCCGACACCTCGCCGTCGCCCCGAAGCGCGGGGTCGGTGGTGTCCAGCGCGAGCTGCCAGGGCTGGCCCGGCGCTTCGGGCAGCGTGAAGCTCACGCCTTCCTCCCACGCGTTGAAGGCCAGCAGCACGCTCGCATCGCGCCCGGCGCCGCTCACCGTCGAACTGGGCGAGCGCCCGTCGAGCAGCACGGCGAACGATCGCGTGTGCGCATCGTCCCACTGCTCGGCCGTCATCGGTTGACCATCGGGGGCCAGCCAAGTGACATCCGCAGGCGTGCCGCCGTCCTCGCTTGCGGCGCCGGTCAGGAAGCGCGGACGGCGCAGCACCTGCAGGTCGCGCCGAAGCTCGAGCACATGTCGGGTGAAATCGCGCAGGCTCTGTCCAGGTTCGCCGATGCCGGCCCAGTCGACCCACGAGATCTCGTTGTCCTGGCAGTAGGCGTTGTTGTTGCCTTGCTGCGTGCGGCCGAATTCGTCGCCGGCCAGCAGCATCGGCGTGCCTTGCGACAGCAGCAGCGTGGCGAGCAGGTTGCGCTGTTGGCGCGAACGCGAAGCCAGCACCTCGGCGTCGTCCGTCGGCCCTTCGACGCCGAAGTTCCATGAGCGGTTGTCGCTGTGGCCGTCGCGGTTGTCCTCGCCGTTCGCGTCGTTGTGCTTGTCGTTGTAGCTGACCATGTCGGCCAGCGTGAAGCCGTCGTGCGCGGTGATGAAGTTGACGCTGGCCCACGGCCTGCGGCCGCGCTTGTTGAAGAGATCGCCGCTCGCGGTCAGGCATTGCGCCAGCGCGGAGGCCATGCCCTCGTCGCCTTTCCAGAAGGCGCGCACCGAGTCGCGGAAGCGGTCGTTCCATTCGGCCCAGCCCGGGGGGAATTGGCCGACCTGGTAGCCGCCGGGCCCGCAGTCCCAGGGTTCGGCGATCAGCTTGACGCTGGACAGCACGGGGTCCTGCCTGCAGCTGTCGAGAAAGCCGCCGCCTTCGTCGAAGCCATGCGACTCCCGCCCCAGGATGGTCGCCAGGTCGAAGCGGAAGCCGTCCACGCGCATCTCGGTGACCCAGTAACGCAGGCTGTCCGTCACCATCTGCAGCACGCGCGGGTGGCTCAGGTTCAGCGTGTTGCCGGTGCCCGTGTCGTTGATGTAGTAGCGCGGCCCCGTGCCTTCGCCCGCCGGCATCAGGCGGTAGTAGCTGGCGTTGTCCAGGCCCTTGAAGCACACCGTCGGCCCGAGCTCGTTGCCCTCGGGCGTGTGGTTGTAGACCACGTCCATGATCACTTCGAGCCCATGCGCGTGCATGCGGTCGACCATGGCCTTGAACTCGTCGATGGTCGGCTGCGCCAGGTAGCGCGGGTCGAGCGCGAAGAAGCCGATCGTGTCGTAGCCCCAGTAGTTGACCAGCCCCTTGTCGGCCAGGTACGACTGGTCGAGGAACATCTGCACCGGCAGCAGCTCGACGCTGGTCACACCGAGCTTGGCGATGCTGTCGAGCACCGCGTCGTGGCCCATGCCCGCGAAGGTGCCTTGCTCGTGCGGCGGCACGGCGGGGTGCTGCTTCGTGTAGCCGCGCACGTGGGTTTCGTAGAGCACGGTGCGGTCCCAGGGCACCCGCGCGCCGATGGGCTGCGACCATTCGAAGCGCGAATCGACCACCACGCATTTCGGCACCAAGTGGGCGCTGTCGCGCTCGTCGAAGCTCAGGTCGCCGTCGTCGTGCCCGATGGTGTAGCCGAACAGCTCCGGGCCCCAGGTGAGGGTGCCCATGTAGGCCTTGGCATAGGGGTCGAGCAGCAGCTTGTTCGCGTTGAAGCGATGGCCTTGTTCAGGTTGGTAAGGGCCGTGCGCGCGCAGGCCGTAGCGTGCGCCGGGCTTCAGGCCGGCCACGTGGCCGTGCCAGATCTCGTCGGTGTATTCCGGAAGCGTCAGGCGCGCGATCTCGTGCTCGCCCGACTCGTCGAACAGGCAGAGATCGATGCGGGTGGCGTGGGCGGAGAAGACGGCGAAGTTGACGCCGTCTCCGGTAAAGGTTGCGCCAAGAGGATGCGCCACGCCTTCGGTGATGACGAATTGGGCGGTGGGCGGCGGCAGGGTGGTCATGAAGGGGGCTCGGTCGGGGGTGAGTGGGTGTGCGTGTGATCGTCGACCCAGAGCGCCGCGCCGCTTGTCAGCGCAGCCGAAGTCCGTGGGTAGGCGGGGGCGCAGGCAGCGGTGCCGGTCGCGCACGAAGCGTCACCGCGGTGCTGACGACATTGTTCACGGCGCAGGTTCAGGGCGCGCGACAACCCGCGATCGCCTGCTGATTCGAGTGCGCGACGCCGGTGCGCATCCTCCAGACCGATGATGAAGCGGCCACGCCGCCGCCGTAGACTCGGCCGGCGATGCACATCGCCGCATCGGCGTCCAAGAACGTTTCTGCCGGAGGATCGACATGGAGCTGTTGGGAGTCGAACGCAACTATGCGAGCCTGTCGCTGCGCGACCTGCTCGAGGCACGCGATCTCTATCACTACCACCTGATCCACAAGGCCAATGTCGTCGGCACCGCGATCGGGCTCTACCTGATCCGCAAGACCGACCCCTGGCCCGACCAGGACCGGACGGCGCAGCAGAAGGACGCCAAGGCGCCAAGGGGCGAGCGCACCCTCTACAACTCGGAGGTGCGCGACTATTCCTGGCCCTGTGTGCAGGTGTTCGTCAAGGATTGGGTCGAGGCGCATCGCTTCGGCACCTCCGCCGGCGAGCTGCATCCCGAGTCGATGATCCCCAGGACCTTGTACATGCCGGACGGGCGCATGGTGCCGGTGTGCGTCATCAAAGTGTCGGCGGCCGCGCCTTCCGACGAGGCGGTGCCCGATTGGCAATGGCCGCGCTCGCGCATCGGCGGCGGGTTTCCGATCGTGACGCAGACCCAGGGCGAACGGCGGGTGGCCAGCGTCGGCTGCCTGGTCACCGACGGCCACACCGTGTACGCGCTGACCAGCCGCCACGTCACCGGGCCGGCGGGGCTGCCGCTGTATTCGATGCTGGCCGGCGAAGAAGTGATGGTCGGCAAGTCGAGCGCCAAGCAATTGACGCGGCTGCCCTTCGCCGAGGTGTATGCCGACTTTCCCGCGCGTCGGACCTACCTCACGCTCGACGTCGGGCTGGTCGAGATTGCAGACCTCGGCGACTGGACTTCGCAGGTCTACGGCCTGGGCGATGCAGGCGCGCTGGCCGACCTGAGCGAGCGCAACATCAGCCTGCGCCTCATCGGCGCGGTGGTGGTCGGACACGGCGCGGCCTCGGGGCCCTTGAGCGGGCGCATCCAGGCCTTGTTCTATCGGCATCGTTCGGTCGGAGGCTACGACGACGTCGCCGATTTCCTGATCGCCCCTGCGACCGACGCCGCGCCGCAGACCCGGCCCGGCGACTCGGGCACCGTGTGGCATCTGGAGCAGACCACGCCCACCGCCGAACTGCGCCCGCTCGCTGTGCAATGGGGCGGGCAGACCTTCGTCGACGGCGACCGGGGCAGCTACAACTTCGCGCTGGCCGCCAGCCTCAGCAACGTCTGCCGCTTGCTCGACGTGGAACTCGTGCGCGCCCACAACACGGGCGGGCAACCCTATTGGGGAACGATGGGGCACTACAGCATCGCCACCTATGCCTGCGAGCTGGTGGGCAGCCCGAAGCTCAAGCGGCTGATCGGCGCCAATCTCGATCGCATCAGCTTCAAGCTGCTGGGCCTGAGCACCGAAAAGATGGCCGCGGCGCTGAAGGACACCAAGGAGAACCGTCGCTTCGTGCCGCTGGCCGACGTGCCCGACATCGTGTGGAAGAAAACCGCGAAGCAGATGAAGGGCGGGCGTGATCCCTCGCCCGGCCAGGGCCCGGAGCACCCCGTGCACTACGCCGACATCGATGCCGCGGGGCCCGACGGAAAGACCTTGCGTGCGCTGTGCCTCGAAGACACTGCGAACGTGAGCGTCGAAGCCTGGCAACGCTTCTACGACGCTACCGGCATGACACAGCCCCGGCAGCGCGGCCTGCTCCCATTCAGGGTGTGGCAGTTCTTCGACGCCATGGTCGCTGCGGTGCGGGCGGGCGACATGGCGTCGTTCGTCTGTGCCGCGGGGCTGGTGTCGCACTACGTCGGCGATGCCTGCCAGCCGCTGCACGGCTCGGTGTTGGCGGACGGGTACGAGGACGGTCGTGGCGAGGGCGTGCATTCGGCCTACGAAACCAAGATGCTCGACCACTGGGACGTTGCGCTGCACACCGGGATTTCGAATGCGATGCAAGGCGGCTTGCCGCTGCATCCGCTGGCCGCTGATGGCCACGCGTGCGCCGTGGCCATGGTGCGGTTGATGGACCGGGCGGCTGGCCACGTGCCACCCGCCGATCTCGTCGACGCCTACATCGACGCCGGCGGCGGCGCCTCGCGGCGCGTCACCGGAATTTTGTGGGATCGGTTCGGCGACGGCACGGTACAGACCATGGTGGACGGTGCCGTCGCGCTGGCCAGCTTGTGGGAGAGTGCCTGGGCCGCCGGCGGCGGCGAGGCGACCGTTCCTGAAGAGGACGCCGTCGCCATCGCCAAGGCGCGGCTGCGCGGGCTGTACGAGAAGCCGGCCTTCGTCCGGTCGCTGTACCTCGACGAGATCGGCGGCGTGCTGCGTTAGTCGTCCACGGCCTACTTCATCACCAGCCGCGGATCCAGCTCCGCCATCGCGAACTCGCGCAGGTGCGCGATCAGCGGCTCGACCAGCTTCGAAGGCGCGCGCTGCAGCGGCGTCAGCACCGAAAACTCCAACGGCACCGCGGGCTCGAACGGTATGAAGCGCACGTCGTTGCCCTTGTATTCCATCGCCGTGATGGCATCGATCAACGAGATGCCCTGGCCCGTGGCCACCAGCGAGCAGAGTGCTGCCGACACCTGCGTCTCCACCTGCGCCAGCCTGTACTTCACGCCGTGGGCCGCGAACATGGTGTCGATCAGCAGCCGCGTGTTGAGGTGGCTCGGGTGCGCCAGGTAAAGCTCGTTCTCGAAATCGGAGGGGACCACCACCTCTTGCCGAGCCAGGCGGTGGCTTGCGGGCACGGCGCAGATGTGCGCCACCGTGAGCAGGCTGTCTCCGTGCGTGCCGGTGTTGTGAATCGACAGGTTGACGATGCCGACGTCGCAGCGCTGCGCGATCACCATGTCGACGATCGTGCGCGAGTCGTACACGCCCAGCGAGATCTTGATCTCGCTGTGGTTCTTCAAAAAGTCCGCGATGGCGCGCGGCATGAACGACAAGGCGATCGAGGGCGGGCCGGCCACGTGCAGCGCGCCGCGTTGCTGCGTCCTGATCTCGTGGGCCGCGCGCGCGATGCGTTCGACGCCGATCAGCGAGCGATTGACTTCCTCGTACAGCAGGTGCGCCTCGGCCGTCGGATGCAGCCGGCCCCGTGCGCGCTCGAAGAGCTGGAAGCCCACGCTTTCTTCCAGGTCGGCGAGCAGCCGGGTGACCGCGGGCTGCGAGATGTACAGCATGTCGGCCGCCCGCGTGACGGTCTGGCACAACATGACGGCGCGGAAGGCTTCGAGCTGTCTCAGGCGCACGGGAAAACCTTCAACAAGTCATAACTCAACATTATGGGCTGGCCAACAAATTGTATTTGTTGGGCGCCGCGCTGCCATCTAGCATTCATTTCGTGAGTGTAGTGGCGGGTCGTGAGTGCTTGTGTGACTCATAACCTGATGTGTTGAACTGGTGCGCTTCGCTCCCCACAGTGGGGCCGATGCACCGTGATGGAGAGTCCCGTGATGAAAGCAAAACGTCTGGCCCCGCGGCTTGCAGCGGCCTGTGCCCTCGTGTGTACGAGCCTGCTCCACGCGCAGACCGCGCCCACCATGTACGTCGCTGGCTACGGCGGCTCCAACGAGAAGATCTTCAAGGACAAGATCATTCCGGCCTTCGAGGCCGCTCACAAGATCAAGATCGTCTACGTGGCCGGCAACTCCACCGACACGCTCGCCAAGCTGCAGGCGCAGAAGGGCAAGCAGGAGCTCGATCTGGTGGTCATGGACGACGGCCCGATGCAGCAGGCGGTGCAGTTCGGCTTCTGCGAGAAGATCAAGGACGCGCCGATCTACAAAGACCTGTATCCGCTGGCACGCATCGACGATCGCTCGATGGCCATTGGCGCCGTGGCCACGGGCCTGGCTTACAACACCGAAGCGTTCAAGAAGGCCGGCCTGCCGAAGCCCGACTCCTGGAAGATCCTGAGCGACAAGCGCTTCAAGCAGAAGCTCGCGATCCCGCCGATCTCGAACACCTACGGCCTGCACACGCTGATCATGTACGCCAAGATGAACGGCGGCAGCGAGAAGGCGATCGATGCCGGCTTCACCGCGATGACCAAGGAGGTCGTGCCCAACGTGCTGGCGTGGGAGCCCTCGCCCGGCAAGATGACCGAGCTGTTCCAGAACGGCGACGTCAGTCTCGCGGTGTGGGGCAGCGGGCGCGTCGAGGCCTTCAAGGCCACCGGGTTCCCGGTCGAGTTCGTGTACCCCAAGGAAGGCGCGATGGCGCTGCTGGTCACGGCCTGCCCCGTGGTGCAGAGCGACGTGCCCGAGCAGGCGCAGGCGCTACTGCAGTACCTGGTCACGCCCGAGGTGCAGGGCTGGTTGGCCGACACGCAGGGCTATGGCCCGGTCAACAGCAAGACCAAGCTCGAACCCGCCGTGGCGGCCAAGGTGCCCTACGGCCCCGAGCAGATCGGCAAGCTGCTGCCGACCGACTGGACCGTCGTCAACGAGAAGCGCGGCGAGTGGACCAACCGCTGGAACCGCACGATCGAGCGCTGAGCCGCAGACCGCAAGCCACCGAACGCGAACGCCATGGCCTTCCTCTCACTCAAGAAACTGACGCGGCACTTCGACGATTTCGTCGCGGTCGAGTCGCTGGACCTCGACGTCGAGCGCGGCGAGTTCATCTCGCTGCTCGGCCCCTCCGGCTGCGGCAAGACCACCACGCTGCAGATGATCGCGGGCTTCGTCACGCCGACGCGCGGCAACATCGTGCTCGAAGGCCAGGACATCACCACGCTGCGCCCTGAAAGGCGCGGCATGGGCGTGGTGTTCCAAAGCTACGCGCTCTTTCCGCACATGACGGTCGAGGCCAACATCGGCTTCGGCCTCGAGATGCGCGGCATGGGCCGCAGCGAGCGCAACCAGCGCATCGGCGAAACGCTGGAACTGGTGCGCCTGGGCGGGCTCGGCAAGCGCTACACGCGCGAGCTCTCGGGCGGGCAGCGCCAGCGCGTGGCCATCGCGCGTGCGCTGGCGATCCGGCCTCAGCTTCTGCTGCTCGACGAGCCCATGTCCAACCTCGACGCCAAGCTGCGCGAGGACATGCACATCGAGCTGCGCGCCATCCAGCGGCACCTGGGCATCACGACCTTGCTGGTTACGCACGACCAGGTCGAAGCGATGACGATGAGCGACCGCATCGCCGTCATGCACGGCGGCAAGATCGTGCAGCTCGCGATGCCCTTCGAGGCCTACGAGCAGCCGGGCTCGCCGTTCGCCTCGACCTTTCTCGGCAAGACCAACTCGCTGCAGGGCCGCGTCGTCACCAACAACCAGCGCTGCGCCATCGTCGACGTCAAGGAACGCCAGCTGCACATCCCGCACGGCGGCCGCAAGCTCGACGGCCAGGTGCACGTGTTCGTGCGCCCCGAGAAGCTGCGCCTCGGTGCCGCCGGCGACGGGCTGCCGGGCCAGGTCAAGACGCGCGTCTTCCTCGGCAGCCACTGGATGCTGCAGGTCGACACGGCCATGGGCCTGATGAGCGTAAGCCTGCCCAACGTGGGCGAGGTGCCGCCGGCCGAAGGCAGCCCGGTCGGCATCAGCTGGTCGGACGACGACCTGCGCGTGCTGCCCCAGCAGGAGATGGCGCATGGCTGAAGCCCACGTGGCGTTGCCCGCAGCGGGAGCCGCCTTGACGCGCCGCAAGAGCACCGACTCCGCAGGGGCCGCGCCCTGGCTGCTGGCCTCGCCCGCGCTGCTGCTCTTCGTCGGCCTGCTGCTGGTGCCGCTGCTGCTGACGGCGCTGCTGTCCTTCCACGCCTTCGACGGCACGCGGGGCGTGCTGCCCGAGTACTCCCTGGCCAGCTACCTCGAGGTGTTCTCCGACGGCTACTACCACGAGATCTTTTTGCGCACCGGTGGCCTGGCGCTGGGCGTGACCTTGCTGTGCGTGCTCTTCGGTGTGCCCGAGACATTGATCCTGGCGCGCATGAAGAGCCCGTGGCGCGCGCTCTTTTTGATCGTCATCCTCGGGCCGCTGCTCATCTCGGTGGTGGTGCGCACGCTGGGCTGGGCCATCCTCTTCGGCAACGACGGGTTGATCAACGCCACCCTGATGGCGCTGGGCATCGTCAGCGAGCCGGTGCGCCTGATCTTCACGATGACGGGCGTGGCCATCGCGCTGACCCATGTGCTGATTCCGTTCATGGTCATCTCGGTCTGGGCCAACCTGCAGAAGCTCGATCCGCAGGTCGAGAACGCCGGCCTGTCGTTGGGCGCGCCGCCGGCCAAGGTGTTCTGGCGCGTGATGCTGCCGCAGCTGCTGCCGGGCATCCTGTCGGGCTGCATCATCGTCTTCGCGCTGTCGGCCTCGGCTTTCGCCACGCCGGCGCTGCTGGGCGGCCGCAAGCTCAAGGTGGTGGCCACGGCCGCCTACGACGAGTTCCTCAACACGCTGAACTGGCCGCTGGGCGCGACCATCGCCATGCTGCTGCTGCTGGCCAACGTGCTCATCATCCTGGGCGCCAACCGCTGGGTCGAGCGCCGCTTCAGCCAGGTCTTCGACGCCTGAGCGGCCAAGGACATCCCATGCGCAAGAACGGTTTCTTCTCGCTGCTCTACCACGCCGTGTTCATCGGCTTCATCGTGGCGCCGCTGGTGGTGGTGATGCTGGTGTCCTTCACCAGCAAGGGCTTCATTTCCATGCCCTTCGCCGACGGCTTCTCGCTGCGGTGGTTCCGCGCCATCTTCGACTCGACCGAGATCGTGCGTGCCTTCTGGTTCTCGCTGTGGCTGGGCCTGGCCTCGGCGACAGTCGCCGTCGCGCTGGCCGTGCCCGGGGCGCTGGCGCTGACGCGCTACAAATTTCCGGGCCGCGGCGTGCTGATGGGCTTCTTCCTGTCGCCGCTGATGATTCCGCACGTGGTGCTGGGCGTCGCCTTCCTGCGCTTCTTCACGACCATCAACGTGACCGGTTCCTTCGCGTGGCTGGCGGCCACCCACGTCATCGTGATCCTGCCTTACGCGCTGCGGCTGGTGCTGTCGTCCGCCACCGGGCTCGACCGCGATGCCGAGCGCGCCGCGCTGTCGCTGGGCGCCTCGCGCTTCACCGCCTTTCGCCGCGTGGTGCTGCCGCTGATCCTGCCCGGCGTGGCCGGCGGCTGGATGCTGGCCTTCATCCAGAGCTTCGACGAGCTGACCATGACCGTCTTCGTCGCGACACCGGGCACGACCACGCTGCCCGTCGCCATGTACAACCAGATCGCGCAGACCATCGACCCCCTGGTCGCCGCCGTGGCCACCGTGCTCATCGTCGGCACCCTGGTCGTCATGCTGGTCATGGACCGGCTGGTCGGGCTCGACCGCGTGCTGATCGGCAAGAACTGACACCCGCACGATGAACACCAGCGACGTCATCGTCATCGGCGGCGGGCTCGTCGGCAGTGCCGTGGCCTACGGGCTGGCGCACCAGGGCGCCAAGGTCACCATGCTCGACGAAGGCGACCAGGCCTTCCGCGCTTCGCGTGGCAACTTCGGGCTGGTCTGGGTGCAGGGCAAGGGCTTCGGCATGACGCCCTATGCGCGCTGGACGCGCATGTCGGCCGGCCTCTGGCCGCAGTTCGCGAGGCAGTTGCTGGACGAGACCGGCGTCGACGTCCGGTTGTCGCAGCCCGGCGGCTTCTGCTTCAGCTTCTCCGACGAAGAGCAAGACTTGCGCCGCCAGCGCATGCAGGCCATCCAGGACGAGCTCGACGGCGACTACCCGTTCGAGATGCTCGACCGGCAGGAAGTCATGGCCCGCGTCCCCGCGCTTGGCCCGGAGGTCACGGGTGCGAGCTACACGCCGATGGACGGCCACACCAACCCCCTCAAGCTGCTGCGCGCGCTGCATGCGGCCAACCTCGAGCGCGGCGTGCACTACGTCAGCGGACAAGCGGTCAAGACCGTGTCGGCCGAGCCGCACGCCGACGGCAGCCTGTTCACCGTCGAGGGGCAATGGCAGGCGCCGCGTGTGGTACTGGCCGCCGGCCTCGGCAACCGCGCACTGGCCGAGCAGCTCGGCCTGCATGCGCCGGTGGTGCCCAACCGCGGCCAGGTGCTCATCGGTGAACGCACGGCGCGCTTTCTCGATCACCCGACGCTCAACGTGCGGCAGACGGAGGAGGGCACGATCCAGCTCGGCGATTCGATGGAGGAAGTCGGCTTCAACGACAACGTGACCACCAGCGTGCTGGCCAACATCGCGCGCCGCGGCGTGCGCACCTTCCCCGTGCTCGCCGGCCTGCGCCTCGTGCGGGCCTGGGGCGCGCTGCGTGTGATGAGCCCCGACGGCTTTCCGATCTACGACGAATCGGCGCGACACCCGGGCGCCTTCGTCACCACCTGCCACAGCGGCGTCACGCTCGCCGCCGTCCACGCCTTGCGCGTCGCGCCCTGGATCGGCGGGGCATCCGAACCGCAAGGGCTCGCCGCCTTCTCGGGCAGCCGCTTCCTGAACCCCGATTACCGCCCCAGCCATGCCCACTGATTCACTCTTCCAGCCACTGGCGCGCGCCGGCGCGTCGGCCACGGCGACCGTCGCGATCACCTTCAACGGCCAGCCGCTTCAGGTGCCGGCCGGTGCCAACGTCGCAGCCGCCTTGTTGGCGGCTGGCGTCAGGCGCTTCCGCAACTCGCCGGTGTCTGGCGATGCGCGCGCACCCTACTGCATGATGGGCGTGTGCTTCGAGTGCCTGCTCGAGATCGACGGTGTGCCCAATCGCCAGGGTTGCCTGGTGCAACTCGAAGCCGGCATGGACATCCGCACGCAAGACGGCATGCGCGATCTGCTCGCCGAAGCGAACGATCCGGCGCTGGCGCTCGCCGAGGCGGTGGAGGCACCCCATGGCCTTTGAGACATCGCCCCACGCGACCACCGAACGTCCGATGCAGACGGCCGATGCCGTCATCGTCGGCGCCGGCCCGGCAGGGATGGCAGCCGCCATCGCGATGCGCCAGCACGGCGCCAGCGTCGTGCTGCTCGACGAGCAACCCGCAGCAGGCGGCCAGATCTACCGCGGCATCACGAACGCCCCGGCCGAGCGCCTGGACGTGCTCGGCCCCGACTACGGTGCCGGCGCCGCGCTGGCCGGCGAGTTCGCCCGCAGCGGCGCGCGCCACGTCACCGGCGCGGCCGTGTGGCAGGTCACGGCCGAACGGCAAGTGCACTACCTGCAGTCCGGCGGCGTGCATTCCATTCAGGCCGAACGTGTGCTCTTGTGCACCGGCGCGATGGAGCGCCCCTTTCCGATTCCGGGCTGGACCTTGCCCGGCGTGCTGACGGCCGGTGCAGCGCAGATCCTGCTCAAGGGCTCGGGCATGGCGCCGTCGCAGCCCGTGGTGCTGGCCGGCTGCGGTCCCTTGCTCTACCTGCTGGGCTGGCAGTACGTGCGCGCCGGCGTGCCGATCGCGGCCATCGTCGACACCACCGACGGCGCCGACTACCGTCGCGCCATTCGCCACGCGGGCGGCGCACTGGCCGGCTGGCGCTATCTGCAGAAGGGCCTGGCGCTCATGGGCGCGCTCAAGAAGGCCGGCGTGCCCTTCTTCAAGGGCGCCACCGGGCTGCACGTGCTCGGCGACGACAAGGCGAGCGGCCTCGGCTTCACCAGCGGCGGCACGGCGCGCACGGTGCAGAGCCCGCTGGTGCTGTTGCACCAGGGCGTGGTGCCCAACACGCAGTTCTCGTGGTCGCTGCGTGCGCGCCACATCTGGGACGACGCGCAGCTCTGCTGGTCGCCCGTCACCGACACCTGGGGCGAACTCGACGTGCCTGGCGTCTTCGTCGCCGGCGACAGCAGCGGCATCGGCGGCGCCCGCGTCGCGGCCCTGCAAGGCGAGCTCGCAGGCTTGGCGGCAGCGTCGCAGACAGGCAAGCTGCCCGCGCCGATGCGCGATCGGCTGGCCGAGCCGCTGCGCGCCGAGATGCGCCAGCACCTCTTCATCCGGCCCTTTCTCGATGCGCTGTATCGCCCGAAGAAGGCCAACCGCATTCCGTCGGACGGCACCATCGTCTGCCGCTGCGAAGAGGTCACGGCCGGCGACATCCGCGGCTACGTCGACATCGGCTGCACCGGGCCCAACCAGGCCAAGAGCTTCGGCCGCTGCGGCATGGGCCCATGCCAGGGCCGGCAGTGCGGCTTGACGGTGACCGAGGTCATCGCCGATGCCCGCGGCGTGACGCCCGAAGAAACCGGCTACTTCCGCATCCGCCCGCCCATCAAGCCGATCACGCTCGGAGAGCTGGCGCATGAGGCCTGAGCAGGCCGGGCTGCCGCGCGGCAGCGACGTCATCGTCATCGGCGGCGGATTCCACGGCACGTCGAGCGCCTTCCACCTGGCGCGCGCCGGCGCGAAGGTCACGCTGCTCGAAGCCGAGTACTGCGCGCGGCATGCCTCGGGCGTCAACGCCGGCGGCGTGCGCACGCTGGGCCGCCACCATGCGGAGATTCCGCTCGCGCGCGCCTCGCTCGACCTGTGGCACCGCTTGCCCGAGTTGATCGGCGACGACGGCTCCTTCGTCTGCAGCGGGCAACTGCAGATCGCCGAAACGCCGCAGGAACTCGACAAGCTGCGGCGCCGCGTGGCCGAGCTGAACGCGCTGGGCTTCACGCACGAAGTCATCGTCGACGCGCAGCAGGTGCGCGAGATCGCGCCGCGCCTGGCGCATCACGTCGTCGGCGGCATCTGGGTCGATGACGACGGCCACGCCGTGCCCTACCGTGCGGTCACGGCCTTTCGCCATGCGGCGCAGCGGCTGGGCGCGCAGTTCCACGAAGCCACGCCGGCACGGACCATCGAGCGTGTCGGCAACCAGTGGCGCGTGAGCACGCCGCTCGGCGTTTTCAGCGCGCCATGGCTCGTCAATGCCGCGGGTGCCTGGTCGGGTGACTTCGCCGCGCAGGCGGGCGACGCGGTGCCGATGAAGCCCGGCGGGCTCATGCTGATGATCACGCAGCGCGTGCCGCACTTCGTCGATCCGGTGCTCGGCGCGGCGGGCCGGCCGCTGTCCTTCAAGCAATTCGCCAACGGCACCGTGCTCATCGGCGGTGGCCTGCGCTGCGGCGCGGACATCGTGCGTCGCCACGGCGAGGTCGACTTCCTCAAGCTCTCGTCGAGCGCGCAGACCGTGACCGACCTGTTCCCGCACCTGGCGGGCATCAACGTCGTGCGCGCCTGGGCCGGCGTCGAGGCCTTCATGCCCGACGAGATCCCGGTGATCGGCCTGAGCCGGCACGCGCCGCAACTCGTGCATGCCTTCGGCTTCTCGGCCCATGGCTTCGAGCTGGGCCCCATCGGCGGCAAGATCGTGAGCGAGCTGGTCCTCGAAGGACGGAGTACGCTGCCGATCGCGCCGTTCGCCGTCGACCGGTTCGCGTCGGTCGCCGTGCACTGATTCGGTCTGCTCGCGCCGCGCCGGCGCCCTCCATTTCTTCACCATCCCAAAAGGAGCAACAACCCATGTCCGACATCCAACGCCACGAAAGCAACCGCCGCATGTCCCGCATCGTGGTGCACAACGGCATCGTGTACCTCGCGGGCGTCACCGCCGCAGTGCGCGACGGCGACATCTCCGCTCAGACGAAGAGCGTGCTCGACACCATCGATGCGCGCCTGAAAAGCGTCGGCAGCAGCAAGCAGAAGCTCTTGAGCGCCCAGATCTGGCTCAAGGACATCGAGCGTGACTTCGCCGCCATGAATGCGGTGTGGGAAGAGTGGACTGCCGCCGACGGCGCACCTGCGCGTGCCACCTGCGAAGCCAAGCTCGCGGCACCCGAGCTGCTGGTTGAAATCATCATCACGGCGGCGTTGTAAGTCAGGCGCCATGCGAGGCATGCCGCGGCCCGTGCCTCAATCCACCGCCGATTTCTTCTTGCGCGGCAAGCTCGATTCCAGCAAATCGACGAAGGCCTGCGCAGCGGGGCCCAGCACGCGCGAGGCCTGCCACACCAGGTGGATCGGGCGGTCCAGCCCTGGCGTGACCACCGGCACGAGCGCCACCTTCTTCGCATCGAAGAATTGCACCGCGATGCTCGGAACGACGCTGACGCCGAGCCCCGCGGCAACCAGGCCGGCCACCGTGGGCAGGTGCTCGACTTCCATGGCGTCTTCCACGGCAATGCCGCGCATCGCGTACTCCAGGTGCTGGCCGATGCTGCCGGTGCGGGCGTAGCGGATCAGGCGCGCGCCTTCGAGGTCGCGCAGGCCGACGCGCTTGCGCGACGCGAGCCGGTGACCGGCGGGGCAGGCGAGCACGAACGACTCCTGCAGCAGCACACGGTATTGCAGGCCCGGCATCGTGCCGGCCGCGCTGAGGATCGCGACATCCGCCTGCCGCTCGCGAACCAGTTCGAGGCACCTCGGCGGCAGGTGGTCGAACAGCTCGACGCGGATGCCGGGGTATCTGGCGCGGAATTGCGCGATCAGCGGCGGCAGCCAGTGGGCCGCGAAAGGCGGCGAGGTCGCGACCGCGACGCGCCCCTTGCCCATGCTCGCGCGGTCGCGCAGGTCGGCGCCGATCTCGTCGAGCTCGGCCACCACGCGCCGCGCCGAAGCCACCAGGCGTTCGCCGTCGCCCGTCAGGCTGACGCGGCGCCGGTCGCGGTCGACCAGGCGCAGGCCGACTTCGGCTTCGAGCTTGGCGATCATCTGGCTGAACGCGGACTGCGTGACGTTGCAGCGTTCGGCCGCCAGCGAGAAGTGCCGCAGCTCGTCGAGCGCGATGAACGCACGAAGCACGCGGGTGGATACGTTGATCATCTTTGCTACTGACAGGACGCAAAGAATTAATTTTACCGACGTGCCTGCGCTGCCTACGATGCGGTCCACAAACAGCGGCAAGGAGCCGAAACAATGAGACACCCGACACGACGCACGCTTCTCGCCGCACTCGCCACCGCCGTGCTGGCCGCCACGGGGGCGGGGTCCCTCGATGCCCGCGCGCAGTCGTACCCCAGCAAGCCGATCCGCCTGATCGTGCCCTGGCCCGCGGGCGGCAGCACCGACGTGCTGGGTCGGGCGCTCGGCGTGGAGCTCGGCAAGCAGCTCGGGCAGCCCGTCGTCGTCGACAACCGGGCCGGCGCCGCCGGAAAGATCGGCACCGCCGTCGCCGCGAAGTCACCCGCGGACGGGTACACCATCTACCTGGGCACCATCGCCAACTTCAGCGTCGCGGCCGCGTGGGAGCCGTCGCTGCAGTACGACCCCGTCAAGGACTTCGCACCCGTGGCCTACGTGGCCGACTCACCGGCGATGCTGGCGGTCAGCGCCTCGCTGCCCATCCGCAGCATCCAGGAGTTGCGCGACTACGCCCGCACGTCGGGCCGGCAGTTGTCCTATGCCAGTGCGGGCGAGGGCAGCGGCTACCACCTGATGGCCGAGCTCTTCAAGCTGCAGGCCCGGCTCGACCTGCTTCACGTGCCCTTTCAGGGAACGCCGCCGGCCGCGACCGCGGTGGCCGCCGGCCAGGTCGACATGACCTTCGACGCGGCCGGGCTCAAGCCCTTCATCGACTCCGGCAAGCTGCGGCCGATCGCCGTCACGGGCAACGAGCGCTGGGCCTTCGTGCCCGACGCCACCACCTTCGCGTCGCAAGGCGTGAACAACCTGGAGGGCAACAGCTGGTTCGCCATCTTCGCGCCGACCGGTACGCCAGCCGACGCCATCGACAAGCTCAACGGCGCGATCAACAAATCGCTTTCATCCCCCGAGATGCTCGCCGTGCTCAAGGCCAACGGCTACATCCCGGTGGGCGGAACGCCGGCTGCGCTGGGCAGCATGGTCGCCAAGGACATGGCGAAGTGGAAAGACGTCGTGCACAAGGGCAACCTGCGTGCCGCCAAGTAGTTCATCGCATCTTCGAGCCGACGTGAGCGCCCATCGCACCCTGTTCAAAGGCGCCACCATCCTCACGATGGACGGCAGCGGCGCCGACCTGCCGGTGGGCGACCTGCTCGTCGAAGGCGACCGCATCGCCGCCATCGCGCCGGCACTGGCGGTGGACGATGCGGAGCTCGTCGATGCAACGGGCATGGTGATGTGCCCGGGCTTCGTCGACACCCATCGCCATACATGGCAGACCCCGCTGCACGGCGTGCGAACGGACTGGAACCTGCTCGACTACATGACGTACATCCGCGGCATGTACTGCGTCAGCTACTCGCCCGAAGACGCCGAGCTGGCGAACTGGGTCGGCGCGCTCGAAGCGCTCGATTCCGGCATCACGACCCTGGTCGACCACTCGCACCTGCAGCTGTCGGAGGCGCACTCGGACGCACTGGCCGCCGGCTTCCTTCGCTCGGGCATCCGCGGCATCTACTGCTACGGCAGCTATCGCAACCTGGCCTACCAGCCGGGCCAGCCGGCGCAAGACCTGCCCGGCCTGTTGCAGGACGTCAACGGCCCGCTCGACGCGTGGCACCAGCGCAATGCCGCGCGCATCCGCGACACGTACTTCGCCGACGATGCGGCACGGGTGCGTTTCGGCATCGCCACGCGCGAGTTCGAAACGCTGCCAGAATCGGCTTCGATGCTCGAAGAGCTGCGCTGGGCGCGTACCCTGCACCCGGCGCGCATCAGTATCCACGTCGGCATGAGCGCACACGAGCCGCTCAACGTCGTGCGTGCGCTGCACGAGGCCGGCGAGATCGCCCCGGACCTGCTGTTCGTCCATGGCAACCATCTGGCCGATGACGAGCTGCAGATGATCATCGACGGCGGCGCGTCGATCAGTTCCGCCATCGAGATCGAGATGACCTACGGCGCCTGGCCCGTGGTCGATCGCTTCACCGCGATGGGCGGCCAGGCCAGCCTCGGCATCGACGCGACCATCGACTTCGGCGGCGACATGTTCGGGCAGATGCGGGCGCTGCTCAACGTGTGGCGGCTGGAGCGTTCGTTGAAGAACCCACGCAAGATGACGCGCAAGGTCCACCAGAAGAAGGTGCTGGAGATCGCCACTATTCGCGCGGCTGAAGCGATCGGCCTCGGCGCCATCACGGGCAGCCTCGCGGTCGGCAAGAAGGCCGACCTGCTGCTGCTGCGCACCGATGCCGTGGGCCTCGCCCCCATGTGGGACCCGTACGCCGCGATCGTGAGCTACGGGCATTCCAGCCTGGTCGACACGGTGATGGTCGACGGCCGCTTCGTCAAGCGCCATGGCCGGCTGGTCGGCATCGACTGGCCCACGGTTCGCACGTCGCTGGAGCGATCGAAAGACGACATCCGCCGGCGCTTCTCGCTGATTCCGCAGGAGCCCATTCGCGCCCGCTGGGCGCAGGGCTTCCGCATCGACATCACGGACTAGCGAGGCAGGCACACCCTGCACGAAACCTTTTCGCCGGCCCTCGCAACGCGAAGGGCGTGGCGCCTGCTGCCCATCATTTTCATGGAGTCAAGAATGTCCCAGAACGAACTCGCGGCCCTCAGTGCCCGCGTGCAGGCGCTGGAGGACCGCAATGCGATCCTCGACACGCTGATGCAATACGGCCACGCGCTCGACTACGGCGACGTCGAGCGCCTGATGGACTGCTTCACCGAGGATGCCGTGCGCGAGACGCGCCGGCCGGACGGCACCGTCAACCGCTGGCAGGGCGTCGCCGGCACGCGCGAGTTCGCGACCACGCACACCCACGCGCCCGACAAGTACCACAAGCACCTGGTGCTCAACAGCGCGGTCGACCTGCATGGGGACACGGCCGATGTCGTGAGCTACATGTTCCGCTTCGATGCGGACGAAGCCGCCGACGGCGGCAAATCCTTCGTCTGGGGAATGGGCCGCTACGTGGACACGATGCAGCGCGGCCCCGACGGCCGCTGGCGCATCCGCCTGCGCGTGACCTTCATCGAGGACGACTGGCCGGGCCGCTCGCGGCCCGCCACGGGGCTGGTGACGTCGCCGGAGGCCGCATGAACCTTCGATCCAAGGCCGGTGCAAAGCTCGCCGCATTCATGCTGTCGTGCATCGCGTGGGCGCTTCCGCAGGCCCATGCGCAGCAGGCGCCGTTCCCGAGCAAGCCGATCCGCCTGGTGATTCCGTTCCCCGCGGGCGGGCCGACCGACGTTCTCGGCCGTCGCATCGCGCAGTCGCTCGGAGAGTCGATCGGGCAGCCGGTCATCGTCGACAACAAGCCCGGCGCCAGCGGCACCATCGGCAGCGCGGAGGTCGCCCGGTCGGCACCCGACGGCTACACGCTGCTCTTTTCCAACTCCGACGTCTTCATCAACGTCACGGGCGTCGTCAAGAAGATGCCTTACGACCCGATGCACGACTTCGCGCCGGTGTCGCTGCTCGCGCGCTACGGCGTCGCGATGATGGCGCGGCCCGATTTGCGCACCGCCGCGGGCCTGCCCGACGTGCTGAAAGCCATCAAGGACAACCCCGGCAAGATCAGCTACGGCTCATGGGGCCCGGCCACCTATCCGCACCTGATCGGCGAGGCGCTCGGCCAGCGCGCCGGCGCGCCGCTGGTGCACGTGCCCTACCGCGGCGCAGCCCCGGCACTGCAGGACTTGCTGGGCGGCAACATCGACATCGCCTTCCTGGGCACCGCCGTGGCCGCGGGCTATGCACAGAAGGGCCAGGTGAAGCTGTTGGCCGTGACGGGCGAGCGGCGCGACCCGCTCGCCCCCGACGTGCCCACGTTCGCCGAGCAAGGCATGGCAGACCCGCTGGTTCGCATGTCGCCCTGGATTGGCATCGCCGCCCCCGCCAAGACGCCCGATGCCGTCGTGCGAAAGCTGCAGCAGGCCTTGGTCGGCGCACTGGCCACCGCGGAGGTGCGCCGCACGCTGCGCGACCTGAGCATGGAATCCGTCGGCTCCACGCCGGAGGAGTTCGGCACGCAACTGCGCAAGGACTTCCCGCTGATGACCAGCCTGATCCGCGCGGCCGGCGTCGTGCCGGAGTAGGGCGGCGACGCGCGGCATGCAATACGACTTCTTGATCGTGGGCGGCGGCACCGCCGGCGCCGTGGTCGCGGCCCGGCTGTCGCAAGACCCCCAACGCCGCATCCTGCTGGTCGAGGCCGGCGACGACGTGGTGCCGGGCGACGAGCCGGCGGACATCCGCGACCCGTTTCCGACCTCGACGCTCAACCCGGACTACTTCTGGGGCGGCCTTACCGCCAGCGCGACCGATGGCGCCGCGGCAATGCCGTATCCGCAGCCGCGCGTGATGGGCGGAGGATCGAGCATCAACGGCATGTTCGCGCTGCGCGGCATGCCCGCCGACTACGCCCAATGGTCCGACGCGGGCGCTGGCGATTTCTCGTGGGCCACCGTTCTGCCGCGCTTCCGGCAAATCGAGAACGACCGCGATCGACCCGATTCAGCCGGTGGCCTGCACGCCATCACGCGCACGCCGAAGCCGCAATGGCCGGCCTTCGTGCGGGCCATGGAAGAAGCGGCCGGGCGCGCCGGGCTGCCCTTCGTGCCCGACATCAACGAGCAGCCCGGCGACGGCTTCTTCGCCATGCCGAACGCCATCGACGCCGAGGCGCGTGTCGGCACGGCCGGTTGCTACCTGACACGCGAGGTCAGGGCGCGACCGAACCTCGAGATCATGACGAACGCCCACGTGACGCGCCTGCGCACGAACGGTGGTGCCGTCACCGGTGTGGACGCGATCCGGAACGGCGCGACCCTGCGCCTGAACGCCGACCGCGTGATCGTGTGCGGCGGTGCCATCCACTCGCCGGCGCTGCTGCTGCGCTCCGGCATCGGGCCTGCCAACGAACTTGCCGCGCTCGGCATCGACCCCGTGCTCGAACGCCCGGGCGTCGGGCGCAACCTGCAGAACCACCCCTACATGTTCTTCGCGCTCACGCTGCCGCGTGGCAAGCGGGTCGCACAGGACCTGCGGCGCTTTGCATTGGCCGGCATCCGGTCGTCGTCGGGCATGGCCGGCTGTCCGCCGAGCGACCTGTTCAACTTCGTCATCGGCCGCGTGAGCGGCGAGTCCTTCGGGCCCGACTTCGCGTTGGTGGGCAGCGCGCTGTACGCGCCGAAGTCGCGCGGATCGGTGCGTCTCGGCAGCGCCGACCCACTGCGCAGCCCCCGCATCGACTTCCGCTTCATGTCGGACACTGCAGACGCGCCACGCATGGTCGCGGCCGCGCGACTGGCCGAGCGCCTGCTTCGCGATGCAGGCGTCGCCGCGCAGTACCACGAGGCGTTCTTGCTCCCCGGTGCGCTCGCGGTCAAGCAATTCAACCGCCCCGGGCTCGCCGGCAAGATGCTGGCGCTGGCGGCCGAGGCCGCTGCCAGTTCACCGGCCCTGCTGCGCCGCCAGATCTTCGGCCGCGCCTTCAAGAGCGGCGCGCCTGCCGCGCATCGCGGCGGCGGGCGCGCGATCTCG
Source organism: Variovorax sp. KK3 (assembly GCF_001984055.1). Lineage (GTDB taxonomy): Bacteria > Pseudomonadota > Gammaproteobacteria > Burkholderiales > Burkholderiaceae_C > Variovorax. The sequence continues at coordinate 20,766 of NZ_LYVO01000043.1, forward strand.
GACGCGCAGATCCTGTCGTCCATCAGCCCCATGGGGCACCCGGTCGGCACCTGCGCGATGGGCCGGGCCGACGATGCCATGGCGGTCGTCGACCCGGCGTTTCGCGTGCATGGCATCGACAACCTGTTCGTGGCCGACGCATCGGTGATGCCCGTCATCCCGAGTGCCAACACCAACCTGCCCACGCTCATGCTGGCCGAGATGGCAGCCGAGCGCATCGGGGCCTGACGCCATGGCATCCTCTCCTCGTCGCGTGGTGATCTCCGGCGCCACGGTCGTCACGATGGACGACGCGCTCGGCGTCGTCGACGATGCGCGATTGGTCGTCGAAGGCGACCGCATCGTCTCGCTGTCGAGCGAAGCCAACGCTGCGCCCATGCCTGCGCATGCCGCCGATGAAGTGGTCGACGCTCGGGGCTTCATCGTCATGCCGGGCTTCACCAACGCGCACATGCACACCTGGCAGACGGCATTGCGCGGCATCGCCAGCAACTGGACCCTGCTCGAGTACTTCCGCTGGATGCATGCCGGCCTGGCGACCCGCTTCACGCCGGCCGACGTCTACATCGCCACGCTCGCCGGCGCCCTCAACCAGCTGAACTGCGGCACCACGACGCTCGTCGACTGGTGCCACAACAACCCCACGCCCGAACACACCGATGCCGCGGTCGATGCCCTGGAGCGCAGCGGCATCCGCGCGTCTTTCTTCCACGGCAGCCCCAAGCCCGATGCCAAGCCCGGCGAGCTTCCTTTCTGGGAAGTGCACCACCCGCGCAAGGAAGTGGAGCGCCTGCTGGCGCAGCCGCGGTTCGGAAGCGAGAAGCTGCTGAGCCTGGGCATGGCGGTGCTCGGCCCCCACTATTCGATGCTCGATGTCGCGCTTGCAGATTTCAGGCTCGCGCGCGAGTTGAAGCTCACCGCCTCGATGCACCAGGGCGGCGGCGCGGCCCGGGCGCCGGGCGGCTGGTCAGTGCTTGAACGCGAGGGCCTGCTGGGCCCGCACATCAACATCGTGCACGGCAACGACCTCGACGACGCGCAGCTCGATCGCTTCGTCGGCGCAGGCGTCAGCTTCTCGATCACGCCCGAGAACGAAATGACCCAGGGCCACGGCCATCCCATCATCGGCCGCCTGCGCCGCCGCGGCGTGGCCGCATCGATCGGCATCGACCTGGAGTCCGGCCTCTCGGGCGAAATGTTCACGGCCGCGCGCATGGCGCTGGTCCATCAGCGATCTTTGGACAACGAAGCCTTTCGCCGGGCGGCAGTGGATTCATCGCCGGTCATCCCGCCGACATCCACCATCGCGACCATCGAAGCCCTGCGCTGGGTTACCGTCGAAGGCGCCCGCATGCTGGGCCAGCTCGACCGCATCGGCACCCTCACGCCGGGCAAGCAAGCCGACCTGCTGCTCATCGACGCCAGGCTGCCGAACATGCAGCCGCTGCACGACCCCATCAACGCGGCCCTGATGCAGACGAGCCTGGCCAACATCGACTCGGTGATGGTGGCAGGCCAGTGGCGCAAGCGCGGCGGCCGGCTCGTCGACCAGCGCCAGACTGCCATCGACCCCGAAACCTGGCTCGCGCCTTTGCGCGAATCGGGGCGACGCCTGAGCGCAGCGGCCGGATGGCGCCCCCAGCATCAGGGTAATCTGCACGAACACTGAAACCAGGAAACGCAATCCATGAACCCACTCGACATCGTCGGCATCTGCGGCAGCTTGCGCGCCGCCTCCATCAACCGCATGGCGCTGAAGCTCGCCGGAGAGGTCATGCCCGAGGGCATGCACCTGGACCCGGTGGACCTACGCGACATCCCCATCTTCGACGGCGACGTGCTGGCCAAGGGCTTCCCCGCCTCCGTCGTGGCGCTACGCGAACGCATCCGCCGCGCCGACGGCGTGCTCATCGCGACGCCGGAATACAACTTCTCGATTCCGGGCATGCTGAAGAACGCCCTCGACTGGGTGAGCCGCGGTGAGGATCAGCCCTTCGCGCTGAAGCCGGTGGCGATTCTTTCCGCATCGCCGGGGCCGCTGGGCGGGGCGAGGGTGCAGTACGACTTGCGCAAGGTGATGCTGTTCATGAATGCGCAGGTGTTGGCGAAGCCGGAGGTTTTTATTGGGGGGGCGGCAGCGAAGTTCGGCGTTGGTGGGGAATGCACCGACGAGACCACGCGGAAGTTTGCGCGGGATCAGATGGCGTCGTTCCATAAGTGGATTCAGGCCGTGAAGCGGATGACGACAGACGCAGGTTGAGCCTCGGGTTCCGGCTGGCGGCTTCGTCGCTGCAACGCCGCGGCGGGGCTGCACGGCGAGTAACGAACATTTATTGCGGTAGATCGCACGTTGGAGCAACTTGGCGCCGCGGATTTCCAGTTTGATCGATCGATGAGTCGGTTAGCGGTGATTCTTCGCAACCCTATTAATCGCGTTATTTTTTAGCATTTCGCCTGTCCATCAACCACACAGGAATCACGAAATGAACGCCCAGATTCGCAAGCTCGTCATGGCCGCGGCGGCAACCGTCAGCATCGTCGGCCCCGGCGTCGGCGCTCACGCGCAGCCAACGCAACCGAAAAACGTCGTGCTCGTGCATGGCGCCTTCGCCGATGGTTCAGGCTGGCGCGGCGTCTATGGCGAGCTGACGGGCCGAGGGTATCGAGTCACCGTCGTTCAGAACCCGCTGACCTCGTTGGCCGACGACGTGGCAGCGACCAAGAGGGCGCTTGCCCGCCAGGACGGTCCCACGATCCTCGTGGGTCATTCATGGGGCGGAACCGTGATCACCGAAGCAGGTGTCGACCCGAAGGTCGTCGGTCTTGTGTACGTCTCTGCGTTGTCGCCTGACGCGGGCGAGACCACGAGCGAGCAATACACAGGTTTCTCGGCGCCCGATTTCGTCATCGACACGCAGGCTGACGGCTTCGGCTTCGTCAACAGGGACAAATTCAAGATCGGATTCGCCGGAGATGCAAGCGATGCCGACGTCGCATTCATGCGGGACTCGCAGGTGCCGATCAACCTGTCGGTCTTCGCGACCAAGCTCAGTCAGGCAGCTTGGCGAACCAAGCCGAGTTGGGCTGTCATTGCGACCGAAGACAAAGCCTTCGACGTCCGGATGTTGCACAAGATGGCCAAGCGCATCGGTGCCACGATCACGGAGGTCAAGGCGAGCCATGCGATCTTCATGACGCAGCCCAAGGCAGTCGCCGACGTGATCGACCGCGCAGCGCAGCAAGTCGGGCGCAAGCAGCCCTAGGACTTGGCTGTCAGGCCTTTGAGCTTCACTTCATCGGAGGCGATCGCGGCGAGTTCGAGGAGGGTGCGTCTTTGGTTCTTGTCCAGTTGGCGTGGGCGGAAGTCGATCACGCAGATCGACCCGAGTGCGAAGCCGTCCGGGTCGTAAACCGGCGCACCGGCATAGAACCGGAAGTACGGTGCGTCCGCCACGGCAGGGTTCTTCGCAAAGCTCGGATGCTCCTGGAGATCATGAACTTCGAAGATCCCTGTCTGAAGGACCGTGTGATTGCAGAAGGCCCAACTGCGGGGTGTCTGCATCATGTCCAGGCCTTGGCGCGATTTGAACCACTGCAGTTCGGGGGTCAGCACCGTCATCAGGGAGATGGGGGCCTTCAATCCTCGAGCCGCGAGCCAGGTGACCCGATCGAACTGAACCTCCGCAGGCGAGTCCACGAGGCCGGAGCGCAGGACCGCCTGGAGCCGGCTCCCTTCGTTCGGCGCGGTGGGAAAGTCGCCGGCCAAGGCCGAAACCAAGGCAGAGGCGTGCTGCGGATCGTCGGGCGATAGCTTGGCCATTCGCGCAGGCGTCTCGGGCGTCACGCGCCGCGGGTTCGCCTTGGCTTGTTCCATGAGCGCCTCGACGTCTGCGCGGTGAACGCGGCGGTGCCCGCCAGGCGTTTTCCACGAAGGCAAGCCCCCGCCTTCGATCAGCAGCTGAGCGGTCCGGACGGAGATGCCGAGCAGCTTCGCAGTTTCCGTTGTGGTGAGGACGCCGTCTTTCATCGATTGAACTTCTCTGGTTTTGCGCCCGAGCGCAGACCAGCGACTTTACGTGCAGTGAATGCGGCCTTCATACCCGGAGGCCATAGTCAGATATTCATACAAAATTGATAGATTTGATGAATTCAAGGATACTTGCTCCGGCCTCTGCGAATCACGACGCAGAAGCTTCCTGACTTAAACGACACCGAAAAGACGACCATGAACCCAGACTTTCGCGACCGCTCACCATCCACACCCTCCACACACTCCGGAGGCATTCCCGATGCCCACTTCGACTTCATCGTCTGTGGTGCCGGAGCTTCCGGCTCCGTGGTGGCGGGCCGCCTGGCAGAAAACCCCGACGTGCAGGTTCTGCTCATCGAGGCAGGCGGCGACGACGATCACCCGCACATCCAGCAGCCCTCCGACTGGCATCTGAATCTCGGCAGCGAGCGTGATTGGAATTTTTCGGGTGCTGCCAACCCGCACGTGAACGACAGGCAGATTCCGTTGAACATGGGCCGCGCATTGGGCGGCGGGTCCAGTGTCAACGTCATGCTGTGGGCCCGCGGTCACAAGAACGATTGGGAAGACTTCGCCATGGAGGCGGGTGACCCGGCATGGAACTATGCGTCCGTCCTCGAGATTTATCGCCGAGTGGAAGACTATCGCGGCACGCCCGATTCGGCGCGTCGCGGCATTGGCGGCCCTGTTCACGTCGCCCCCGCTCGCGACGCACAGCCCATCGCGGGAGCGATGATCTCGGCCGCCGAGAAGTTGGGCATCCCGCGCTTCGACAATCCGAACGGCGCGATGATGGAAGGCCGCGGTGGTGCCGCGTTGAACGATCTCATCGTCAAGGATGGTCGACGGAACTCCATCTACCGTGCCTACGTGCACCCTCGACGCCATCAGCCCAACTTGACCGTTCTGACGGACACACTTGTCAGTCGTCTGGTGTTTCAAGGCAAACAGTGCATCGGCGTGGAGGTCTTGCGCAACGGTGAATCGATGCGCTTTTGTGCCCACAGCGAAGTCGTGCTTTCGCTCGGTGCCGTGAACACGCCCAAGGTGCTGATGCAGTCAGGCGTGGGGCCCGAAGACGAACTCAGACGCCATGGCATACCGTTGGTCCAGCATCTGCCGGGCGTCGGTGCCAATCACCAGGATCATGTCTCGTTCGCCGTGATCTTCGAGTACGCATCGCCACAGGCCGTGGGCTATGGCGGCTCGGAGGCCACGCTGTACTGGAGCAGCCAGAGCGCATTGCGCCTTCCAGACATGTTTCACTGCCAGGTCGAGTTTCCGGTGCCCAGCGCCGAGAACGCCACCCTCGGCGTGCCTGCGCACGGTTGGACCATGTTCGCGGGCCTGGCCCATCCTCAAAGCCGTGGTCGGATCACGCTTTCCGGCCCCAAGGTCACGGATGCGCCCATCATTCAAGCCAACACGCTGTCGCATCCGGAAGATCTGCGAAGCGCCATCGAGAACATTCGCTTTGTTCAGGAGCTCGGCGCGCAGGCTTCGTTCAAGGGCCTGGTCAAAGGCGAGAGTCTTCCCGGGAAACTGGATGCACGGGGACTTGAAAACTACGCGCGCAATGCAGCGGTGACCTACTGGCATCAGTCCTGCACGGCGAAGATGGGTCGGGACTCCATGTCCGTCGTCGATGGCGGTCTCAAGGTCTACGGCCTGGAGGGCCTTCGCATCGCCGACGCGTCCATCATGCCGCACGTGACCAGTGGCAACACGATGGCGCCGTGTGTCGTCATCGGCGAACGCGCGGTCGAGTCGATTCGCGCCAGCCATGGCATTTGAGCGGCTGCTTGCAGCCGGATGTTGAACCGATCGGTTCAAGGATCGCTGCGCTCGCGGCGATGCCCATCACAGCACAAGGCCAGACTGCTCTTGGGTGGCCTTTGCTTTTTCCCAGCCCTTTAATTCACTTCAACTTAGGAACCATTCAGAAATGAACACCAAGCAACTCTTGAACGCCGCTCTTCTCGGCGCATTGGGCTTCTCGACGAGCGCCATGGCCGAAACCTACGAGGGCGTGCTGACGGTTCGATCCGACCGTCCACGTGCGCAAGCATTCGAGGAAGCGCGGCAAGCAGCGCGCAACCCGGTCGCGGGCGAGGCCTCCTTCGCCGAAAACGTCTTCGTTCCCCGCGGGACACTGGCACGCGACGATGTGCGCCGCGCCGCTGTGTCCAACGCTCGCGCAGGCAACCTGCACGGTGACTATGCCGGCGCCGGTGTGCTGAGCTTGCAGGGGGCGTCGGCAGCAGGACAGGCACAGGGCAAGCAGGCGCGCGACGTCACTCGCGCAGATCACCCAGACTCGTCTAGCCAAGTCCTTGAACGAACTCGCGCGCGACTTGAATGAATGCACGGAATGCGGCCGGCGGGTTCTTTCTGCCAGGGTAGTACAGCGCCAGTGAAGCCAAGGGTGGCGTCCAATCCTCGAGGACGCGCACCAGCCGACCGGCGGCGAGATCTTCGCGCACGTCCGCTTCCATGATGTAGCCCAACCCGATCCCACTTTTGGCGGCAATTCGCACAAGGCTCGGCTCATCAAGCGTGATGGACCCCTGGACGTCGATCTGGACCGCGTTTCCATCCTTCTCAAACCGCCAACGAAACAAGGCGTTGTTGGGAAGACGTGCCCGGATACAGCGAAACCGGTAGAGATCGCTCGGCGTGCTTGGCTTGCCGTGAAGTCGCAAGAATTCCGGCGATGCGACGACGGCATTGCTGCGATGAAGGCCAAGCGACATGGACACCATGTCGCTTGGCACCAGATCCGCCGGCCTCAAACCCAAGTCGAAGCCGGCCGCAACGATGTCGACAAGCCGCCCCTCCGTGACCAGGTCTACATGCACTTGGGGATAGCGCTTGAGGAACATCAGGATCATCGGTGCCATCACTTCCCGAGCTGCTGACGCAAACGCATTGATGCGCACTGTGCCGGTCGGAGTCTCCTGAAGCGATTGAGCAGCCAGCATGGCATCGTGGATGTCGGCCATTGCCGGACCCACCCGCTCCACAAACGCCTTTCCTGCATCGGTGAGCGAGACGCTTCGCGTCGTGCGGTTGAACAGGCGAATCCCGAGGCGCTGCTCGAGCTTCGCGATGGCATTGCTCAGCGCCGTCGTGGAAATGCCAAGTTCCAGTGCCGCCGCACGAAAAGTGCCTTGGCGGGCAATGCTGAGGACGGCATCCAGATCGGCAAAAACAGATCTCGTCATTGTCCCGATTTTCGAAATAGCTCATCCTATTTCGTCCCGATTGTCGTGGCAATCGTTCGGTCCTAAATTCCTTCCGTCGGCTCCATTGAGAGCCAACGCACAGCAAACAACGCTGTTTTTGTTCACAACCCGGAGAACTCGATGACTGTCAGATTGCCCAAGGGCATCGAAGCCTATTTCACTGCCGACCGCGACGGCGGCCCCGATGCGGTTGCTGCAGCTTTCACCGAAAGCGGCGTCGTGAGAGATGAAGGAAAGACCCATGAAGGCCGCGACGCCATTCGCAAATGGAAGGCGGGGACCACGCAGAAATACACCTACACGATGGAGCCTTTCCTGGTCACCACTGAAGACGGGAAGACCCAGGTGACGTGCCACGTTGTCGGAGACTTTCCAGGCAGCCCGGTCGATTTGCGTTTTTTCTTCGTTCTTGAGAACGAGAAGATTGCCCAGTTGGAGGTGACCGTATGACGCCATTTCTCACATTGCAAGGGCGGCGCGCGCTGATCACTGGAGGGACTCTGGGTGCCGGCGCCGCAACCGTGGCGCTCTTCCAGGAACTGGGTGCACGTGTGCTGACGACGGCACGTACCAAGCCGGCAGACTTCAAAGGTGACGCATTCGTCGAAGCCGATCTGACCACCGACAAGGGAGTTCAAGCTGTTGTTGAAGCGGTGCATCGGCAGCTGGGCGGCCTTGATGTTCTCGTCAATGTCCTGGGCGGCTCCTCCGCCCCATCGGGCGGCTTTGCGGCGCTGAATGACGCCGAATGGGACAAGGAGTTCGGCCTGAATTTCTTCCCAGCAGTCAGGCTGGATCGAGCGCTGATCCCTGGCATGGTCGCTCAGGGCAGCGGCGTCGTCATCCACGTCACGTCGATCCAGAACCGCCTGCCGCTTCCGGAGGCGACGACGGCCTACGCTTCGGCCAAGGCGGCTCTCAACACGTACAGCAAGAGCATCTCCAAAGAAGTTTCTCCCAAGGGAGTCCGGGTTGTGCGGGTGTCGCCCGGCTGGATTGCAAGCCCGAATTCCAATGGGCTGGCCGTGCGAATTGCCGAGGAAGCCGGCATTGAATACGACGAGGCGGTGCAAGTCATCATGAAGTCGCTCGGCGGCATACCGCTGGGGCGACCAGCCGCGCCGACTGAAGTTGCCGACCTGATTGCCTTTCTTGCCTCGGATCGGGCGAGCTCCATCACCGGTACCGAGCATGTGATCGACGGCGGCACTGTTCCGACGACCTGACACGCCCCGCGGTCCTCCGCATTTCGCGGCCACTCACGATGCGCGATGCCGAGGGGCCTGCCAGACCCATTCCGAAGCGGCTTTTCGCCATTCGTGCGCATCTCTCGCCTTTCCAACGCCGACCACTATTCGGCTTCACTTGCAAGGAGTCTTTCATGAAATCCATGTTCAAACTATCCGCCCTCTTCGTTGCGATGGGGATCACTGCTCTGGGTGTAGCGCCGGTTGCGCAGGCCGCAACCGCGCCGGCCGAGAAAGCGACTGCCGTACTGGTCCACGGTGCCTTCGCCGATGGCTCGAGCTGGGACGAAATCATTCCCTCGCTGCATGCGCACGACCTGAAAGTAGTGTCCGTGCAGAACCCGTTGAGTTCGCTGGCCGATGACGTAGCCGCTACGCGGCGCGCATTGGATGCACAGACCGGCCCTGTGGTGCTGGTGGGCCACTCCTGGGGCGGCATGGTCATCACCGAGGTCGGCAACCACTCGCGAGTGCAATCGTTGGTCTACGTCGCCTCCTTCGCACCGTCGGTCGGCCAGTCGATCAACGACCTGGCCAAGGACTATGCCAAGCCGAGCGGCCTGGACCACGTTGTCGTCGACAAGGAAGGCTTCGTGACGATGTCGTTTGAGGGCATCTCCCAGCATTTCGCGCAGGACCTTCCCGTCGCGAAGCACCGCCTGATGACGGCCACGCAGGGCGCGATCCGCGGCGCCGCCTTCGACGAAAAGGTGAGCGTCGCTGCGTGGGCTACCAAGCCGTCCTGGTTCATCGTCTCGGACCAGGACCGCATGATCCAGCCGGCCCTGCAACTGGACAACGCCAAGAAGATCTCGGCAACGACCATCCGAGTGCGTGCGGGCCATGTGCCACAACTCTCCACCCCCAAGGAGGTGATCAAGGCCATTCTCGATGCCGCAAAACTCAACAACGAGTGATCGATGTCCGCCGCCGCGCCACGGCGTGCTGATCGCGACGCCGGACTACAACTTCTCGATACCGGGCGTGCTGAAGAACGCCCTCGACTGGGTGATTCATGCGTTGCTGGCTGTCTTTTAAGATCGCCGCCAAATGAAGAACATTCGTCGTAGGACAGTGGGGTCACGCTCCGAAAGCCATGCAGCGCCAACGCGCGAGCGAATGGAGCAGCGTCTTCGTCGCCTTCTCGACTGGATGTTTGGCTTGTACGAGGCAGCAACATTGCCCAGGTCGGCGTTCTGGCGATCACCGTCGCAACGTTGTTCTACACCGTGATTCCGCCGTACAAGACGGCGGCTCTTGAGGAGCAAATTGCAAGACGCGAGGCCGAGCTTGCAGCCGCTGAGGCGCGATTGGGCAAGTTGGATGCCGCGTTAAAAGAAGCTGCCGACAAAGCGTACGTTCGCGAGCGCTCAGACTACTTCACCGCCCTCTACAGAAGCGTTGATGTTGCCTGCACAAGTTGGCGTCGAACAATGGAGCGGCAGGCCAGAGACGCAGGGCCACGGCGGGAGGTACGCCGACCTCTGGGAATGACCATTGCGGCATGCATGGCAAGCTGACCAAGAGACGCACGAAAAGTCGAAGCTGCGCGATGCAGACCGAAAGCTCTTTGAGGAATGGTTCCAGAAAACCGTCGTGCAGTTAGAGCAGAAGCGAGTTGAGGCGCTGCAATTGATTGAAGGCATGCCGACCGGAGCGATGCAGAGGTGCGCGCAATTGCTGCGAGAGGCGATTTCGCAGTCATTGACAGCTTGTACGAGACGCTGGCGGGGGTCTATCCGCAGTACAAAGAAGCAGCAAAAAAAAGGGAAAACGCGACCGAGAAGTGCGCCGCGCCCGACTCCAGATCGAGAGTAAGTTTGAGTGCAGCATTCCGCAAGCTGTCGGAGAGCTGCAAAGACTTATGTGGCCGGAGCCTGCAAGGAGCCGCAGCTAGCGCGCCGACCCGTACAACAAAGAGGAGATCACATGCCCACCCTGTTCTTCATGCCTTGGACGGCTATGAAAGGCCCGAGGCAAATTGGGCCTATTTCGCTGGTGCCGTACAAGCGCGGCTCTGAGCCCGGCACCCTTGGCTTGACCAGCCAAGGCACGCTTGACGCAATCGTTGGGAACTATGCAAACCGCGCCTTCGTGCAGGACAAAGATTCGACTGCGCCAGTTGAGCACTCGACCATCCTGCGCTGGCCGGGAGACGACGAGCGCGTAGCTCAACTCACTGATGAAGAGGTCCAAGAGCGCTTGCAACAAACGCAGTTGCTCGTCTTTGCTGCCATTTCTAAGCGGACCTACGGCTGGTTCCTGGAGTACTGCAATGCGGACGGGTTGCTCGTCACTGCGCAGCATTTCGTGGAAGACAACCCTGCCTCTACGGCGGTTCACACCAGAAGGCGCGATGGTTCAGGCCTGAATCTGATGAGCGGCACGCGCGGCAAGCCTGTGTTCTTGCGGCCGCTGCACGTTTCTGAGAGGTATACCTTCGATTTGGAGGACGGCTTCGCGCTGGCTTTGCTGAACGTGCCATCCGGCCCGTTTCGCAACAAAATCATGGACGCGGTCACCATGTTCATTCGAGCCAACACCGACGCCAACGAGGTGCCCGAGTCGGCTGAAATCGTCTTCATGCGCGCCGCACTGGACACGCTGGTTGATGCGGGGCACAAAGCTTTAGATTTGAAGCAGAAGCTCATGGCCCTCATGGAACCGCACCTTGGACCGCCGGAGTGGCATGACGAACACATTCCTGCTGCGAAATGGCAAGCACGCTGGAACAAAGCAATACGCCCGTTTGAAGCGTGGATTGAAGACTTTTGCCATTGGCGGAATGAGGGCGCGCACGGCACAGGTGGCGGACAAAAGTATCCCCCTGCGGTGTGGTCGCTCCGAAACCACCTGATGTTCACGAGTTGGTTCACCTCACGTATCGTCAAGTGCTTGCTTGCTGCAAATGCGCTCTACACCCTCACGCAGGAAGACAAGAACGAGCTTCGAATGACAGAGCTGTTCTTCACGTACGACATCAGTGCAGAAAACGAGGAACACCATCAGTACTGGCACACAGTTCTCGGTCACGTGCAAAGCTTGAAGCTGGAGAACCTCATCCGCGAGAGCATAAAAAACTGGCCCGAGGGGTCGGTCTACAGGGAAGAGAGCGCTGAGCCGCCTGCGCCCTGAGTTCTGCGGCAATCGCTGCACTCCCGCGACTCGATGCGGCACGAGCAGGTGTTGGAGCGGGTGACGATGAAGGATCGGGCCCCTCCACTCTTTCCGGTGGCGCAACGGTGGGGGTCGCTTGGCCCCGCTCATAGAATCCGCGACCTCGTTCAACAAAAGCGACAGCATGGCTCGTCTGCTTCTACGGCATTTAGGCGTTCTGCGGCATCTGGCTTCTGTAAACGCCACCCATGATGGTTCCATTAAGTTAAATCTGGTCCGAAGCGGCGTTTCTGCCGAAGGATGGACCTGGTCCACCTCCGCGGGCGTGAACCAGGGGTCCGATCTGGAGAACCGGTCGTACCCACAAGCGAAAACCAAATCGATCACGGTCCATACAAGCGGGCGAGTCAACTACCACTTCAGCGGAGGCAGGAAACGGTATATCCCATGTCTGCTGGATCTGGAGGGGCCGGTTTCAATCGCCCTCTATGTCGTACCTTCAATAGACCGCCTAGACGAAGTGCCGGATGCTGCCCGCGAGGATCACATCGCAGACGTCGACGAGTGGTCAGGCCCGATGACTTTCGAGTTTGTGGTCTTGCCTGCGGTTCTCCCACCGTTGCACACTGAATACGTGCGTCTTGGCGTCGAAGGCCTCTATGCACTTGCATGCACCGCGGCGCGAGGGAACGCCGGCATTACTCGAGATGATGTTCCTGCTGAAGCATTTGTGACCTTGCAGCCAGTCGCTGGCCTATCAACGCAGGTCATTGCTGAGGAGCAGGTCTATATTCGATTCAAGCGGGCCATGTATGCCAACGATGTGCATGCAGCCGTTAGCCAGGTGCAGGAAGCGGACAAGGTCACAGCTGTGCAGGTGGAGGCCATGATTGCGGCAGGGCCCGGCCTTTTCCCGCCAAACCAAGCGGGGGTTTGGACCATCGTCACCTCAGTACCGATGCGAATCGCCCCGCGCCTCATAGTGGAGTTCGAGGACCCTCGGTATCAGGCTGAAGTCATCGAACTTCGTCCTGGTGACACTCGGCTGGCAACCGTGCGCGTGAGGTTCAGGGTCTTCGATCAAAAGGCCAACGCGTACGTGAAGACGTCCGTTCCGATACTCAGCATCGCGCTTGACGCAGAGTTTTAGGCTCGAGGCTTGCAAGCCTGCCAGTTGGAGAGGGCTGCCCCCTACTTTGAACGTCTCACGCCGCATCGTGCAGGCCACTGCCGAGGCTGTGCATGCGCTTCCTGCCCTAACAACGATCTTTAGGGGCGTGTCCTAGTGGCACGAGCACCAGTTTTTGGAATGACAGTCCCCAACGGCGCGCTGTGCATGGCAGCAAAGTGGCAATGTGCAGTCATCCGAGTCCTCCGTGCCGGGCGACAGCAACCGCTGCGAAGCTTCATCGCCGCAATCATTAGACTTGCGACCGCCGCGCGCCGCCAATCCGATGGCCAAAGGTGCTACTCAAAGTCTGTAGACACCCGAGGCGTTCGTCAGCACGCTCGGTCCATGCCAATCAAAGTAGCGGCTTCAGTTCAAAGCTCTCATATTGCGGGCCCTTTGCCTGCTTCACGTGATCTGTTGACAGGTGCTCGGGATGTTTTCAAGAAGGCCTGTGCGCTTTTACATCGCCTGTCCAAAGAGGCATTTCCATGCACGCTTGACGCCGATGAGGACTTCGCGCCGTCGGCCGTACTTGTCCATGCGGGCCACATCCGCGCGCAGATGGAACTCGTCCCCAGCGAGTGGGGCGGCCTGCCCGAACCAGCTGTGGTTGTCGGGGAGATCACCCAGGCGGGCTGGAACTTCTTGTCCCTCGGCCATGCATGTGAACCGCCACAGTTTCCGATGACGGTGCAGGAAGCAGGTCGCGCCCCAGAGTCATCATGATGTAGCGCTTACGCGTCGCTCTGTTCCTCGCTCTGCGAATGGTCCTGTACTCGCTCGCGAGGCGGCAATCTGTCGCGTGCTTACCTGCCTACTTGGCGGTGATGCCGTGCGCCACCGGCGCTCGTAACCTCCACTGCCCGCGGATACGCCGCAGCGTCACCGCTCCACGACCTTCGCCGTCGGATCGCCCAGCTCGCGATTAAGCCGCGTGGCTTCCCGCACAAGAGCCTGCACGGTCTCGCGGTCCAGCGGCGTGTCTTGCCGCAGTTCGAGCGTCGCCATGTCGTACTTGCCGCCGGCCTTCAGGCGCGGCTCGATGTGCCGCAGCTGCTTGCCACGCCAGAAGCCGAACAGCACGCGATGCGGCTCGGCGCGGATCAACGCCACTGGCCCGTAGTGGAACAACACTAGATGGCCCCATTTGAGCCGCGATTCCAGTACGGGTGCGGCCTCTCGGGTAGCCTGCCACAGCGCCTGGACGTAAGCCTGCTGCCATCCGTCCAGATGACAGAGGTATTCGTCGGGCGTGCGCGCCGGGGTGAGGATCATCTTCATCGCCATGGCAGCAAGCCTCCTGATTTCTGAGCGGGCCTGGAGAGCAGCATGGGCCTATAGATCGGCGATGTTCATCTCGACGCAGCGCGACTTGTCGGCGAGGCGAGCAATCGCCTTCTGGTGGATTTCCTGGTCCGCGATTTCGTCCATCATGGCTTCGAACAGGCGGGGCTCGACCAGATAGAAGGCTGCACGGTTGCGGCTCAGGACCGCCACAGGCCGATGGTTGGCCGCACGAAGCACGGCCATCGGGTCTTTCTTCAGCGCTGCAACGGTGACGCTCGTATCTGCCAGGATAGCTTTCAAGAATGGCTCCATTTTTGGGGGCGGAGTATAGCTATCGGGCAGGCGCTTGATGCCACTTGGCGCGCGCACGGCGCCCGGGATTCGGCACGTGCGAACCTCGCCCCGTCCGACAAGCGAGCGCATCTCTCCAAGCTAGAACCAAACATCATTGTCAAAGGCAATAAAAGATGTTCCGTCACACGCTCACCCGGTCATTCGCTGCTGCGCTGTTGCTCGGCGCAGCCACGCTGTCGAGCCCTACGACCTGGGCCCAAACCGCAGGCTCCGCCACCCAGATGCAGCGCGAGCGCGCCAACTGCGACGGCGTCCAGCAAGACCGCGAGGCCTGCCGCCGCGAAGCGGGTGCCGCACGTCAAGAGGGGCAGCGCGGCGGCCTGAACCCCGGCGCCGAGGCCGAGACCAATGCCATGGCGCGCTGCCAACTGCTGCAGACGCCTTCGGACCGCACCGATTGCGAATCGCGCATCCGTGGTGCGGCCAACAGCAGTTCCAGTGGCAGCGTGATGGGCGGCGGCGTAATCCGTGAAACCGTCACGCCGGTGCCCGCGCCGGCACGCTGAACGTGGGTCGGTGCGTGATCCGGCGCAGTCCGGGCTTCGTACACCCTTGGCTTTTTATCGACAGCTTTATCGACAGACATCCCGCAAAGGAACCCCGAGCATGAAGATCGAAACGATGCACACCCGGCCCACCTCGATGCAGGCAGACCCCGACGCGGAAACGCTTCCGATGCCTCTGGCGGGCAACGACATCGTTCATGAGCCGCAACAGCCGCATGCCATGGCGCCCGCGAAGAAGTCGATGCTGGGCCGCAGCTGGTGCCACTTTCGCGAGACGGTGGCCGACCTGCCGCTGCGGGCGAAGAAGGCCCGGGAGCAGGGCGCGCATTACGTGGCCGAGGAGCCTTTCCGGGCGATCACGATGGCGGCGGCCGGGGGTGCCACGCTGGCGATCCTGCTGCGGGCCGCGGCGCGGCATCATCGGCACTGAACGCCATGCACAACCCCTGGCTGCAGAAAAATCCGTGGCTCAGCATGTGGATGAGCGCGGCCAACAGCATGGTGGGTGCATCACGCGGTTTGGCCACCGCCGAAATCCGGCGGCAGATGAAGATCGCGCAGGCCGACATGGAACGGCAGATCGTCGACTTCTGGACCATGAAGCCGCTCTGGCCGAGCCCCAGAAAGCGCAGCAGCCGGCGATGAGCCGCGAGCGAGGCCGCTCCGGCGTTTGAGCCTACGCGGGCATGCGGCAGGCGGCGCTGGCCGTGACGCAGCGGCTCGCAGATGCTGTCGTCATGGTTCCAGGCGACGCTGTTCCTTTATCCGACCCCTCAACTGATTCGCCGGCGCAGCAACAAGCGCAGTCGCAGCAACCGCAGCAAGGTTCCGAAGCCAAGCCGTCTCTGCGTGCGCGCATCCTGCGCTGGGCCGTGCCCGCGCTGGGCATCGTGGTGCTCGGGCTGTTGCTCTCGCACGCTCACAAGATCGATTGGGCCGGCGCCTGGCAGGCGCTGCAGCGCTATTCGCCGTGGGTGCTGCTGTCGGTCTTCGCCATCGCCACGGCCAGCCACGCGCTCTACGGCACCTTCGACCTGATCGGGCGTCGGCACACGGCCTACGGGCTGCCGCGTTGGCGCTGCTGGGCCATCGCGGTCACGAGCTACGCATTCAATCTCAACCTGGGGTCGCTGGTCGGCGGCGTGGCGATGCGCGCGCGCCTGTACGCGCGGGCCGGGCTGGACGAAGGCACGGTGGCGCAGGTCATCGGCATCAGCCTGGCGACCAACTGGCTGGGCTATGGGCTGGTGGCGGGCTGCGTGTTCGCGTCGGGGCTGTTGAAGCCGCCCTCGGGCGCGCACCTGGGCGAGCTCGCGTTCCGCAGCCTCGGGGTGTTGATGATCCTGATCGCGGTGGGCTACGTGGCGGCCTGCATGAAGTGGCAGGGCCGGCAATGGAAGGTGCGCGGACGGCTGCTGGAGCTGCCGGCGGCGCGGGTCGCGCTCATGCAGCTCGGGCTGTCGGCCGCCAACTGGACCTTGATGGCCACGGCGATGTACCTGCTGCTGGGTGGCAAGGTCGCCTTCGTGGCGACGATGGGCACGCTGCTGCTGGCCTCGGTGGCCGGCGTGGTGACGCCGATTCCGGCCGGCCTGGGGGTGCTGGAGGCGGTGTACCTCGCGGTGCTGGCGGGTACGGTGGGGCAGGGCCGGCTCATGGGGGCCTTGCTGGCCTACCGGGCGCTGTACTACCTGGTGCCGCTGGGCGGCGGGTTGCTGCTCTACCTGTTGCTGGAGCGGCATGCCTCGGCGCATCCGCCGACGGGTGCGGGCGGTGCGCCGGGCGCGGGCTGAAAGGCCGTTCGAGGCGGCGTCAGCCGACCACCACTTCGCTGATCTGCATCACCGGCTTGAGGTCGGTGTAGTTGCGGATGTCGCCGAGGATTTCTTTCGCATGCGGGCCGAAGCCGGCCTGAAACGAGTCGACCGAGTCGCTGAAGATGTGGCACGACGCGATGTAGGTCGGCGGCTCGCCGGGTGCGCCGCCGGCGATGCCCTTGTCGATGGTGTACGACTTGCAGGCGTCGCCCATGCGGGCCTTGAGCAACGGCAGGTGCTTGTCGCGGTAGTACTCGTGGTCGAACCGCGCGCCGGGCGTGTTGGGGTACATGACGCTGACCTTGATCATTTGTTATCTCCAGGTTTATGAGGGGTCTATGACGGGTTAGGCAGGGCTGGTGAGCATAGGAGATGGCGCGGCGCGAAACAAGCTCGGCGCCATCTCCGGGGCGGCAGGCTCAAGACCCGGGCATGTGCGGCGGCCGCAGCTCCACCGGCTTGGCGGTCTTCTTGCGCATGCGGATGTTGAGCATTTCCACCACCACCGAGAACGCCATCGCGAAGTACACGTAGCCCTTGGGCACGTGGTTGTCGAAACCTTCGGCCACCAGCACCACGCCCACCACCACCAGGAAGGACAGCGCCAGCATCTTGATGGTCGGATGGGCGGAGACGAAGCGCCCGATGGCGCCCGCGAACAGCATCATCAGCAGCACCGAGGCGATGACCGCTGCGATCATCACGCGCACGTCGTCGACCATGCCGACGGCGGTGATGATGGAGTCGAGCGAGAACACCAGGTCGACGATCATGATCTGCATGATCACGCTGGCGAAGGTCGCCTTCACTGCGCTGCCCTTGTCGTCGCCGTGCTCGCCCTCCATCGACTGATGGATCTCGGTCGTGCTCTTGTAGATGAGGAACAACCCGCCGAGTATCAGGATCAGGTCGCGGCCCGAGATCTCCTGGCCCACCACGGTGAAGAGCGGCGCCACCAGCCCGACGATCCAGGCCAGCACCAGCAGCAGCCCGATGCGCATGAACATCGCCATCAGCAGGCCCAGGCGCCGCGCAAACTCGCGTCGTTCGGGCGGCAATTTGTCGACCAGGATCGAGATGAAGATGATGTTGTCGATCCCCAGCACGAGTTCGAGTGCGGTCAGGGTCGCGAAGGCGATCCAGGCCTGGGGATCGGTCAGCAGTTCGAGCATGGCGTCCTTTCGCCGGCGGGTCACGGCCGCGGCAGCGCGGAGGATGCCACAGGCGGGCGGGGCAGCCCGCGCAAGCCGGGCTGAGGCGTGAGGGAATGTGGCGCGGCGCCAACCCGCGCCGTGCTCAGCGGCCGCGCTGCTCCCAGAAGCCGCGATGCGTGGCGATCATTTCTTCGGCCACCTCCGCCACCGGGCCGATCACCTCGATCGGTTTCTGCCCGCGCGCGAAGACCTCGCGGCAGGGCAGCGACAGCGTGGGGTTCTCGGGGTGGTCGCCGGTCAGTTCGAGCAGCGCGCCCTCTTCGGCGCCGTACACCACGCGGCCGATGTTGGCCCAGTACACGGTGCCCGCGCACATGGCGCAGGGCTCGAAGGTCGTCACCAGGGTACAGCGGGCCAGGTACTCGCCCGGGTAGTTGAGCGCCGCGGTGCGGGCCAGCGTGGCTTCGGCATGCTGCACGGTGTCGATGTTGCCCTGCTCGGCCAGCACCGTCTCGCCGTCGGGCGCGACCAGCAGGGCACCGAAGGGATGGCGCCCCATGGCCATCGCGCGGCGCGCCACCTGGTCTGCGCGGCGCAGGGCGCGAACGGCCTGGTCCTTATCCATTCTGGCTTCCGCGGTGGGCCCAGCCCGTGGTGTGCTTTTCGATGACGCTGAAGAGCTCGTACATCAGCATCGCCATGGCGCCCACCACCATCAGGCCCGCGAAGGCCAGGCCCATCTGCATGGCCGAGCCGGCCGAGATCAGCAGGTAGCCGATGCCTTCGTTGGCCGCGGTCATCTCGCTGACCGTGGTGCCGACGAAGGCCAGCGTGATCGCGACCTTGAGCGAGGCGTAGAAGTACGGCATGGAGCGCGGCAGGCCGATCTTGACGAGCACGTCCCACCGCTTGGCGCCCAGCACGCGCAGCACGTCTTCGAGTTCGGGCTCGAGCGTGGCCAGGCCGGTGGCGATGTTGACCATGATCGGGAAGAAGCTGATCAAGAAAGCCGTGAGGATGGCCGGCCCCACGCCGATGCCGAACCACACCACGAGAATCGGCACGAAGGCCGCCTTGGGCAGGGCGTTGAAGGCCGTCATCAGCGGGTACATCGCGGCATAGGCGAGCCGCGAGCTGCCGATGACGAAGCCCAGCAGCACGCCCACCACGATCGCGAGGCCGAAGCCCGCCATCGTCACCCAGAAGGTGCGCCAGGCATGGCCGGCGATGATTTCCTTGAACTCCCAGAACTGCGTCCAGATGCGCCACGGGCTCGGAAAGATGAATTCCGAGACACCGAAGCCCGCGCACACGATCTGCCAGAGCACGATCACCGCCACCAGCAGCAGCCAGGGCGACCAGCGTTCGAGTTGCTTGTTGTTCTTCATGGCGCGCTCACTGGGGCAGCACCGCGGGGGCGGCGGTCGATGCGGTCGCAGCGTTGCTGCGGATGGCGCCGATGTGGCCGCGCAGTTCCAGCACGATGTCGGTGAACTCCTTGGTGTAGGTCACCTCCAGCTCGCGCGGCCGCGGCAGCTCGATCTCGCGCTTCACCACGAAGCGGCCGGGGCTCTTGCTCATCACGTACACGGTGTCGGCCAGAAACACCGATTCGCGCAGGTCGTGCGTGACCAGGATCACGTTGAACTGCTGCTCGGTCCACAGGTCGCGCAGGATGCACCAGAGCTCTTCGCGCGTGAAGGCGTCGAGCGCGCCGAAGGGCTCGTCCAGCAGCAGCATCTTGGGCTCGTGGATCAGTGCGCGGCAGATGCTGGCGCGCTGCTGCATGCCGCCCGAAAGCTGCCACGGAAACTTGTCCTCGTAGCCGCCCAGGCCCACCTTCTGCAGCAGGCGCCGGGCACGCTCTTCATATTCCTTGCGCTTGCTTTTGAAGTTGGAGCGGTAGGGCTCGACGATCTCGAGCGGCAGCAGCACGTTGTCGACCGTGGTGCGCCAGGGCAGCAGCGACGGCGCCTGAAAGGCCATGCCCGAGATCTTGAGCGGGCCGGTCACGGGCTGGCCGTCGATGCGGATCTTGCCCATCGACGGCATCTTGAGCCCCGTCGTCAGCTTCATGAAGGTCGACTTGCCGCAGCCCGAGGGGCCGACGATGGCGATGAACTCGCCGCGCGCCACCTTGAGGTCGATGGCTTCGACCGCGAAGTGGTTGGCGCGCAGCAGCTCTTCGTTGTAGGCGAGCCAGACGTCCTGAAAGTCGACGAAGGGCGTGGTCTCCGCGACCGCCATCACTTCTTGAGGATGTTGAGCTCGGCCGCCGGGGGCAGCAGGCTCGCGGTCCACACCGCCTCCGGGTTCACGCGCGTCTTGGTGCCGAACGCGTCGGACACCTGCGACGCCATCAGCGACAGCCGTCCCGGATCGACCGCGCCGAAGCCGTCGGTGCGCGCGTCGGGGCTGTTGATCACGGTGTCGATGGCGAGCTTGAGGCGGCGCGTTTCGAGCGCGGAGTCGATGATGCCGTCGCGCTTCTTCACGGACTCGATCGCCACCGCCGGATTGGCCATGACTTCCTTCGCGCCCTTGGCGAAGGCCGAGAGAAAGGCCTTGATGGCGGCCGGGTTCTCCTTGATGAGCTTGGGCGACGCGATGATCACGTTGCCGTAGAGCTTCACGCCGTAGTCGGGGTATTGCAGCACCACGATGTCCGCCGCCTTGGCGCCGCGCGCTTCCAGGTTGAGCAGCGACGTGAAGGTGAAGCCGGTGATGGCGTCGATGTCGCCGCGCACGAGCATGGTTTCGCGCAGCGTCGGGTCCATGGCGGTCCAGTTGACCGCGCCGATGTTGTTGGCCTTGGCGAAGATCGGAAAGGCGCGGCGGCCGGCGTCGAACACCGGGGCGCCGAGCTTCTTGCCGGCCAGGTCGGCCGGCTTGGCGATGCCGCTCTTCTTGAGCGCCATGACCGAGGCCGGCGTGTTGTTGTAGACCATCATCACCGCGACCGGCTTGTTGGGGCTGTCGGGGTTGTTGGCGTGGAACTCCATCAGCGCAGCCAGGTCGGCAAAGCCCATGTCGTAGGCACCCGACGCCACGCGGGTCACGGTGCCGCCCGAGCCGTTGCCGGCATCGATGGCCACGTCGAGGCCGGCGGTCTTGAAGTAGCCCTTCGCGGCGGGATGCAGGAAGAGCGCGGCCGGGCCTTCGAAGCGCCAGTCGAGCTGAAACTTGATGGGGGTCTGGGCATGCGCCGAGGTCAGACCGAAAGAAAGTGCCGAAGCGGCGAGGAGGGACGAGATCAGTTGGCGCTTGTTCATTTGCGTTCCATGCGGGAGATGCGGCATTCAAGCAAATTCGGTGCCGACCTGTACCCGGGACCAACCCTTCCTCGCGGCTGCGGTCCGCATGCGGCTGGAGGTTCGGTTAGTTGACGAAGGGTTCGAAGCGGGAGCCAGAGCCGAAGCCGGAGCCGGAGCCGGCGTCGGAGCTGGACTCGGTATCGTCGCTTGCGTCAGCGACCGTGACCGTGACCGCATTCGAGCTTGCGCTCGTGCCGTCAGCGGAGACCTCTTCGACAACCGGCCGGATGGGCGGGATGCCGCCCGTGGCGCCCGGCCTTCTCACCGGCTGGCCCTGTTCTTCTTCCTGGTGCATCAGCACCATAGGCAGGTACGCCATGAACATGCCGAAGCCCATGATCAACGGCTCCAACACCATCCGGACTGTTTCGTCCTGCTCTTCCAGGATGGGCTTGAGGCTTTCCCTGAAAGCCAGGGCCATGGTCCACGCGAGAAGGTGGGCCGGGGTCGTGATGAGCGAGGCCGCAGCGAACTCCCGCAACATGCCCGCGTTGCTGGGCTGGAATCCGAGGCTGATCTTCAGGCCCTGGGTATCGTCCCGCCGCTTCTTGTCGACTTCCGTTGCCATGGCTGCAAGCCGCTCCGACGGCAGCAACGCAGGGCCCTCGTCCAGCGATTCGAGCGCAGCCTGCTCCAAGGGTGTGGCCAGGAAAGGCGTGAACGTCGTCTGGACGGCATGGACATAGGTTTCGCGAACGAGGGCATCGAGTTCGTGCGGCGACAACTCCGGCGATGACTGCCGGATCTGCTGGTCGAGGGTGGTCAGGTCCGGCAGATTCCGTTCGCCGGTCAGCAGCGTGGAAATGGGCGGCAGCGTGTAGAGCGGCGGCAGCGGCGCATGGCCGAGCATGACTTCCAGTCCGCGGCGCTTTTCGAGCAATTCTTTTTCTGCTGCCTCGCTGTCGGAGACTTCGGATGATTGGAGGCGTCGATAATCTTCTTCGAAATCCTCGATGCGGTTTTCCAGATCTTGTTTGTAGGCCCATTGGTGAGGCGTCAGCGATATCGACTTCAAGCGATCGAGTTCGACATCGCAGCGATAGACGCCCAATTCCATTTCAAGTGCCGTCATGCGGCTTGCCGTTTCAAAATCATCGACGGGGGCCTCGCGCATCCGCTGCAGTCGTTGTGCCTTGCCTTCGAGTGTGAGCGCATCGGTGAGGCGTGACAGATACTGTCGTTGATCCTTATTCAGGTCACCATTTGCTTCCAGAACCGTCAATCGAAGCTGTTCGCGAAGATAGATCGACCCGTTTTGAATTTCCAGCAACCTCCGGCGCTCCGTCGGATCGGTATTCAGCAGTTCGTCGGCGAATTCATTCAATTCATGCAGGTATTCTCGATGCGCGGCTTCGTCGGAAAGATCGCCCGCATGTGTTCGGCGGTAACTCCGGTTCTCCATGTATTTGACGATGGCCGGCAGCGTGAAGTCGTCCATGATTTCGGCCAGTGCGAACAGTGACGAGTCGATCAACGAATCGCCCATGTTGAACTGCGGCCTTTCGCCCGCGCGGGCGGTCAAGGTTTCATTGCCGAATTCGTGAGGAATCGCGCCCAGACCCGCCTGGGGCGCCAACTTGTTCGAAGCCATTTCCCCGAGCCACAGATACATGGCGTACAGGCCGCCCGCCGCACCGGCGCCTGACGCCGGCATCGTGCGCAGGTTGTCGCGCAGGGGAAAAAAGAAGTTGCACGCATCGCGCGCCATGCTCAATGCCGCCTGTCCAGCGAAGAAAGTCGCGAAGTCGTTGAGCGTGCCCGTCTCGTAGCAGGCCAGGATGGCGGCGATGCTTGCGACGCCCAGCACAGTCCGCGAAATGAACTGGGCCCGATTGCCGGTGCCCGTGACGGCAGCAGCCAATCCGCCCAGCAGGTTCAATGCCGGACCCAGCGCAATCGCCGCGATGCTCACGCCGCCCGGCGACGCGCCACCTTCTTCCGACGCATCCCCCAGCGCGATCTGGAAAAGGATGGCATCGCGCATGAGCGTCGCCATCGTCACGATGATGCCGTCTCGCAGCCCCACGATGGCCATGTTGGTCATCCATCGACCGGTGGTCGTGTCGCTGTATTCAGCTTTGAAGAATTTGCCGAGGCAGTCCAGCAAATGGAGGCGCCGTTGCTGTCGGCCGGTGTCGCTGTCGTCGGGATGTCGGGCGACCGATTCGCGCATCAGGTTCTTGAGGTACGCGATGTCCTTGGCCAGGCTGGGATCGATGTCTGAATAGCAAGCGCTGTCGTTTTCTCGAAGGCCGCTCCGGGCCGTGCTCGAGGAGGAGACCAATTGGTCGACTTCATCTCCCAGAGAATGAGCGCAGTGACCGCCGATCGGGTCGAGCTTTTGACTCAGCGATTTCCCGCGGAGATTTTTAGATATCCTGAAAACGGTTGAAAGTTGCGCTTTGGAGAGAGGTCGATGGTTTTCCGCAAGTGTGGGGGACCGTTCTTTCATGTAGCGGTCCAGCGCGCCGATGGATGCGGTCGTCAGTGACGACGCACGTTCATGCGATGAGTCGTCACTGCTGGATGAAAGATTGATGTTGTGCCACTTTTCTTCGATTGAAGACAAGGTGTTTTGCGAAATCGAAATTCTTGTCGGGTGATGAATTGCTTGCATGTCCGGGATCAAAATGAAAAAGCGAGGTCTGTTGGGCCTCGTCTTTTAGTTTTACCGCTCCACCCTGAGGTCGGCCTGACATGTTTCTCGCACAATTCAATCAAATCTCGTTAATTTTCAATGCGCTCCGCGCAGGTGTGCAGCCGAAAAAAAAGACGCCGAAACCTGGTTTCAGCGTCCCTGCCCGGCGAAGGCCGGGCCATGGCCTTGCGCGTTCGGCTACTTGTGCGAACTCGCGTTCGCAACCGCCAACGCCGTCATGTTGAGCACCCGCCGCACCGTGGCCGAAGGCGTCAGGATGTGCGCCGAGCCCGCCGCGCCCATGAGGATGGGGCCCACCGTCACGCCGTTGCCGCCGGTCATCTTCAGCACGTTGAAGAGGATGTTGGCCGCATCGAGGTTGGGGCAAATCAGCAGGTTGGCTTCGCCGTTGAGCGTGGTTTCGGGCAGGGCGTTGTGGCGCACCGTGTCGGACAGCGCGGAGTCGCCGTGCATCTCGCCGTCGCATTCGATGTCGGGCGCCATCTTGGCGAACAGGTCGCGCGCCAGCCGCATCTTGCGGGCCGAGCCGCGCTCGGACGAGCCGAAGTTCGAATGCGAGAGAAAGGCCACCTTGGGCGGCAGGCCGAAGCGGCGCACTTCCTCGGCCGCCATCAGCGCGATCTCGGCCAGCGTCTGCGCGTCGGGGTCTTCGTGCACGTTGGTATCGGCGATGAAGAGCGTGTACTTCTCGAGCGTCAGCGCATTGAGCGTGGCGAAGCCGGGCGCGCCGCGCTTGAGGCCCAGCACGTTGTGCAGGATGCGCAGGTGGCTGTCGAAGCGGCCGACCAGCCCGCACAGCATGGCGTCGGCATCGCCCAGGTGCACCATCAGCGAGCCGATGGTGGTGTTCGAGCGCCGCACCATGGCCTTCGACGCCTCGGGCGTGATGCCGCGGCGGCCCATGAGCTTGTGGTACGCCTCCCAGTAGGTGCGGAAGCGCGGGTCGTCCTCGGGGTCGACGACGTCGAAGTCCTTGCCCAGCTGGATGTGCAGGCCGGCCTTCTTGAGGCGCGCCTCGATCACCGCGGGGCGGCCGATCAGGATGGGCTTGGCCAGGCCTTCGTCGACCGCCAGTTGCGCGGCGCGCAGCACTCGGTCGTCTTCACCTTCGCAGTAGGCCACGCGCTTGGCGCTGGCCAGCTTGGCGGTGCTGAACACCGGGCGCATGAACATGCCCGTTTGGTAGACGAAGCGGGTGAGGTGCTGGCGGTAGCCTTCGAGGTCTTCGATGGGCCGCGTGGCCACGCCCGAGGCTTGGGCCGCCTTGGCCACGGCGGGCGCAATGCGCAGAATCAGCCGCGAGTCGAAGGGCTTGGGAATGATGTAGTCGGGGCCGAAGGCCAGCTCCTGGCCCTGGTAGGCGGTGGCCACTTCTTCGCTGATGTCGGCCTTGGTCAGCTCGGCGATCTCGCGCACGCAGGCGAGCTTCATCTCTTCCGTGATCTTGCTCGCGCCGCAGTCCAGCGCGCCGCGGAAGATGTAGGGGAAGCACAGGACGTTGTTGACCTGGTTCGGGTAGTCCGAGCGGCCGGTGGCGATGATGCAGTCGGGCCGCACTTCCTTGGCCAGCTCGGGCCGGATCTCGGGCTCGGGGTTGGCCAGCGCCAGGATGATGGGCTTGTCGGCCATGCTCTTGACCATGTCCTGCGACACCACGCCGGGCGCAGAGCAGCCCAGGAACACGTCGGCGCCCTTCATCACGTCGGCCAGCGTGCGTGCACCGGTGTCGGGCTGGGCATAGCGCGACTTCGATTCGTCGAAGCCGCCCGCGCGGCCCATGTAGATCAGGCCCTTGGAGTCGACCGCGAAGATGTTGGCCGGCTTCGCGCCCATGCCCACCATCACGTCGAGGCAGGCGATGGCCGCGGCGCCGGCGCCCGAGACTGCGATCTTCACCTCGTTGATCTTTTTGCCGACCAGCTCGAGCCCGTTGATGAGCGCGGCGGCCGAGATGATGGCGGTGCCATGCTGGTCGTCATGGAACACCGGGATGTTCATGCGCTCGCGCAGCTTGCGCTCGATGTAGAAGCACTCGGGCGCCTTGATGTCCTCGAGGTTGATGCCACCGAGCGTGGGCTCCAGCGCGGCGATGATGTCGACCAGCTTGTCGGGGTCGGACTCGGCCAGTTCGATGTCGAACACGTCGATGCCGGCGAATTTCTTGAACAGGCAGCCCTTGCCTTCCATCACAGGCTTGGCGGCCAGTGGGCCGATGTTGCCCAGGCCCAGCACCGCGGTGCCGTTGGTGACCACGCCCACCAGGTTGCCGCGGGAGGTGTACTCGGCGGCCTTGGCCGGGTCGGCCTCGATGTCGAGACAGGGGTAGGCGACGCCCGGGGAGTAGGCCAGCGACAGGTCGCGCTGGTTCAGCAGCGGCTTGGTCGGGGAAATCGAGATCTTGCCCTTGACCGGCGAGCGGTGGTATTCGCGGGCAGCATCGCGCAGCGCCTCTTCGGCGGGGGAAAGGGTGTGGGCCATCAGCGTCTCCTTCTGTTCTGGGGCTCAGGCCCGAGGCTACCGCAAATGAACTCGCCAAAGGCAGGCGTTTCCCGTAGCCGGCCGTGGCGCGTCAGTCGACGAAGGACTTGAGTTCGTCGCCCGAGATGCCGTCGCTCGAGCCGGCATGGATTTGCCGCGGTGCCTCGCGGGGTTGTGTCAGTGGAGGCAGGCCGCCTTCGCCGTTGGGCCGGGAAGGCAGCCGCCCTGGCGCGCCTTCCAGGTGCGCCATGAGCAGCGGCACATACGCCAGAGAAATCGCCACGCCGAGGATCAGCGGCTCGACGATCGCGCGGGTATCGTCGTCCAGGTTCTCGAGCACGCCGCTCGTCGCGTACAGCACGCCGACAGCGAACAGGAACGCCGACTGCCGCATCGCGTTCGTGATGAACAGCTGCCGGGACAAGCGTTGGAGGGGGTCGGGCATCCGGGGGCCGAAGCCGATGCTGATGCTGAGGCCCACGGTGGCCGCGCGTCGTTCTTCGTTCACCTGATAGAGCAACGAGTCCATCATGTCGGACGGCAGCATCGGCTCGGTTCGGGCTTCTTCCTTCAGCCTTTGCAGCACCGATTCTTCGACGGGTGTGCGCAGCAGCGGAACATAGGCGCGCTGGAACTCGTAGACATAGAGCTCATTCACGATCCGCGCACGCGCATCGCGCGAAACCCCGAGGCGCGTGAGCTCGCGCTCGATCTGCTGGTCGAGCACCGTGAAGTCCGGCGTGCTCGACCGGTCCGACAGCAGCACTGAGATGGGCGGCAATTCGGGCATCTCGAGCAGCCCCAGCCCTTGCAGCATTGCCTGCCTCGCCAGGGTGTCCTTGAGCTGCGTCAGGTAGTCCCGCTGGTTCAGATCCAGCTCGGGCTGGCCCTCCAGTCGCTTGACTTCGCTTGCGTACAGTTCCGCGTTCTTCTCGTCGATCAAGGCTTGGCGATCCTTGCCTTCGACACCCAACAGCAATGCGGCAAAGGCACCCAGCTCCCGGATGGCATGCCGATGCGCTTCTTCGTCGGCCAGGTGGCTCGCGTTCGCGGCCCGGTACGTGCTGTTCTCCATGTGCTTCACGATGGCCGGCAGCACCAGGCCGTCCTGGATCTCGAGCAGGGCGTTCAAACCAGCGTGCCCGACCGAGTGCGCAATGTCGAGGCTGCTGGCGGCCAGTTGCTCCAAGGGCAGGGTGCCGTTGAAGATCGCGCCGGGGAGCGCGCCTGCGCCGGCGCGAGGCGTGGCGTGGCCCATGGCGAGGCTACCCAGCCACTGGAAGAGCCCATAGGTCGCGCCGCCGGCAAGCACGCTTGGCATGGGCAGCGACCGGGTGTTGTCCCTCAGGGGAAAGAAGAAGTTGCAGGCGTCGCGGGCGAAGTTGTAGGCGGCGAGCGAGGTCACGGTACTGGCGAAGGGCTCCAGCACGCCGGTCTGGTGGCATGCCAGGATGACGCCGAGGCTCCCCAGACCCATCGCGACGCGCGAGATGCAACTGCGTGCGTTGCCCGTACCCTCCGGAATCGACTTGAGTCCGCCAATGAGGTTGAGCGCCGGGCCCAGCACGATCGCAGCGATGGCCACGCCGCCGAGCAGTGCCTGCTCGTTGCCGAGTGCTTTCGCCTTGCCGATCTCGAAGGCGAGGGCGTCGCGCATGAGTGTCGTCAACGCCACGACCATGCCCTCGCGGATTCCCACAACGCCGATGTTCGCGAGCCATCGACCGGGCGTGGTGCTGAACAGATCGCCCATGCAGTCCATCAGTGCGATGCGGCGCTGCTGCTGGGACTCGGGGTCGTCTCCCGGATGTGCTTGCGCAGCCTGCGTCATCACGCTCGCGAGAAAGTGGATGTCCTTGCGCAATGGCTTGGGCAGTTGCGGCAGATGGTCATGGACGACGCTGTCTGCGGCCTTGAGCAGGTCGGCCGCGAACGCCTGGCCTTCGTTGTCCATCCCTTGCTTCAGCTGCCGTGTGAGCCGGGGCAACCACTTCTCACTGAAGCGATGGATGTGCCAGAGCTTTTTCTGGAAGCCCGTGCCGCCATCCTGGAGCCCAGGGCTGTTCGGGTCGCGTGGGCTGTGTGTGCTGCGGGGGCTGTGTCGACTGCTCAGATGCTTGTCGATGTCGGCGATCGAGATGCTGCAGTCCGAACGATGCGTCGCCAGCGTGCTTGGCTCTTCGTACGCGTCTGCGGTCGAGATTCCGTTCGGCTTGAGCGAAGGGGACGTGCCTTTGTTCGCCGCATTGCCGGAGTTGGTGAACATCTGAACCTCTTAGTCCGAAGTGGCAAGAGCTTCTACGTAACACCCCAGACCCGGTTGGTTCAATCGATTTCCCGATACAACAATGCGAGATATGCAAATGCGCGAAAGCGCAAAAAGGCGCGGCCTGCATGCAGACCGCGCCTCGATGAACAGCGACTTCGTCCGGCCGCTTCAGGCCGCGTCGGGCGCCACCGGATGCTGCGCCAGCGCTTCCAGCGCACGCACCAGGGCCGAGTGATCGTCCTGTCCATGCCCCAGCGCTGCACACGCATTCATCAGCTGCGCGGCACCGGCGGTTTGCGGCAGCGCCACGCCCAGCGAACGCGCGCTCTGCATCGCGAGGTTCAAGTCCTTCTGGTGCAGCGAGATGCGGAAGCCCGGCGCGAAGGTGCGCTTGATCATGCGCTCGCCATGGACCTCGAGGATGCGCGACGACGCGAAGCCGCCCATCAGCGCCTGCCGCACCTTGGCCGGGTCGGCACCGGCCTTGCTCGCGAACACCAGCGCTTCGCCGACAGCGGCGATGTTGAGCGCGACGATGATCTGGTTGGCCACCTTGCAGACCTGGCCGTCGCCGGCTGCGCCCACCAGCGTGACGTTCTTGCCCATCTTCTCGAGCAGCGGACGCACGCGGCCGAAGGTGCCTTCGTCGCCGCCGCACATGATGGTCAGGCTGGCGGCCTTGGCACCGACTTCGCCGCCGGACACCGGTGCGTCGACGTAGCCGCAGCCCAGGTCGACGATGCGCTGCGCGAAGCCCTTGGTGGCGATCGGGTCGATGGAGCTGCAATCGACGACGGTCTTGCCCTTCGTCAACGCTGCTGCCACGCCGTTCTCGCCGAACAGCACCTTCTCGACGTCGGGCGTGTCGGGCACCATGACGAAGATCACGTCGGCCTGTTTCGTCACCTCGGCGGCGTTGGCGCACACGGTGGCGCGGGTGGTGAAGGGCTCGGGCACCGGGCCGTGCGTGTTGACGAAGAGCGTGTGGCCTGCGTCGAGCAGATGGCCGGCCATGGGTGCGCCCATGATGCCGAGGCCGATGAAGCCGATCTTCTGGGGTGCCGTGTTGGACATGCAGTGAGTTCCTTGTTTTCGATGTGTCTTCGATGTGTGTTCGATGTGTGACGTCGTTGCCTACTGGGTGAGCGCGGTGCGCCAGCCCAGGCCGGCGTTCGTCTCGCCGCGCGGCTTGTACTCGCAACCGATCCAGCCCGTGTAGCCGATCTGGTCGATGTGCTTGAAGAGCCACGGGTAGTTGATCTCGCCCGTGCCCGGCTCGCCGCGGCCCGGGTTGTCGGCCAGCTGGATGTGTCCGATGCGGGCCATGTTCTTCTGCAGCGTGGCGCCCAGTTCGCCTTCCATGCGCTGTGCGTGGTAGATGTCGTACTGCAGAAGCAGGTTGGTGGATCCCACCTCGTCGATGATCGACAGCGCCTGGTCGGTGCGCGTGAGGAAGAAGCCGGGGATGTCGAAGTTGTTGACCGGTTCGATCAGCAGCATGATCCCGGCGCTTTGCAGTTCCTTGGCCGCGAAGCGCAGGTTCTCGACGATGGTCTTGCGCGCGTCCTCGGCGCTCACGCCGGCCGGCAGCTTGCCCACCAAGCAGTTGAGCTTGGGGCAGCCGAGTGCCGTCGCGTAGTCGATCGCCACGCCCACGCCTTCGCGGAACTCGCCCACGCGGTCGGGGTGGCAGGCGATGCCGCGCTCGCCGCCGTCCCAGTTGCCCGCGGGCAGGTTGTGCAGCACCTGCTGCAGGCCGTTGGCGCGCAGCGCGGCGGTGAGCTCCTTCTTGTCGAAGGGGTAGGGGAACAGGTACTCGACGGCCTTGAAGCCCGCCTTGGCGGCGGCCTCGAAGCGCTCCATGAAGGGCAGCTCGCTGAAGAGCATCGTCAGGTTGGCAGCGAAGCGGGGCATTGCTCTATGTCTCCTCGGGTCCTCGGGGTCTTCAATCCAGCATCGCGGCGGCGACCGAACTCGGCGCGTCGGCCAGGCTCTCGGCCAGCGCCTCGAACTCGTTGATGGCATCGATCTCGGTGCCCATCGCGATGTTGGTCACGCGCTCCAGCATCACTTCGATGACGACCGGCACGCTGAACTCTTCCATCAGCTTCTCGGCGCGCTGGATGGCAGGCTGGATCTCTTCCTGGCGGTAGACGCGCAGCGCCTTGCAGCCCAGGCCTTCGACCACCTTCAGATGGTCCACGCCGTAGCTGCGCT
Organism: Variovorax sp. KK3; assembly: GCF_001984055.1. Classification (GTDB taxonomy): domain Bacteria; phylum Pseudomonadota; class Gammaproteobacteria; order Burkholderiales; family Burkholderiaceae_C; genus Variovorax. Next base: position 51,631 of record NZ_LYVO01000043.1, read on the forward strand.
CCACGCCGCTGTCCTCGCCGGCATTGATGTTCTCGAAGCCGAGCTGCACGCAGTAGTCCATCTCGAAGCCGCGCTGCGCCTGGCGGATGAGGCCGAGGTACGAGTTGTTGACCACGATGTGGATGTACGGCAGCTTGAACTGCGCGCCCACGGCCAGCTCTTCGATCATGAACTGGAAGTCGTAGTCGCCCGAGAGCGCGACGATCTTGCGCGACGGGTCGGCGGCACGCACGCCCAAAGCGGCGGGAATGGTCCAGCCCAGCGGGCCGGCCTGGCCGCAGTTGATCCAGTTGCGCGGGTTGTAGACGTGCAGGAACTGCGCCGCGGCGATCTGCGACAGGCCGATGGTGCTGACGTAGCAGGTCTCGTTGCTGAAGTTGCGGTTCATGCACTGGTACACGCGCTGCGGCTTCATCGGCACGTCGTCGAAGTTGGTCTTGCGCAGCATGGTCTTCTTGCGCTCGAGGCATTCGCCCGCCCATTCCTTGCGGCTGGGCAGCTGGCCCTTGGCCTTCATGTCTTCAGCCACTTCGACGAAGAGCTCGAGCGCCGCCTTGGCGTCGGAGACGATGCCGAAGTCGGGCGTGAAGACGCGGCCGATCTGCGTGGGCTCGATGTCCACGTGAACGAACTTGCGGCCCTTGGTGTAGACCTCGACCGAGCCGGTGTGGCGGTTGGCCCAGCGGTTGCCGACGCCCAGAACGAAGTCCGAGGCCAGCATCGTGGCGTTGCCGTAGCGGTGGCTGGTCTGCAGGCCGCACATGCCGGCCATCAGCGGGTGGTCGTCGGGAATCACGCCCCAGGCCATCAGCGTGGGGATGACCGGCACGCCGGTGGCTTCGGCGAAGCGCACCAGCAGGTCGCTGGCGTCGGCATTGATGACGCCGCCGCCGGCCACGATGAGCGGGCGCTCGGCCGCGTTCAGCATCGTGATGGCCTTTTCGATCTGGGCACGCGTGGCGGCCGGCTTGTAGGGCGTGAGCGGCTGGTAGGTGTCGATGTCGAACTCGATCTGCGCCATCTGCACGTCGAAGGGCAGGTCGATCAGCACCGGGCCCGGGCGGCCGGAGCGCATCAGGTGAAAGGCTTGCTGGAACACTTGCGGCACCTGGCCCGGCTCGCGCACGGTCACGGACCACTTGGTGACCGGCTTCGAGATCGACTCGATGTCGACGGCTTGGAAGTCTTCCTTGTAGAGGCGGGCGCGCGGTGCCTGGCCGGTGATGCACAGGATCGGGATCGAATCGGCCCAGGCCGAGTAGAGGCCCGTGATCATGTCGGTGCCCGCCGGGCCCGAGGTGCCGATGCACACGCCGATGTTGCCGGCCACCGCGCGGGTGTAGCCCTCGGCCATGTGCGAGGCGCCTTCGACGTGCCGCGCCAGGATGTGGGCGATGCTGCCTTGCTTGCGCAGCGCCGAGTACAGCGGATTGATGGCGGCGCCGGGCACGCCGAAGGCCTGCGTCACGCCTTCTTTTTCCATCACCAGAACGGCGGCCTGGGCCGCGGACATCTTTGCCATGTTGAAGTCTCCTTGGGTATGCCGCGACTGTAGGAATTCAGGGCCATTCGCAGAAGGCGGCCCCGGGCCATAAAACCTATTCCTGGGTGGAATAAATGGCTCGCGCGGAGCTACCATCAGGGCCATGGATCGACTCCTGGCCATGGAGATCTTCGTGCGCGTGGTGGAGACCGGCAGCTTCTCCAAGGCGGCGCGCGAGTTCAACACCACCCAGCCCACCGTGACCAAGCAGGTCGCGGCCACCGAGGCGCGCCTGAAGGTGCGGCTGCTCAACCGCAACACCCGCGGCGTGAGCCTGACCGAGGCCGGCTCGCTCTACTACGACAAGTGCAAGACCATCGTGCGCGAAGCCGAGGAGGCCGAGCACATCGTCCGCCGGCGCGAATCGCAGGCGCAGGGGCTGCTGCGCATCGGCACCTCGGTCGCTTTCGGCCGGCGCGTGGTGGTGCCGCTGGCGCTCGAATACATGGCGCGCCATCCGCAGGTGCAGGTCGACCTGAGCTTCGAGGACCGCTATGTCGACCTCATCGCCCAGGGCATCGACGTGGCCGTGCGCATGGGCAAGCTGGCCGATTCGTCGCTGGGCGCGCGCTTCCTCGGCATGAACCCGTGGGTGATGGTGGCGGCGCCCGACTACCTGAAGAAGCACGGCACGCCCAAGCGCGCCCAGGACCTGAGCGGCCACGTGGCGCTGATCTACAGCAGCGTGGTGGGCGACGACGTCTGGCGCATGCACACGCCAAAGGGCGAGCCGATCACGGTGCCGGTGTCGGGCCGCATGCGGTCGAACAACGTCTCGGCCGTACTGGCTGCCGCACGCGAGGGCCTGGGCATCGCGGCCATGCCCCGCTACGTGGCCAGCGACTCGCTGGCCGCAGGCAAGGTGGTGGAAGTGCTGCCCGGCCATGCGCTGGCGGAGCAGGAGATCCATGCCGTGTTCCCGTCCCCCAAGCTGCTGCCCGGCAAGGTGTCGAGCTTCGTGGCGTTCCTGCAGGGGCGCTTCGAGGAAGGGTGGTGGGAATGACCCGGCGCATGCCGGCACCAGATCGCCTAGGCGTCGCCGACATGCTCGTGATACCACCGCGCGGCCTGGGTGCGCGACGACACGTCGAGTCGATCGAGGATGCGCGCGACGTGGCGCTTGACGGTGTGCGGGCTCAGGTTCAACGTCCGTGCGACTGCCTTGTTGCTTTGACCGGCGGCCAGCAGCGCAAGGACTTCGGTTTCCCGCGCCGAGAGTTCGGGCGCGTGCCTATCCGGCAATAGACCGGCTTCCCGGGCCGATCCGAGCCGATGCGCGTCGTCGATCCAGCCGCGCAGCGCAGCCAGGGCCGGTTCGGATGTAACGCCCCGCCATGACGCACGGGCCAGGTCGTTCAAGACCTGTCCGCCCGTGCCGAGCACTTCGCCGATGTTGCCGGTCGCCATGGTGCGTTCGATCAGGGGCCCCAGCGCTTGCCAGGCCGCGGTCGGCGAGCCGGCTGCAAGCTCGGCGAGCGCAAGCCGCGTCCGCACCAAGGCATCGAGGTACGTCGTGTTCAGCTGGGCGGAGACGTTCGCGAGCTGACGAAGCGCGGCCAAGGCTTCGTCGACGCGGCCCTCCCGCAACGCCAGCTCCGCTTTGAACGTGCGAAGAAACGCGTGAATGTGGATGTTGTCTTTGCCGATCGCAGCCTCGAAGTCGGGCAGCAGGTCGCGCACGCGGTCCCAGTGTCCGATGGCGCCGGATGCGCCCACGACGACTGCCAGAAACGACGGGGGAAGATGGCTCGACGGATCCAGCGCCGACGCTTGCGCGATGATGGCGTCGCATGTCGCGCGGGCGGCTTCCCTGTTGTCGCAGATGACGTGGTAGTTCACCTTTTGCAGCAGCAGGCGCATCCTCAGGCTGGCAGGTTGACCGAGCCAGCGGGCGTCGTCTTCCAGTCGCTGGAATGCGCCTTCGAGGTCTGCGATGCGGGCCTGCCAGAGGAGCAGCCAGATTTCGGTCAGGCGCGCGCTCAGCCGAAGTGCCTGGCGTCCTTCGTCGATGCCCGCCTTGGCGATGGCACCGGCGACCATGCGCCGCATCTGCGCGCTGACGCCAGGGCGACCGACGAACATGTTGAGGCTGGTCATGCAGCGCGCCCACAGCGCCGCGCTTCCGCCTTGCTGGAGCAGCACGACCACCCTCGACAGGCGTCGCGCAGGGCCATCGATGGTGCCGTGGTAAGCCTCGTGCCAGAAGTCGAGCAGTTCGCTGAGCGTCTCGGTTTCGAGGTTCATGGGCCGGGAACGCACGATCTGGATCAGGCGGCGTGCTTCCTCGTCGCGGCGGCAGAAGAACAACGAAAGTGCCTCGACGGCCCGCGATGACTGTGCGCGATCGTGTTCTCCCAGTTCGTCGAAGCCCGCTGCGGCGCGGTGCATCGCCGTCTGGACTGCGCTGTACTGGTCTTGCGTCCACATGCAAAGTGCCCGTATGTGCGCCAACCAGGGAGATTGCTCCTGCAGGTCGGCGGGGAACTGGCGAACGACCCGCATGACCTCGGTGCCCGCATCCGCGGCCAGCATGTCCGGTGTCGCCTCGGTCAGTTGAAGCAGGGCCTCGTTCCACATGCCTGCCTGCAAGTAGGCAAGCGTGCGGCGCACGGGGTCGACCTCGGTCTCTGCCACCCGGCGAAGGAGGGAGGGGACCTCTTCCGGGCACGTTCGGCGCAAACGCTCTTCGAGAAAGTCGCGGAACAGGTCGTGGAGGCGAAGCGTCAGCTCTTCGACGTCGAGCAGCGAAACGAACAGGCGACGCCGCTCGATCTGCCGCAAGAGTTCGGCTGCATAGGGATTGCCACTCACCTGTTCGCAGCGTGCCACCGTGAGTTCCGGCAACAGGCAGCAACGCAGGAGAAACGCCTGCATGTCGTCCGGCAGATGCTCGAACACTTCCTGGGCCAGATACTCGAACAGGTGGCGGCGGCTGCGCCAGACCTGGCCAGCCGCATTCGCGGCGGACGATTCGGAGGCTTCGAGGCACAGGCACAGGCCGGCGACCCAGCCCTGTGTGCGCTCGCCCAGCAGTCGGGCGTGCTCGGGGTCGTCCCGGCCGATGGCCTGCCGCCAGAGCGCCTGGACTTCGACATCGGAAAAGCGCAGGCTGCCTTCGTCGAACTCGGCGATCTCGGCGCGTGCGCGCCAACGCGGCAAGCCCAGGGCGAGCGGTGGCTCGACGCGTGTCGAGAACACCATGGTCCAGCTTCGTGGAAGACCTTCGAGCAGGTACCGGAGGAACTCGAATATCTGCGGGTCGGCTGCGGCGTGCAGGTCGTCGAGGATGATGACGGCGCCCTCAGGCAGGTCCGTGGCGTGAAGTGCGTCGAGCAAGGTATCCGCAGCCTCGCGCGACCGGCCTTGTGTGACCAGGTCGAGCAAGACTTCCGGTGCGAGGCGCCAAGGCAGGTCCAGCGGTTCCAGCGCCTCGATCAGATGGGCCAGGTACCGGCGAAGATCATCCTCCTCATCGGCGGTCAGCCACACCACGGCCCGTTCTGGAGAAATCAGTTGCACCAGGCGGGACAAGGCAGCCGTCTTGCCGTACCCCGCAGGCGCCACGAGCAGAACCAGTCGCCGGCTTGCCGATGCAAACCTGAGCGCCTGCTCGAGTTCGCCGCGTTCGACCAGGCCACTGCGGAATCGCGGTGTCTGGATCTTGGCTTTGACGAGTTGGGTCGACGACATGATGGAGATGCCCGCGTACTGTAGGCGAGTGGCCTGGTCACGCGGGAAGCGCTCGAAGACTTCGAACGCGTCGACGACGTCCTGCTCGGACGCGAGCTCGTTCGCGGCGGCGATCCGGGGTTCGCCGACCGGACCATCGAGGCAATTGAAATCGGGATCGCGGCGCTGGGCTATTCGCCTTTTACTTGCCGCAAGGCAGGTGTTGATCCGTTCATTCGCGGGCGCCGCGCCTCAGACCGCCCTGCACGACTTGACCACGAACGGCGCCGGATCCGAGCCGAAGAAGGCGTTGGTGCACGTCACCGTGCCGGTGACGGTTTTCTGCACCCAGCGCGTGTCGGCACCGTAGCGCACGACGGTCGGGCTCGAGACGGTGAAGCTGCCGCCTTCGTTGGCCAGCAGTGCACCCGTGGGCGGTGGCGGTG
>NZ_LYVO01000044.1 GCF_001984055.1 Variovorax sp. KK3
GATCTTCTTGCCGCAAGATCTGGCTGGCGGCGGCGCAATCCGATGAAGTTCAGTTCATCGGTGGGCGCGGATCATAGGAACGAACCCCCACTGCACACCAGTCTGGAAAAAAGTTCTCACGATGTCATTGGCGGACGCAATCGAACTTGGAGCTGAGATAGCCTTTGAGGCAACAGGTCAGTGCCGCACGTCGTCACGACGATCACCGCGAAGCCAGCGCAACCGCATCCGCCCCTGCAGGAAATCGCAGTTGCCCCGAGCTGTCGTTCGCGGCCTGCCACACCGCTTCCGCAACATCGGCTTCAGTGGTCACGGCGTTCGATTTGCTCAGCGCGTCGAAGATCGACTGCGCGAACGGTGCATAGGGCTCAGGAATCAAGCCTTCCATGCGTTCGCCACCGTTTGCGGTGAACCGGGTCGTCGGCGCATATCCCGGCTCGACCAGCTTCACCTTGACCTGGAACGCCGCCAGCTCGTGCGCGAGCGATGCCGTGAAGCCTTCGATCGCCGTCTTGCTGGCCGTGTAGACCGCGACCAGCGGCATCGGCGCCAGCGTCGCGCTCGAGGTCACGTTGACGATGGTGCCGGCCTTCCGGCGGCGGAACTCGGGCAGCACCGCCTGCGTCATCGCCATCACGCCGAAGGTGTTGGTCTCGAACAGCTCGCGCGTGGTGGCCATCGGCGTGGCCTCGAAAGCGCCCAGCAGGCCGATGCCCGCATTGTTGACGAGCACGTCGATCGGCCCGCTCGCATCGAGCGCCGCGGCGATGCTGTCGGGCTTCGTCACGTCGAGCGGCAGCAACCGCATGCGCTCCGATTCGGGCAACAGGCCGCCTCGCGGGTTGCGCATGGTGGCGACGACGTTCCACCCCTCGGCATGGAAGCGTTGGGCCGTCTCCAGGCCGTAACCGGAGGAGCAGCCGGTGATCAGTGCGGTTTTCATGGGGTCTTTCGTTCGGTGAATGAAGACATGGACGTTACCGGGGAGCGTCCGGACTATCTACAATCATTCGTCCGCAGTTCATTGGCCAAAGTCCAGCATGTCGACCGATCCACTGTCCGGGATGATCGGGCTGCTCCAGCCGCGCGCCGTCTTCTCGAAGGTCATCAGCGGCGCCGGACGGTGGGCCGTTCGCTATTCGGATTTCGGGCAACCGAGCTTTTGCGCCGTGTTCGAGGGCTGCTGCCTGCTGGCTGTCGACCGCCAGCCGCCGATCATGCTGACCGCCGGCGACTTCGTGCTGCTGCCCGCCACACCCGGCTTCAGCATGACGAGCCTGGAGCCCGGCACGCCCGTCGTCATCGATGCCCGCGCGGCGGCCCGTTCGCCTGCTGGCGAAACCCGGCACGGCACGCGCGGCGGGCGGCCGGACGTACGAATGCTCGGCGGCTACTTCGAGTTCGAGTCGCCCGACACTTCGCTGCTGGTGTCGCTGCTGCCCGCCGTTGTGCACGTGCGTGGCGCACCGAGGCTGCCGATGCTCGTCGAACTCGTCCGCGAGGAATCATTGGAGCGCCGCCCGGGGCGCGACCTGGTGTTGGCGCGGCTGGTCGAACTGCTGTTGATCGAATCGCTGCGGGCCGTGCCTGAGAAGCAAGCCGAGCCAGGACTGCTGCGTGGCATGTCGGACAAGCGCCTCGCCGCTGCCCTGCGCCACATGCACGGCAACCCGGCGCGGGCATGGACGGTGGAGCAGCTCGCGCAGAAAAGCGCGTTGTCGCGTTCCGCCTTTTTCGATCGCTTCAGTCGCGCCGTTGGGCTGCCGCCGATGGAATACCTGTTGGCATGGCGAATGGCCGTTGCGAAAAATCTGCTGCGCCGAGAAGACCTGCCGATCGCCGAGGTCGCCGAAAAAGTAGGCTACGGTTCCGCCAGCACGTTCAGCACGGCGTTCAGCCGACACGTGGGGCAGCCGCCCGGGCGGTATGCGCGCATGCGGTGAGCTTGTCGCTGCCGCCTCCCCGTGTGAAATCGTCGGCTCCGGCCTGAGCTTCTTCCGCGGCGAGCCACGCATGCTCAAGGGCATCCAGGACGAGTGGCGGGTCTTCACGCTGCAGGCTTGAGGGCGCCGCGGGAGCGCCTTCAGGCAGTGGGCCTTCTTGACATCGACGATCCGTCTGCTAACCTCATTCTGGTTAGCGCTATCATTACCCGTAGGATTCGACATGCCAATGTTCCAGGCCGGCGCGGGCACCGTGGCGACCCGCGTGAAGGCTGCTCGTCGCCATCCCTCCAAGCCCGCCCGTGACGACGCCATGCCCGGCACACGCGGCATCGAGCGCGTCGCGGCGCTGCTGCGGGTGCTCGCGACGCGCACGCAATACGGCTGGGCGCTCACGCAGCTCGCCGAAGAGGCGGGCCTGAAGAAGACCACGGCGCACAGGATGCTGGCCAAGCTCGAATGCGAGGGGCTGGTGAGTCGTCGCGCGTCCGACCATCGCTACTTTCTCGGGCCCACGGTCGCGGAGCTGAGCCTGGGCCTGCCGGGCTTCCATGGCTTCATGGAGGCCTGTGCCAGTTCGATGGACGACCTGAGCCGCACGACCGGTGCTGCCGCGATGCTGGCGATTCGCAGCGGCATCCATTCGGTGGTGGCGGCACGCACCGGACCGTCTGCGGGCCGCGGCATGATGACCGAGGTCGGTGGCCGCCGGCCGCTGCTCGCATCGAGCGCAGGAACGGCCATCTTCCTGGGGCTGCCTGCCGCAGAGCAGGAGCGGGTACGACGCCTCAACATCGAAGTGCTCCGGTCGCGCAACGCAGGCGAACTCGAAGCGTTGAAGCGCATGTGGGCCCGCTCCGATGCACTGGGCTACGGCTTCAGCATGGGCGATGTGATCCCGGGCGTCACCTCGATCGCGCTGGCCTTGCGCTCGCCCGGCGGCGTCGCCTTCGCATCGATCGCGCTGATCGACGAATCGGCCAGCTTCACCAAGACGAAGGCGCAGGAAGCGGCCATGCTCATCCGCCGCGAAGTCGACTGCGTGATGTCCCGCGGCTATCCCGAGATCTGGTTCGAAAGCTTCGATCGGCGCACAGGGCTGGACAGCGCTTGCTGAGCGCCCGAACCGTTCCGACAGTTGGAACGAATGGCGGCCAACCCGGTGGATGGGCGAGTGCGCGGTTCCTATAGTCAAAGGCATCGGCAACGGCCTGTACGTGGAATCAAATCAGTGAACGAATTGAATCGGATCAAGCCCAGTTTGGCGCCGGACATCTACCTGTCGGTCGCCGAGCTGTTCGAGTCCTATGCGGACGCCTGCGACACCGGCGAACTGCAGAAGTGGCACGCGTTCTTCACCGACGATGCGGTGTACCGCGTGACCTCGCGAGAGAACTTCGCGGCCAGGCTAGATCATGGCGACATCTATTGCGATGGCCTGGCGATGATCCGCGACCGCGCTGATGCCCTGCAGGATTCGACCGTCTACGAGCCACGCACGCTGCGCCACCTGATCGCGCATCCGCGCATCCGGCCGCTGGCCGACGGCTCGCTCGGTGCGCGAACCAACTTCGTCGTCATCGAAGCGATGTCCGACGACGAACCGCAGATCTACATGGCGGGCACCTACGAGGACGAGATCGTGGCGCAGCAGAACCAACTGAAGTTTCGCAAGCGCATCTGCGTGTACGACAACTACCGCATCCGCACGTCGCTGGTCTATCCCGTCTGAGGCACCGCCATGGAACACGTCATCGAACAAGCCATCGATCAAAGCCGACTTCGCAGCAACCGCTCATGGCCCAAGGAAGGCTTCACGCGCGTGCCGGCCTGGATCTATTCCGACGAGGACATCTACCGCAAGGAACTCGACCATCTCTTCGGCGGCAACGCCTGGTCCTACGTCGGCCTCGCTTGCGAGCTGCCCGAGGTCGGCAGCTTCAAGCGCGCCTGGATCGGCGAGCGGCAGGTCATCGTGCTGCGCGACGAGGAGGGCATCAACGTGGTGGAGAACCGCTGCGCCCACCGCAGCTCCGCCATCTGCTGGAAGAACCAGGGCCAGGTGACCGAGCTGACCTGCCCGTACCACCAGTGGAGCTACTCGCTCAAGGGCGACCTGCTGGGCGTGCCGCTGCGCCGCGGCGTGCACGGCGAAGGCGGCATGCCGCGTGACTTCGACCCGAAGGACCACGGCCTGCGCAAGCTGCGCGTGGCGGTGCGCGGTGGCTCGATCTGGGCCACCTTCAGCGACACGGTGCCCGCGTTCGAGGACTACTGCGGCGCCGAACTGATCGCGCGCTTCGACCGCATCTTCGGCAGGAGCCCGCTGCGCATCGTCGGCTACAGCAAGCAGCTCATCCCGTCGAACTGGAAGCTCTACCTCGAAAACAGCCGCGACCCGTATCACGCGACACTGCTGCACACCTTCTTCATCACCTTCGGCCTCTACCGCGCCGACAACGAGCATCTGACTTCGCCGGTGCAAGGTGGCCGGCATTCGTCGAACTACGCGATCTCGGCCGGCAAGAAGGTGACCTCCGAAACCAGCCAGATGAAGCGCTTCAGCCACGGCCTGACCTTGCGCGACACCGAGATCGTGGGCCACCGCGACGAATTCGGCGATCGGCAGAACACGGCGCTGCAGATCTTCCCGAGCGCCTTCATCCAGCAGCATGCCAACGTGCTGGCCATCCGCAACATCATCCCGCGCGGCGTGGACAAGCTCGAGCTCAGCTGGACCTACTTCGGCTACGTGGACGACGACGAAAGCCTGCGGCGCCTGCGCCTCAAGCAGGCCAACCTGGTCGGCCCCGGCGGCCTGGTGTCGCTGGAAGACAGCGAATTGCTTAAGCCGCTGCAGGCCAACGTGGAGGGCTATCGCGATTCGGTGGCCTTTGTCGAGATGGGCGGCACCGACGTCAAGACCCAGTACTCGATGGCCACCGAGGTCGGCCTGCGCGCTTTCTACGATTTCTACAGAAAGGAAATGGGCCTCTGAGCCCGCCGGCGCCCATTGGCGCCATGGCGGACATCCTTCATTTCAACGTTTCAGTGCGACCAATCATGTTATCGCTAACAGAATCCATCGAATCTTCCGGGACGACGACTGCCGCCGATACGCCCACGCTCGTCATCGACGTCCTCGCCCAACGCCTCGCCGCGCGTGGCGTCAAGCACGTCTTCGGCGTGCCCGGTGGCGACTGCAGCCTCGACCTGATCGCGGCCTGTGCCAAGGTCGGCATCGAGTTCGTCCTGGCCCGCACCGAATCGGCCGCCGGCATGATGGCCTGCGTGACCGGTGAACTCACGGGCGCGCCGGGCGTGATCATGGTGACGCGCGGGCCGGGCATCGCGCATGCCATGAACGGCGTGGCCTACGCGGCGCTCGACCGCGCGCCGCTGCTCGTGCTGGCCGACGGCTACGACAGCCCGCGCATGGACCACGTTGCGCACCAGCGCTACGACCAGCATGCGATGGTCGCTCCTCTGTCGAAAGGGCACTGCGGCCTGTCGGGCGATGATCCGGGCGGCGACATCGATGCCTTGCTGGAACTGTCGGTCGCCGAGCCGCCCGGTCCGGTCTACATCGAGATGCGGGGCGGCGAGATCCGGCGCCGGGTCCCGCCGATGAAGGCGACAGGCGCCGCGCGCACTGCCCCGCGTCCGCCGGTGCGTGTCGAACTGCCGCCGCAGGCGAAGACATTGCTTGCAGGCGCACGCCGGCCCGTCATCGTCGCGGGCCTGCAAGCCTGCGATGCGTCCGCCTCCGCGGCATTGCGCGGCCTGGCGAAGGCCTGGAACTGCCCGGTGCTCGAGAGCTACAAGGCCCTGGGCACGGTCTCCGCGGACGACCCGCACGCGGTGGGTTGCTACACCGGCGGCAAGACGGACTCGATCCTGCTGTCGCAGGCCGACCTGGTCGTGCTCTACGGGCTCGATGCCATCGAGTTCCCGGCGCACACCTGGCTGTTCGATGGCCCCGTCGTCGAATTCACCACCCACGAGTTCGAGCGCAACATGGTGAAGCCCGAGGTGAGCATGACCGGGCCGCTCGCGGGCTTCGCGGATGCCGTGGCGGGCGTCGTCAGCCGCAGCGAGTGGCGCGAATCGACGCTGTCCGAGGCGCGCGCCGAGATCAAGCGGCGGGCCCGTGCCGACCAGGGCGACGGCCCGATCACGCCACAGGCGGTGGTCGACGCGGTCATCGACGCGGCGCCGCGCGACGCGCGCATCGCGCTCGATGCCGGTGCACACATGCTGCCCGTGCTGCATGCGTGGCACGCGACCGAGCCGCGCCAGGCGCTGATCTCGCGCGGGCTCGCGACCATGGCCTTCGCGCTGCCGGCGGCCATCGGATCCGCGCTCGCGCAGCCCGACAAGCCCGTGATCGCCTTCACGGGCGACGGCGGCCTGATGATGTGCCCCGGCGAACTGGGCACCGCCGTGCAGTACGGCTGCAAGCTGGTGGTGGTGGTGTTCAACGACCAGAGCCTCACGCTGATCGAGGTCAAGCAGCAGCAGCGTGGTTTCGCGCGCAAGGGTCTCGACTTCTCGCCTGCCGATTTCGCGAAGGTGGCCGGGGGCTTCGGCTGCCTGGGCCTGCGCGTGGAGCGGCCGGAAGACCTGGCGCCGACGGTGCGGCGGGCCTTCGCGCACGACGGGCCGGTGGTCATCGATGCCGTGGTCGATCCGCATGCCTACGCGGCGCAGCTCGCGGCGCTGCGCGGCTGATGCGCTTCATCGAAGGACGCACGACGATGATCAACGACTTCGACTTCCGCGGCATGGCGGCGGTGGTGACCGGTGCCGGCCGCGGCATGGGCCGCGAGGTCGCGCTGGCGCTCGGCGCGCGGGGCGCGGCTGTCATCGCCACCGACGTGCGCGCAGAGGCCTGCCACGACACGGCCGATGCCATCGTCCGCGCCGGCGGCAGCGGACGCGCCCAGTTGCTGGACATCGCAGACATCACTGCGGTGCGCGCCTTCTTCCGTGGACTACGCGAGACCGTCGACATCGTGGTGTGCGCCGCCGCCATCCTCAAGGTCAAGCCTTTCCTCGACCATGAAGAGGAGGACTGGGACGCGTTGGCGCGGGTCAACCTCAAGGGCACCTTCTTCACCGTGCAGGAGGCGGCGCGCCACATGGTGCCGCAGCGCAAGGGATCGATCGTCACCTTCTCGTCGACCTCGGCTTTCGTGGCGTCGCGCGTGCCCGAGATCGCCTACGACGTGACCAAGGGCGGCATCCGCCAGCTCACCGTGTCGGCGGCGGTCGAATTGGCGCCGATGGGCATTCGCGTCAACGGCCTCGCGCCCGGCACCATCCTGACCGACTTCAACCGCGCGACGCTCGATTCGCCCGAGCGACTGCGGGCCGTCGCCGCCGGCCTGCCGCTCGGCCGCGTGGGAACGCCCGAAGACGTGCTGGGCGCTGCGCTCTACCTGTGTTCGCCCCTGTCGTCGTACGTGACGGGGCAGTTGCTCGTGGTGGACGGCGGGCGATTGTGCCGGGCCGGGTAGCGCGCGAGTGCGAAAGCACGGCGTCCGCCACGAGAGCCGCGATTCCAAAAAGGAGACAAGCATGCAAGCCCACGACACACCGATGACACGCCGAGACGCACTGGCCACCCTGGCCGTCACCGTCGGCGGGGCCGTGCTCGCGGCCCGCGGCGGCAGCGCTTTCGCCGAGGCCGGCTGGCCGTCGCGCCCGATCAAATGGGTCAACCCCTACGCGGCCGGCGGCGCCTCCGACGGCATCGTCCGCGTGGTCGCGCAGAAGCTCGGCGAGCGCTTCGGCCAGCCGGTCGTCATCGACAACAAGACCGGCGCGGGCGGCAACATCGGCACCGACTTCGTCGCCAAGTCGCCGCCCGACGGCTACACCTGGATCGTCGGCAACACGGGCCCGATGGCCGTCAACTCGACGCTGTACGGCAACCTGTCCTTCGACCCGCAGAAGGACTTCACGCCCATCTCGCTGGTGATGAGCTACCCCAACCTCGTCATCGCCAACCTCGAGAGCGGGCCGAGTTCGCTGCAGGACCTGATCGCGCGCGCCAAGAGCCGGCCAGTCGCCTATGCCGGCAACGGCGTCGGCACGTCGCTGCACCTCACGGGACAGATGCTCGCGCAGGCCGCGGGCATCAAGCTCACGCACGTGGCCTACCGCGGCGAGCCGCCGGGGCTGACCGACGTGATGGCCGGCGTCGTGCCGGTGGGCATCACGCCCATCTCGGCCGGCCTGCCGCTGGTGAAGGGCGGCAAGGTGCGGGCGCTGGCGGTGACGGGCGCCGAGCGCTCGCCGCTGCTGCCGGACGTGCCCACCGCGTCGGAAGCCGGGGTGCCGGGCTTCGAGGCCAACGGATGGATCGGCGTGCTGGTTCCGCGCGGCACGCCGCCGGCCGTGGTCGCGAAGATCGTCAAGGAGTTCACCGCGGTGATGCAGCTGCCCGAGATCCAGAACATCGTGAAGAACGACATGGCGTCCGTGGTGCCCCCGCTCGGGCCCGAGCACTTCGCGGCCTTCATGCAGAGCGAGACGCAGCGGTGGGGCCAGGTGGTTCGCACTGCCAACGTCAAGGTCGAGTAGCACCATCGCATCGTTCACTGAACGATCAACCACAGCATGCAGGCGGAGAACTCATCTTCCATCGTCGTGGTCGGCGGCGGCCATGCAGCCGGCCGCGCCATCGAGGCGCTGCGCGGCGCCGGCTTTGCGGGCCGCATCGCGCTGGTCGGCGACGAGAAGCAGCCGCCTTACGAACGGCCCGCGTTGTCGAAGCAGCTCCTGAACGGCGAGGTCGAGTTCGACAGCCTGCTCGTGCGCCCCCGCGACTGGTACGCCGAGCAGGGCGTCGAACTCGTGCTCGGCACGCGTGCCGAAGCCATCGACCGCCCCGCGCGCCGGGTGCTGCTGCGCGACGGGCGCGCCATCGCCTACGACCGACTGCTGCTGACCACCGGCGCCCGCGCCCGACCCTTGACGGTGGCCGGTGCGAACCTCCCCGGCGTGCATGCGGTGCGCACCGTCGCGGACGCGCTCGCGCTGCGCGAACGCCTGCGGCCCGGTGCGCGCCTGCTGGTCGTCGGCGCCGGCTTGATCGGCCTGGAGGTGGCAGCCGTCGCTCGCGCGCGCGGCTGCGAGGTGGCCGTGCTGGAGGCGGGGCCGCACGCGCTGGGCCGTGTGACGCCGCCCGAGGTGGGGCGCATGTTCGAGCAGCTGCATGCCTCCTTCGGAACCGAAGTCCACGCCGGCACCCTGCTCACGCGGATCGACAAGCTGCGCGATGCGCAGCGCCTGGTCGCCACGAGCGCGGACGGCCGTCGATGGGAAGCCGATGCCATCGTTGCCGCCATCGGCGCCGTGCCCAACGACGAACTCGCAGCCAACGCCGGCCTGCGTGTCGACAACGGAATCCGCACCGACGAGTTCGGCCGCACCAGCGACCCCGCGATCTTCGCGGCGGGCGACGTCACGGCGCACTTCAATCCGTTGTTGGGCCGTCACCTGCGCTTGGAGACTTGGCAGAACGCGCAGAACCAGGCCATCGCGGTGGCCCGCGTGATGGCCGGTGGCGCGCAATCTCATTCCGAGGTGCCGTGGTTCTGGACCGACCAGTTCGGGCTCAACTTCCAGTCGGCCGGTGCGCCCATGGGTTGGGACGAGGTTCACTGGCGCCACGCGCCGGACGGCAAGCCTGCAGTCGTCTTCTATCTGCAGGATGGCGTGCTGGTGGGCGGCGCCACCTTCAACCAAGGCCGGCAGATGCGGCACCTCAAGCAGTTGATCGGGGTTCGAGCGCGCGTCGATGGACGGCGCTTGCAAGACCCTGGCACCGCGCTCGACCAGCTGGCCCGCATGGTCGGCTGAATTCTTTCCGCCTCTTTGCCTTTTGCCCTTTTGCCCATTTCCTTCGGGCGCATGCTCCATATGCCTACGTGACGAACGCGGCCCGGCGCCAAGACTTCGGGGCATCGTCACCGACAAGCCGAAAGGACCCTCACATGGAGATACAACTCAACACCAGCAATGGCGTCGAGAACAAGGAAAGCCTGGACCGCTGGGCCGACGAGCAGATCAGGCAGTCGTTCGACCGCTTCGCCGGCGACGTGACACGGGTGGAGGTTCACCTGAGCGACGAGAACCACGACAAGGGCGGCAGCAAGGACAAGCGCTGCGCGATGGAAGCCCGCGTGACGGGGCATCCGCCGGTGGCCGTGACGCAGCATGCACCGACCATCGACGAGGCCTTTCGCGGTGCCAGCGACAAGCTCAAGCGCGCGCTCGACAGCATGCTCGGCCGGCAGGAGCGGCGCCGCGATCGCGTGACGATTCGCAAGGACGGCGACGCGTTGGTGGAAGAGGCGGAATGAGGGCCGCATCCACGAATGCATGAGTCGCACGAATTCAAGTTCTTCCGTGCCGGCGGTGTCGACCAGGTCCTGATCCGGAACGGCGCCGACATCGCGCACATCGGCCAGCTAGACCAGAAGCTCTGGGTCGCGCTGGCCTGCCCGACGCGTGGCATCGAATTCGACAGCCGCACGCTCGACCTGATCGACACCGACCACGATGGGCGCATTCGCCCGCCGGAGCTGATCGCGGCCTGCGAGTGGGCCTGCGCGCAGCTGCGCGAGCCCGACCTGCTGATCGAGGGCGGCGACAGCATCGCCATCGATGCGCTGCCCGAGACAGGCAGCGAAGCCGGTGGCGATGGCATCTCGCTGGCCGAAGAAGCGCGCCGCGTGCTGTGCCTGCTCGACAAGACCGAGGCCAGCGCCATCGCATTGGCCGACGTCACCCGGCGCAGCGACATGCTCGCCGCCATGCGCTTCAACGGCGACGGCGTCGTCACGCCCGAGACCACCCATGACGACGCCGTACGCCGCACGCTGAGGCACATCGCCGACTCGCACGGCATCGTGAAAGACCGCAACGGCCACGACGGCATCGACCGCGTGCGCGCCAAGGCCTTCTTCGCGGAAGCCGAAGCCATGCGCGCGTGGCAAGCCGGGGAAGGCAGCACGGCCTGCGCGGGCGGACACATGCTGGAAGCCGCCGAGGCCGTGAATGCCGTGCGCGAGAAGGTCGAGGACTTCTTCGCCCGCTGCCGCCTGGCCGCCTACGACATGCAGGCCGTACCCGCGCTCAATGCGTCGCCCGAAACCTACGAAACGCTGGCCGCGCTCGAACTCACGATCGACAACCAGCGCATCGCGGCGCTGCCGCTGGCGCCCATCGCGCCGGGCCGTACGTTGCCGCTGCGCAGCGGCATGAACCCGGCCTGGGCCGGTCCCCTGGCGCGCTTGCGCGACAAGGCGGTCACGCCGCTGCTCGGCATGGTGGACGAGGACGCGGGCCAGATCGACGAAGACGCCTGGAAGGAATTGCAGCATCGCGTCGCGTCGTGCCAAGCCTGGCTCGCGGCGAAGCCCGTGTCGGCGCTGTCGAAGCTGGACGCCGCGACCATCGACGCGCTATTGGCGACGCAACCCGCGCTGATGGCGCTGATCGACGAGGACGAGCAGGCCGAGCCGCACAACGCGCGGCTGCGCGACCTGGAGAAGCTGCTTCGCTTCAAACGCGACTTGCGCCGGCTGCTGGAGAACTTCGTTTCATTCAAGGCCTTCTACCGCCGCGAGGGCGCGATCTTCCAGGCCGGCACGCTCTACCTCGACAGCCGCAGCTGCGACCTGACGGTGCGCGTGGAAGACGTCAAGCAGCACGCGGTGCTCGCGGGCCTGGCGAAGACCTGCCTGGCCTACTGCGAGTGCCGACGCGGCAGCGAGAAGATGAACATCGTCGCCGCCTTCACCGCGGGTGACGTCGACTTCCTCTTCGCGGGCCGCAACGGCGTGTTCTACGACCGCCAGGGCCGCGACTGGGATGCGACCATCTCGCGCCTGATCGAGAACGCGACCAGCGTCGCGCAGGCTTTTTTCTCGCCCTACAAGAAGTTCGTTCGCATGATCGAGGAGCAGGTCGCCAAGCGCGCAGCCGCCAGCGAGGCCAACGCCACTGGTTCGCTCGGCACGCTGGCCAGCACGCTCGCGACCGCCGACAAGGCGCCCGCGCCGGGCGTCGCGCCCGCCGCCACCGCGCGCCTGCCCGGCAGCCGTGTCGACGTGGGCACGGTGGCGGCGATCGGTGTGGCCATGGGGAGCATCAGCGCCGTGCTGGTCGCGCTGTTCAGCAAGTTCATCGACCTGGGGCAATGGATTCCGTTCGCGATCGCGGGCATGGTCATCGCCATCTCCGGCCCCAGCATGCTGATCGCCTGGCTCAAGCTGCGCCAGCGCAGCCTGGGGCCGATCCTCGACGCCAGCGGCTGGGCCATCAATGGCCGCATGAAGGTCAACGTGCGGCTCGGTGCCTCGCTGTCGAAGACGGCGCAGATACCGCGGCAGGCCTTGCGCGTGCTGCGCGACCCCTACGCCGAACGCCGCGGCATGGCGGGCGCGCTCGCCGCACTGGTGCTGGTTGCAGTGGCCGCAGTGCTGGCATGGCAGCTCGACCTGCTCGACGAGCGGCTGCCGCCGCGGCTGCAGCACACGCCGCCGACGATGCAGGGCAGTTGAACGGCCCAGCCTACTGGACCACCTTGTCGGCTCGGGTCAACAACGACCGCGGGATCGGATAGCCGAGCCGCTTGGATGTGTCCAGATTGACCAGCAACTCGAAGCTCGTCGGCTGCTCGATCGGCAGGTCGGCGGGCCGGGCGCCCTTCAGGATGCGGTCGACGTAGCGTGCCCCGTCCTTGCCCTCGGTACCGTAGCCGGGGCCGTAGGCCATGAGGCAGCCGTTCTCGGCGTAGTCGCTGCGCGCGCAGATGGTCGGCAGCCGGTTTTCGATCGCCAGCTCGGCGATCAGCTTCTGGTTCGAGTTGGCGATGGGGTTCAGCGTGACCCACACGGCATGGTTGCCCGCCTTCACGGCCGCCTTGAACGCGGCCGAGTAGGCCGCGGCGCTGCTCGCCTCCATCGAGTACAGCTCCAGGCCCAGTTGCTTCGCCGGCTGCTGGCTGGCCTCCCACTGCGGGATGGAGCCGGGCGCCTTCGGGTCCCACAGCACGGCCACCTTCACCAGCTTGGGATTGGTCTCCTTGAGGATCTCGAGCCGCTTGCCGGTGAGGATGGCCGCCACGTTGGTGACCCCGGTCGCGTTGCTGCCGGGCCGCGCGAGGCTCTGCGCCAGCCCGGTGCTGATGGGATCGGTGACGCCCATGAAGACGATCGGCACGCTCGACGTCGTCTTCTTCGCAGCCTGCGCCGCGTTCGAGGTGACGGCCACGAGCACGTCGATCTGCAGCGCGATCAGGTCGGCGGCGTGGGTTTGCAGGCGGGTCAAGTCCTGGCTTTCGTGACGGTAGTCGATCTGGATGCTCTGCCCTTCGACGTAGCCCAGGTCGTGAAGCCCCTTCTTGAAGGCTTCCAGGCGCGGGGCGTCGGCCGCGGCGGTGACGGCTGCAAGGTAGCCGATGCGCGGCACCTTGCCGGCGTGCTGCTGCGCCGGCGCGGGCATGGCCGCCGAGAGCAACACCGAGCTGAGAAACAACCGAAAGAACCTGCTGCGCATCGGCACCTCCTGGTGGCCGGATCGTAGTGCAAAGCGCATTGTGGGCCGCGCCGATCCAGGGGTCTTGAACCGTTGCGACATCGTCGTCAGTCGGCGTTGAGCCGCACGCGGGCCAGCGCCGAGGCCGCCGGCCGGCGGCCACCGAGCGCATACGCGACGTCGTTCGCCGCAGCAACGACGGCCTCGCCGAGCGACTGCAGCTTGGTCTTGCGAAAGCGCTCCGACGGCCCGGACACGCCGAGCGCGGCGATCACCGAGCCTCGCGCATCCTTGATGGGCGCGGCCACGCCCCAGACGTTGTCGCGCCACTCGGCACGGTTCACGGCCCAGCCCTGCTCGCGCACCTTGCGCAACTCGCGCAGGAAGGCGTCGGGGTCGGTGATGGTGTGATCGGTGTGGCGGCGCAGCCGGCCCGCGATCTCCTGCAGCAGGCCGCCGCCGCTGAACGCGAGCTGGGCCTTGCCGGTCGCCACGCAGTAGGCCGGCGCGCGGCCGCCGATCTGGGTGTAGGCCCGCACGGGATTGGGGCTGTCGACCTTGTGGACGTAGACCACCTCGGAGCCGTCGAGCACCGACAGGTGCACGCTTTCGGCGGTGGCGCTCATCAGCGCCTCCATCTGTCGCTCCGCGTGGCGCCGCAGGTCGAGCTTGCCCAGCACCGCCGACCCCAGTTCCCACAGCTTGATCGAGGCCGTGTAGTGGCCGCTGTCTTCGTCGCGCAGCACGAAGTGCGTTTCGACCAGCGCGAGCATGAGGCGGTGGACGTTGCTCTTGACCATCCCGAGCTCGCGGCCGATCTGCGTGAGGTTCAGCGGCCGGTCGCTGCGCGACAGCAGCTCAAGCACCGCCAGGCCTTTCAGGAGCGTGTTGTTCATGTTCCGAAATGTAGAACCTTTGCGGCGCTTTGTGGAACTTCTTATCGTTCGTCTCCATGACCGATGAAGTTGATCAGGCGGCAGTGCCGCACTTCGCCCACCGCCCGCTGGCCGGCGTTCGCGTCGTCGAGTTTTGTTCGACGGCCGCAGGGCCGTTCTGCGCGATGCTGCTCGGCGACATGGGCGCCGACGTGGTGAAGGTGGAGCCGCCCGACGGCGACGGCTTGCGCCAGTGGCCGCCGATCACCGAAGGCTTCAGCGAGAACTTCGCCTCGGTCAACCGCAACAAGCGCTCGGTCGCGCTCGACCTCAAGGACCCGGCCGGCGTGGCACTGGCCCGCAAGCTCGTGCTCGATGCCGACGTGCTGGTCGAGAACAACCGGCCCGGCGTGATGGACCGTCTCGGCCTGGGCTACGCGCAGCTCGAGGCGCAGCATCCGAAGCTGGTGTACTGCTCCATCTCGGCCTTCGGCCAGTCCGGCCCGCGCGCCAAGGAAGGTGGCTTCGACCTGACCATCCAGGCCGCCAGCGGCGTGATGAGCGTCACGGGCGAGGAGGGCGGCGCGCCCGTCAAGTGCGGCGTGCCCGTGGCCGACTTCGCCTCGGGCCTCTACGGTGCCTACGCCATCGCGGCCGCGCTGGCTGCCGTGCGCAGCGGCGCCGGCGGCGTTCACATCGACGTGCCGATGTTCGGATGCACCCTCGCCATCGCGGCGCTGCAGACCAGCGAGTTCTTCGGCACCGGGCGTAATCCGCGCCGCCTGGGCTCGGCGCATCCTCGCAACGCACCGTACCGCGCCTTCGAGGCGGCCGACGGCTACTTCGCCATCGCGGCCGGCAACCAGCAGCTGTGGCTGCGCGTGCTGGAGGTGGTGGGCCTGCCGCGCCTGGCCGACGATGCGCGCTTCAAGAGCACGCTCCTGCGGGCCACGAACCAGGAGGCGCTGAAACCGATCCTGGAAGAGGTGTTCCGCACGCGCCCGGTCGCGCACTGGCTGTCGGTCTTCGCCGAGGCGGGTGTGCCGCATTCGGGCATCAACAGCTACGAGCAGGCGCTCGACGATCCACAGGTGCATGCGATGCAATGGGTGCAGGAACTGGTGCTGCCCAACGGCGTGCGCACGCGCACCTTCGGATCGCCCTTGCGCTTCGACGGCCAGGGCTCGCCGGTGCATCGCGGCCCGCCGCACCTGGGCGAGCACACGGAAGAGATCGCTGCGCAGTACGCGCCGGAGGGGCGCGCATGACCGCGAAGCTCGCGCATTTCGTCGGCCGCGTCGAGGCCGCGCTCGGCGACGGTGCCGATGAAGCGACGGTGCTGGCTGCCGTGCGCAGCGCGATGAGTGAACTCGTCGCGGACGACGACTGGCTGCCCGAGGCAGCAGCGCAGCCGCATCCCGTTCATTACCAGCAGTTCCTGCTGCACAAGGACCCGGCCGCGCGCTTCTCGGTCGTGAGTTTCGTCTGGGGCCCCGGCCAGAAGACGCCGATCCACGACCACACGGTGTGGGGCGTGATCGGCATGCTGCGCGGCAGCGAGCTGTCGCAGGGTTTCGCGAAGTCGGCCGATGGCATGACACCCGAAGGCCAGATCGAGCGCCTGCAGCCCGGCGACGTGGTCGCCGTGTCGCCGGCGATCGGCGACATCCACCAGGTCTGCAATGCCTTCGACGACAAGGTGTCGATCAGCATCCACGCCTACGGCGCCGACATCGGCCAGGTGCGCCGGCACGTGTTCGATCCGGTGACCGGCGTCGCCAAGGAATTCGTATCGGGATACAGCGGCGTCGCGGCTGGCGCGCGCCCATGAGTGCGGCCGAATCCACGCTGGTCGTCGAAGGACGAAGCTGGCGCGTCGTGCTCGATCGGCCGCAGCAGGGCAACGCCCTGTCGAACCGCCTGGTGCGCGAGCTCGACGAGGTCTTCGAGCGCGCAAGCCGCGAGGACGTGCAGGCGTTGATCCTCGAAGGGCGAGGGCGCCACTTCTGCACCGGCTTCGACCTCTCGAGCCTGGCGACGGAGTCCGACGATTCGTTGCTGGCTCGCTTCGTCCGCATCGAACTGCTGCTTCAACGCGTGGCGCGCGCGCCCTTTCTCACGGTGGCCGTGGCGCGCGGCCGCGCCATGGGTGCGGGCGCCGATCTGTTCGCCGCCTGCCGGCTGCGGCTGGCAGGCGCCGATGCAAGCTTCGCGTTCCCGGGTGCACGCGGCTTCGGCCTCGTGCTCGGCACGCGCCGGCTGGCGGCATTGGTCGGCGTGCCGATGGCGTTGCGTTGGGTCGAAAGCGCCTGCGCCGTGTCGGCGGCCGAGGCCCGCGACGCGGGACTCGCGAGCGAACTGGCCGATGTACCCGAGCAATGCGCGAAGCATGTGGCCGATGCGCTCGCCGTTCCAGCGCCGGTGCGCCTCGCACTGCAGTCGGCGTCGGAGCCCGACGCCGCGCGGCATGACGCAGACGATCTGGCATCTCTCGTGCGTTCGGCCGCCGCCCCGGGCCTGCGCGATCGCATCGCGGCCTATGTGGCGCGGTCCGCCGCGGCGCGCCGGCCGGCGTGACCGCGATCGCTTTTCGCGCATCCACTTTCAATTTCACCTTCACACCTTCAAAGGAGTCTCGATGGCTTTCATGAACTGGCCCGATCTGCTGGGCACGCTCAAGCGTTCCTACAACCGCCTGGGCGAGACCAATCCCAAGATGCTCGAGGCCTATCGCGGCGTTGCCGCGGCCCAGGGGTCGAACGGCGCGCTCGATGCCAAGACGCGCGAACTCATCGCGATGGCAGTGGCCGTGACCACACGCTGCGATGGCTGCATTTCGTCCCACGCCGCGGCCGCGGTCAAGGCCGGCGCGACCGAAGCCGAGATGTCCGACGCGATGGGTGTGGCCATCGCGTTGAACGCCGGTGCCGCTTACGTCTATTCGCTGCGTGCCATGGAAGCGTATGCCGAGCTGAAGAACGCGGCCTGAGCCTTCACGTGCTCTCATTGCGCGGGCCACGAGCCCGCGCGCGTCGTGCCGATACCGCCATGCGCGCCCGACCCGCCGGGGGTCGTTGTCAGCGCGCGCCGGGTGCTTGCTTCCCCCTCTTTTTCCGACCCACGCGTTCGCGACCGGGCGGTTCGCATCGGCCGTGCGCTTCGCCGAAGCTTCGCGAACGAGGCAGCTTCTGAATTCCAAAATATGGATATTCAGAAATCAGATATCCATACTCGCTCTGGTCATGCCTGCCTTTCCAGGTGCCGCACAATCGAATGAATATCACCGAGTAGAGCTTTGAACTTCCAATGAAGAACCCTATCGAAGCCCAGCACCGAGAGCGCCGTGAACAGCTCGGTCGGCAGCATCTAGTGGATTGCCACATATTGACATAGTTCAACTTGCAAACTAGATTGGTCGCTTCGGTGGCAGCGCGCGTTCGCGTGGCCTCGACCGCACATGGAGACAAGCAGCATGGATAGACGCTTCGAGGGGCGGGTCGCATTGGTGACCGGCGCCGCGCAAGGCATTGGATTGACGACGGCGGAGCGTTTCGCCGAAGAGGGCGCGAACGTGGTCCTGTGCGACCTGTCCGCGGACGCGGCCAGGAGCGCTGCGGCGTCCATCGAGAAGAAGTTCGGCGTCCATGCGCTCGCGGTCGGCTGCGACGTGTCGAACGAGGCGCAGGTCGACGACCTGGTCGCCCGCGCGGCCGAGCGCACGGGCACCGTCGACATCCTCGTCAACAACGCGGGCGTCACCCGCGACAACCTGCTCTTCAAGATGACGCTGGC
The DNA here is from genome assembly GCF_001984055.1 of Variovorax sp. KK3. Lineage (GTDB taxonomy): Bacteria > Pseudomonadota > Gammaproteobacteria > Burkholderiales > Burkholderiaceae_C > Variovorax. The sequence continues at coordinate 18,164 of NZ_LYVO01000044.1, forward strand.
CGACTGGGACACCGTCATGGGCGTCCACCTGCGCGGCACCTTCCTGTGTACCCGCGCCGTGCAGAAGATCATGGTGGAGCGGCGCTTCGGAAAGATCGTCAACCTGTCGTCCACCTCCGCGCTGGGCAACCGGGGCCAGGCCAACTACTCGACTGCCAAGGCCGGGCTGCAGGCCTTCACGCGCACCGCGGCCATCGAACTCGGCCCTTACAACATCAACGTGAACGCGGTGGCGCCCGGCTTCATCGACACCGAGATGACCCGGGCCACGGCCGCGCGCCGCGGCATCGACCCCGAGGAATACAAGGCCCAGCGTGCCAAGAACATCCCGCTCGGCCGGGTGGGCGTGCCCGCCGACATCGCGAACGTGATCGCCTTCCTGTGCAGCGAAGAGGCCTCCTTCGTCTCGGGCCAGATCATCTACGTCAAGGGCGGCCCGGAAACGCTCCGCTGAACACCTCCCCACGCATCCACGCCATGACCCAGAAAAAACCTCCCGTGCTCTCCGTCGCCTTCGCGCTGCTCGCAGCGGCGTCGACTTCCGCCTTCGCCATCAACGGCAAGCCGGCGGTCGACCGCGACACCATCGTCTTCGGCATCGGCAAGGAGATCGGCAACCTCGACGGCCAGGTGGCCGCCAGCGGCGATTCGCAGCGCTACCTCTGGCAGATCTACGACGCGCTCTACGCCTTCGACACCAAGGGCAACCTGAAGCCGAACGTGGCGACCAAGGTCGACATCGCGGCCGATGGCCTGAGCTACACCTTCGAACTGCGCAAGGACGTCACCTTCCACAACGGAGCGAAGCTCACGGCCAGCGACGTGAAGTACTCGCTCGAGCGCATCCTCGACCCCAACACGCGCAGTACGCGCCGCCCCTACTTCGCGGACCTCGTCACGGGCGTGGAAGCGCAGGGCGACAGCAAGGTGGTCTTCAAGCTGTCGCGGCCCGACGGCGCCTTCCTGAACAAGGTCGCGGGCTACCTCACGCTCGTACCCAGGGCCTACACCGAGTCGCTGCCCAACGTCGAAGCCTTCGCTCGTGCGCCGGTGGGCTCGGGCCCCTACAAGTTCGTCGAGCAGAAGATCGGGCAGTCCGTGACGCTCGAGCGCAACGAGGCCTACTGGGGTGCCAAGCCCGGCATCAAGAAGCTGATCTTCAAGAGCCTGCCCGAGCCGGCGAGCCGCGTGAACGCGGTGCTGACGGGCGAGGCCGACATCGTCGACTACGTGCCGACCGCGGAAGTCGAGCGCCTGCGCAAGACGGCCGGCCTCAACCTCGCTTCCGTGCAGGTGGGGAGACCGCTGGCGGTGCGCCTGTACTCCAACGTCGAAGGCACGCCGCTCGCCAAGCGCGACGTGCGCCTGGCCCTGAACCACGGCCTGGACGCGAAGGCCATCATCGACAACGTGCTCAAGGGCGTGGGCGCGCCGCTGGCTTCGTACATCTCGTCGAGCTATCCCTACGGCGTCGACAAGGCGCTCAAGCCCTATGCCTACGACCCGGCGCGGGCCAAGCGGCTGCTGTCGCAGGCCGGCTATCCGCAAGGCTTCAGCACCGACTTCTATTGCTCGAGCGACAACCCGAAAGAGCTGTGCGAGGCGATCGCCGCGTACTGGAGCCAGATCGGCGTGAAGGCCAACATCAAGGTCATCGACTACGCCGCGTGGAGCCGGCTCAACAACACCCACAAGAACGGGCCGATGACGATGATGCAGTTCTCCAACGCCATCTACGACCCGATCCACCCGATCGGCGGTGGCGCGACGAAGGCCGGCACCTGGTCGGACTATTTCAACCCCGAGGTCGAAAAGCTGGTCGAGCAGGCCCAGACCACCACCGACCGCGCCCAGCGCGACGAGATCTTCAAGAAGATCGGCCGCACGCTGCACGACGACGGCCATGCCGTGCTCGTCACCGAGATGTTCTACACCTACGCGCGGGACTCGCAGATCCAGTGGGAGATCCAGCAGGGCAGCGGTTACTTCAACCTGCACAACATCGGCTGGAAGAAATGAAGGGTCAACCGGAATGGCTGCAGAGCACCTTCGGTCGCGCGCTGTCATGGGGAGCCGATGCCCACGGTGAAAGCCTGGCGGTGGTCCATGGCGAAGAACGCCTCAGCTTCGCGGCGTTGTCGGAGCGCTCGCGCGCGTTCGCTCGCGGCCTCGTCGAACTCGGTGTTCAGCCGGGCGAGAAGGTGTCGCTCTGGATGTCGGATTGTGTCGCCTGGCTCGTGGCCCGCTGGGCGGTGCCGTCGATCGGCGCGGTGCTGGTGCCCATCAACACACGCTTTCGCGACCAGGATGCGCGCTACGTGCTGGCGCAGTCCGACAGCGAGACGCTGATCATCCAGGACCGCGCGGCGATGGGCGCGAACTACCTCGACACCCTGGCCAAGGTGGAGCCGGCCTGCCGCGAGCAGCGCGAGGGCGACTGGCGCAGCACGGTGCTGCCGAAGCTGCGTCGCGTGATCCTGCATTCGCGCGATGGTGGAACGCTGACCGGCTTCACGGACTTCGATGCCATCGAGGCACGCGGCCGTGCCTTGCTCGCCGACGGCGAACTCGACCGTCGCATCGCCGCGGTGCGCCCGGACGACGTGGCGCAGATCCTCTACACCTCGGGCACCACCTCCTTCCCCAAGGGGGCGATGGTGTGCCATGGCCCGCTGCTGCAGAACAACCGCGCCGCGGCCGACATCCTGCAGCTCACGCCGGCCGACCGCTACCTGGCCTGCGTGCCGCTCTTCACGGCCACCGGCACCTTCTACACGCTGTCGCTGTGGATGGCCGGCGCCGCCATGGTGATCGCCGACCGCTTCGATGCCGAGCAGTTCTGCGACATGGTGCAGCGCGAGCGCATCACGCTGAGCTTTTTCGTCGACACCATCGTGCAGGACCTGCGCGCCTTTCCCGGCCGCGGCCGCTACGACCTGTCGAGCCTGCGCACCGGCACCGGCGCGCCGCTGCCCGAGGCCTCGTTCCGCTGGCTCACCGACGAAATCGGCATCCCCGAGCTGGTCAGTGCCTACGGCATGTCCGAAAGCTCCAACGCCGTGGCGCGCACCGGCTGCGACGACCCCTTCGACAAGCGCGCGAGCACCTGCGGCCGGCCCGTGCCGGGCGTGCGCATCAAGATCGCCGACGTCGACACCGGCGAAGACCTGGGCACGGGCCGCGTCGGCGAGATCTGCATCCACGGCTACGTCGTGATGAAGGGCTACTACCAGCTGCCCGACGAAGACGCGAAGGCCATCGACGCCGACGGCTGGCTGCACAGCGGAGACCTGGGCGAGCTGGACTCCGACGGCTACCTGATCTACCGCGGTCGCGTGAAGGAAATGATCAAGCCGGGCGGCTTCAACGTCGCGACGCAGGAAATCGAACTGTTCCTGAAGTCCTTCCCCGGCGTGCGGCAGGCGGCCGTGGTCGGCGTGCCCGATGCACGGCTGGGCGAGGTGGCCTACGCCTATGTCGAAGCGCTCGACGACGAAGCGCTGCACGGCGACACGCTGATCGGCTACTGCCGCGAGCACATCGCGAGCTACAAGGTGCCGCGCTATGTCGAGCTGGTGTCCGAGTGGCCGCTTACCGGCAGCCAGAAGATCCGCAAGCTCGAACTCAAGGAGCGTGCGCTGCGCACCATCGAGGCCCGCCGCGCCGAAACCGTCGGAGGCCCCGAATGATCAGCTACATCCTCAAGCGCGTCGGGCAATCGCTGGTGACGGTGCTGCTCGTCACGCTGATCATCTTCGTGATCGTGCGGCTGATCGGCGACCCGACCCACCTGATGCTGCCGCCCGAGGCCACCGATGCCGACCGCGACCTGCTGCGCCAGCAGATGGGCTTGGACCGGCCGGTGCTGATCCAGTACCTGAGCTACCTCGGCGCCTTGCTGACGGGCGACATGGGCGTGTCGTACCGCTTCGCGCGGCCGGCGCTCGAGATCGTGTTGGGCGCGCTCGGCCCCACGCTGCTGCTGGCGAGTTCGGCGCTCGTGCTCGGCGTCGCCATCGGCGTACCGCTGGGCGTGGTCGCGTCGATCCGCCGCGACGGCTGGGTCGACCAGTTCGCCAAGGTCTTCGCCGTCGTCGGGCAGGCGGCGCCGCCGTTCCTGTTCAGCCTGCTGTTCATCCGGCTGTTCGCGATCCAGCTGGGCTGGCTGCCGACCAGCGGCTACGGCAGCTGGAAGAACCTGCTGCTTCCTTCGCTGGCGCTGGGCTGGTACTCGGCGGCCGGCATCATGCGGCTCACGCGCTCCAGCATGAGCGACGTGCTCGACTCCGAGTACATCAAGCTCGCGCGCATCAAGGGCGTGCCCGAGCGCGTGATCCTGTTCCGCCACGCGCTGCGCAACGCGCTGCTGCCGGTCATCACCTTCATCTCGATGCAGTTCGGCGTGCTGATGGGCGGGGCCGTGTCGGTCGAGTTCATCTTCGCGTGGCCGGGCGTGGGGCGGCTGATCATCGATTCGATCTCCAACCTCGACTACACCACCGTCCAGGCCGCGGTCGCCGTCGGGGCACTCATCTTCGCGGCGGTCAATCTCGCCGTGGACATCGTCTACGCCTACGTGGACCCAAGGATCCGCTATGCCTGATACCTCCGTTCCCACCCTCACGCGCCGCCCGGCCGAGCCCTCGGTCACGGTGCTGCCGCCGCGCTCGCGCAGCCGCTACGGCGCCCGCGTGCAGCTTGTGCTGGCCCTGGCCGTGGCCTTGGTGCTCGTGCTGGTCGCCATCGCGCCGGGCCTCGTGGTGCAGAAGGACCCGACGGCCATCGCGCTGGGCGCCACGCTGCAGCCGCCGTCGGCCGAGCACTGGCTGGGCACCGACCAGCTGGGCCGCGACATGTTCTCCCGCGTGGTGTACGGCGCGCGCATCTCGCTGTTCGTGGCGCTGTGCGCCGTCACGCTCGCGGGTGTGATCGGCGCGCTGGTCGGCGTCACGGCCGGCTACCTGGGCGGCGTGTTCGACGCCATCGCGATGCGCGTGGTCGACATCCAGCTCGCGCTGCCGGCGGTGATCCTGGCGCTGGTGCTGGTCGGCGCCGTGGGCCCGAGCCTGTTCAACCTCATCGTCGTGCTGAGCCTCGCCAACTGGGCGCGCTTCGCGCGGGTGACGCGCTCCGAGGCGCTCACGCTGCGCACCCGCGACTTCGTGCTGCTGTCGCGGCTGGCCGGGGCCTCGCGCATTCGCATCATCCTGAGCCACATCGCGCCGAACGTGGTGAACACCTTCATCGTGCTGGCCACGCTCGACGTCGGGATCATCATCATCCTGGAGGCGACCCTCTCCTTCCTGGGCCTGGGCGTTCCGCCGCCCGAGCCTTCGTGGGGCTCGATGATCGCCGACGGCCGCCAGTACCTGGAGACCGCCTGGTGGATCTGCGGCGTACCCGGGCTGATGCTCATGGTCACCGTCCTCTCCGCCAACCTGCTGGGCGACGCCTTGCGCGACTGGCTCAGCCCCACCGCATCACGGAACTGGTAATGGCCTCCGACACCATCCTCCAAGCCAAGAACCTCACGACGGTGCTGCGCACCGCGTCGGGTGTCGTGCGCGCCGTCGACAACGTCTCGCTCGAAGTGAAGGCCGGGCGCTCGCTCGCGCTGGTCGGCGAGTCCGGCTCCGGCAAGAGCATGACCTGCATGTCCATGATGGGCCTGCTGCCCGGCAACGGCCGCCTGGCCGCCGGCGAGGTCTACTTCAAGGGCCGCGACATCACCAAGATCTCGCCGCGCGAACTGCAGGCGCTGCGCGGCCGCGAGATCGGCATGATCCTGCAGGACGCGATGACCTCGCTGAACCCGCTCTTCACCATCGGCGAGCAGGTCGGCGAAGTGTTCAAGTACCACCAGGGCGTGACCGACAAAGCCGAACTGCGCCGCCGCAGCATCGAAGTGCTCGAGAAGGTCAAGATTCCGGCCGCCGAAGGCCGGCTCGACAGCTACCCCTTCCAGTTCAGCGGCGGCATGCGGCAGCGCGTGTCGATCGCCATCAACATCGCGTTGTCGCCCTCGCTGCTGATCTGCGACGAGCCGACCACCGCGCTCGACGTGACGGTGCAGCTGCAGATCCTCAAGCTGCTGCGCGAGCTGCAGAAGGCGCAGAACATGGCGATCGTGTTCGTCACGCACGACCTGCACCTGGCGGCGCAGTTCTGCGACGACGTGGCCATCATGTATGCGGGCCGCATCGTCGAGGCGGGCCCCATCGCCGACGTCTTCGCGCGGCCGGCGCATCCCTACACGCGCGGCCTCTTGAAGGCGGTGCCGTCGCTGGAGAGCTACAAGCGTCCGCTCACGGCCATCCCGGGCCACCAGCCCTCGCTGGCCAAGCTGCCGACGGGCTGCCGCTTCGAGCCGCGCTGCGCCTATGCGCTGGACGTGTGCCGCCAGCAGTATCCGGACTGGTTCGAGTGGGAGCCCTCGCGCCGCTGCGCCTGCTGGCGCACGGCCGACTCGCTCGAGGACACGTTGGCGCCGGTGCAGGGCGCCGAGCAGCCGGGCGGGGTGCCGCAGCGCATGCGTCCCCCTGTCGACGTTCAGCTCGCCAAGCCGGGCCTGGGAGCCGCCGCATGAGCGCCACCTTCATGCAGGTCGAAGGCCTGCGCAAGACCTACCAGGTGCGCCGCGGCCTGTTCGGCCGGCCGAAGCCGCTGCACGCGGTCGCCGGCGTGAGCTTCGACGTCCAGCCCGGCACCACCTTCGGGCTGGTGGGCGAATCGGGCAGCGGCAAGAGCACCATCGCCAAGATGCTGATGCTGGCCGAAAGCCCCACCGAGGGCACCATCCGCATCGGCGATCACGCGGTGACCGAGATGAAGAAGCAGGACCAGGCCCGCTTCCACCGCGAACTGCAGCCGGTGCTGCAGGACCCGTACAGCTCGCTGAATCCGCGCATGCGCATCGGGCGCATCATCGACGAGCCGCTTCGCATCCACGAGGTCACCGAATTCGGGCCGCACAAGCAGCGCGTGGCCGAGCTGCTGGCGCTGGTCGGGCTGCCGCCCGAAGCGGCCGGGCGCTACGCGCACGAGCTGTCGGGCGGGCAGCGCCAGCGCGTGTCGATCGCGCGCTCATTGGCGTTGAGCCCCAAGTGCATGATCCTCGACGAGCCGGTGTCCGCGCTCGACGTATCGATCCAGGCGCAGATTCTCAACCTGCTGAAAGACCTGCAAGCGCGCCTGCAGCTGACCTACCTGCTGATCTCGCACGACCTGGCCGTGGTCGCCTACCTGAGCCAGCGCATCGGCGTGCTGTACCTGGGCGAGTTCATGGAAATCGGCAACGCCGAAGACGTGATGACCCGCCCGCGGCATCCCTACACGCAGGCGCTGATCGCGTCGGTGGGCGCACGCAGCGGCGGTGCCTCCGCCAACCTGGTGCAGGGCGAGATCCCCTCCCCCATGAACCCGCCGAGCGGCTGCCTCTTCAATCCGCGCTGCCCGCACGCCACCGAGCGCTGCCGCACCGAGAAGCCGCTGCTGCGCGACTTCGGCAACGGCCAGAAGGCCGCCTGCCACCACGCCGAGACCATCACCTTCCGGAGTTTCGCCGCCGGCGCGGCTGCAGATCCGGCGATCCACCAGCCACACGGCGCCAACCATTGAGGATGCAACAGACATGATGAACGACACCAAGGCCTTTGCCGGCGCACCGCTGCTCGCCGAACTCGACCACCACGCGCAGGAAGCCTTCGCGCCGCGCGAGCGCGACTATCACGACCACGTGAAGATGCCCTACGAGAACCTGCGCGAGCTGTTCGACCGCGGGCTGCTCACCGCCACCGTCAGCCGCGAGAGCGGCGGCCTGGGCAGCAACGTCATGTCCGGCGAGCCGGACACCTTCCTGAACGCCGTGCGCACGGTGGCGCGCGTGTCGCCCGGCACCGCGCACTGCATGCAGGTGCAGAACCATGTGGCCTGGACGCTCGACGAGCTGGGCACGCCGTCGCAGAAGGAGCGCTTCCTGAAGCCGATGGTCGAGAAGTTCACGCTGAGTTCGTACGTCGGCAGCGAATCGAACCGCAAGCACATGTACGTGCTCAACACCACCGCCAAGCCGGTGGATGGCGGCTACATCGTCAACGGCCACAAGAACTACGCGAGCAACGGCTTCAAGGACGGCATGGCGATCGTGTTCTGCACGATCGAGGGCGAGACCGATCCGGCCAAGGGCCACCTGATGGTGATCGTCGAGCCCGGCATGAAAGGCCTGGAGCAGAACGACGACTGGTACGAACCGACCGGCATGCGCGTGTGCCCCAGCCCCGAGATCTACCTCAACGACGTCTTCATCGACCGCGAACACGTGCTGGGCCAGCCCGGCGACTACACGCGCGGCCGCTGGCAGGGCCGCTTCCACCTGGGCTTCGCCGCCAACTACCTGGGCAACCTCGAGGGCTCGTACCGCTGGGTCGTTGGCCAGTTGCGCAAGCGCGGCCGCGGCAAGGACCCGCTGATCCAGTTGCGCGTGGGCGAGGCGCAGACCCTCATCTACGGCGCGCAGACGGCCTTCGCCCATGCCATCGAGGTGTGGCGCGGCGGCGACGTGCAGGCCGCCGAGCTGGCCTCGATGAAGGCCAAGGCCATCTGCGCGCATGCGGCGCTGCAGGTGTCGCACACGCTGATCACGCTGGCCGGCTCGACCGCGCTGTTCGACGAGTTCCCGCTCGGTCGCATGATCCGCGACCTGAACACGCACGTGCTTCACGTCGGCCACGACAAGACGGCGCAGATCTGCGGCGCCGCCGAGCTCGGCGAAAGCTTCGACTCCACCCTGCAGCGTTGAGAGGAAGAGGGAACGCATGGACTTCCAGCTCAACGACCAACAACGCGAACTGATCGAGGGAACCGAGCGCCTGGGCCGCCAGCTGCAGGCGCAGGCCAAGGAGGCAGGCGACGCCGAGCACCACGGCGACTTCGAGCCGATGCACAAGCTCCGCCGCGACATGGCGGCCAACGGACTGCTGGGCCTCAACATGCCGACGGAATACGGCGGCATGGGCCTGCCGCTGCTCGACACGCTGTTGCTCATCCAGTCGCTGCAGAAGATCGACTCCACGCTCGGCGGCCTGGCGCACCGCACCTCCACCGGCGCCATCGGCGCCATCCTCGAGCTCGGCAACCAGGCGCAGAAGGACCGCTACGTCACCGGCGTCGCGCGCGGCGAGTTCGGCGTGTCGATCGGCATCACCGAGCCCGATGCGGGCTCCGCGGCCACGGCGATGAAGACGCGCGGCCGCATCGAGGGCGACGACGTCTTCATCCGCGGCCAGAAGATCTTCATCAGCGCCGCCAAGGCCCACAAGTACACGATGCTGTACTGCCGTTTCGGCAGCACCGGCAGTGCACGCGACATCGGCGCCATCGTGGTGCCGCACGACGCGCCGGGCTTCTCCATCAGTCCCGGCACGCTCAACATGGCCGGCGAGCGCCAGTACGAACTGTTCTTCGACGACTGCAAGGTGCCGCGCGAGAACATCCTGGCCGAGTCCAACGCCTTCGGGAAGCTCATCAGCGTCTACAACGCCGAGCGGCTCGGCAGCATGGCGCGCATGCTGGGCTCGGCCCAGGCGTCGTTCGAGTTCGCGCTGCAGTACGTGCAGGAGCGCAAGCAGTTCGGCCGCGAGCTGGCGGACTTCCAGGGCCTGCAATGGATGCTGGCCGAGATGAAGGTCAAGCTCGAGGCGGCGCAGCTCATGGTGTGGCGCGCAGCCTCCAACGCGATGACCGGGCTGCCGGTGCCGGTGGAGACCTCGATGGCCAAGGTCTACGTCGCCCAGGCCTGCAAGGAAATCTGCGACGACGCCATCCAGCTCTTGGGCGGCTACGGCTACATGACCGAGTACCCGGTGGAAGCCCGTTACCGCGAGGTGCGCGGCGGCTCCATCTACGGCGGCACGCTGCAGATCCACAAGAACATGATCGCGGCGCACCTGCTCGGCCGCAAGAACAACCAGTGGGCACCTAAGGCAGAGACATGAAGGCATCGCAACTCGCCGACCACGAGCCGGTCATCGTCGACGCGCTGCGCACGCCTGTCGGGCGACGCGGCGGCTCGCTCAAGGACTGGCATGCGGCCGAGCTGCTCGGGCAGGTGCTGGGCGGCCTGGTCGCGCGCAGCGGACTGCCGCACGATGCGGTGGACGATGTGGTCGCCGGCTGCGCCACCCAGGTGGGCGAGCAGGCCGGCAACGTGGCGCGCACCGCGCTCCTGATGGCGGGCTTTCCGGTGACCGTGCCCGGCACCACGGTGCAGCGCGCGTGCGGCTCGTCGCAGCAGGCCGTGCACTTCGCCGACAACCTGATCCGCAGCGGCGTCTGCGAGGTCGTGATCGCCGGCGGCGTGGAGCTGATGTCGAAGACGCAGGGCGGCAACGACGACACGCGCTACGGCCGCCGCCATCCTGAGGCGCTGGTGCAGAAGTTCGCCATGCCGAGCATGGGCGAGGCCGCCGAACGCATCGCCGATCGCTGGGACCTGTCGCGCGAATGGCTGGACGAACTCTCGCTGCGCAGCCATGCGCTGGCGGCAGAGGCCCAGGACGCGGGGCGATTCGATTCGCAGATGCTCGCGCTGACGCAGCCCGACGGCAGCGTCTTCGCCACCGACGAAGGCGTGCGGCGCGGCACCACGCTGGAGAAGCTGGCCACGCTGAAGACCTCGTTCCGGCCCGAAGGCCGCATCACGGCCGGCAACGCGAGTCAGGTGTCCGATGGCGCGTCCGGCATGTTGCTGATGTCGGCCCGCGAGGCGCGCGAGTACGGCCTGCGCCCGCGCGCGCGCCTGCACAGCCAGCTCGTGGTGGGCGTCGATCCGTCGATCATGCTGACCGGCCCGATCCCGGCCACGCAGCAGATCCTGAAGAAGAGCGGTCTGTCGATGCAGGACATCGATTTGTTCGAGATCAACGAGGCCTTCGCTTCGGTGCTGGGTGCCTGGGTGCGCGAGTTGAAGCCGGACATGGAGCGCGTGAACGTCAACGGCGGCTCCATCGCGATCGGTCATCCGCTGGGCTCCACGGGGGCCCGCCTGATGACGCAGCTGCTGTGCGAGCTGGAGCGCCGCGACGGCCGCTTCGGCCTGCAATCGATGTGCTGCGGCGGTGGCCTGGGAACGGCCACGATCATCGAAAGAATCGAGAACTGACGAATAAACAACTCCAAATAATGGACTTGTGTAGTGCCGGCGGTTCTCCATTGTGAAACCTTTGCAAGGCGAAGAATCCGGGAATCAGAATCCACCTGTGCGCGAGAGGAACGAAGCGCGAAGAAGCGCATGCAGGCTTCACGAAAGTACCTCTCGTACAGAGCAATAAGCGTCACAGGAGACAAACCATGAAGTGGATTTCTGCGTTCCTCGCCGCGGCCGTAGTCGGCACTGCGGCGCCCTTGCCGGCAGGTGCCGCCCCGGCCGTCGACGACAACACCATCGTCGTCGCGGTCGAAAAAAGTTTCCAGAATCTGGATGCTCAGGTGGCGGCCAGCGGCGATTCCCAGCGCTACGCCTGGCAGCTCTACGACACGCTCTACGGTTTCGACGCCAAGGGCAACCTCGAGCCCCGCGCCGCCACCGGCTTCAAGCTGTCGGACGACGGCCTGACCTACAGCTACAAGCTGCGCGCGGGCATGAAGTTCCACGACGGCGAGCCGGTGACGGCGGAGGACGTGAAGTACTCCTTCGACCGCATCCTCGACCCCGCCACCAAGAGCACCAAGCGCCCCTACCTCGCGCGCGTCGACAGCGTTCGGGTGGCCGCGCCCGACACGGTCGAGGTCAAGCTGAAGGACCGCGACGGCGCCTTCCACAACAAGGTCGCCAACAACGTCTTCATCATCCCGAAGAAGTACGCCACCTCGCTGCCCGATGCCGATGCCTTCGCGCGGGCGCCGATCGGCTCGGGCCCCTACAAGCTCAAGTCGCACAAGATCGGCCAGGAACTTGAGCTGGAGCGTTTCGACGGCTACTACGGCACCAAGCCCGCCATCAAGCGGCTGGTGTTCAAGATCATTCCCGAAGGCTCGACGCGCGCCAATGCCATCGCCAAGGGCGAAGTGGACATCGTGATCCAGGTGCCCACCAACTACCGCAAGCAGCTCGAACAGAACCGCGAGCTGAAGGTGAACTCCATTCCCGTGGCGTCGCCGATGTACGTGCGGCTCTACACGCGCGACGAAGCCTCGCCGCTGGCCAAGCGCGACGTGCGCATGGCGCTCAACCTGGCGCTCGACCGCAAGGCGATCGTCGACAGCGTCTTCCACGGCGTCGGCAAGCCGCTGGGCACCTTCATCTCGGAATACTTTCCGTACGGGTCAGACCCTGCGATCAAGCCCTACCCCTACGACCCGCAGAAGGCCAAGGCGCTGCTCGCGTCGGCCGGCTATCCGAAGGGTTTCAAGACCAAGCTCTACAGCCCCTCCGACCAGGCGCCCGAGCTCGCCGCGGCCATCGCCGCCTTCTGGCAGCAGATCGGCGTGCAGACGGAGATCGCGCGCATCGACTACGCCGCCTGGAGCCGTCTCAACAACACGCAGCAGAGCGGCCCGATGACGCTGTCGGCCTTCGGCAACGCGATCTACGACCCGATCAACACGGTGACCGGCGCCTTCTCGAAAGACGGCACCTGGTCGAGCTACTACAACCCCGAGGTCGAGGCCGTGATCCACGAAGTGATCGGCACCCAGGGCCCGGAGGCGCGCGGCGCGCTGTTCCGCAAGATCGGAAAGATGCTCTACGACGATGCCGCTGGCGTCTTCATCAACGAGATCTTCTACCTCTACGTGCAGAAGTCCGACCTCGACTGGACCATCACCGAAGGTTCCGGCTTCCTCGACTTCCGCAAGGTGGGCTGGAAGACGGGCAAGCCCTGACCGGTGCATAGACACACAGACACACAGACACACAGACACACAAACACCCAGAGTCACAACGAGCAAAAGGAGACGACGATGCCTGCACGCATCCTAGGAATGATCGGCGTGGTGCCACCCGCCGGCGGGCCGGTCCACGTGATCGGCGGCGGAATTTCGCGCGACTGGATCGCCCAGCATTCGCGCGAGCACGAGGAGGCCGGCTTCGACGAAGTGCTGGTCGGCTACTACTCGTCGTCGGCCGACGGGCTGGGCGTGGCGCTGTGGGGTGCGGCGCATACGCAGAAGCTGTCGTACCTGGTGGCGCACCGGCCAGGCCGCGTGCTGCCGGCGCTGATGGCGCGCAAATTCGCCACGCTGGACGTGTTGACGCAGGGCCGCATCTCGATCCACGTGATCATCGGCGGCAGCGACCAGGACATGCAAGCCGAAGGCGACTTCACCTCGAAAGAGGAGCGCTACCTGCGCGGCGCCGAGTACGTGGACGTCATGCGCCGCCTGTGGGCGGCCGACGCACCCATCGACTACAACGGCGACTTCTACAAGCTGCGGCAGGCCTTCTGCGAGGTCAAGCCGGTGCAGCAGCCGCATCCCACGCTGCTCTTCGGCGGCTCGTCGGCCGGCGCATTGGACATGGGTGCGAAGCACTGCGACGTGTTCGCGATGTTCGGCGAACCGCTGGCGGCCACCGCGGCACGCGTGGCCGACTACCGGGCGCGCTGCGCGGGCTTCGGCCGCGAGGCGCGATTCAACATGTCCTTCCGTCCCGTCATCGCGGAAACCGAAGGGCAAGCCTGGGACAAGGCGAAGGCCATCCTGGCGCAGGTCAAGTCCTCGGGCGACGCCGTGAGTCGGGCGCCGATCAGTCATTCCGCCGAACGCCTGATGGAATTCGCCAAGCAGGGCGACGTGCACGACGAGCGGCTGTGGATGCCGATCGCCGAGGCGACCTCGGCCCACGGCAACACCACCTGCCTGGTGGGCACCGCCGCGCAAGTCGCCGACGCGCTGCTGAAGTACTACGAACTCGGCGTGCATTCCTTCCTGCTGCGTGGGTTCGACCCCCTCGCCGACGTGCCCGAGTTCGGGCGCGAACTGTTGCCGCGCGTGCGCGCCGGCGCACTTGCCATCGACCGAAAGCCAAAGCCATGAGCCAGAAGAAACGACCCTTCATCGTCGGCGTCGGTGGGACCACCCGCGCCGGATCCAGCACCGAAAAGGCACTGAGGATCAGCCTTGCCGCAGCCGAGGCGCAGGGCGCCGAGGTCGACCTGATCGCCGGCCCCGAACTCGACCTGCCGATGTACAACCCCTCCACTCCCGCGCGCGCGCCTGGGGCCGAGCGGCTGCTGTCGCTGCTGCGCCGCTGCGACGGCGTCATCCTGGCCTCGCCGGCCTATCACGGCTCGATCTCGGGCCTGATGAAGAACACGCTCGACTACGTGGCCGACATGCAGGAAGACGACCGTGTGTACTTCGACGGCGTGGCGGTGGGCCTGATCGCCACGGCCGGCGGCTGGCAGGGTGCTGTGCAGACGCTCGCGACCATGCGCTCCATCGTCCACGCGCTGCGTGGCTGGCCCACGCCGATGGGTGCGGCGCTCAACAGCGCGCTGCCGCTCTTCGACGCCAACGGCCAGTGCACCGACCTGTCTTCCAAGTTCCAGCTCGAGACCGTGGGACAGCAGGTGATGCAGTTCTGCCGGATGTGCTCGACCCCCATGCCGAGCGTCATGCCCAACTCGAGCGCGCAGAGCGTCTGAGCCCTTCACGAAAGCACCCCATGTACGTTCGCATCTACTGGACCCGCATTCAGCCCGATTCATTGCCGGCCATCGAGAACAAGTACCGGCAGCTCGCCACTTCCATCCCCGGCCGCCTGCTGCGCTGGGTGACGCAGGACGTCGCCGACCCGGAAAGCGTCATCACGGTCACGCTGTGGGACAGCGAGAAGAGCGTGCGCGACTGGGAGAGCTCCGACGCCTACCAGCGCGGCGTCGAGGCCGTGCGGCCCTACCTGGCCGGCTCGCAGGCGATCTCGCTGTTCGAGATCAAGGTCGACGACCCGGTGGGGCTGCTCGACCAGATCAAAGCGGCCGCGGGCCGGCCGCAGTGAACGGCGGGCAGTTCTACATCGGCGGGCACTGGGTCGACCCGGTCGAGCCGCGCGCGTGCGAGGTCATCGACCCGGCATCGGAGCAGTCCGCCGGCCGCATCGCGCTGGGCTGCGCGGCCGACGTGGACCGCGCCGTCGACAGCGCCCGCGCCGCCTTCGGCCGCTATGCCGCCAGCACGCGGGAGTTTCGGCTCGCGCTGCTCGGCCGCGTGCGCGCCGCCTACGAACGCCATGCCGAGGCGCTGGCGCAGGCTGTGTCGACCGAAATGGGCGCCCCCATCACGCTGGCCCGCCGCGCGCACGTGCCGGCGGGGCTGGGCCACATCGACCAGGCCATCAAGGTGTTGCGCGAGTACGAGTTCGACGAGCGCATGGAGGACGTGCGCGTCACCCGCGAGCCGATCGGCGTGTGCGCCTTCATCACGCCCTGGAACTGGCCGATCAACCAGATCGCCTGCAAGGTGGCGCCGGCGCTGGCGGCCGGCTGCACGATGGTGCTGAAGCCCAGCGAGGTGGCGCCCCTGTCGGCCTTGCTTTTCGCGCAGATCCTGCACGAGGCGGAGGTGCCGGCCGGAGTGTTCAACCTGGTCAACGGCGATGGCCCCGGCGTCGGTGCGGCGTTGGCGGCGCATCCCGAGGTCGACATGGTGTCCTTCACCGGCTCGACGCGCGGCGGCACGCAGGTCGCCATCGCCGCGGCGCCCACCGTGAAGCGTGTGACGCAGGAACTGGGCGGCAAGTCGGCCAACATCATCCTGCGCGGCGCCGACCTCGAAGCCGCGGTGACGCACGGCATACGCCTCTGCTTCAACAACTCCGGCCAGTCGTGCAATGCACCGACGCGCATGTTCGTACCGGCCGAGCTGGAGGACGAGGCCGTGCGGATCGCGCAGCAGGTGGCCGCCGGCCTGGTGCTCGGCGCGCCGGCGGACGCGGCCACCACGCACGGCCCGGTGGCCAACCGCGTGCAGTTCGACCGCATCCAGTCGATGCTGCAGGCCGGCATCGACGAAGGCGCGCGCCTGGCCTTCGGCGGCCCGGGGCGACCCGAGGGCCTGGCGAGCGGCTTCTACGTGCGGCCGACGCTGTTCCGCGGCGTCCGCAACGACATGCGCATCGCGCGCGAGGAAATCTTCGGCCCCGTGCTGGTGATGATCCCCTACGACACCGAGGACGAGGCGGTCGCGCAGGCCAACGATTCGGAGTACGGCCTGTCGTCGTACGTCCACGGTCCGACGATCGACGCGGCACGCGCCGTCGCTCGGCGCATGCGCGCCGGCATGGTCCACATCAATGGGGCCATGGCGCAGCGCCATGCGCCCTTCGGCGGCTACAAGCGCTCGGGCAACGGGCGCGAGTGGGGGCGCTACGGCTTCGAGGAATTCCTCGAGATCAAGTCGATGTTCGGCTACCACGCCTGAGCCGCCGGGCCCACGCGCCGATGCCCGGCTGCCGAGGTGCCTTCCGTCTACTGGGGCCAGAGGTCGGTCTGCGCGGCCAGCTGCCGCTCGAGCTGGCGCACGGCCTTCTGCAGCAGCTCGGCGATCTCGGTGCGGCGCTCGTCGCGCATGCGAAAGCCGATGGCGGCCACGCTGATGGCGGCGAAGGCCGGCCCGGAGCCGATGCGCACCGGCATGCCAATGGCGGTCACGCCTTCGAGCACGTCGTCGACGTTCACCGCATAGCCCACCTCGCGCGACTTGAGCACGGCGGCGCGCACACGCTCGGCGCTGGCATTGCCGTGCGAGGTGTAGCGGTCCTTGTTGAGGGTGATGATGCGTTCGCAGTCCTCGTCGGGCAGCTCCAGCAGCAAGGCCAGCGAGCCGGCGCCGGCGCCCAGCGGCCGGCGGCCGCCGACGTCGAGCGCGCGCGTCTGGATGGGGTAGGTGCCTTCCAGGTGCTCCAGGCAGACGGCCTCGGTGCCGCTGCGCACCATGAGGAACACCGAGTCGCCGGTCTTCTGCCGGATGCGGTCGAGCGTGGCGTGGCACAGCTCCTTCAGCTGGAAGTGCGGCGAGGCGGCCAGGCCCAGCTCGTACACCACGTGCCCCAGGCGGTACAGCTTGGTGCCGGGGTCCTGCGAGACCATGCCCTGCGCCATCAACCCCTTGACGATGCGATGGGCGGTGGGCGATTCGAGGTCGAGCACCTTGGCCAGGTCCACCAGGCGCACGCCCTTGCTGCCGTGCGAGGCGATCTCGCGCAGCATGGTCACGGCGCGGTAGATGCTCTGCGTGCCCCAGGTGGGCGTGCCCAGCTTCGAAGGCGCCTTCTTGGCGGCCCTCGGGCGCGTGGCCGGCGTCGTCTCCGCGGCACTGCCGCGCGGCGAAGGCGCGGTGCTCCTCTTGTTGTTGCTCTTCATGGTGCCGGCCATTGTGCCTCGGCGCGTCAGTGCCGGGCAGCGATCTCTCCCACCAGGCCGGTGTGGACCTCGCCCGAGCGGAACTCCGCACTGGCAAGGATCTTCAGCAGGAAGGGCAGGTTGGTCTTGAGCCCGGCGATCTCGGTCGCGCGCAGGGCCTGTTCCAGCCGGGCGATGGCGCCGTCGCGCGAGGGCGCATGAACGATCACCTTGGCGATCATGGGGTCGTAGTGCGGGGTGACGCGGTTGCCCTCGGCGTAACCCGTTTCGACGCGCACGCCGTCACCGGCCGGCATGCGGAACACCTCCAGCAGGCCCGGCGAGGGGTAGAACTTCACCGGGTCCTCGGCATAGATGCGGGCCTCGATGGCGTGGCCGCGGGACTGCACCTCGGCCGGCAGCACGTCGCGCATGCGCATGCCGCTGGCCAGCTTCACCTGCGCCGCCACCAGGTCGATGCCCGTGATCTCCTCGGTCACGGCATGCTCGACCTGCAGGCGCGTGTTCATCTCCAGGAAGTTCCACTCGCCGGCCATGTCGCGCAGCATCTCGACGGTGCCGATCACGTCGTAGCCCATGCGCGACAGCACGCGCACGATCTCGTCGGCCCGCTCGAGCACCTGGGCGCGCGGCAGGCGCGGTGCGGGCGATTCCTCGATCACCTTCTGGTGGCGGCGCTGGATGGAGCAGTCGCGCTCGAACAAATGGCGCACCTCGCCGTGGCGGTCGGCCAGTACCTGGAATTCGATGTGGCGCGGCTTTTCCATCAGGCGCTCCAGGTACAGGTCGTCGCAGGCGAAGCTGCGCTGCGTGAGCGCCCGCGCCTGGCCGACCGCGCGTTCCAGTTCCTCGGCGCTGCGTGCCGCGACCATGCCGATCCCGCCGCCGCCGCCCGCGGGCTTCACCAGCACCGGAAAGCCGATCGCGGCCGCCTCGCGCAGGTTGGCCGCCGCGTCGGCGCCCAGCAGGCCACTGCTGCGCGACATCGGCATGCCCAGCGAGGCCATGGTGTCGCGCGCCCGCGTCTTGTGACCCATGGCTTCGATCCACTGCGGCGACGGGCCGATGAAGCCGGCGCCCGCCTCGGTCACGCGCCGCGCGAAGCCGGCGTTCTCGGACAGGAAACCGTAGCCGGGATGCACCGCATCGGCGCCGCACGTGGCGAGGGCGGCCAGCACCGCGGGCTGATTCAGGTAGGTCTCGGTGGCGGCGCTGCCCGGCAGCGCGATGGCTTCGTCGGCCTGCGCGACGTAGGGAAGGTCCTTGTCGGCGTCGGAGTAGAGAACGGCGGAACGGATGCCCAGGCCCTTGAGCGCCCGGATCACGCGCGCGGCCACGGCGCCGCGGTTGGCAACTAGCACTTTGCTGTACATGATGTCTCAAGATTCCATATATTGGTGTTGCAAATCATACATTGCTGCTCTTACTAAGACTAGATGTTCGATTAGATGGAAACTACAATGTCAATATATGGAGTATCTTGAGGTGCGATCACGACGACGATGTCGACGCGACGCGCTTCCCGACGAACACGAGACGAAATACGAGAGGCGAAGATGAAGAGCGAAATCCTGGAAGAGCTGAAGTCCCGCCGCGCGACGGGCCGTGCGCCCAACGCCGCGGCCATCGACAAGCTGCGCACGCAGGGCAAGCTGACCGCGCGTGAGCGCATCGCGCAATTGCTGGATGCGGACAGCTTCGTCGAGCTGGGCGTGCTGGCGCGCAGCTCGCATCCCAGCCTGGCGGACCGCACGCCGGCCGACGGCATCGTGGTCGGCCACGGCACCATCGACGGACGGATCGTCTATGTCGCCGCCGACGACAACACCGTGATGGGCGGCACGCGCGGCAAGGTGGGCGAGCTGAAGATCGCGCGGGCACGCGCGGCGGCGCTCGCGCATCGCAAGCCCTTCATCGCGCTCATGGAAGCGGGCGCTGCGCGCGTGCAGGAAAGCTTCGGTGCCATGGCCGCCACCATGGGTGCGCGCTTCGGCGACCACTTCCGCATGTCGGGCCAGGTGCCGCAGGTCGCTGCCATCCTCGGGCCGGCCTTCGGCGGGCCGTCGTTCACGGCCGCGCAATCCGACTTCACCACCATCGCGCGCGACACCGGCTTCATGGGCATGTCGGGCCCGATCGTGGTGAAGGTCGGCATCGGCCAGGAGGTGTCGAGCGAGTCGCTGGGCGGCAGCGAGATCTGCGCCGTCGACACCGGCCAGGCCGACCACGTAGGCGACACCGAGGCCGAATGCCTGGCCGAGATCCGCCGCTTCCTGTCGTTCCTGCCCAGCCACAGCGGCGAACTGCCGCCGCGCGCAGCGCCGAAGCCGGCGGCTGTCGACACGCCCGAGGGCCGGGAAAAGCTCGCCACGCTGATCCCCGACCTGGCCCGCCAGGCCTACGACATGCGCAAGGTGCTCGGCCTGATCGTCGATGGCGGCGAGCTGCTGCACTACCGGCCGCGCTACGGCGTGGGCGTGGTCACCGCCTTCGCGCGCTTCGGCGGCCAGCCGGTGGGCATCGTCGCGTCCAACCCGATGGCGCGCGGCGGCGTGCTCGACGAGAGGTCGGCGCAGAAGGCGCGCAAGTTCATCGACACCTGCGACGCCTTCCACCTGCCGCTGGTCTTCGTCTGCGATGCGCCGGGCTTCCTGGTGGGGCCGGACATCGAGAAGCACCGCATGGTCTCGCTCGCGTCGCGGCTGCTGAATTCGGTGGCGGCGGCCTCGGTGCCGCGGATCACCATCGTCGCGCGCAAGGCGATCGGGCTGGCCTACATCGCCTTCTGTGGACGGTCGATGAACCCCGACACCATCGTCGCCTGGCCGACCGCGCATTTCGACGTGATGGGTCCGGAGGCCGGCGTCGAGATCGTGCATGCCAAGGCCATCGCCGCGGCGCCGGACCCGGTGCAGCGCAAGGCTGAGATCATGGAGCAGCTGCGCGAGCAGTCCAGCGCCTACCGGGCCGCCGAGATGGGGCTGATCGACGACGTGATCGATCCGGGCGAGACGCGCCAGGTCATCCTGCAGTCGCTCGCCAAGTGCGAGGCCGCGCGGCAAGCCAAGTTCAAGCACCGCATCGATCCCTGACGCTCCTGCGCCCGCCGCGCGCAGGCGCTGCCTGCAGCTGCGGCCGGGGCTCAGCGTGCGATCAAGGCCTCGCCAACGGCGACGCGCGTGTCTTCCACCCACGCCTCGAGCGTGCAGGCCACGTGCCCGGTGGCTTCGGGTGCCGTCACGGTCGCCTGCACACGCACGCGGTCGCCCGGCCGCACGGGCGAGGTGAAGCGCGCGTTGATGTTCTTCACGCGGCCCGGCGTGCCTGCCCATTCGCCCACCGCGCGGCCCATGAAGGCCATCGTCAGCATGCCGTGCGCGATCACGCCGCCCAGCTGCGCCTCGACCGCGAACGGGTGGTCGTAGTGGATGCGGTTGAAGTCGCCCGATGCGCCGGCGTACTGCACCAGCTGCGTGGTCGTCACCGGCGGCAAGGTCATGCTGAGCGACTCGCCGGGCTTCATCGCGAACAGCGGGCCGTTCATGCGTCTTGCTCCGTGCGCGAGGCGCGATAGAGGGTCACGCGGCCGCAGGTGACGACGAGATCGCCGGCGCGGTCGTCCGCGTCGAGCAGGCGGGCCTCGATCTGCTGGCGGATCAGCTGCATGCTGCCGCGCGCGCTCTGCTTGTCCTCGACGCCGACGAAGCGCAGGCGGCACTCCAGCCGCATGCCGGCCAACACCGGCCGCTCGTAGTGGAAGGACATCTCGCCGGCCAGGATGCGCCGGCGGTCGAGGTCGCGCGTCCAGGCCGGCTCCTGCGGCGGCCGGAACGAGGTGGGGAAGGTCGGCGGCGCCGGGATGTCGTCGAAGCCGGCGGTGCGCGCGGCGGCGAGTTCGCGGTAGATGGGGCTGGGCTCGCCGACGGCCTCGGCGAAGCGGCGGATCGCACCGCGCTCCACGTCGACCACGAAGGGCTGCGACAGCGATCCGACGAGCGAGAGATCGATTTCACTCATGCTGCATTCCTTTGCCTTGCGGGCAGGCTGCGTTGCGCCGCTTCGCGACCGGCGGCAGCGCCGCCGACGAAGCATTCGGCGAGGTTGCCGCCCGCCATGTAGACGTGGCCGAACACGCTGCCCATCTCGCCGGCCGCGTACAGGCCTTCGATGGGGTCGCCGAAGGGGTCGAGCACCCGCTGCCGCGCGTCGTGAACCGGGCCGCCCTGCGTGTTGATGACCACCGGCCAGAGCTCGGCCAGGTAGAAGGGCCCTTCGACGATCGGCGCCATGGTCTCCGGCCGGCGGCCGAAGGCGTCGTCCCGGCCCGCGGCGCAGGCGGCGTTCCAGGTGGCGACGGTGGCTTCGAGCGCCGCGGCATCGATGCCGGCGGCTCGAGCGAGGGCAGCGATCGAATCGGCGCGCTGCAGCATGCCCGATTCGACCTCGGCCAGGTTGTCCTCGCTCCAGTCGTACCAGTGTTGCGGGTCGTTGGTGATCGCGCGGCCCATCGAATACATGCGCCGGCCCGCCTCGTCGAAGACCATGAAGGAGGGCAGGCGCGTGTGCGCATGGGCCTGCGGGTCGAAGAAGTCGAACTGCCGGACGCCGGTGTCGGACATATAGGGCGGGTATTCGTCGATATAGCGCCGGCCGCGGCGGTCGACCACGATCCACGGCATCACGGGCAGCGGCCTGCGCGTCGGCCGCTCGGGCGTCCACATCGGCAGGGCCTTCACATACAGGCCGAACGGATAGGCAGGGTCGCTGTGGCGCATGCCGTAGGGGCCGTGAAAGTGCCACATGTGCCAGAGGTCCGCGCCCACCGCCTGCGCCATGCGGATGCCGTCGCCCGTGTTGCCGGCGAAGCTGCCCGCCAGCACCGGCATGGCCGGGAGGTACTGGCGCTTCATTTCCTCGTCTGCCTCGAAGCCGCCGCAGGCGAGGATCACGCCGCCTTGCGCATGCACGGTCACCGCACGGCCGCCGTGCTGCACGCGCAGGCCCGTGACCCGGCCGTGTGCATCCTTCATCAACCGATCCGCCGGGGTGGACAACCAGACGTCGAGCCGTCCCTGGCGCCGGCGGTGCTCCACGTTGTCCAGCAGAAGCTTGAAGAGCAGGCAGCCGGGGCGGAAGGGCCGCGCATGCAGCCAGCCGGCCGGGTCCTGCGCGAAGCCGGGAATGTCGGCCACCTCGGCGTAGCCCAGTGCATCGCAACCGGCGAACGGATAGTTGCCCGCAGCCGGCTCCACCGAGATCTGCGCCCCGTTCACGCGCGCGAGCCGGCGCAGTTGCTCCGGCACCGCGTGCATGCCCTGGGCCAGCGCCTGCAGGAGGTCGTCCGGCGTGCGGCCGCCGCAGGTCTCGCGCAGGTAGGCGAGGCCTTGGTCGGCGTCGAAGGCGATCCGCACGCCGCCGGCCGACAGGATGGAGATGCCGCCAGGCTGCGCCATCTTCTCGATCAGCAGCACCCGGGCGCCGGCGTCCCAGGCTTCGATGGCGGCCATCGCGCCTGCGGCGCCGTAGCCGACCACCACCACGTCGTACTGCGCGGCGCTCGATGTGGAGCTTTGTAATTCCATATATTGGCTATATCATCGACGCATTCAAAGGCGTAGCGTACCAAATCATGCAGTAAATCGCCTTGGTTAAAATCCAAATAGTGGAATGAGACAAATGAAAGAAGTGAAGTCCGAGATCTCCGGCAAGGTCATCCAGGTTCCCGTGAGCCTGAATGCGCGCGTCGACGGTGGCGACACCCTGCTGGTCGTCGAGTCGATGAAGATGGAGATTCACCTCGAAGCGCCGCAAGCCGGCGTGGTGCGCGAACTGCGCGTGGCCGAGGGCGACAGCGTGAACGAAGGCGACGTGGTGGTGGTGCTCGACTGAGTCGCCGCCGATCGCACCCGCGCCGTGCCCGGCACGGGTGAATTCGCTTCACTGCGGCGTGAGGCTGCCGAAGGGCACGGAGGCCTGCAGCGTGGTGCGGTACATGAGCCGGCGCTCTTCGGCCGTGTAGCCGCCGGTGGCGCGGTGGATCGTGGCCCAGTTGTCCCACATCACCAGGTCATGGGGCTGCCACTTGTGGCGGTAGACGAACTCGGGCCGCTTGCAGTGCGCGTACAGCTCTTCGAGCAGCCGCGTGCTTTCCGCTTCTGGCACGCCCAATATGGACACGGTGAAGCCTTCGTTCACGAACAGGCTCTTGCGCCCGGAGAAGGGGTGCCGGATGACCACCGGATGGACCACGTCGGGCGTGCGCTTCTTCTGCTCGTCCGACAGCGTCGTCGTCGTGCCGCGCTGCGCATTCACCTTGGCGTAGATGTCGCCGAAGCGATGCACGGCCTGCATGTCGTCGAGCTTCCTGCGCAGCGCCGCGGGCAGCGCGTCGTAGGCGGCCGCGCTGCTGGCGAATTCGGTGTCGCCCAGCACCACGCCGTCGCGCACCGGCACCTCGACCGCGTAGAGCAGCGAGCCGCGGCTGGGCTCGGCCACGTACGACAGGTCGGTGTGCCAGAACTCGCCGCTGCCGCCGATGCGCTGGCCGTTCTCGACGATGTTCGACACGCGGAAGATCTCCGGGTGGCCGGGCAGCAGGTACTTCTCGACCACGTGGCGCTCCAGGTCACCGAAGCCGCGGCTGAACGCGACCTGCTCTGCCGGCTGCAGCGCCCGGCCGCGGAAGACGAGCACCGAATGCTCGTCGTAGGCCTGGCGCAGGCGCGCGAAATCGGCCGATGAGACTTCGCCTGCGATGTCGAGGCCGACGATCTCGGCGCCCAGGGCGCAGCCGGTGGGGACGATGTCGAAGGACGAGGCGCCGCCGCTCGGGCGGCCGGCGGTTCGGGTGGGCGCGGCTTGCTGGGTCATCGGATGAATCCTTGTCGGGCTTTGGATGCGGTATGAAAAAGCGGCGCCGTCATTTCCAGCGCAGCGTGCGAAGGTCGTAGAAGGAATAGCCGTACTGCGGCTCCCACTCGATCTGCCTGTCCTTGGCGAACACCAGGAACAGCTCGGAGATCAGCACCGCATGGCCGTCGTCGCGCATGAGCTTGCCGATCTGCTGGAACAGCTTGTCACGCTCGGCCGGGTCGGCGACCGAGTTGGTCTTGGTGATCAGTGTCTCGACCTCGGGGTTGTCGTAGTCCGACCAGGTGCCGGCCTTGCTGGCTGTGCCCTGGATGGCGGTGATCGGGTCGTACATCGCGTTGGAGTACTGCATGATCGTCATCGGGCCCGACTTCTTCGTGTTGTTCAGGCGTGTCCAGGCGGGAAAGTCCAGCATCTTGATCTTGGCCTTCACGCCCACCTGCGACCAGTAGGCGACGATGGCCTCCGTCACCTCCTTCGGGTAGGAGGTCGGCGACATCAGCTCCGTCTCGAAGCCCTTGGGGTAGCCGGCCTCGGCCAGCAGCTTCTTCGCGAGCGCGGGGTCGTAGGCATAGGGCTTGAGGTCCTTGCCGACGCCGATCGGGTAGTACGACGAGATATAGGTCGTGAGCGGCTTGCCCACGCCCTTCATCACGTTGGCGATGATCGCGTTCACGTCCACCGCATGGTTGAGGGCCAGCCGCACGCGGCGGTCGTGCAGCGGCGTGCCGGGCGTGGTGGTGTATAGGCGCACGTGCAGCGGGCTGCCCATGGGCACCGACACCGCCTCGCGCTCGGCGGCCGCCTTGACCCGTGCCACGTCGTTCGGCGGCACGTTGTCGATCATGTCGACTTCGTTCGCGAGCAGCGCGTTGACGCGGCTCGCGGCTTCGGGGATCACCTTGTAGACCAGACGCTTGATGCCCGGCTTGGCGCCCCAATAGCCGTCGAAGCGCTCCAGCGTCAGGCTCTGGCCCAGCTTGTGTTCGACGAGCTTGTAGGGGCCGGCGCCGATCGGTGCGCGCGAGAAGGCGTCGACGTCCGCCAGCGAGCGCGTGTAGTCCATCGGCACGATGGCGACGAAAGCCGCCACCTTGTTCATGAAGACGGCGTCGACCTTCTTGAGCTTGACCACCACCGTGAACTCGTCGGGGGCCCTGACGCTGTCGACGTCGGAGAAATAGGGCCGGCGCGTGCTCTTCACCTCCGGGTCCATGATGCGCTCGAGCGAGTACTTCACGTCCTTGGCCTTGAGCGGCGTGCCGTCGTGGAACTTCACGTCGCGCCGCAGGCTGAAGCGGTACTGCAGCTGGTCGTCCGACACGGTGTAGCCGGTGGCGATCTGCGGCGCCAGCCGGCCCTTCTTGTCGAAGGTGTACAGGTTGTCGAACAGCTGCCAGGCGTAGCGGTCGGAGTTGCCGGTGTTGTCGACCTGGGCGTCGAGCATCGCGATGTCGCGGCTGACGCCGAACACCACCGTGTCCTTGTCGACCGCCGGCCGGGCGGTCGCATGCGGTCCGAATGCCAGGCTGCCCAGCAGCAGGGCGGCGCAGGTGCCGCTGCGAAAGAGTCCCACGATGTCTCCTTGTTGGACGGAAGGCGTGCCGCCTTCGAATGCCAACATATGACATCACGGTTCAGACTTCATGGCATACGGGGAATTCCACTAGATACCGTTTACCAATGAAAAACCGATCGAACCTTATATCCAAATATTGGAATACCTGGCCTCAACGCAGCCAGCTCGCCGGCACCATGATCAGCTGCGGGAACAGCACGAACAGGAACATCAGCGCCGTCAGCGACAGCAAGAAGGGCCACACACCGCGGATCACGCTGTCCAGCCCCACGCGCGAGGTGCCGGCCACCACGTTGAGCACGGTGCCCACCGGCGGTGTCAGCAGGCCGATGGCGTTGTTCATGATGAACATCACGCCGAAGTACACCGGGTCGATGCCGGCCTTGGCGATCACCGGCATCAGGATGGGCGTCATGATCAGCACGGTGGGCATCAGGTCGAGCGCGGTGCCGACGATGATCACGAGCACCATGATCACGAACATCAGCAGGATCTTGTTGTCGATGAAGGGCTCCAGCAGCTCCGTCACCTGTGCCGGGATGTTGGCGATGGTGATGAGCCAGGCCGACACCAGCGCGCAGGCCACGAGGAACAGCACGGTGCTCGATGTCTTGGCCGCGCTCAGCACCAGCTCGGGCAGGCGGCTCAGCTGGAGTTCGCCGTAGACGAAGCGGCCCACCACGAAGGCGTAGACCACCGCCACCACGGCTGCCTCGGTCGGCGTGAACACGCCGAACTTCATGCCGCCGATGATCACGAAGGGCAGCACCAGCGCCCAGATGCCGTCGACGAGGCTGCGGCCCAGTTCGCGCAGCGAGAAGCGGCGCACCGCGACCTTCTTCTCCTTCTTCGCGCAGAACCACCAGGTGGCGGTGAGCGTCAGCGCCATCATGATGCCGGGGAAGAGGCCCGCCAGGAACAGCTTGGTGATCGACACCTGCGCCACCACGCCGAACACCACGATCGCGATCGACGGCGGAATCACCGGCGCGATGATGCCGCCGGCCGCGATCAGGCCCGCCGCGCGCGGCACGTCGTAGCCGGCGTTGCGCATCATCGGAATGAGCAGCGCCGCGACGGCCGCCGTGTCGGCCACCGCCGAGCCCGAGATGCTCGCGACCACGGTGGCCGCGATGATCGCCACGTAGCCGAGGCCGCCGCGCACGTGGCCCACCAGTGCATCGGCCACCTTCACGATGCGCGACGAGAGGCCGCCCGCGTTCATCAGCTCGCCCGCCAGCATGAAGAAGGGCACCGCCATCAGCGGGTAGTTGTTGACGCCCTCCAGCATGTTCTGCGCAAGGATCTGCGTGTCGAAGTTGCCGAGGTACGCCATCAGCGCGACGCCGCAGACCAGCAGGGCGAAGGCGATGGGCATGCCGAAGGCCATGGCCCCCAGCAGCGAGGTGATGAAGACGAAGATGGTCATGCGTGTCTTTCGGTGGCCGTCATTCGCACGCGCTGGCGACGTCGCTGACCAGCTCTTCGCGCGGCATGCGGCCGCTGAAAAGACGCCACAGCGAATGCGCGAGGATCAGCGCCATGCCCGCGCTGCTGACCAGCAGGCAGGCATACACCGCGCCCAGCGGCACGCCGGTGACGGGCGCGTAGTCGTCCATGCCGATCACCACGAGCTTCCACGCGCCGTGGGCCAGCAGCAGGCAGCAGGCGAGGGCGCCGAGGTCGGCCACGCCGCGGCAGAAGCGCTGGGCCGGCTCGCCGAGGCGCGAGACGATGGTCGACATGCCCAGGTGGGCGTTGTCCTTCATCACCAGCAGCGCACCCAGGAGCGTGAGCCACATGAAGACGAAGCGCGAGGCTTCCTCCGAGAACACGATACCGGAGTTGAAGGCGTAGCGCAGCACGACGTTGCCGAACACGAGCGCGACCATCACGGCCATCATCGCGATCATCAGCCACTGGGCGCCGCGCTCGACGAGGCGGGAAAGCATGGGGAGTCTCCTTGTTGTAGTTGCAGTGCAGCCTGGCGTCGATCAGCGCTCGGCCATGTCGATGCGGTAGAAGCGGA
Organism: Variovorax sp. KK3; assembly: GCF_001984055.1. Lineage (GTDB taxonomy): Bacteria > Pseudomonadota > Gammaproteobacteria > Burkholderiales > Burkholderiaceae_C > Variovorax. The sequence continues at coordinate 45,999 of NZ_LYVO01000044.1, forward strand.
GCGCGTTGCCGCGCCAGACGGCGTCGCGCGCCTGGACATCCAGCGCCGAGAGCGCCTCGGACATCGTGCGCACCAGCTCGGCCATCGACACGCGCAGGCCCGACACCGGCAGGTTGCTCGCGAACATGCAGCGCTGCCAGCCGAAGATGTCGATGGTTTCGCGCACCACGCGGACCGTGCTTGCGGCATCCCAGGGCGCATCGGGCAGCCCGAATTCCGAGAGCTTGACGTGCACGCCTGGCAAGGCGGCGAGCGCCTGCATGCCGCGGCGCCAATGCGCCAAGCCGGCCTCGCTGCGGTCCCAGGGCAGGCCTGCATGCTCGAGCACCACGGGCAGGCCCGGTACGCGCTCGACGAGCGCTGCGGCTTCTTCGAGGTGCCAGTAGGGCACGCGCAGGTCCCAGGCCAGCTCGTGCCTGGCCAGCAGCGACAGGCCAGCGAGCCAGCGCGAGTCCTGCAAGGCGCCGGGTCGCCCTTCCACGCCGGCGGACGCGGTCGGCGCCGTCAGCGGCTTGCAGCGCACACCGCGCACGAGCGGCCATTCGAGATGCTGCGCCAGCTGTTGTGCCGCATCGGGCGCAAGCAGATCGACGTGCGCTACCACGGCGTTCGGAGAGCCGTGCCGCGTATGCATCGCATGCAGCCAGCGTGTCTCGGCCAACGATTCGGCGCGATCGCGTTCGGCCTCGACGTGGACGGTGGCGACCACGTTCAGGCCCTCGGTGCGCGCGCGGTAGGCATCCGCGTCGAAGTCGCGCCGCAGCGCGTTGTAGTCGCCCAGGAAGAAAGCCCCGGGGTCGTAGCCTTCCTGCAGCCAGGGATAGCGGCCTTCGCCTAGCCGCCAGAGATGATGGTGCGCGTCGACGATGGCCGGCGCGGGCGTGCCATTCATTCCGAAGGCCTCAGGGCTGGGCATCCATGGCCTTCAGCACCGCATCGCCGTTCTTGTCGACGTAGAGCTTGCGCGTCTCGTCGCGCACCACCTTGCGGATGCTGGCGGTGTCCGGGTTCTCGTTGATCTGCATGCCCTTGGCGCGCAGCTGGGCGATCGCGTCCTTCTCGCCGTCGGCGTTCAGCTTGCGCTGGAAGGCCGCCGCGTTGGCCGCCTCTTCGAGCAGCACCTTCTGGTAGTCGGGCTTGAGGCCCTCGAAGCGCGCCTTGTTCATGATCACCACCAGCGGCGTGTAGGCATGGCGCGTGAGCGACAGGTACTTCTGCACTTCGAACATCTTCGACGACAGCATCAGCGTCGGCGGGTTCTCCTGTCCGTCGACCGCGCCCGATTCGAGCGCGCCGAAGACTTCGGCGAAGGGCATCGGCTGCGGGTTGGCGCCGAGCAGCTGAAAGGCCTTCAGGTGCGAGGGATTGGGCGTGGTGCGGATCTTCAGGCCCTTGATGTCGTCGGCGCCGTTGATCGGGCGCTTGTTGTTGCCCAGGCTCCGAAAGCCGATCTCCCAGAAGGCCAGTCCCTTGATCTGGTGCGCGGAGAGTTCGTCGAGCAGCGAGCGCCCGACCGGGCCGTCGAGCGTGCGGTAGGCCTGCTGCGCATCGGCGAACTGGTAGGGCAGGTCGAGCGCGTTGAGCTTGGGCGCCAGCCCGGTCACGAAGGGGTTGCCGGTGGCGCCGATGTCGATGGTGCCGCTGCGCACGCCGGTCACCAGCGTCACGTCGTTGCCGAGCTGGCTGTTGGCGAAGACCTGGACCTCGACGCCGCCCTGGGTGCGCTCCTTCACGCGCTTGCCGAATTCGAGCGCGGCCTTGTGCTGCGAATCGCTCTCGGGCACGGTGTGGCTGAAGCGCAGCTTGACCGGTGCCTGGGCTGCGGCACCGAAGGCGAGCAGGGCGAACAGCAGGCCCACTGCAGAGGGCCGGACGACGAAACGGCGGATCGCGGAAAAGCTCTTTGTCATGGTTTGTCTCCTTGGGTTGGATGAGCGGTGACGAGGGGTGACGAGGGGCGGCTACCGCGAGGCCTGCAGCATCGCGTCGTACTCGGCCGGGCTCGCCTCGCGGGGGTTGGTCTTGTGGCAGTGGTCCTTCAGCGCGCCTTCGATCACGCGCGGAAAGACGTCGGGCGAGACGTCGATCGCGGTCAGCCCGACAGGCAGCCCGAGCCGCCGGCTCATGTCGGCGACGGCCGCCGCCACCTCGTCTGCCGCCGCGAGGCCCATGGCCTGCGCCATGCGCGCGAGCTTGTCGTCCTTCCGCATCGAGGGTGCCTCGGCGTTGAAGCGAATCACGGCCGGCAGCAGGATCGCGTTGAGCGTGCCGTGGTGCAGGCGCGGATTGAGCCCGCCCAGCGCATGGCTCAGGCTGTGCACGCAACCCAGGCCCTTCTGGAAGGCCAGCGCGCCCTGCATCGAGGCGCTCATCATGTTCAGCCGCGCCTCGCGGTCGCCGGGCGTCGTGGTCGCCGTTTCGATGTGCTTCCACGCGCGGCGCAGGCCGTCGAGCGCGATGCCATCGGCCGGCGGGTTGAAGGCCGGTGCCATGAAGGTTTCCATGCAATGCGCGATCGCATCCATGCCGGTGGCCGCGGTCAGCATCGGCGGAAGGCCGAGCGTGAGTTCGGGGTCGCACAGCGCGACCCGCGGCACCAGGAAGGGCGAAAGCACACCGACCTTGCGACCGTCGTCGAGGATCAACACCGCGCCGCGGCCGACCTCGCTGCCGGTGCCGGCGGTGGTGGGCACCGCGATCACGGGCGCCGTGGCCGCGGTGATGCGGGCCACGCCGCCTTCGATGGCGGCGAAGGTGGCGAGTGGGCCGTCGTGCGTGGCGCACACGGCCACGCCCTTGGCCAGGTCGATCGGCGAGCCGCCGCCGACGGCGACGATGCCGTCGCAATCGTGCTGCCGATAGAGCGCCACGGCCTCGCGCATCGCGCGCTCGGTCGGGTTGGAAGGCGTGCCGTCGTACACCACGAAGCGGCGCCCTTCGCCGATGTGCGCAGTGACGCGGTCGAGCACGCCGACGGCGCGCACGCCGGCGTCGGTGACGACCAACGGGCGCCGGATGCCGATGCGCTCGCATTCCTGCGCGAGCAAGGACACCGCGCCGAAGTCGATCTGGATCTGGGTGATGTAGTGGATGAGGGCCATGGTGCGTCTCGTGTCTCCGGTCGGGTGTCCTGTGGGGGTTCGGGCCGCGAGTCTAGGAACGGCGCCAGGGCCGGGCAACGTGGATTTACTTGAAGCCCGGCCGAGAAAAATTCACAAGCGCGGGGCCGAGTTTTTCTTGAAGGTCGGCCCAGTTTTTCTCGTTTGGCTGGACGGTGGCCCAAACCTAGACTTCGCCCGGTTCACAGCCCACCACACGAGAGACGAATCACCATGACCCCGCCCATCCTGGTCGAGCGCCACGAGCAAGACGCCCGCATCGCCACCATCACCTTCAACCGGCCCGACCGCATGAACGCCATGGACCTGGCGATGTGGCAAGGCCTCGGCGATGCCATGGCCATGCTGTCGGCCGACGACGCGCTGCGCTGCATCGTGCTGCGCGGCGCCGGCGGCAAGGCTTTCTCGGCCGGCGCCGACATCGAGGAGTTCACTCGCCTGCGTGCCGATTCGAAGCAGGCCGCCACCTACGCCAAGGTGACGTACGCCGCGATGCAGGCCGTTGCGCAAAGTCGCCATCCGACACTGGCCGTGATCGAAGGCGCGTGCGTGGGCGGCGGGCTCGAGATCGCCTCGGTCTGCGACATGCGCATCTGCGGCACGTCGAGCCGCTTCGGCGTGCCGGTCAACAAGCTGGGCCTGACGATGTCGTACGGCGAGCTGGGCGGCCTGGTCGACCTGGTCGGCGGTGCCACCGCGCTCGAGATCGTGCTCGAAGGCCGCGTCTTCGACGCGCAGGAGGCGCTGGCCAAGCGCCTCGTGAACCGTGTGGTGGCCGACGCCGATGTGCTGGCCGAGGGCGAGGCGACCGCGCGCCGCATCGCCAACGGCGCGCCGCTGGTGGCGCGCTGGCACAAGAAGTTCGTGCGGCGCCTCGCACAGCCCGTGCCGCTCACGCCCGAGGAAGCCGACGAGGCCTACGCCTGCTTCGACACCGAGGACTTCCGCATCGGCTTCCAGGCCTTCCTGGCCAAGGGCAAGCCGGCCTTCGTCGGCCGCTGAGCGAGCCACCCATCGTCATTCATCGAACATCTTCCGGAGCCTCCAGGTGACCCTTCCTCTTTCCCGCATCAAGGTTCTCGACGTCAGCCAGATCATGGCCGGACCCTTCTGCTGCATGCTGCTCGGCGACATGGGTGCCGACGTGATCAAGGTCGAGACGCCGGGCATCGGCGACCAGACCCGGCGCTCGATGGGCTTCCGGCTCAAGGGCGCCGACAGCGGCGGCTTCCTCGCGCTCAACCGCAACAAGCGCAGCGTCGAGATCGATCTCAAGAACCCGGCCGGGCTCGAAGCCTTCTACGCGCTCGTGAAGGACGCCGACGTGCTGGTCGAGAACAACCGCCCCGGCGTGGCCGCGCGGCTCAAGATCGATCACGCGACCCTGCGCAAGATCAATCCGCGCCTGGTGTACGCGAGCATTTCCGGCTTCGGCCAGACCGGCCCCTGGGCCAAGCGGCCCGGCCTGGACCTGATCGCGCAGGCCATGACCGGCGTGATGAGCGTGATGGGCCACCCGGGCCAGGAGCCGGTGAAGTCCAGCGTGCCGCTGGCCGACCTGGGGGCCGGGCTCTTCGCGGCCTACGGCATCCTGAGCGCACTGATCGGCCGCGACATCACCGGCGAGGGCCAGCTCGTCGACGCATCGCTGTTCGAGACGGCGCTGGGCCTGTCGGTGTGGGAATCGGCCGAATACTGGGGCACGGGCGAGCTGCCGGTGCCCATCGGCAGCGCCAACCGCATGAGCGCGCCCTACCAGGCGGTGAAGGCGGCCGACCGCCACTTCGTCATCGGCGCGGCCAACCCCAAGCTGTGGACGGCGCTGTGCGGCGTGGTGGGCCGCGACGACCTGGTGCAGGACCCGCGCTTCATCGACAACGTGCTGCGCATCCGCAACCGCGAGGCGCTGATCGCCGAGTTGGAGCGCGAGTTCGCACGCCGCAGCGCCGACGAGTGGGTGGATGCGCTGCTGGCCGCGGGCGTGCCGGCCGCACCGATCTACAACTACGCCGAGGCGCTCGCAAGCGAGCAGGCGGTGGCGCGCGAGATGGTGCTGAAGATCCAGCATCCGGTCGAAGGCGAGACGCGCGCGCTGGGCTTCCCGGTCAAGCTCGGCGGCACGCCGCAGCGCGTGCGGCATCCGGCGCCGCTGCTGGGCCAGCACACGGACGAGATCCTCGGCGAGATCGGCTTGACCCAGGACCGCATCGAGGCCCTCCGCCGCGCCGGCGCCTTCGGTCCGGCGCGCACCGACGCCGCAGCGACCGCTTGACCGGCGCTGGCACGAACGCACGCAAAGCGACACCATCACGAACCTGGAGACAAGAACATGGCCCTCTCGACCATCGACACCGCGCGCCGCCAATGGCTGCGCACCTGGCCCGCCGCCATGCTGCTGGGCACCACCTTCGCCGTGCCCGCCTGGGCGCAGGGCGGCGCCTATCCGAACAAGCCCATCGAACTGGTCGTGCCCTGGCAGGCCGGCGGTGGCGCCGACGTGGTTGGCCGCGCCTTCGGTGCCGCGGTGGCCAGGCACCTGCCGCAGCCCATCGTGGTCATCAACCGGCCCGGCGCGAGCGGCGTGCTGGGGCTGGGCGAGGTCGTCAATGCCAAGCCCGACGGCTACCGCATCGTGCTGTCGTCCACCGAGCTGACCTTCCTGAACCACCTGGGCCTGGCCAAGTTCTCGTACAAGGACTTGCGGCCCATCGCGCGGCTCAATGCCGACCCGGCTGCGGTGGTGGTGCGTGCCGACGCGCCCTACGCAACGCTCGAGCAGTTCCTCGACGCCGCACGCAAACCCGAAGCGAACATCCGCGTGGGCAATGCGGGCCACGGCTCGACCTGGCACATGGCCGCCGCCGCGCTGTCGGAGAAGACCGGTGCGCAGTTTAACCACATTCCCTATGCGGGCGGCGCGCCGGCGGTGCTGGCCCTGTTGGGCGGGCACATCGACGCGGTAACCGTCAGCACCGCCGAAGTGTCGAGCTACGTCGCCGCGGGCAAGCTCAAGGCGCTGGCGGTGATGGCCGACAAGCGCGTGGCCGACGGCTTCGAGAACGTGCCGACACTGAAGGAGCGCAAGGTCGACCTGTCGATCGGCATCTGGCGCGGGCTCTCGGCGCCGCGCAACACGCCCGACGAGGTGATGGCGGTGCTGAAGACGGCCACGGCCAAGGCGGTGAAGGAGCCGCTGTGGATCGATGCGCTGCAGAAGCTGCATTTCAGCACCGACACCTATGCCGACGATGCCGCGCTCGAAGCGGTGATGGTGCGCGAGAGCGCCTTCTTCAAGGAGCTGTCGGGCAAGTTGAAGATTTCGAACTGAAAGCCTTGGACATCCTGCGATGGACCCGACCCCCGGCGAAGCCTTCATCGACGCGCACCAGCACTTCTGGGATCTCGAAGCCAACCCGTATCCGTGGCTGCAGGGCGAGACGGTGCCGGCCTTTCGCTACGGCGACTACTCGGCGCTGAAGCGCAGTTACCTGCCCGCGGACTACGCCCGGGACACGCGCGCCGATGCACCGGTGGCCACGGTGCATGTGGAGGCCGAGTGGGACCGCCGCGATCCGCTGGCCGAGACGCGCTGGCTGACCGAGCTTGCGCGTTCGCACGGGCGGCCCTCGGTCGTGGTGGCGCACGCGGCACTTGATCGCTCCGACGCGGCCGAAGTGCTGGCCGCGCAGGCCGCCTTCGCGCTCGTGCGCGGCATCCGTCACAAGCCGGCGACGGCCGCGGCGCGGGCCGACGCGCGGCGCGGCGTCGCCGGGTCGATGGACGACGCGCGCTGGCGTGAAGGCTATGCGCTGCTGGAACGCCACGGCCTCTCGTTCGACCTGCAGGCGCCATGGTGGAATCTCGACCAGGCGGCCGAGCTGGCGCGCGACTTTCCGCGCACCACGCTGATCCTCAACCACACCGGCCTGCCTTCGGACCGCAGTGACGAAGGCCTGCGCGGCTGGCGCGCCGCTCTGGAGGCGTTGGCCGCACAGCCCAATGCCTTTCTCAAGATCTCGGGCCTGGGCCTCGCAGGCCGTCCGTGGACGCAGGCCGACAACGTGCCTGTGATTCGCGATGCCATCGCGATCTTCGGCGCGACGCGCTGCATGTTCGCGAGCAACTTTCCGGTGGACAGCCTGGTCGCGGACTACGCCACCCTCCTGGCCGGCTTCCGCGCCGCGATCGCGCCGCGCCCGGCGCACGAGCGTCGCGCGCTGCTGCACGACAACGCCGTTCGCATCTACCGCATCGGCTGAGGCTGCTACATCGCTTCGTCAGGTGGGCGCGCCAGTTCCTCGCGCACCCATTCGAGAAAGGCGTGGATGCGCGGGTCGTTCGCGCGGTCTTCCGGAAAGACGATGTAGTAGGCGAACTCCACCTGCATGCTGCCCTCGAAGGGCCGCACCAGCCGCCCGGCGGCGATGTCGCCGGCCACCCAGTGCTTCTTGGCGAGCGCGACGCCCAGGCCGTCGATCGCCGCGCCCAGCACCAGGTGGCTGGGCCAGAAGGATGGGCCGCGCGTCGTGTCGACGTCCGTCACGCCCACGTGCTCGAGCCACATCGACCAGTTGGGGTTGCTGACGTCGTCGTAGGTGCTCTCGTCGTGAAGCAGCGTGTGGAAGCGCAGATCGGCCGGCGAGGCCAGCGGATGCTCGCCCTGCATCAGCGCCGGGCTGCAGACGGGGAACACCTCCACGGGCAGCACCAGCTCGGAGTACATGCCGGGGTACACGCCGCGGCCGTAGCGCACGGCCAGGTCGAAGTCCTGCCGCGTGAAGTCGACCATGTCCTTCTCGGTGGCGATCTTGAGGTCGATGTCGGGATGCGCCTGCATGAAGCGGCGCATGCGCGGCGTGAGCCACTTCACTGCGAAGGTGGGCGGCAGGTTGATCTTCAGCGAAGGCACGCCCAGCGTCTTGTTGAGCTGGTGCGTGGCGAAGACCAACTGCTGAAACGCCTCTTGCACGCCCGGCAAATAGGCCTTGCCGGCGGCCGTGAGCGAGAGCGATTTCGAGTCGCGCATGAAGAGCGCGACGCCGAGGTTCTCTTCCAGCGTCTTGACCTGGTGGCTCACGGCCGATGGCGTGACGAACAGCTCGTCGGCGGCACGCGTGAAGCTCAGGTGACGTGCGGCGACTTCGAAGGCGCGCAGCGCGTTCAGGGGCGGGATGGGGCGTGACAAGGTCGTCTCCTGGGTGCGGCCCTGAAGGCGCGGCCGCGCGTGTCGAGTGTGAGGCCAAAGCCTTCGAATTTTTCTCGGCAGTCGCCCTAGAAAAACTCGTTTGCCGCTCTCTGGCGCGATTCCTAGACTGGCCCCCGCCCGATGCAGCACCGCATCGCGCACCGTGTGATTTCAAACCCGCAAACGAGACAACGCATGCCCTTCTGCAAACGCTTTCTTCCCCTGCTGCCGGCCCTGCTGGCGACCCTGGCCTTCGGCGCGTCGGCGCAAGACCTCACCGGCAAGGTGACGCGCACGCCCACCGGCTACCTGATGGTGCTGCGCAACGGCGACGACGTCATCGCGCACCTGGAGCGGCTCGCGGTGGTCGAGCAGATCCCGAGTGCCAGCATCGTCGGCATCGGCTTCATGCGCGAGGCGAAGTTCGGCTTCTACGACTTCTCGCGCAAGGTCTTCGACCCCAAGACCTTCAAGGACGTCGAACTCGCCAACCTGACCGGCAGCATCGCTTGGAAGGAGGGCAAGCCCTCGATCCACGCGCACGGCATCGTGACCGACGGCAGCTTCGTCGGCGCGGGCGGGCACCTGCTGGGCCTGACGGTGGGCACCGGCTCCTGCGAGGTCACGGTGATGCTGCATCCGCACCGGCTCGAGCGCTTCGTCGATCCGGCCATCGGCGCGAACGTGCTGGGGCTGCATCCCGGCGCGAAGTGAGGCTGTGGCGGGGCGTCGCTCGTCATCGAATACACTGCGCCCCGCTCGCGATGGCCGATCATCGCGTGCCGCCACTGGCAACGTGGCGACATCAACTCATAGGAAATCAGCTTTGAACCGCATTGAACTCGTCGAGAAGATCGCAGACACCCACAACGTCAGCAAGGCCGAAGGTGCCCGCATCCTCGAAACCGTGACGACCGCCATCGTCGCCGCCGTGAAGAAGGGCGATCCCGTGCAGATCGTCGGCTTCGGCACCTTCAAGCAAGTGGCCCGCGCCGCACGCTCCGGCTTCAACCCCAGCCTGGGCACGAAGATCAAGATCGCCGCCCAGAAGGTGCCGAAGTTCGTGCCGGGCGCCGCCTTCAAGGCCGCCGTGGACCCGAAGGCCGCGAAGCGCAAGACCGAGAAGGCCGCTGCGGCGCCGAAGGCCAAGCCTGTGGCGAAGAAGGCTGCTGCCAAGAAGAAGTAAGGCAGCACAGCCGGCAGCCTCTCGGCCGCCAACAAATGAAGAAACGGCCCCGACGGGGCCGTTTTTCATGGCCGGCTCAGGCGCCGGGCTGGCGGGAAGCAAGAACCATCGGCGCCACCGCCTAATACGCGTACTCGTACACCTGCGAGTAGTCGTAGTCGTCATTCACCGTCATGTCGGGCCACTCCGGGTTGTTGCCGCCCTGGATGTCCAGTGCGAAGTTGTGGCCATCGAACTGCACCGTTCCCCCTGCACCGGCGCCGTTGGC
>NZ_LYVO01000045.1 GCF_001984055.1 Variovorax sp. KK3
TCCATGCAGTGGCCGCCTGCAGGCGGCCGACCTCGGCTTCCGCGACCGCGGCCTCCGCCGCCGCGACCGTGCCCTCGGCCTGGTGGCTGTCGGCGCGGGCCAGGTCGCCGGCACGCACGCGCCGCGTCACGTCGTCGGCCAGTTGCCGCGCGTTCGCGAGCCGCCGCGCAGCGAGCTGCTGTTCGCTGCCGGCGCGCTGGAGGGTCCAGTACGCCTCGCGCACCTCGGCCGCCAGGCGCCATTGGGCCGCGGCGAGCCGCGCGTCGACCGCCGAGGCATCCGACGACGCACTGGCCTGCGCCCGCGCGCGCTCGCCCGGCAGCCAGAGCGGAATGGCCACGCTGGCGTCGTACTCGCGCACGCCTTCGTTGCGGTTGTAGCGGTCGGTCCTGGCGGACAGGTCGAGCGATGGCGGCTCGGGTGTCCACCGGTCGGCGGCCGCGCGGTGGGCGGCCGCGGCCTCGTGCCGCAGGGCCGCGGAGCGCTGCTCGGGCTGGCGTGCCCAGGCCGCTTCGAAGCCTTGCCGGATGAATGAAGTCTGTGCGGATGCAGTACCCGGCGATGCGGACGCCATCAGCGCCATCGCCAGGACGCCGGGCCATGCCCAGGGTCGCTTTCTCATGAAACTCTCGTCGTGAAAGGAAGCTCGGGCTTCCCGGTCGATCAATCCGACGAGGACGTGGCGCCCTGCTGGGCGCCCAAGAAACATCCGCCTCGTCAGCCGCTAGGCGACGAGATGCAGTGGCGGCCGCAGAAGGCTCTGGATGGGGGGATCGGGCAGGAAGCGGCCGTAGGCCGGCAGCGCCCCGTGGTCGACCCACGCCTGCACGTCGGCCACGACCGATGCCAGGCAGGCCGCGCCGATGCCGTGGCAGGCCTGGCAGTCCGGGTGGTAGTTGACGCTGGCGTCGGTGGCCTCGTCGCCTGCGTTCGACGATGCGTGTCGGGTGTCGTCGGCCGCGCCGTGCTGATGCGCGTGGTGGCCGAAGTGCACCTTGTCCTGCTCCCGCTCGTGCGCGCAGACGCTCGCTGCCGCGGCCCAGCTCCACTGGAACGACAGAAGGCACATCATGACGATGAGGACGAGGCGGCGCATGCGCGGCGGAGTGTAGCAGTCGATGTCGAAGGGTTCGATGACGAAAGACGTTCGGTATTCAGGCCTTCTTGCGTACGCCGCCGAGCAGCCTCAGCCCATTGAAGACCACCAGCAGGCTGGCCCCCATGTCGGCGAACACGGCCATCCACATGCTCGCGTTGCCGAACACCGCGAGCACGAAGAACACGGCCTTGATGCCCAGCGCGAGCACGATGTTCTGCCACAGCACCGCATGCGTCCGCTTCGACAGGCGGATGGTTTCGGGCACCTTGCGCAGGTCGTCGTTCATGATGAGCACGTCGGCGGCTTCCTTGGCGATGTCCGTGCCGGCGGCGCCCATCGAGAAGCCGACCGCGGCGGCGGCGAGGCTCGGCGAATCGTTGACGCCGTCGCCGACCATGCCCACTTGTCCGGCGCTGCCCAGCCCTGCGACGACCTTCTGCTTGTCTTCGGGCAGGAGGCCCGCCTGCACGTCGTCGATGCCGACCTGCCGCGCGATCGCCTGCGCGGTCGCCGGGTTGTCGCCCGTGAGCATGACAGGCCGCAGGCCCATGGCTTTCAATTCGGCGATGGCTTGCTTGCTGCTGTCCTTGGTGGTGTCGGCCACAGCGAACACGGCCAGCACGGCATCGCCGCTGGCCAGCACAGAGGTCGTGCGGCCTTGGGCTTCGTGCGCCTGCAGGGTCGCTTCGAGTGCGTCGGAGCATTGGCCGCGTTCGTGAATCCAGCGGTGGTTGCCCAGCACGTAGTCCTTGCCATCGATGCGCCCGTGAACGCCGCGGCCCAACTCGGCACCGAAGTCCTCCACCGGCAGCGGCTCGCCCGCCAGGCCGGCGGCGACGGCCTTCGACACGGGATGGTCCGAACGCGCGGCCAGGCTGCGCGCGATGCGCAGCGCCTGGTCGTCGGGCAGAGAACCCGGCATCACCTGCTGCGCCACCAGCTTGGGCTTGCCCTCGGTGAGCGTGCCGGTCTTGTCGACCGCCACCACGCGCAGGTGGCGCGCCTGTTCGAGGTACACACCGCCCTTGATGAGGATGCCGCGCCGTGCCGCCGCCGCGAGCCCGCTCACGATCGTGACTGGCGTCGAGATGACCAGCGCGCAAGGGCAGGCGATGACCAGCAGCACCAGCGCCTTGTACAGCGCCGTGAGCCAGGGCCAGCCGAGCCACAACGGCGTGACCACGGCGACGGCCAGCGCCAGCACGAAGACGGCCGGCGTGTAGACCGCGGCGAAGCGATCGACGAAGCGCTGCGTCGGCGCGCGCTGCGACTGCGCCTCTTCGACCGCGTGGATGATGCGGGCGAGCACGGTGTCGCTCGCCGGCTTGGTGACCTCGAACTCGAGCGAGCCGCTCTGGTTGATGGTGCCGGCGAACACCTCGTCGCCGGGGCCCTTGTCGACCGGGATGCTCTCGCCGGTGACGGGCGACTGGTCGACCGCGCCTTGGCCTTCAGTCACCCGCCCGTCGAGCGCCAGGCGCTCACCGGGCTTGACGCGTACGGTGGCACCGACGTCGATGGCCTTGGCGTCGCGCATCGCCCACGAACCATCGGGCTGTCGCACCTCCGCCTGCGGCGGCGACAACGCGAGCAGCCCGGCGATGGCATTGCGCGCCCGTTCGACCGAGCGCGCCTCGATGAGCTCGGCCAGCGAGTACAGCGCCATGACCATCGCGGCTTCGGGCCATTGGCCGATCAGGAATGCGCCGATCACGGCCACGCTCATCAGCGCGTTGATGTTGAGTTGGCCCCGCAGCAGCGCGGAAAGCCCCTTACGGAACACGGCGAGGCCCGACAGCGCAATGGCACCCGCTGCGACGGCCATGCCGACCATCTTCCAGGCCATCGTGTCGGGCGCGAAGAAGTGAACGCCCTCGGCCGCAATGGCGACCACCAGGGCCGCGATCAGGCGCGTCAGTTCGTGGCGCTGGGCCCGGGCCGTGTCTTCGGCCTGCGGCGGCGCCGAGAGCGTTTCGGTCTTGAAGCCCGCGGCGCGAATGGCCGAGACGATGGGCTCCCACGATGCCGCCGGCGCATCGACGGCCAGCGCGCGGCCCGGAAGGTCGAACTGCAGTCGGCGTACTTCGGCGAAGCCTTCGAGCGCGCGGCGGATCTGGCCTTCTTCGACCGGGCAGTCCATCTGCGGAATCCGCAGCAGCAAGCCACCTGCAGCTGTTGCAGTCGGGGGAGTCGCCGCCGCCTGCGTCGAACAACCCGAGTCGCAGCACGCAGCGGCTTCATGCCGATGCGCCTGCGGCACGACCACCGGCCCGGGCACGACGTCGTCGTGGCTGCAGCAGTCGGCATCCTGGTGGCCGTGTTCTCGAATTCCGGTGCTCGTCATGAATGGTCCTGTTCCTGGAAGGCCATTTGAAACCCTGTAGCCACTCCAGAGTCAAGCCCCCTAAACTGAATCGCACCACTGATTCGTACAGCTGATTCGAGCAACCGAATCGCAAGCTTCCCCGGAGCACCCCATGAAGATTGGCGAACTGTCGGCCGCGTCATCGACGCCGGTCGAGACCATCCGCTACTACGAACGCGAGGGCCTGCTGCCTTCGCCGGCCCGCACGCAGGGCAACTTTCGCATGTACGAAGGCATGCATCTGGAGCGCCTGCAGTTCGTGCGCCACTGCCGCAGCCTCGATATGTCGCTGGACGAAGTGAGGCTGCTGCTGCGCTTCAAGGACGCGCCCGGTGCGGGCTGCGGCGACGTCAACGCGCTGCTCGACGAACACATCGGGCATGTGTCCAGGCGCATCGAGGAACTGCGGCTGCTCGAGAAGCAACTGCAGGAGCTCAGGCAGCGTTGCTGCGATGAAAGGTCCGCAGAGGAGTGCGGCATTCTTGCGGGACTGTCGGAAGCGGCCCATGAACCCAGTGCCACTTCGAAGGAGCCGACTCACCTTCGCTCCGTCCACTCGCATTGAGCGGCCTGGCAGGCCTGCCCGGGCGCACCGCGCTCAGAAGAACAGCCAGTAGAACAATCCGCCGAAGATCGCCCACTTGACGGCGTAGTAGCTGGGCTTGTTCCAGGCCTTCAGGCGCTTGCCCAGCACGCGGATCTTGTAGACCTGGGCGAAGGCCTTGTTGAGCCCGCCGATGGGCTCGCCTTCTTCGTTCTGCGTGGCGGCGGCCTTGATCATGCGCCAGCCGATCTCGCGGTTGATCCAGCGCGCGATCGGGTTGTTGAGCGGCCGCTCGATGTCGCAGAACAGGATGAGCCGGGTCTCGTCGGTGTTGTTCTCGGCGTAGTGGATGTACGTTTCGTCGAACATCACCGCCTCGCCGTCCTTCCAGAAGTAGGACTGGCCGTCGACCACGATGCGGCAGGCGGCCGCGTCCTGCGGCACCTTCAGGCCCAGGTGGTAGCGCAGCGAGCCGGCGAAGGGGTCGCGGTGCCGAACCAGCTTGCTACCCGGCGGCAGGATCGCGAACATCGCCGCGCGCACCGACGGAATGCCCGCCAGCAGCTCGGTCGTCTTGGGGCACAGGCCTTTGGCCGAAGGCAGGAAGTCGCCGTACCAGTTGAGATAGAAGCGCTTCCAGCCCGTGCGGAAGAAGGAGTTGAACCCGATGTCGGTGTAGCCCTTCGCCGCCTTGATGTGCCCCTCGTCGAACAGCCCCAGCCCTTCGTCGCGGATGGTCTGCCAGTTCTGCTCGAGCACCTTCAGCTCGGGGAACTGCTTCACGTCGATGTAGGGCTTCGACGGCACCGACGAGAACCAGTACATCAGCACGTTGAGCGGCGCGAAGAAGGTCGAGTGGTCGCTCAACTGCCGCCCCAGCCCATGCCGCACCTGGCCGCGAAAGTGCACGTACAGGCCGGCACCGAGAAAGATCAGGGGGATCAGGAGCTTGTAGGACAGGTAGCTGGACATCGGGCTCGCGGGCTGGGGGCCGCGGATTTTGGGCGAAGGGCGTATTTTCGCCGAACGGGCCTGCTTGACCCGAACATGGGGCTTCCAAAGGTAACCCGCTGTGGTGACATCGCCCTGCAGCTATATCAGCCGTCCGCGGCAGTTTGCCTTGGTCCGCCCTTCAACCAAACAGATACTGCGGCGTCCCATCCGCCGCGCTGACCTGCTGGCAGGGCGTGCCCCAGACTCGCTCGATCAACGCCGGCTGCAGCAGTTCGGCGGCCGGGCCGGCGTGCAGGGTGCCGAGGCCGTCGAGCACCAGGGCGTCGTCGGCGTAGCGACGCGCGAGGTTGAGGTCGTGCAGCACCACCACCACGCCGACGCCCTGCGCAGTCCAGCGGCGCAGCAGGCGCATGGTGGCGTGCTGGTGCGACAAGTCCAACGCAGCGGTCGGCTCGTCGAGCAGCAGCCAGCGCGCGGCGCCGTCGGGCCGGGGGCGCCAGAGCTGGGCCAGCACGCGCGCCAGTTGCACGCGCGCTTTCTCGCCGCCCGAAAGCGTGTTGAGCACGCGTGCCGCCAAGCCCTGCACGTCGGTATGGGCCATGGCGGCGGCGACGATGCCGTCCTCGCCGCCGTCGGGGCTGGTGGCCGGTTCGGGCGCGTGGCGGTGCGGGAAGCGGCCCAGCGCCACGACTTCATGCGCGCGGAAGTCGAAGGCGACCGCGTTTTCCTGCGGCATCAGGGCGCGGCGCAGCGCCAGGGCCTCGGGCTTCGATGCAGCGAGCGGTCGTCCGTCCAGCGTCACCCTTCCGGCAGCGGGTGCGCGGGCGCCGGCCAGCACGCCGAGCAGCGTGGACTTGCCGGCACCGTTGGGGCCGAGGATGGCCGTCACGCGGCCTTCCGCCAGCGGCAGCGTGCACGGCGCGAGCAGCTGCCGCGTGCCGGCTCGCAGCTCGAGCGCGTCGAATCGAAGGGTCATCGCTTCGGTCATGGCTTCTTCAGATGCGGCCGCGAAAGTGCCGCAGCATCAGCAAGAACATCGGCACGCCGATGGCCGCGGTGAGCACGCCCAGCGGCAGCTCGGCCGGCGCCATCACGGTGCGCGCCACCGCATCGGAGGCCAGCACCAGCGCGGCACCCACCAGGCCCGAGGCCGGCAGCACCGTGCGGTGGTCGGGCCCCGCGACCATGCGCACCCAGTGCGGTGCGATCAGGCCGATGAAACCGATGATGCCGGTGGTGGCCGTCACCGCGCCCACGGCCAGCGCGGTGAGCAGGATGGCCAGCCGCTTGGTGCGTTCGACGCGCACGCCCAGCAGCGTGGCCTGGCTCTCGCCCAGCGCGATGGCGTTGAGCGGCGCCGCCAGCGCCAGCGCTGCCGCGCAGGCCAGCATCACCACCGTGCCCACCAGCGCGACCGCGCTCCACCGCGCCCCGCCCAGGCTGCCGAGCAGCCAGAACTGCAGGCTGCGCAGCTGCTCGTCGGTGGCGATCACGCTCAGGAAGCCCAGGCCCGCGCCGGCCAGCGCATTGACGGCGATGCCGGCCAGCAGCATCAGCGCCATGCGCGTGCCGCCCTCGCTCTGCGACAGGCCGTAGATCAGCAGCGTGACCGCGAAGCCGCCGGCGAAGGCCATGCTCACGAGCGTCCAGCTGCCCAGCGTGCGCGGCAGCATCGGCAGCAGCGTGGCGCCCATCACGATGGTGAGGCCCGCGGCCAGCGCGGCGCCGCTGCTCACGCCGATCAGCCCCGGGTCGGCCAGTGGATTGCGGAACAGTCCCTGCATCAGCGTGCCCGACATGCCCAGGCCGATGCCGGCCGCCAGGCCCAGCAAAAGCCGCGGAAGGCGGATGTTGACGAACACCAAATACTCGGGCGTCGGATCGGCGGTGCCGGTGACCAGCGACCACAGCACGCGCAGCAACTGGCCCGGGCTGATCGCGTAGGCGCCGGTGCCGGCGGCCAACATGAAGCACAGCAAGGCCAGCAGGCCGGCACCGATCAGCACCAGCCGGCGCGAGCGCCGCAGTTGCGCGGCCAGCGGTATCCAGGTCGGATCGACAGGCGCGCCAGGCAAGGTAGCGCTCATGCCATCGCAGCGACGAAGCTCTTGTGCGCCTGCCCCACCGCCTGCGGCAGGCGCGGGCCGAAGCCGAGCAGCAGCAACGCGTCGAGCGTGACCAGCGCGCGCTTGCGGTACGCCGGCGTGAGTGCCAGCTCGGGCCGCTCCCAGAACTTGTCGGCGCCGCCGTGCGCCTCGATGCTCTGCTGGCTGGTGAGCACCACGTCCGGCGCCGCACTCGCCAGCGCCTCGGCATTCATCGGCCGGTAGCCCGCGAAGCCCGACAGGCAATTGATGCCGCCGGCATAGCGAATCATCGAATCGGCCGCCGTCTTCTCGCCCGACACCTGCGGATGCGCGCTGTGCGACAGCACGAACAGCACGCGCGGCTTGCGCCCCTTGGCCGCGGCCACCTGTTGCTGCGTGGCGGCCCACTGCGCATCGAGCTCGGCCTGCAGCGTGCGGGCCTGCGCCTCGCGCGCGGCGGCGCGGCCCACGGCCTGCACCTTGGCCTGCACCTCGGCCCAGCTGTGCTCGGCCGCCACCATTTCGACGCGCACGCCGGCGCTGCGCACCTGGTCGAGCACCACCGTCGGGCCGGCCTCGTTGGTGGTGATCAGCACGTCGGGCCTGAGCGAGAGCAGGCCTTCGGCGGACAGCTGCCGCATGTAGCCGACCTTGGGCGTCTTCTGCGCGGCCGCCGGGAACAGGCTGGTGGTGTCGGTGCCGACCAGCTGCCCTTCGGCGCCGAGCAGGTACACCACTTCGGTGATGGCGCCGCCGATGGTCACGAGCCTGGGCGCCGCGCCTTGCGCGCGTGCGGGCAAGGCCAGCGTGCCAACTCCCAGCAGTGCCAGCATTGCCAGCGCATCGCGCCGGCGCATGGTGGTGTCCAGGGCATTCATGGTTCGCGCGGGATGTTCTGCCCGATGCGCCAGCACACGCCCGCCGGGTCGATGAGGTTGAAGTCGATCATGGCCCAGGGCTGCTTGACCGGCTCGGTGACCCGCACGCCGTAACGCTCGACGATGCCGCTCGCCAGCACCTGGTCGTACCAGGCTTGCACGTCTTCCACGAGCAGGTGCATCTGGAGGTTCTTGGCAAATTCCTTCACGTACCAGTCCTGCAGCAGAAAGGCGCAATTGACATGGTGGAAGTACGCGATGCCGCCGCCCTCGGAGGCGCGCGTGAAGCCCAGGTCCTGGTAGAAGCGCTGCGACAGCGCGTAGTCCTTGGCGGGCACGAAGGCCTTGATCTCGACGGTCTTGAGATTGGGATCGCTCATGAGGCCGCCTCCAAAGCCGGCAGCTTGCGCACCAGCGCGCGCCAGGTTTCGAGTTCCGGCTTGCCGGGCTTGCGCGCGCCGAAGAACATCGCCATCAGCTCGCCCTTGCCGTCGAAGGCCTCGACCGACGTGACGACACCGTCGCTGGTGGGCTTCTCGACGATCCACACGGCGTCGATCATGTCCTCGCGCAGGTGCAGGTTGAAGCCCGGGTCCAGCACGTTGAGCCACTGCATGCCGTGCATGTCCATCGGCTCGATGCGCGTCACCGGCCCGGTGTGGATCTGGATGCAGCCGGGGCTGCCCACGAACACCATGATCGGCGTGCCGTCGAAGGACGCGTCGAACAGCAGCGAGCGCACGGCCTCGCGGCTCGCGCGGCGCGTGAACTCGCCTTCGGCCAGGCGAAAGCCCTGCTGGCGCTCGACCTCGAAGTTCTTGAGCAGACCGAAGAACTCGTGCGTGTCCTGCATCGCGCCCCAGGCCGCGCGAAAACCGGCCCCGTCGATCGCGGCATCGTCGCGCGGCCCGGCCTTCGGTGCCGCGGGCGTGAAGGCGACCTGCAGCGAAGGATCGGCGAAGCGCCCGGCCACGGCCTCGAAGGCGGCGCGGTCGCTGGCCTCGCGCAAGAAGATCTTGTGCACCGCCACGCCGTGCGGGCCGAAGAACTGCAGGCTGACCGACGGCTCGCCGTCACCGCTGGCTGGTGCCTCGCGCACCGCGAAGCCGGCATGCCATTGGCTGAAGAACAGGCGCAGGTCGATGTCTTCGCCGAGCGCCAGGCCCATGGCTTCTCCGCCACTGAGCTTCTGGTACACGCCGGTCTTTTCATGCACCGTGCTGTGGTTGCGCGTGAGCGCCAGCAGCGGGCCGCAGGGCTCCAGGTCTTGCAGCAGCGCGAGCCAGGGGCCCCGCAGCGGCGTCGCCTGCAGGCGTGCGTCGTGGGTGCCGATGTGGGCGGCGATGGCCTGGCCTTCGGACAGGCCGAGCGCCTCGGCCGCGTCCTTGTGCCGGCGGCCCTGGGCGCGCAACTCGGCGAAGCGTTGTCGGATGTCGGGGGAATTCATCTGGCAGCTTTCCTTTCGAGAAGTCACTCAGAAATCCTTGACCAGCGACACGTTCAGGTGCCGGCCGGCCTGGGTGAAGGCGTCGATGTTGGTGGCTGTGACTGCCCCGCCGCGCACGTCGCTCCACATCCAGTACTTTTTGTTGGTGAGGTTGACGATGGCCACATTCAGCCGCAGGTCGGGCCGGATGCGCCACTGTCCGCTCAGGTCCAGCGTGGTGGCGGACGGAATTGCATAGTACGCGCCCGGCAGCGCGCTGCGGTCGATGTCCTGCAGCTTCTTGGCCGCGTGGTAGACCGCGTCGACGCGCACGTTCCAGGTCGGCGCCTGGTACTTCAGGCCGATGCTGGCCTTGCGCGGGTCCACCGAGTTGAGCGGCTGGCCGCTGGTGCGGTCGCGCCCGCGTGTCTGGCCATAGGCGAAGGGCACCGACAACAGGTCGCCGCCCGCCAGCGGGAAGTTGGCCTCGCCCTTCATTTCGAAGCCGCTGATGCGTGCCCGCGCGATGTTGACCGACTGGAAGATCAGCGGATCGATGCGCGGAATGCCGCGTCCGCCGACCTGGCGGTTGTCTTCGATGAAGTCCTTGTAGTCGCCGGTGAAGGCGGCCGCATCGAAGTTGAAGTTGGCCCAGCGCGCACGCAGGCCCAGCTCGAAGTTCTCGCTGCGCTCGGGCTTCAGGTCGGGGTTGGGAATGGTCTTGTAGCCGGCCGTGACGTTCTCGAAGAAGTTGTTCACCTGGAACGCGTTGGGTGCCTTGAAGCCGCGCGCATAGTTGCCGTAGGCGCTCCACTCGGGCGTGAAGCGGTACAGCACGCCCAGCTTGGGCGACACGGCCGAGTCCTTCAACGACACGGCCTGCGCGTTGAAGCCCGCCTGGTCGGCCGCCAGCTTGAAGCGGTCGAAGCGAACCCCCGGCGTGATGCTCCAGCGGTCGCTGAAGATCTCGTCCTGGATGTAGAAGGCGCTGCTGGTTTCGCGCGTGTCCGGAAAGCGCTTGAGCGGAAAGCTCTCGCCCGCCGGCGGCGTCAGGCCGGTCTGCAGGTTCTCGACATTGGTGCGGACGTAGTCGACGCCGTAGATGATCTTGTGCGCCCAGCCCGTGTCGCCGATGCGCAGCGTCTTGCCGGCCTGCAGGCCCAGCTGCAGCGTGTTCTCGTCGTACACCGTGTCGCGCACCCGGTCGGCGGCGCTGCGCCGGTCTTCGAACGCGTATTCGCGCGAGCTCGACTTTTGATAGCTCGCCACCGCCTGCAGGTCGTCGGCCAGCGCGGCGCCGAGGCGCAGGCGGCCGTCCCAGCTCAGCCGGTCGCGCTTGAGCTCATTGCGTGCGTTCAGTCCGATCACCGAGGTTGCGACGTTGTTGGCCGGGTAGGTGAGGCCCGACAGCAGGTCGTAGTCACTGTGCTTCTGCACGTGCTCGAAGCTCAGGGTGTGCTTCTGGTCCGCGTTGGGGCGCAGGATCAGCTTGCCGAGAAAGGCGCCGTCGCGGTCGGTCTCGGGGTTGGGCACCGTACGGTCGTCGCCGGCGATGGCGCGGTCGCCCCGGTTCTTCAACTCGCCGTTGCGGCCCACCTTGCCCGAGATCAGCCATTCGACGGCGTCGCTGGGCCGCCCGGCCAGCGTGGCGCCGACGTACTTGCCGTTGTCGTCGCCGCTGTAGCCGATGGTGGCGCTGCCGCCGAAACTCTTGCCGCCTTGCAGGTACGAGCCCGGCTCACGCGTGATGAAGTTGACCAGGCCTGCCATGCCGTCCGAGCCGTACAGCGCCGACGCGGGGCCCTTGATCAGTTCGATGCGCTCGACCAGGCCGATGTCGATGTAGTCGCGGCCGAAGGCATTGGCGCTGAAGACGTAGCTGCGCGGCTGGCGGATGCCGTCGACCAGGATCAGCACGCGGTTGCCGTCCAGCCCGCGGATGTTGATGCCGGCGTTGCCGTCGCGCCCGGTGGCGCCGGCCGCGAGCCCGAAGCGGGCCGGGGCGCGCCGCACCGACACGTTGGGAATGTCCCTCACGGCCTCGCGCATGTCCTGCGCCTGCGACTGCTCGAGCTGCTGGCTGTCGATCACGTCGATCGATGCGGGCAGGTCGTCCTTGGGCTGCTCGGTGCGCGAGCCGCTGACGACGATCTCGTTGAGGGCGGCGACGCGTTGGGTCGATGGTGCAGCGCTTTGCGCCAGCACGGCGCCGGGCAGCGCGAAGCCGAGCGCGATGAGCCAGGGCAGGGCGCGCGGGCGCGAAGGAGGAATTGAACGAGAAGCGAGGAGTGCCATGGCAAGTCCAGGAAAGCAGTGAAGAAGCTGCTCGCTGGAACCCGTGCTGGCATCGCGTAGGCGATGGGGCGGGTGTCTTGCTGGCGGGGGCGCCGGGTTTGGGCCGGGCGGACGGCGGAGTATAGGAGATTGGTTTTCGTTTTGCGTTGAGAAGCCCGCTAATTCTTGAGCCTTGTCTCGGCGCGCGAGACACGTTGGCAGGTGGGCATGCCGAAGTCGGAAGCGAGCTTGGCGGTGTTGGAGACAGTGGGGCGTGATGGCCCAATGCAACACGTACTATGGTCTCTGGTGTTGCGCGATTCAGCCTTGCAAACTTGGTGGATGACAGAGTCCGACGCACACCATCCCCTCCCTTCCATTGGGTCAACCTTAGGGCCGATCCGCCGGCTGTTGGCGGAGCTGAAGCAGGTCCCGATTTCGCCGACGGGACAACTCGATGTGCAGGCTTGCGACGAGGCCGTGCGGCTCGGACTGGCCCAGCGTGTCGAATCGACGGTCACGATTATTGAGAGGGGCCTGCGTGTGATCGAGTTGCTGCTTGAACGGGCAGGGCCGTCGATCGATGAAGCCGCAGCTGATACGGATTCCTTGACCTGTCTTGGGCTTTTGATGGGTGAACTGCGGGGCGTGGCTGCCGCGTGCAGGTATCTGGCTGCTCGTTGTGGTGAGTGATGAGGCGGATTCGGCAATTGCGTGAGCGACGGTGCTGCAGCGCTTGACACCGTTCGTCTTCCGTGTATGAGTGATTGCTTTGGTCACGAAAGCTGACCCTTCACCCCGCGCCAGTCGGGCTTGGTCGCAATTCTGAGCGGATGGGCCAACTGAACGTCGGGGATGGAGCACCGAGCAGTGCACGGGCAGACGGCGGGGGGCGACAGTATGTTACGTTTCACGCAGTTTCGGTTTTGTATAGCCTGCCCCGGCACACAGGAGATCTCATGACTGCGGAAGACAAGAAAAGTCAATATGACGCGTCCGCCTCAGCGACAGGTTATCTGTACCAGTGCAGATACGCCCTACTTTTGGGCCTGCAGGCAATTGCCACTCGTCCAGAGTTGCTCCTAAGCATCGAGAAGTTCGACGACATTTCGTTTTCCGATGGCGAAGGCCCCGTCGCCCAGATCCAAGCCAAGCATCACGTCAGCAAGAAAGGAGATCTCACTGACGCCAGTGAAGATCTCTGGAGTACGCTGCGCATTTGGAGCGAGCAGGTCGCGACGGACCATGAGAAGGCCTTCCAGACGGCATTCATCCTTACGACCACCGCGACCGCGCCTGCTGGAACAGCGGCGTCGTTCCTGCGCGCTGCCGACCGCGATCCAGATAAAGCGCGCACCCTTTTGCTTAAAGTCGCGGCCAAGTCAAAGAGTAAGAAGAACGCACCGGCGTACCTTGCATTCACATCACTTTCCGAATTTTTACAGCAACGTTTGCTGAACGCCGTATCCATTCTGGACCGCTCAGCAAACATCGCAGATGTATGGGACGAGCTTTGTCAAGCTGTCAGGCTCGCGGTTCCCAAAGAACATGTCGGGCAACTTGTCGAACGTCTTGAGGGCTGGTGGTTTGGGCTAATGACAAGGATCCTGCTATCCGGATCGGATGTGTCCGTGCTCGCCATAGATAGCAAGCTTGATGAACTCCGTGAAGAATTCTCGCGCAGCCGTCTGCCCGTCGAGTTTGCAAGCGCCCAGCCGCCAACGTCCATCGTTGCTGACCTCGACAAGCGTCCCTTCGTTGCACAACTTCGGCGCGTCAACGTAGGCGCTCAACGCATCGAGTGGGCCATCCGCGACTATTACCGCGCATCGGAGCAACGGTCCAAATGGGCAAGAGAAAAACTCACCCTTGACGGCGAAGTCGAGCAGTATGAGCAAGATCTAATTGAGGCATGGCAACCGCGCTTTGCCGCCATGGTCGACAACCTTCCCATGCTCTGTGATGAAAAGACCAAAACTGCATCAGGACAGAAGCTCTATCAGTGGGCGGAACAAGATGCGCTGTTGCCGCTGCGTTCATTGGCCCAACGCTTTCTGACGCACGGCAGCTTCCATATTCTCGCCAACCGTCACGCTGTGGGCTGGCACCCTGAATTTGACCAGCCCGAAAGCAGCACGAAGGGAGTTGCATCGTGAGCCGCGCATGGACGAGTCGCGTAGTCGAAGAGGCTAACCTTTTCAATCCCGCCTACTGCGCGACGCTCCTAGCGGTAGCGACTAAGGACTATGCCAAGAAGGCCGAACGCCCTCTGCCTTTCGCACTCGCCTTTCTCGTACTCCCCATCGTCTTGCACGAAAAGACGCGAGAAGAACTGCCTCATTCCACGATCACCACATTGCTGCCCTGGTTGCAAGAGCACAAACCGGTACTCGTGGGATTTTCTCAACGCGCTGCCGGGCTAAGGCCTGCCACGCAGGAAGCTGTCATGTTTGGAATTCGCCAAGGTTCACTCGCTCTCGATGGGGCCGCGTTGAAAACCACCAGCAAGTACAAAGCACCCACCCCAGCACGCACCGACATGTTCACTAAGGAAACCACCGACACCGTAGAAGCAGCAGGCTTTCTAGGCCGTTGGTTTGCCAATGCGGGAACGACTTCTACGATCTACGCCGCCTGGGGAGTTACCCCATGAGCATGCAGATCGCAAAGATCGTCCTATACAGCCATCGCGGTGAAATCCGCGAGGTCTCGTTCCGGCTGGGGGCGATGAACATCCTCACTGGTGCCTCGAAGACGGGCAAGTCCGCGATCATCGACATCATCGACTATTGCTCGGGCCGCAGCGAATGTAACGTCGCAGCAGGCGTCATACGCAAGCATGTGAGTTGGTATGCCATCATCTTCCAGCTCGGTGAGGGACAACTTTTTGTCGCACGCAAGAACCCCGGCGTTGGAGACAAGACGAGCCCCGATGTTTACATCGCGCGGGGAAAGGCAATCGAAATTCCGCCGTTTGAAGAACTTCACAAGAACATCACCGTCGATGCTCTCGAAAAGTTTTTAGGCAGCGCCATTGGCATCAGCGAGAACGAACACCGACCGGATTTGCAGACGAGAGATCCTCTCGAAGCGAACTTCAGGCACGCGCTTCTGTTCTCGCTGCAAGATCAGAATGACATTGACAGTAAACAACGCTTGTTTCATCGACAGGGCGAGGATTTCATCGGCCAAGCGATCCGGGACACGTTCCCGTACTTCCTTGGTGCCGTAGATGAGGAGCGACTTCTCAAGCAAGCGCAACTGGACCAAGCACGTCGGCAGTTGCGTCAACTTGAACGGCAGTTGCGCGACGCCGAAGAGGTCGATACGCGCGCACTTCCCCGGGCCATGATGCTCCTTGACGAAGCGCGCCAGGTGGGACTTGTCGACGAACGCTATCGCGCCCCAGATAGCGAGGCAGCGCTCGCCGCATTGCGCCGGATCGCAAAAGAAGATCGCGCGCGGGACGACGTGATCATTGCTGACGGAGAAGCTGATCTTGCGGATCTGCGCGCTGAACGGCAGAGCTTCAGAACCGACCTTGAGCGCGTCAACGCCGAGATTCGCTCAACAAAGCTCTTCACCGCCGAGACCGGTGGATTTGAACGCGAAGCGAAAGAACAGAGAGCGAGGCTCAGTGCTGTTGGCCTCTTCAAGCACAACTCCGACCATGATCCCGAACAGTGCCCCGTGTGCTCCAGTGTGCTGTCGGCTCCTGTGCCCGCGGTCACAGAAATCCTCAGCTCGCTGCAGGACCTCACTCAAGACCTACAGGCAGTCGAAGCAGAAAATCCTCGACTGCAAATGCGCCTGGCTTCGCTAGAGGCAGAAGCTGACGCGCTTGAGAATAGGCTGCGGGAGAACCAACAAAGGATAAGCGCACGCATCCGAGAAAACGAAATTCAGAAGGTGCAGCAGGACACCTTCATTCTGCGCGCACGCGTCATCGGCAAGGTCATTCAGTATGTCGAAACAGCCGGGGAAACGCGTGCGGACTCGACGCTCAAGTCTCGAGTCGACTTGATGCGTGCTCGCGTGACTATGCTCGAAGCTGAACTCGACTCTGAAACAGTAAAGGAAAAGCTGCGGGCGTTCTTGAACATCATCGGCCACCACATGACGGAGTACGCCGCACAACTGGAGCTGGAGCATTCAAACTCCCAGCTTCGCCTCGACATTCGAAACCTGACCGTTGTGGCAGACACTGAGGATGGGCCAGTGCCACTTTACAAGATGGGCAGTGGTGAAAACTGGGTCGGCTATCACATCCTTGCTCACCTTGCTCTGCATCGGTGGTTCCGAAAGAAGGGGCGCCCCGTGCCGGCCTTCCTGATCCTCGATCAGCCCTCACAAGCTCACTACCCCCCTAGCCAGGATGTTGAAGGATCACTTGATGTACTTGAGGATGATGACCGCAAGGCGGTCAGAAGCTTGTTTAATTTAGTCGATCAGGCTGCGAAAGAACTTTCGCCTACGCTTCAAATCATCATCATGGATCACGCCGATCTTAAAGAAGACTGGTTTCGAGAAGCCGTCGTGGAGCGTTGGAGAGGAGGCGTCAAACTCATCCCTCCCGAATGGCTCAACAACTAGACGTCATGCGTGAAGATTCTCTGGGCTGTTGAGCCTAGAGCACTGGAGGCGGCGATGCTTCCGGCACTCGTTGACACACCGTTGGTCGCTCGCATGAGCGCCGCCTACGACCTGAAAAGCGCATCGGAGGGGTTTAACATCAACTTGATCGCTAGAACCCTAATGGACTCCACCCATCACATCCAGAAACAGCTAACCGGTTGGTTCATGAGACGCACCGCCAGCTCTGGGGTGCGCCGCGTCTCCGCGCTAGCCGCCGCCGTCGCAACGGAAGTGGGAAGCGTGCGCGCGGACAACCAAGACCGAGTGGCCGTGGCGAGGGGGTGGGACAAGGACGGCAGACCCTTTGCGGTGGCGGCCGTCGCCGACGGGATCGGCGGAATGCAAGACGGCGCACTCTGCGCCGCGATGGCGCTCGCGGGCCTCTTCGCCGAAGTCGCGGAGCAAGCCAGGGCCGGCTCGCCCTTTCACGAGTGGCTGCCCCGGGCGGTGGATGTGGCCAACGTGGCGGTGCACGCGAAGTTCAGGGGTGATGGAGGATCGACGTTGGTCGCTGCGCTCATGGGCGCGGATGGCAAAGTCGCGTGGACGAATATCGGCGACAGCCGCGTCTATCACCAGTTAGCTGGCAAGCTCGTTCGCCTTTCAACCGACGACACCATCGCCGGGCAGCTTGGTAAGGGCCGCGAAGCGGGCCCCGACCAATCCAAGCTGCTCCAATTCATCGGCATTGGCAATCCCATCGAGCCAGGCTTGGGGATGATCGATAGTCCAGCGGGCCAAGTGCTGCTTGCGTCCGACGGCGTGCATTTTCTCGACAGCACCCCGTGGTTCGAGGCGATCATCGCCTACGCGCCCGATCCTGGCGTTTGCGTCCGCCGGTTGACGGACTTGTCTAAAGCTTGCGGCGGCCACGACAACGCGAGCGCGTGCGTGATGGGCCTCGCGCTTGACGCGCAGGAGCGTGAACCAGAATTCTCATCAGCTTTGGAAATTTGGGACCCGTTCGGCGACTTGCAGATCATCGTCAGCCAGACGCCCGCGATCGCGGCGGCGAAGCCGTCGAGCATTGAGCCTTTCGACGCTCGCCACCCCGCGCCGCCCGCCATGGCGTCGGTCGAACCTGCGCTCCCCGACGCAGTCGAGGCGCCAGCGCCGTCCGCGACGCCTTTCGCGTCCGAGAAGTCTCAAAAGAAGCCTCGCAAAACAAATGGGCCGAAGAAGACGAAGCCCTCCAACAATCGAAAATCGGCCGAAGAGGATGGCGCGCATGCCTTGCCTGATGAACCGCCCCTGTTCGTCATGGAATTCCAAAGCAAGCAGAAGTGAGAAAACCATGGATCTGCCAGCTCGATACGAACCCACTGGCGATCCGCTCGATGGAGGCATGGGGTCGGTTCTACCGTGCAAGGACCGGACGCTCCAGCGGGATGTGGCGATCAAGGTGATCCACGGAGCGACGCACCGGCGCCGCATGCTCGACGAGCTGAGCGCGTTGGCAAAGATGCGTTCCAAGCACGTCGTTCAGATTTACGATGTGTTGCAGCCGTCGCGCGACGAGATCGGCATCGTTCAAGAGTTCATCTCTGGCGTCGATCTGTTCGACGAGGGCATCTCGCCGCACGACACCACGGGCTTATACAAGCAGCTCTGGCAGATCGCGTCGGGGATCAGCGACATTCACGCGCTTGGAGTGATCCACCGGGACATCAAGCCTAACAACATGAAGATCGATAGCGAGGGCGTCGTGAAGATCTTCGATTTTGGGTTGGCGCGCGACGAAGGCCCCTCGGCCGCGACGCTGGGCTTCGTGGGAACGAGAGGGTTCGCTGCGCCTGAGCTATACGTGGGCTCCGTTCGGTTTACTAAGGCCGTCGACGTTTACGCGTTCGGGGCGACCGCGCTGTATCTCGCGACCCGGGAGCTTCCCGACGAACTTATGGAGCAGCCTCCAACTTTTGGAGGTGGCAGCTATTTTGAAGACACCGACTACGACATCGCCGACGAGATCGCAGAAGTTCTGGACGCATGTTTGGCGCAGAACGCGAGCGAGCGTCCAGACATGTCTACCGTGCGCGACCTCTTGGCCAAGCACATCCTCCACGGACGGCATCGCGCTCTTGTGGTGTTCAAGGGGCAGCCGTCGTACCTCAACTCCAGTTCCGACTCCGTCAACCTCAGCCTGCTACCGTTGGGTCAAGTGAGGATCGGCTACGACGGACTGGACTTCAAGGTGGTCGAGCTGACGCCGGAGGTGTTTATCAACAACAAGCGCGTGGCTGTAGGAGACGTCTTGCCCGGTTCATGCGTTGTGACCCTTGGAGCCGCTGAGCACAAAGGCCGGCGAAGGCATATTACCTTCGACATCTCGCACCCGGAGTTCGTCCTGTGACCGGACCGCTTGACCAGGGGGATCTAGTCGGTGATCGCTACGAGATCGTCCGCTACATCGACGCGGGGAGCATGCAGTTCGTCTACGAGGCGAAAGATGTCCTCACCGACCGGCGGGTCGCCTTAAAAACCCCCAAGAACACCTCTGCGAGCAAAAGGTTTAAGCGCAGCGCGATCGTCGCCGCGCAAGTGAACCATCCCAACGTCGCCAAGACGCTTGACTATCTGAGAGTCGGCGACGACAGATATTTGATCGAGGAACTGATCGAAGGTCGAGACCTGTCGAAGGCCCTACTTCAGGAGACGAGGTTTGTGGACCCGTACCTCGCTGCGAAGATTTTGCACCACCTCGCCAAAGGAGTCGCGGCCGCCCACCATGCCGGCGTCATCCATCGCGACCTCAAGCCGAGCAACATTATGGTGATGGGCGGCTACTCCCTGCACGAGATCAAGGTAACCGACTTTGGCATCGCAAAGCTCGCCGGGGAAGTGATGGACGAAGCCATCGCGGGCGGCACGGCGTCCATGTTTCAGTCAGCCACGGTGATGGGCGCGCTGCCATACATGGCGCCCGAAGCCATCGACACGCCGGCAGAGGTGGGGCGCGCAGCGGACGTGTGGTCGCTCGGCGCCATGATGTATCACATGCTGACCGGCCAAACGCCGTACGGCGAGGGGCTGCGCTCGGTGCGTGCCATTCTTGCCGCCGAGCCGCCGGCGCAGCCCGCTTTTTTGACCGCCAACCCGCAATTTGCCCCGCTGGCGAGTGAGGTGATGGACCTCGCGTTGTCGTGCATGCAGCGCGATCCAAGCGACCGACCTAGCGCGGACCATCTCGTTGCGAGTTGCGGAAACCTTTGCTATACCCCAGGCGAGCGCACGGTGGGCACGGTGAAAACGATCTACGACCATGGGAGGTTTGGCTGGCTATCGATTGGACGCGCTAAAGACGTCTTCTTCCATGTAGAGAGCGTTTACGGGCCCGAAGCCGTCAAAGAGAATGACAGGGTTTTGTTGGCCAGCTATGACGGCGGCGGCGGCGACCGCGCACATCCGGTGATGAAGCTCGGACCTGCGGTCGATTGACGGACTGAGCCGTGGCGTGTGGCGTGGTGTCGCTCCGGCGCTCGCTTCCGCCAAAGTGTGCGCCGAGGCAGAAGACTGACCAAGGTCGCGACGCTCCCTCTCCCCGGCACTGCCGCATTTGCCTTCACTCATTCAGGCCCGCGCCGCTCACACCGAGAAACACGGTTAGTGACCACTCGATGGGGCCTCACGGAGCTAAGGGCACAAAGTCCCGCTTTTTCATTGAGGTTACGCTGCCCGTCGCACGGCACTCACTCTGCGAAACCACCTACGGTGCAGTCTTGCCGAGTGCCGGGTTCTGCGCGGCCGAAACCGGCAAGGATGCCTGAACTGGCACCAGCGGCAGCCCCCTATAACAGCGCCGAGCACTGACCATACGGTCCAAGTCGGCGTTGTCAGCTTCGGCGATGCCTGCGGCAGGGCAAGACTCTTGGGGTTGACACCTCGGTGGCCAAGCATCTAGCTTGTTAAAGAAACGCACAAGCCCCAACTCTGCACGCTGAAGGAAATCGCGAATAAGCGGTGTTGACGCTGGCGCTTCCCCCAAGGGACCGTGAAGGCCCATCGTCGGTAAATAGATTGAATCGTCGGACTAGAGCGACTGCTACGCTGAGGATAGCGGTCGGTCGGGAGCAACGTTCAAAAGACCGCGACCAGTCTGAAGCGGACCTACCTTCGTCCGTCGCGGCCTTGGCGAGGTACTCGGTCGCGACTGCGGCTAGTCTTGCTGTGAGTCCTTCATTGCTGCGCTCCCTCACCAATCGGGAATGTCGCCGCAGAAAGCCCCCTCACCATCAACCGCAGGTTCTGCACAGCCGCCCCCGCCGCACCTTTGCCCAGGTTGTCCAGCACCGCGCCCAGCACGACCTGGCCCGTGCGCTCATTGGATGCAACGAACAAGCTCATGTCGTTCGACCCGTTGTGGATCTGTGGGTCCAGCTCGACCGCCGGCGACTCGGAAGACATCGGCATCACGCACACGTGCGCCGCATCGCGGTAGCGCGCATCCAGGCATTCGTGGATGCGCGCGCCGGACACATCCGCGGGCAGCAGTCGCGTGTGCAGCCCGATGGTGAGCACGATGCCCTGCCGGTAGCTGCCATAGGCCGGCACGAAGATCGGCCGCGCTGCCAGGCCGGCGTAGGCCTCGATTTCGGGCACGTGCTTGTGTTCGAGCGCCAGGCCGTACACCTTGAGCGAATGCGCCGCCGCTCCGGCTTCGTGCGCCTCCGCGCCGGCGCGGCCCTGGCCCGAGTAGCCCGACACCGCATGGATGACCAGCGGATAGTCGGCAGGCAGCAGGCCGGCATCCGTCAGCGGGCGCAGCAGCGCGACCGCGGCGGTGGGATAGCAGCCCGGGTTGGTCACCCGCGATGCCGACGCGATGCGTGCGCCTTGGCCGGCGTCGAGCTCCGGCAGGCCGTAGACCCAGTCCGGGCTGGTGCGGTGGGCCGAGCTGGCGTCGATGACGCGCACGGCCGGGTTCTCGATCATCGCCACCGCGTCGCGCGCGGCCGCATCGGGCAGGCACAGGATGGCGATGTCGCATGCGTTGAGCGCGGCCCGCCGGGCATCCGGGTTCTTGCGCAGGGCCGCCGGCAGGGTGCGGATGCGGAAGTCGCTGCCGCACAGGCGGTTCTGCAGGTCGAGGCCGGTGGTGCCTTGGTCGCCGTCGATGAAGATGGTGTGGTCCATAGGCTGCGATCGTAGGCATGCGGCCTCGATGGCTCCAGCTGAATTTACTGAACTCCAGATTAAGAAACGTTAAATTGGCGGCATGCGGGAACTGAGCCTCGACCATCTGCGCACCCTGGTGGCCATCGCCGACCTGGGCTCCCTGGCCAATGCGGCGCGCGCCCTTCATCTGGCGGCGCCGACCGTCACCGTGCAGATCGCGGAACTCGAGTCACGCCTGGGGGGGCAGTTGCTCGTTCGCGGTCGCGGGCCCGCGCAAGCCACGGCGTTAGGGGAGCGCTTCATCGCGCGCGCCCGCCGGTTGCTGGCCGACGCGGACGATGCCGTGGAAGACGTTCGGCGCCAGCTCGCCGGCCAGACGGGCCGCGTGCGCGTCGGTGCCTCGACCGGCGCCATTGCGCACCTGCTGCCTCCTGCGCTCGAACGTCTTGCCCGGCACCATCCCGGCATCGACGTCAACGTGCAGGTGCTGACTTCCAACGACAGCATGACGCGGCTGGCCGCGGGCAGCCTGGACCTCGCGGTCGTGGCGCTGCCGCAGGCGCCGATGCGGGGCGTGCACGTCACGCCGCTGCGGCGCGAGGCGGTCGTCGCCTTCTTGCCGGCGGCCTGGAAAGCGCCGAAGCGGCTCACGCCGCAGTGGTTGGCCGAGCGGCCGCTGATCATGAACGACGCCTCCACGCGCCTGTACCGCCAGACCGCCGAATGGTTCTCGGCGGCCGGCGTCCACTGCCGGCCGCGCATCGAGCTCAACTACAACGATGCGATCCGGACCCTGGTCGCCGCCGGCTACGGTGCAGCCCTGCTGCCGGAGGAATCGCAGGATTCCGTGCGCGATACGCGTATCGCCGTCCGCCCGCTGAGCCCTGCGCTTTGGCGGCAACTGGGTCTTGCAGTCAGCGACCGAGGGGCGAGCGGGCCGACGCGGTTCGTGTTGGAGGCGTTGCTGCCGAAGCGCGATTCGGCTACCTGACGTCGACGCCAACACCGACGTCGACACCCAGGCTCAAGTCCCCGGCCGAAACGGCCCGCGCTCTCGGCCCAAAGCTGCTGATGTTCGTGAGCGTTTCGTTGTGATGCCGGATCACCTGCGTCGCGGACAGGTGCCGATTGCCTTCGGTGGTGTGCGCATCGCTGACCAGGATGACGGGGAAGCCCAGCGCGAGCGCCCTGCGCGTGGTGGTGTCGACGCAGAACTCCGTGTGCATGCCGCAGATGACGAGTTCCGTGACGCCGTGCTCTCGCAGAGTTTGCTCCAGCGTCGTGCGATGGAACGAGTCCGGCGTGGTCTTGCGAAGGCGCAGGTCCGACGGCGCCATGTCGAGGCCGCGCGCCAGTTGCCAGGCATCCGTTTCGAATTCGAGGTAGCCCGTTGTCGATTCGTGCTGGATGAAGACCACCAAGGCTCCGGCGGCGCGCGCCTTCTTCGACACCTGGTTGATGCGACCGATGACCTCTTGCGACTCGAAGGCGTCATGCTCACCTTCGCACAGGCCTTGCTGCACATCGATGACGAGGAGCGCTGTGGTCATGTGGATTCGATGCGAGGCGTGGTCTTGAGCAACC
This sequence comes from Variovorax sp. KK3, assembly GCF_001984055.1. Classification (GTDB taxonomy): domain Bacteria; phylum Pseudomonadota; class Gammaproteobacteria; order Burkholderiales; family Burkholderiaceae_C; genus Variovorax. The sequence continues at coordinate 22,959 of NZ_LYVO01000045.1, forward strand.
GGGCGTCAGCCGTAGAAGCTCGCCTCCCAGCGCGCCTGGTTGCGCGCCGCCACGCGCACGAAGGGCGTGGTGCGGATGATCGCCATCATCGCGTTGTTGAGCAACCTCGGCACCAGCGGCAGGGGCCGCAGGAAGTCGACGAAGAGCACGATGCGCCAGTGCGGCGTGCGGTTCCAGGCCTCGTGCTGGTAGGTGTCGTCGAACACGAGCGCATCGCCTTCGCCCCAGTTGCGCTGGATGCCGTCGACGCGGATGGCGCAGCTGTCGTCGACGGCGGGGATGCGCAGCCCGAGGTGGTAGCGCAGCACGCCGTTGTAGGGGCCGCGGTGCATCGGCAGCACTTTGCCGGGCGCGAGGATCGAGAAATACGCGGTGGTCATGCCCGGAATCAGGTCGAGGGCCTGTGCAGTGCGCGGGCAGCGTGCGCGGTTCTTCTCGCTTTCGACGCCGTAGCCGGCGAAGAAGAAGGTCTTCCAGCCGGCGTCGGTGGTCAGGATGGTCTGGTCCGGCGAGATGTCCTGAAAGTTCGGCAGGCTCTGCACCTGTGGCAGCAGCCCGTCCAGCTCCTGCTGGATCGCAGCCGTGTGCTTGGCCACCTCGCGCGTCCAGGGAAACTTGTCGAGGTCGAAGTACGGGCTGTCGCCATGCAACGAATGGCGGCGATTGAGTTGCTCCATCTCACGAAGCATGCGAAAGAGGATGCGGGTGATGAGGTTTCGGAGCATGGGGGGAAGAATCAGCGAAGCAGGTCGTCGGTGAGGCGCTCGACGCGCACCGGCTCGGGTTTGGCTTTCGATGCGCGATGGGCCGCCACCAGCTCGGCGGCGACCAGGTCCGGATCGTCCAGCAAGGCGGCGATGTCGTGTTCTCCGACGCAGTGGCCTTCGAGGCGCACGTAGACGCGGCTGAAGTTGGCGCCCATGCCTCGGGCCACGTGCAGCAGGCAGTCGGCCAGGCCGACGAATCCGCCTTCGTTGAAGGACACGGGTGGAACGACGCCGCCCGCGCGCGGCGCGCGGATGCCATAGGTGTATCCCGTCGCGTCGCTGCGCAGCTCGACCACCGGCTGCATGGATCGCTCGGCCTTCGTGGAGTTGTTGACCATGCCCGCGAGTGTACGGGCCCGACCGCTTCGACGCTCGATCGGGCCGGCGCTCAGGCCCCGCGCTCAGGCCGCGTGCTCAGGCCCGAAATGGTCGAAGGCCGTGAACGCCTGGGCGACGGTGGCCCCGGCTGCATCGACGATGCGAAGGCCCGGCGCGGCTTCGATGCGGCCGATGCGCGCGACCGGCGTCGCGCTTCGGCGTCCGGCGTCCTGCACGGCCTCGGCCGCGGCAGACGGCGCCGTGAACAGCAGTTCGTAGTCGTCGCCGCCCGCCAATGCGCAGGTGCGGCGAACGGCCAGATCGAGCCCGGCGGCGCCATCGATCCCGATGAGCGCGCAGGCCGCGTCGGCATCGACCGTAGCGCCGACGCCGCTGGCGTCGAGGATGTGCCCCAGGTCGCCCACCAGGCCGTCGCTGAGGTCGACCGCCGCCGTCGCGATGCCGCGCAGCGCCTGCCCGAGTGCGACGCGCGGTTCGGGCTGCTCCATGCGGCGACGCGCCTGGGCGAAGCCATCGGCCGGCAGCGTGAGCGTGCCGCGGAACACTTCCAGCGCCAGGCGCGCATCGCCGAGCGTGCCGCTGGCCCACAGCTCGTCGCCCGGCCGGGCGCCCGAGCGCAGCAGCGCGGCGCCGGCCGGCACCTCGCCGAAAACGGTGATGCAGATGTTGAGCGGCCCGCGCGTGGTGTCGCCGCCCACCAGCTCGCAGCCGTGCGCATCGGCCAGCGCGAAGAGCCCGCGCGAAAAGCCTTCGAGCCACGCTTCGTCCACCGACGGCAAGGCCAGCGCCAGCGTGAAGGCCAGGGGCTTCGCGCCGCAGGCGGCCAGGTCGCTCAGGTTGACGGCCAGCGCCTTGTGGCCCAGGCGCGCGGGCTCGACGGTGGAGAGGAAGTGCCTGCCTTCGACCAGCATGTCCATCGACACCGCGAGCTGCATGCCCGGGGCCAGCGCGAGCAGTGCGCAGTCGTCGCCCACGCCCAGCGGAGAGCGGCGCGCGGGGCGCTTGAAATAACGCGCGATGAGGTCGAACTCGCCCACGTCTGGCCTCGCAGGATCAGCCGTGCCGGAAGCGCATGGCCGACTGCCGCACGACCTCGGCGAGCAGCCTTTCCTTGGCCTGCCGCTCGCGCAGCCAGCGTGCGTCGTTGCGGTTGGCCTCCACGCTGGTGCGCAGCAGCGACAAGGCCTCGGTGGCGTCGAGCGCCTCGCTGTGCCATTCGAGCTGGGTCATGGTCATCAGGATGTGGTCGCGCAGCGGCATGTGGCTGCCGCTGGCAGGGTCGACGTACAGCGCGTCCAGGCCGAAGCGGCAGGCCTGGAAGCGGTTGTAGGTGTAGACCAGGTAGTCGTCTTCGCTGGGCGTGAAGGGCTGCTCCTGAAGAAACCAGGCGGCCAGCGACTGCACGTAGCCGGCCAGCGCCGCGGCGCGCTCCACCGACAGCGGCGTGTCGAACACGCGGATCTCGATGGTGCCGAACTCGGGCTTGGGGCGGATGTCCCAGTAGAAGTCTTTCATGCTGCGCACGACGCCGGTGCGGGTCATGCGCTCGAAGTAGTTGCCGAACTCTTTCCACGACAGCGTGAACGGCGCGCGGCCCGACAGCGGAAACGCGAACACCGAGTTGAGCCGCGCGGAGTCGAACTGCGTGTCTTGTCCCTGCACAAAGGGCGACGAGGCCGACAGCGCGATGAAGTGCGGGATGTAGCGCGACATGCGGTGCAGCATGAGCAGCGCTCCGTCGGCATCGGGGCAGCCGATGTGCACGTGCTGGCCGAAGATGGTGAACTGCTTCGACAGGTAGCCGTAGAGCTCCGAGAGTTCACGGAAGCGCGGCTTGTCGTAGATGCGCCGCTCGTGCCACTGCTGAAAGGCATGCGTGCCGCCGCCCACCACCGCGATGTTGAGCTTGTCGGCGTTCTTCACCAGCGCGTCGCGAATGGGCGAGAGCTGTGCCACCACGTCCTTGGCCGAGTGGCAGATGTCGGTCGAGATCTCGATCATGCTCGAGGTCATCTCGGGCACGACGCTGCCGGGCAGCGGGGTCAGGGCCATCAGGCGCAGCATGTCCTCGGCATAGGGCGCGAGGTCGTAGTCGTGCGTGTTGACGAGTTGCAGTTCGAGTTCGACGCCCAGCGACAGGGCCACCGACTTGTTGAAGGGCTCCAGCGGCACCACGCGGCTGTCGGGGCCGGACACGGCCGGCGGCGGCACGGCCGATGGGGGCAGGGGAGTGCGAGACGACAGGCTCATCGTTGCGTGTCCTCCGGAATGCGGAAGGCCTCGGGGGTCCAGGGCCTGGAGCTTTCGCCGGCACCATGGATGGCCACGGTGGCGAGCACCGCGCCGAGGATCTCCATCAACAAGATGGCGGGCAGCGCGATCTGCGTGATCATCGCGCCCAGCAAGGGCGAGGCGGTGACGAAGCCGGAGGTGATCAGCAGGGCGATGGACGACAGCGGCGCCATCGCGCAGCCCAGCCACAAGGCCTGCCGCCAGCTCGCGCCGCTGCCGGGGTTGGCGATGGCCACGCCGGCGATCTTGGCTACGGTGCGCACGGCGATCACCGCCAGCACCACGCTCGCGATCGGCAAACTCCAGTCGGCTTGCGCGGCCACCACCGACACCAGCACGAACATCAGCATCGTCAGCAAGGAAGCGGCCGTGCCCAGCTGGCGCGGCCACACCCAGGGCTTGGGATGCAGTGCCTTGAGCAGCAGGCCGCCGATCAGCGCAGCCAGCGGCGCCGAGCCGCCGAAGTGCGCGGCGATGGCGGCACCGGCCGCGATGATCGACAGCAGCAGGATCGAGGTGTTCTCGCTGGTCGGGCTCATCACGCGCAGCGCGGAGCGCAGCCCCAGTGACATCAGCGCGCCCACCACGAAAGACATGCCCAGCACCACCGCCACCGGGTAGAGCTTCTGGAACAGGCCGAGCGGCGCATGCTCGATCAGCCCGGCCTGCGCGTAGCCCAGCGTGAGCGCATAGAAGGTGTTGAGCGTGGCGAGCGTCATGGCGCGCTCGGTCACCGGGCCCGAGCCGCGGGTGTCGATCACCACGCGCATCAGCACCGCCGGCGAGGCGACGATGGCCATCAGCGCGATCGGGTTGGCCACCGGATCGGGCACGTCCATCCAGTGCAGGATCCAGAACACGCCGAAGTAGGTGAGCGTGGCCTCGAGCAGGCTCTGCACCAGCACCATCGGGTTGTGACGGAACCAGCGCAGCGGCAGCCGGCCGCCGGCCTCGAAGAGCACGATGGCCACGCCCAGTTCGAGCAAGAACAGGCTGATGCCCTGCAGCGGCCAGATCACGCCCTCGAAGCCGGCCAGGCCGACCACGGTGCCGACCATGGAATAGCCCACCACCTTGGGCATGCCCGCGTAGCGCTGCACCAGGTGGCCGGCCGCCGCGGCCGCGGCCAGCAGCAGCGACCACAGCACGATCGGCAGGCCCGCCGAGGGCCGCACCCACTCGGACCAGAAGCCCAGCAGGTCGTTGGTTATGAAGGAGCTCATCGGCCAATCAATACAAGTGACGCGTGCGCCCGCCGGGGGCGCCGCGAGTCGAGCTGAGCGCACAGGGCGTTCATGGCTCGAGAAAAGTGAAATACGTTCAGTGCAGCACGCGCGAGACGGGCGTGCCGCCCGTGTCGGCTTCCAGCACGAACAGGGGAATCGCGACGTCGAAGCGGTCGCCGTGCTCTGTCACGAAGAAGTAGCTCCCGTGCATGGTACCGCTGGGCGCCTGCAGGCGGCAGCCGCTGGTGTAGCGGAAGGACTGCCCCGGCGCCAGCAGCGGCTGCTGGCCGATCACGCCGAGGCCCTTGACCTTCTGCGTCTTGCCCGACGCGTCGTTGATGAGCCACGCCCGCGAGATCAGCTGCGCGGCCACCGGGCCGTTGTTGGTCACGGTGATCGTGTAGGCGAAGGTGTACACACGCTCCTCTGGCGAGGACTGGTCGGCCAGGTAGCGCGGCTCTGCCTTGATGTGGATCGGGTGGCTGGGCATGGGGGGCCGATGTTAACAACTGCCGAAGGAGGGCCTGCGACAATCCGCCCACCATGAGCAGCAGCCCCACATTCCGCATCGCGCCGTCCATCCTGTCGGCCGACTTCGCCCGCCTGGGCGCCGAGGTCGGCGACGTGATCGCCGCCGGCGCCGACTGGATCCATTTCGACGTGATGGACAACCACTACGTGCCCAACCTCACCTTCGGGCCGATGGTGTGCCAGGCACTCAAGCCCCACGCGAAGAAGCCCGACGGCACGGCGGTGCCGATCGACGTGCACCTGATGATCGAGCCGGTCGATGCGCTGGCAGCAGCCTTCGCCCAGGCCGGCGCCGACTACATCAGCTTCCACCCCGACGCCTCGCCGCACACCCACCGCAGCATCCAGGCCATTCGGGCCGCCGGCTGCAAGCCGGGCCTGGTATTCAACCCGGGCGCGGGGCTCGAGCCGCTGGACTGGGCGATCGACGACATCGACCTCATCCTGATCATGAGCGTCAACCCCGGCTTCGGCGGCCAGAGCTTCATCGATTCGGCGCTGCGCAAGATCGAGCATGCGCGCAAGCGCATCGAGGCCAGCGGCCGTGACATCCGGCTCGAAGTGGATGGCGGCATCAAAGCCGACAACATCGCGCGCGTGGCCAGCGCCGGCGCCGACACCTTTGTCGCGGGCAGCGCGATCTTCAATGCCAAGGACTATGCGGGCGTGATCTCGCAGATGCGCGCGCAGCTCGCCGGCTGACCTTCAGCGCTTGACCCTCAGCGCTTGACCTTCTCGTTGTAGACCCGGTCGGCCACCGGGCCGCGGTCGGTGTCGACCACGCCGCGCTCGACGTCTTCCATGCCCTTGCGGCCCAGTTCGGACGATCCGCCCTGGTTCTCCTGGCTGTCGGACGACTGGTCGTGCTCGTGCGGCAGGCGCGGCGCCGATTCGCCGCCCTGGCCAACCTTGGTGTCGCCTCCGCCTGCGTCCTTCAGCGGATCGGCCTTGCCGGCGTCGTCTGCGGTCTTCCTGGTGCTCATCGGGTGCTCCTTGTCATCGTCGACCGGTGTCGCATACCACGGCGAAAAACCCGGTAGGACCGGCCTGTGCCGCCCTGTAGGATGTGCAGCGAGATGAGCGACACGCAGCAGCCCCACCCCCTTCGCGACACCCTGCGCTCCCATACCTTCGCATCGCTCGAGCCCGGCCCCCGGCTCATCGTGCTGGGCGGCGTGCACGGCGACGAGGTCTGCGGCACCGCGGGCATCGAGCGCACGCTGGCCGAACTCGACAGCGGCGCGCTCACCCTGCTGCGCGGTCGGCTCACGCTGGTTCCCGTGGCCAACCCGCTGGCCCGCCGCCTGATGCGGCGCGAGGGCGAGCGGAATCTCAACCGCCTTTTCCAGCCCACGCCCGCGGGCGAGCAACCGGCCGACTACGAGGCCCGCATCACCGACCTGCTGTGTCCGCTGCTCGATGCACACGACGTGCTGCTGGACCTGCATTCGTTTCAGAGCGCCGGCGACGCCTTCGCCATGATCGGCCCGCGCGACAACCGCGGCACGCTCGAGCCCTTCGCCCGCGCATTCGAGGAAGGCCAGCTCGCGCTGCACCTCGGCACGTCGCGCGTGGTCGAAGGCTGGCTCGACATCTACGCGGCCGGCCTGGCCCAGCGCGCCGGCGGCAAGCCTGCAGACGACCGCGCCATCGCCTTCGGCTGGGGCACCAACGAATACATGCGCAGCCGTGGTGGCTACGGTGTCACGCTCGAATGCGGGCAGCACCAGGACCCGGCCGCGCCCGAGGTCGCGCACCGCGCCATCCTGGCCGCCTTGCGCCTGCTGGGCATGATCGCCGTCGAGCCGCAGACGCAACCGCAGGAGCCGCCCGCGCTGCTGCGCCTGGTCAGCGTGACCGACCGCGACGGCGAAGGCGACCGGTTCGTGCGCGAGTGGGCCACCTTCGACCCGGTGTCGCGTGGCGAGCCCATCGGCCTGCGGGCGGATGGCCGCGTGCTGGCGGCCGAGCGCGACGGCTTCATCGTGTTCCCCAACTCGACCGCGCTGCCGGGCACCGAGTGGTTCTACTTCGCGGTCGCCAGCGAGCGCGACTTGCGCCGGCCTGCCGCCTGAGGGCAAGCAATCGGGTGGCCAGCGCCACTCCCAAATTCCTCCGCATTCGGCGGCCAGCATGAGGCGATGGATCGCAGCGTCGATCCATCCTTCATCCACTCCACCGGAGGAATCGACATGGCACCCCTGTCCCATCTGCTGGCCGTCCTCGGCCTGAGCGCAACGCCTTCCCTCGCACGCAGACCCCGCGAGCCTCTCGCGATGGCCTCGCGCGCCGAGCCGCTCGAACGCCGCTGGCTCGACCTTCGTGCACTGCTCGAAGACATGCCCGCTTCCTGCGGCGCCTCGCTGCGCGCGGCCGGCATCGCGCTCGAGCATCGTCTGCCCGAAGTGGCGCTCGGCGTCTGGGCCGACCCGCGCGAACTCAAGCTGACCTTGGGCCACATCGTCCGCCTGGCCTGCGACGCCATGCCGCGCGGCGGCGTGTTGAAAACCTTCGCGCGGCGCGAGAACGATCAGGCCGTGGTCAGCTTCATGGACTCCAGCCTCGCGTCGGGCCGACAACCGATGCTGGCCACGCTGTACCAACGCTTGTTCATCGCGCGCGCGGTCCCCATTGCCAAAGACGAAGAAGTGTTGCGCGAGGGCGCCCTGTGCTCGCGCCGCATCGTCGATGCGCTGGGCGGGCGGCTGTATGCGGCGCCCTCGGCGCTGGGCGGCATGGGGCTGACCCTGCGCATGCCGCTGGTGCAGGCACGCGAGGGCGTCGGCGCCAGGCCAGGCCTGGCGCCATGAGCGGACGGGAAGCGGATGCCGCTCGCCGGGGCGACTCCCGTACCGGCTCCCAGATTCCTACGAATTCGGCCTCCATCATCGGCCGGATGGCGATCACACTGCACGACCCCGATCCTTTGCTGCCGCCCCGCCTGCCCGCGGTCGCCGTGGTGCCGCGCACGCGCACCGCGTCCTTCCGCGCCGTCGGCGCGATCGGCGCATTGCTGGTCACGCCGCCGGCCGTGTTCGGCCTGCTGCAAGCCGTGGACCCGGAGTCCGACCTCGGCCTGCGCGATGCTTTCGAACGGGGCCTGATGGCCGCCAGCGTGCTATTCATGCTGGTGCTGCACGTGTGGGCGCTGGTGCTGCTGCTGCGCGAATCGCGCGCGCAGCGTTGATGCATCGGCGGCGCCCTTCGCCACCACGGGCTGCTCCCCATTTCCTCCGCTTTTGATGTCGAACATGACAGTGCCGCTCCACTTGGAGCGGTGGCGCGATGCGGCTTCCGGCTCCATCGCACCTGCCTTGAAACCGGAGCAATCTGAATGAAGAAATCCTTTCCGGCCCTCGCGGCCTTCGCGGCTCTCGCCGCCGGCCCGGCCTTCGCCCAATCGTCCGTCACGCTGTTCGGCGTGGTGGACGCGGGCGTGAGCTACCAGTCGGCGACCTCGCGCGATGCCGTGACCGGCCTGAGCAGCAAGCAGAGCCGCTGGAGCCTGTCGAACTCGGGCTACGCCTCGAGCCGCATCGGCTTCCGCGGCACCGAAGACCTGGGCGGCGGCCTGGCCGCGAGCTTCTGGCTCGAAGCGCCCATCAGCAACGACGACGGCGCGACCGGCATCGGCAGCTTCGACCGGCGCTCGACGGTGAGCCTGTCGGGCGGCTTCGGCGAACTGAGGCTGGGCCGCGACTACACGCCCACCTACTGGAACGACACGGTGTTCGACCCCTTCGGCACCAACGGCTCGGGCGCCAACGAGATCAGCTCGGTGGGCGCGAGCAGCAGCCTGGCGAACACGAACTACGCACGCGCCAGCAACTCGGTCGGCTATTTCCTGCCGTCGAACCTCGGCGGCTTCTATGGTCAGTTGCAATACAGCCTGCACGAGAACACCGACACCAGCGTCTCGGCCGGCACCGCGACGTTCAACAGCCGCGCAGGCCGCTCCGTCGGCGGCCGGTTCGGCTGGGCCAACGGCCCGCTCGACGTCGCCGTGTCGCTCGGCGAGAGCCTCGCGGTGGACGACGGCACGCTCACGCGCAAGGTGCGCACCGCCAACCTGGGCGCTTCCTACGATTTCGGGCCGGTCAAGCTCTTCGGTGAAGTTTCGAGCGTGCGCAACGGTTTCGAGACCGCGTTCGCATCCACCCGCGACCGCTATGACGGCTACCTGCTCGGCGCGACCGTGCCGGTGGGCGCGGGGCTGATCCGCGCCTCGTATTCCACGGTGCGCTACGACGAGGGCGTGGCCGGCCTGGTGGGGCAAGACCCGCGCGTGCAGAAGCTCGCGCTCGGCTACGTGCACAACCTGTCGAAGCGCACGGCGCTCTACGCCACCGTCGCACGCGTCAACAACCGCAACGACGCGGCCTACTCCGGCAGCCTGAGTTCGGCCATCACCACGGGCTATGCCGGCAACGGCGTCGGCTTCGGCGCGGGCCTGCCGCGCTCTTCCACCGGCTATGACTTCGGCATCCGCCACGCCTTCTGATCGGCCGGCCGCCGCAGCGGCGGCCGCGGGGCCGTGACGGCAGAATGCCGCCATGCGCCCCACGTGCCGCCGACGATGCCTTCGATGCCCCGCCTGACGCTCACCCGGAAAATCTTCTTCGCCCTGGCCACGCTGCTGGTGCTGTTGCTGCTGATCTCGGCCGGCTTCTCGATCTTCGCGTTGCAGCGCGGCCTCGGCCCCTACGTCGCCGAGATCGAGATCCGGCGCATGGACTGGCTGGCGCAACTGCTGCAGAAGCATTACGTGGCCAATGGCAACTGGGACCGCCTGCGCGACAACGAGGAGCAGTGGCGCCGCCTGCAGATGGGCGACGTCGGCTTGCCCAAGAGCGAAGGCCGCGAGGGCGACGACGCCCGCCTGCCGCCCTGGTACGCGCGTTCACCGCGCCCCGACAACGGCGAGCCGCCCGGCCCGCCGCCGCAGCTGGAATTGCTGCCGCGCCGCTACATGCATCCCGCGCCGCCGTGGTTGTTCGCCGGCCTGCGCGAGGCGCCCGATTCCATCTACCGGCGGCTCGGCGTGATCGACGCGCAGGGCCGGCAGGTGGTGGGTGCGGCCGTCGACCGCGACACGGCCGCGCACCTGCCCATCCGCCGCGCCAACCTGGTGGTCGGCGAACTGGTGCTCGCGCCCATCGAGGGCATCGAGAGCGAGGCCGACCGCGCCTTCGTCGCGCGGCAGTCGGGCTTCATCGCGCTGACCGGCCTGGCCGGACTGGTGCTCGCGCTGGTGCTGTCGTGGCTGCTGGCGCGGCGCTGGCTGAGCCCGATCGACGCGCTCACCCAGGGTGCGCAGGACGTGGCGCGGGGCCGGCTCGGCACGCGCGTGCAGGTGCAGGGGTCGGACGAACTGGCCCTGCTGGGCCGCACCTTCAACGACATGGCCGAGCGCCTGGACACGGCCGACGCCTCGCGCCGCGCCTGGCTGGCCGACGTGGCGCACGAGCTGCGCACGCCGCTGGCCGCGATGCGCGCGGAAATCGAAGCGCTGCAGGACGGCGTGCGCACCTTCGACGACCGCACGGCGCTGCGGCTGCATCGCCAGGTGATGCGGCTCAACCAGCTCGTGGACGACCTGCGCAGCAGCATGCGCGGGCCGCAGTCGGAGGCGCTGACCCGGACCACCGTGTTCCCGCTGGCCGTCTTGAAGGAGACGCTGGCCGCCACGCGCGACCGCTTCGCGAAGCGCCGTATCGATGTCGATGCCGCGGCCGTCGATGCGCTTGCGGCAGCGTCGCAGCCCATGGTCGAAGGCGATGCGCACCGCCTGCACCAGGTGTTCATGAACCTGCTCGACAACACGCTGGCCTACACCGACGAAGGCGGCCTGCTGCGCATCGGCGCGGCGGTCGAGGGCAGCGCCGGCGCGCAGCGGCTTGTGCTGCGCTTCGACGACAGCGCGCCCGGCGTGGCAGCGCACGAGCTGCCGATGGTCTTCGAGCGCCTGTTCCGCGCCGATGGCTCGCGCAGCCGCGAGCTGGGCGGCTCCGGCCTCGGCCTGTCGATCTGCCGCGCGATGGTCGAGGCGCACGGCGGCGAGATCGATGCCGCGGCATCGCCGCTGGGTGGGTTGCGCATCGTTCTTTGGCTTCCACTTTCCCAAGCATCGCAAGCGTCATAGGCGCCACCAGATCATGAGCCGAATCCTGATCGTCGAAGACGAAGCCGACATCGCCTCCGTGCTGCAGGACTACCTGCGCCATGCCGGCCACGAGACCGAGCACGTGGCCGACGGCCGCGCCGCGCTGGCCCGCATGCTCGAGGCCCCGCCCGACCTGACCCTGCTGGACATCATGCTGCCCGGGCTCGACGGCCTGAGCGTGCTGCGCCAGGCTCGCGCGCATACCGCGCACCCGGTCATCCTGCTCACCGCGCGCATCGAGGAGGTCGACCGCCTGCTGGGGCTGGAGCTGGGCGCCGACGACTACGTCTGCAAGCCCTTCTCGCCGCGCGAAGTGGTGGCGCGCGTTCGCGCCGTGTTGCGCCGTGTCGAAAACAAGCCGGCCGCGCGCGGTGCGGAAGCGCTGACGCTCGACGAGGCCCACTGGCGCGCCACGCTGTCCGGCACGCCGCTCAACCTGACGCGGCGCGAGTTCCGGCTGCTGCAGACGATGTCGCGCCATCCGGGCCGCATCTTCTCGCGTGCGCGCCTGCTCGAGCTGGCCTACGACGACGACGCCGACGTGTCCGAGCGCGCGGTCGACAGCCACATCAAGAACCTGCGGCGCAAGCTCTCCACGGCGTCGCCCGCGCACGACTGGATCCGCTCGGTGTACGGCGTCGGCTTCGCGTTCGAACCGCCCGTCGAGTGATGCCAGCCTGGGGCGCCGTCCCGGTGCGCAGCGAATCATCCAGCGCGAGTCCACATGTCGGTGGATGACCTTCACGGCGGTCCGGCGTAGCGTCTGCGGCGTCCATTCAACCGAGAGGAAATCGTCATGGCCACATTTGGTGAAGCACTCGAAGCGCTCGAGGAATTTCGGGCAGACCTCGTTCAGGCTCAGATGAGCGTCGCGGTGCCGCAGGCCCAGGCCATGGCTTTCAGCGCCATGGCTGGCGAAGCGGCCGCCGGGCCCTTGGCGCATGTCCACGCGACCGGCGTCGGCATTCGGGACGACGGCCAGTTCGTCGTCAAGGTCTACATGTTCGACGCGCCCTCCGTCCAATCGGCTTCCACGGTGCCGGTGCTGAGCGATGCGAGGCAAGGGGTGGCGATCGACGTCGAGCACCTGCCGGTGCAGGTGGCGTTCGACAGAAGGGCGTCCCGCAAGAGCGTGGCGGCGCTGGTCGCGAACCCGGGCCAGCACCAGATGCGCCACCGACCGGTTCCTGCGGGCGTCGAGATCGGCCCGTTGGGCGGGAAATTCGTCGGCACGCTCGGCTGCTTCGTGCGGCGCGGGGGAGACGAGGGCGGCGGGCCGCTCTTCATCCTGAGCAACAACCACGTGCTCGCCAACGTGAATCGCTTCCCGGTGGGCACCCCGTTCACCCAACCCTTCTCTGCGGCATCCGCGGACACGATCGCCTCGCTCAGTTCCTTCGAGCCGATCCTGTTCCCGGCACCGGGCTCGCAGCCGCGCAACGTCATCGATGCGGCCATCGCGGTCGTGCAGGATCCGAAGAAGATCAAGACCGGCGCCATGCTCAACATCCCGAACTACACGCCGCAGTTGCTGGCGCCGCGGCCCGGCATGGTCGTCACCAAGGCGGGCCGAACCACGGGCGTCACGGTGGGCATGATCCGCGCCATACGCGTGCGCGGCGTGCAGGTGAACTACGGCACGCAGCAGATGCCGATCATCGCCACCTTCGATAACGCGATCACCATCACGGGCAACGCCAACTTGCCATTCAGCAACCCAGGTGATTCGGGGTCGGTGATCCTGGAGCAGAAATCGGGCCGTCCGGTCGCGCTTCTCTTTGCGGGCGATGGCGCGACCACCACGGCCTGCGACGTGTCCGCAGCCTGCGCGCGCTTCAACGTACATCCTGTCTAGAACCCACGACGACGACGCTGGTGCGCCGTCGCGCGTGGTGATTCGGCGGATGCTCGCTAAGATTTCCCGCTCATCCGAGGAATCAACGCATGAAGCCCGCTCGTACGCACCACGCCGGGGAGCCCAGTACGCCGGAGCCGCCCGAGCGCCTGCTCGCCGTTGCCGACACTTGTCACGATCCGCAAGTCCGGCAATGCGGCGTGACGACCACCGCCGATGGCCGCTGGGCGCTTTATGTCACCGTTCCTGCCGATGCGACGGTGCCCATCGCGAGCATCGAGCGGCAGGCGGATGGCTTTCCCGTCGTCTACGAGGCCGAGTTGCCGGCACCGGTTCGCGCGGGACCGGCCTTCCCTGGACGCCGGCGCTGAGACGCACGGCCGGCCTTGCCGGCTTCCTACAGCTCGACTGGCCGCCTGGCTCTACGGTCGTCGCAGGAGAACCATCCCATGCCTGCATCGACGCGCGCCCGCGAAGCTGACCAAGCATTGGCGGACTACCGCCGCAAACGCGATTTCCGCCAGACCCCCGAACCGCACCGCACGGGTCGCGGCTCGCAGGGACACAGCTTCGTGGTGCAGAAGCACCATGCGCGCCAGCTGCACTACGACTTTCGCCTGGAACTCGACGGCACGCTGAAGAGCTGGGCCGTGCCGAAGGGGCCCTGCCTCGATCCGGCCGTCAAGCGCATGGCCGTGCACGTGGAAGACCATCCGCTCGGCTATGCGGGCTTTGAGGGCACGATCCCGGCGCATCAGTACGGCGCCGGCACCGTGATCGTGTGGGACCGCGGCAGCTGGGAGCCTGAAGGCGATGCGCGCCGCGGCCTGGCCGATGGCAAGCTGAAGTTCGCGCTGCACGGCGACAAGCTGCGCGGCCGCTGGGCGCTGGTGCGCATGCGCGGCCGCGGACGCGACAAGCAGGAAGCCTGGCTGCTGATCAAGGAAGACGATGACGAGGCCCGCGCGCTCGCGGACTACGACGTGGTCGACGCCGAGCCCGACAGCGTCGTCAGCGGTCGCGACGTCGATCATCCGCCCGGCAGTGACGCGCCGAGTGCCGAGCAGAAGCAGCCCGTCGCTGCGCCCGACTCGCCGAAGCCGACGCGTCGACCCCCTCAAAAAAGGCCAGCTGTGAAATCGATGCGCATCACCCACGCCGAACGTGTGATCGACGACGAGAGCGGTGTCACCAAGGGCGAACTGGTCGCCTACTACGACCAGGTCTCGGCCTTGATGCTGCCGCACCTGCGCGGCCGGCCGGTGTCGCTGGTACGCGCGCCCGAGGGCGTGAGCGGCGAACTCTTCTTTCAGAAGCACGCCAACCAGAACGAGATGCCCGGCGTCCGATGGCTGGATCCGGCGCTGGACCCGGGCCACGAGCCCTTGCTGCAGATCGACACCGAAGCCGGCCTGCTGTCCGCCGCGCAGATGAACGTGATCGAGCTGCACACCTGGAACGCGACTTCCAAGGCCATCGGCCAGCCCGATCGCTTCACGCTCGACCTCGACCCCGGCGAGGGCGTCGACTGGCCCGCCATGCAAGAGGCCACGATGCTCGTGCGCGTGCTGCTGGACGAATTGGGCCTGGCGGCTTTCCTGAAGACCAGCGGGGGCAAGGGCATGCACGTGGTGGTGCCGATTCGCCGCCACTACGAATGGGACGACGTCAAGGGCTTCGCGCAGGCGCTGGTGCAGCACCTGGCCCGCATCGTGCCCGATCGATTCGTCGCCAAGAGCGGCCCGCGCAACCGTGTCGGCCGCATCTTCGTCGACTACCTGCGCAACGGCTTCGGCGCCACGACCGTCAGCGCCTGGTCGGTGCGCGCGCGGCCGGGCCTGGGCGTGTCGGTGCCCGTGCACTGGGATGAACTGCCGATGCTGGACAGCGCAGCGCACTGGACGGTGCGCGACATCGCCGAGCGGCTGGACGTGGGCAATGCACCGTGGGCTGCCATGGACGACGGGCGCAAGGGCCTCGCGGCGGCCATGAAGGCATTGGGCTGGATGCCGGGCGCCTGAGTCGCGGCGCTCCGCGGGCCGAGAGGACAGTGGCGCCCCTCGCTTCCGCCTCAGGCTGCCTTGCGTCCTTTGGCCGGTGCGCTCTTCTTCGCGGCCGCCTTGCGCGCGGTCTTCTTCGCAGGTGCAGCCTTGGCTGCCTTCGCCGCCTTGGTGGCCGTCTTTGCAGGCTTCGCCTTCTTGCCACCCAGGCTGCGCTTGAGCAATTCCGTCAGGTCGATGATCTCGGCGCCTTCGGCCAGGGGCTCTTCCTCGGGTTGGATCACCGTCTCGGTGTCGCCGGCCTTGACCTTCTTGTTCACGAGCTTCATCACCTCGTGCTTGAACTCGTCCTTGAAGTCCTCGGCCTTCCATTCGCCCGACATGTCCTTGACCAGTTGCTCGGCCATCTTCATCTCGGCGGCGCCGATCTTGGCGCCCTTGGCACCGGCCGCGGGCAGGTCCAGCCCGTCGAGCGGCTTCACTTCGTCGCCCCAGCGCAGCAGGTTGAGCACCAGCGCGTTCTCGCTGGGGACCAGCGCGGCCAAGTGCTGCTTGGTGGCGATCACCACCTTGGCCAGGCCGATCTTCTTCGTCTTCACCAGCACTTCGCGCAGCAGCGCGTAGACCTTCTGGCCCTTGTTGATCGGTGCCAGGTAGTACGGGCGCTCGAGGTAGACGAAGGGAATCGCATCGGCGTCGACGAAGCGCTGGATCTCGATGGTCTGCGTCGTGCGCGGGTACGCCGCCTCGATCTCGTCGGCCGAGATGATGACGTACTTGCCATCCTCGTATTCGACGCCCTTGACGATGTTGTCCTTGTCGATTTCCTTGCCGGTCTTCTTGTTGATGCGCTTGTAGCCCACCGGGTCCATGCTTCGCTTGTCGAGCCAGTCGAAGTCGACGCCCTGCTCGGTCGTGGCCGTGTGCAGGCCCACGGGGATGTGCACCAGCCCGAAGGTGATGGCGCCCTTCCACAGTGTTCTGCTGCCGGTGGCCATCAGGTTTCCTCCGTCACGACTTCGAAGCGCGCCAGGCTGTGCTCGCCGAACACCATGGTGATCGGCACGTCGGCCGCGTCGCGGCCGCGCGCGATCGGAATGCGGCCGATGCGCGGCTTGTTGTGGCGTGCGTCGAAGGCCCACCAGCGGTCGCCCAGGTACACCTCGAACCAGGCGCTGAAGTCCATCGGGTAGGGCACCGGCGGCACGCCGATGTCGCCCAGGTAGCCGGTGACGTAGCGCGCCGGCACGTTCATGCAGCGGCACAGCGTGATCGCCAGGTGCGTGAAGTCGCGGCACACGCCGGTGCGCTCGCGCCAGCCTTCCAGCGCGGTGCGGGTGCGGCGCGCGTTCTGGTAGTCGAAGCGGATGTGCTGGTGCACGTAGTCGCAAATGGCCTGCACCAGCGACCAGCCGCGCGGCACGTGGCTGAAGTTCTGCCAGGCGAATGCCAGCAGCTCGCCGTCGACCTCGCAATAGCGGCTGGGCAGCAGGAAGCGAAGGGTGTCGACCGGCAGCTGGTCGGGCGTGTGCGCCACGGCATGGTGGTCGACGGGGTCGGGCCAGCCCGAGTCGAAGATCGTCGCCTCGTTGCGCAATCGCACGTTCGTCACGCCGGCGGGCACGTGCACGCGGGCGCAGTGGTTGTCGAAAACGTCCAGGTAGTGGTCGGTGGTCAGCGGCGGGCTGATGGTGATGTTCTCGGTGCCCTGGATATCGCCGGCGCGCGAGGGATGCACCTGCAGCATGTAGACCATGGCCGTCGGCGGGCTGAGGACCAGTTCGATGTCGAAGCCGATTCGGATGAGCATGGCAGTGGTTGGCTAAGGTGAAGAAGCATCGGGAAGGCGCGCTGGGGAAGCGCGCGCCGGCCGCCGACAGCGCATCGTATGGAAGAGTGTTGCGCCGCAGCGTGAGCCGATTCGCGAAGCGTCGTGGGCCGGCGCGCGAAAGCGCGTAGGCCGCGCGTGCGAGCCGTCAGCGCGTTCCTACCGAGAGCTGCTGGACCTTCCCACACTGCACGGTGCGCGGCCACTACGGGGTTCCGGGGGCCGGCCGCCTAACCTCGGTCTTCGCAAGCGGCTGTTCGCCAGCCGCTCCCGCCACTTCTGCTTCCGGCCTTGCCGACAACCCCATGACACGGAGCGCACCATGGAGCTTTCCTCGATGCTTGGTTTCCTCAACGCACCCTGGATCGACGACGTGCTGCTCTGGGCCGTCGTGGGCGTCGCAGGCGTGCTCGGTCTGGCGGTCGTGGTCAATGCCCTGGATGCGTTCTTCGATGCAGAAACCGGCTGAAGCCGCTGCGCCCAGGGATCCGGACGAGAGGAAAACCCGATGACCACGCGCAACAAGACGGCTGGAAGCCGCCGCCCCAAGCCGGGCAACGGCAGCGAAGGCAAGCAGGAGCAGCTTGCCGCATCCACCGCCGACAACACGCCCCGGATCACCACGAACCAGGGCGTTCAGATCCCCGACAACCACAACTCGCTGCGCGCCGGCGTGCGCGGGCCGTCGTTGCTCGAAGACTTCATCCTGCGCGAGAAGATCACGCATTTCGACCACGAGCGCATTCCCGAGCGGGTGGTGCATGCGCGCGGAGAGGCGGCGCACGGCTACTTCGAGGTGTACCGCTCGATGTCGCAGTTCACGTCTGCCGACTTTCTGCAGGACCCTTCGGTCAAGACGCCGGTGTTCGTGCGCTTCTCCACCGTGGCGGGCTCGCGCGGCTCGGCCGACACCGTGCGCGACGTGCGCGGCTTCGCCGTCAAGTTCTATACCAACGAAGGCAACTACGACCTGGTCGGCAACAACATCCCGGTCTTCTTCATCCAGGACGCGATGAAGTTTCCGGACCTGATCCATGCCGTGAAGCCCGAGCCGCACAACGAGATGCCGCAGGCCGCCAGCGCGCACGACACCTTCTGGGACTTCGCCTCGCTGATGCCCGAGACCACCCACATGCTGATGTGGGCCATGAGCGACCGCGCCATTCCGCGCAGCCTGCGCATGATGGAAGGCTTCGGCGTGCACACCTTCCGCTTCGTCAACTCGCGCGGCGAGAGCCATTTCGTCAAGTTCCACTGGAAGCCCAAGCTCGGCATCCACGGCCTGGCTTGGGACGAGGCGCAGAAGATCGCGGGCAAGGACGCGGACTTCCACCGTCGCGACCTGTGGGAAGCGATCGAGCGGGGCGACTTTCCCGAATGGGAGCTCGGCGTGCAGATGATCCCGCAGGACAAGGAGCATTCGCTGCCCTTCGATCTGCTCGACCCGACCAAGCTGATCCCCGAGGAGATGGTGCCCGTCCAGCGCATCGGCCGACTGGTGCTCAACCGCAACCCCGACAACTTCTTCGCCGAGACCGAGCAGGTGGCTTTTCATCCGGGCCACGTGGTGCCCGGCATCGACTTCACCAACGACCCGCTGCTGCAGGGCCGCTTGTTCTCGTACACCGACACCCAGCTCTCGCGACTGGGCGGGCCCAACTTCCACGAGCTGCCGATCAACCGCGGCGTGTGCCCCTTCCACAACTTCCAGCGCGACGGCATGCACCGCCAGACCATCGCGCGCGGCCAGGTGGCGTACGAGCCGCATTCGCTGAACGACGGCAAGGAATTCCGCATCGACGGCGGCAGCAGCGGCTTCCAGTCGTATCCGGAAGAACTGGAGTCGCCCAAGGTGCGGCGCCGCAGCCCGACCTTCGACGACCACTTCACCCAGGCGCGCCTGTTCTTCAACAGCCAGAGCGTCTGCGAGAAGGACCACATCGTGGCGGCCTTTCGCTTCGAGCTGTCGAAAGTCGAGCTGCCCGCCATCCGCCAGCGCATGGTGGACAACCTGGCGCACGTCGACGAAAAGCTGGCACGCCGCGTGGCCGAGCCGCTGGGCATCAATCCGCCCGATGCGAAGGCGGCCGCCGGCCGAGCCGGTTTCCGCGAGCACCGCATGAAGCTGCCGCTCGAAGAATCGGCCGCCTTGCGCATGATCGACACCGGCGACGGCTCCATCCGCACGCGCAAGGTGGCGATCCTGGCCGTCGACGGCATCGACTCCGCATCGCTCAAGCCGATCCGCGAGGCCATCGAACAGGCCGGCGCCCAGTGCAAGGTGATCGCGGCGAAGCTCGGCACGGTGACCAGCGCTTCGCGCCGGCAACTGGAGGTGGACGCCACCTTCGTCAACATGCCCTCGGTGATGTTCGATGCCGTGCTCGTGCCGGCCGGCGCGCAGGGCATCGAGGCGCTGGCACGTAGCGGCGACGCGGTGCATTTCGTGCTGGAGGCCTACAAGCATTGCAAGGCCATCTGCACCATCGGCGAAGGCGTGAAGATGCTGGCCACCCTGGGCATCGGCGAAGAGACGGGTACCCGGGCGGCGGGTGTGGTGGTGGCGGCGACGCCCACCACCAACCTGGGCGACAACACCGCGGCATTGAAGATCGCGCAGGACTTCATCGCTGCGATCGCGAAGCACCGGCATTGGGAGCGGCCTAACATCGAGGCTGTGCCCGCCTAGGGCGCCCGGGGGCTTTCTTCCGCAACAAGCAGGGCCTATCGGCCCTGCTTTGCTTTGGGCTGGACGAATGCGTGGCAGGCATCGCGGGCCAGGGCTGCCCGTGGATTCGTTGACGATTGCGCGCGCTGCTCCGTTCAGGGCTGATCAATTGTCGCGCGCCGACAAGTCGGCGAACGAAACCTTCGACCATCCGCCGCTGACACCTGGCTGCGTCCCGAGGGGACGCCCGGCTGGCGGGCCACGCCTGCGAAGCCGCATTTCGGCCGGTGCACGCCTTGCAGCCCCATGAACACCTTCTATCGAGTCGTCTTCCATTTCACCGCCCTCTCGCTCGTCACCGGTAACGCCATCGCGGATGGCGGTGCAGGAGGCTCCAGCTACTTGGATGTGGCCAGGGGTGGCGCAGGCGGCACCGCAGCGGCACCCAGCGGCAGCGATGGCGCGGACGTCAACGCCATCATTTTCAGGGGACGCAGCGGCGGCGGAGGTGGTGCGTACAGCGCGTCGGGTGATGGCGCGCCTGGCGGTATGGGTGCAGGTGACCAGGGCGGTGCCGGAGGCCGCGGCGGCGCTCTTGGCCTGCTGCTGCCATCGAATGCGGTGTTGTCGGCCTACGACGTGGGCGTGGTCTCTGGTGGTGCCGGTGGCACTGGTGCGGCCGGCGTCGGCGCCCTGAACATGGGCAGCGGAGGCGGTGGTGGCGGCGGCGGCGGCGCCGCGATGCAGATCGAAGCCGACGCTGGCCGGCGCGTCCTGAACGGCGACTTGGCCGGTGGCAGCGGCGGCATGGGTGGTCGTGGCACCGAAATGGCAGGCGGTGGCGGCGGTGGGCAAGGTGGCGCTGGTCTGCTGGGTCAAGGCACCGGCCTCGTCATTCGGCGCGGAACGAGCATTCGGGGCGGCTTTGGTGGCAATGGCGGCATCGGTGGCACCAGTGGCGCCTTGGCCGGCGCTGGCGGCTCGAGTGGCGCTGGCGGGGACGGCGGTGCCGGGGTGGTCTGGACCGGCGGCCCGGGTTCTCTGCAAAACGATGGACTCATCAGCGGCGCTCTGGGCGCCGGCGGTCCCGGTAGCGTAAATGCAAGCGGGGGAAATGGAGGGCGCGGCGGCGTTGGTCTCGTCTGGTCCGCGGCCGGCGGCACGTTCGTCAACACATCGATCGTCGGAGGGGGAAACGGCGGAATCGCCGGACCCGGCGCTGGACCCGCCTGGGCGGCCATCGATGGCAGCGGCGGCGCGGGCGTCAGTGCTTCGAATCTCGAGCTCGTCAATTTCGGCACCATCATCGGCGGTGTCGGCAAGGGCGGCGCGGGCGCTCGAGCCGAAGCCATCGTCTTCACGGGCGGAACGAACAAGCTGGAACTGCACCCCTCGTCGGGGATCGTCGGCGAGGTCGTGGCGGTAGCCGGTGGCTCGGACCAGCTCATCCTGTCCGGCACGGGAAACGGCACGCTCGAGGTCGCGCAGTACCGCAACTTCGCGTCGTTCACCAAGCGCGGTGCGGGCAGTTGGACGCTGGCCGGCAGCACCACGGCGCTGACACCGTGGACGATCACGGAAGGCACGCTGTCGATCGGCGACGACCGCAGCCTGGGGTCGACCGCCGGCGCATTGACGATCGATGGGGGTCGGCTCCGCACGACCGCCGACGTGGCCAGCATGCGCCCTGTGGGCATCGGAACGCTCGGCGCAAGCTTGCTCGTCGACACCGGTACGACGTTCACCGTGGGCGGCGTGGTCAGCGGCGGCAGGCTGGTCAAGGAGGGCGACGGTGCCCTGGTTCTTACGGGCGACAGCAGCCACACGGGCGGCACGCGCATCGCCGCCGGCGTGCTGTCGTTGGGCAACGGCGGCAGCGGCGGGTCGATCGTGGGTGACGTCGTCAACGGCGCACTGCTGCGCTTCAACCGCAGCGATGCCGCCACCTTCGGCGGCGTCGTCTCCGGCAGCGGCGCCGTCGAGCAAAGGGGAACGGGCACCACCACGCTCGTCAATGCCAACACCTACACGGGCGGCACCACCATTGCCGCGGGCACCTTGCAGCTGGGCGACGGCGGAAGCCGCGGCTCGATCGCGGGCGACGTCACGAACCACGGCATCCTGGCCTTCAACCGCGCGGATCGGTCCGACTTTGCAGGCGTCATCTCCGGGGGCGGGGCGGTCGAGCAGCGCGGCACGGGCACGACCACGCTGACGCGAACGCAGGCCTACTCGGGCGGCACCGTCGTCGCCGGCGGAACGCTGCAGCTCGGAGCCGGCGGCACCGATGGCTGGATCACCGGCGACGTGGCCAACCGCGGCACGCTCGCCTTCAATCGCAGCGATGCGACCACCTTCGACGGTGCCATTTCTGGTGACGGCAGCGTCGAGCAGCGCGGGGCCGGCACGACCACCTTGACGGGCGCCAACCGCTACGTCGGCAACACGACGGTTCATGCGGGAACACTGCGAGCCGGCGGGCCGGCGGCCTTCGCGCAGGGCGGTGCCTACACCGTCCATGCCGGCACGCTGGATCTCGCCGGCTTCGACCTCGAGGCGAGTGGCTTGTCCGGCGCGGGCGGTCGCATCACGCTGGGCGGCGCGCGACTGACCGTGAACCAGGGTATCGACACCACCTACGCCGGCGCCGTGGGCGGCGCGGGTGGCGTCACGAAATCCGGCACCGGAACGCTGGCGCTCACCGGCATCAACACCTATGAAGGCGGCACCGCGATCGAGCGCGGCGTGTTGACCGGCCACGCGCGCAGTTTCGGCAGCGGCGCGATCACGAACCACGCAGCCCTGGTCGTCGACCAGCCCGCGGACGCAGCGTTCGCCAACGCCATGTCGGGCAGCGGCAGTTTCACCAAGACCGGTGACGGCAGCCTCGACATGACCGGCGACGGCAGTGCGTTCACCGGAACCAGCCGTGTCGCCGCAGGCACCCTCGCAGTCAACGGCGGGCTGGGCGGCACGCTCAGCGTGGCCGCCGGTGCCACGCTGCAGGGCAACGGCACGGTCGGCAGCGCCGTCGTCGAACGCGGTGGCATCGTGGCGCCGGGCAACTCGATCGGCACCCTGCACGTGGCGGGCGATCTCACCTTGGCGCCCGGCGCCACCTACCGGGTCGAAGCCGCGCCTGACGGCCGGAGCGACCAGATCCTCGTCGGCGGCAAGGCGGGGATCCAGGGCGCGTCAGTCGCCGCGCTCGCGGCCGATGGCCACTGGAATCCGTCGGGCACGTACACCATCCTGAAGGCCGATGGCGGCATCACCGGCCGCTTCGACGGCATCAGCGCGAACTTCGCCTTCCTCGATCCGACGCTGAGCTACACCGCCGACAGCGCGCTGCTGGCTTTCATGCGCAACGACGTGCGCTTTTCCTCGGTGGCGGCGAGCGGCAACCAGCGTGCCAGTGCCGCTGCCGTCGAAGCGCTGGGCCGGAGCGTCTTGTACGACCGGGTGGTGCAGCTCGACGCAGCCACCGCCCGTGCCGCGTTCGACCAGCTCTCGGGCGAGGTGCACGCCAGCGTGAAGTCGGCCGCGCTGGAGGACAGTCGTCTCGTGCGCGAGGTGGCGCTCGATCGCGCACGGCGCGGGCCGGGCGGCGCCGGTCTGGCCCAGGCCGCGCCGACGGGCGAGGCAGGCAATGGCGGCGTCTGGACCCGGACCTACGGCGCACGCAGCCGGGCCGACGGCGACGGCAATGCCGCGCGTGCGGACCGCAGCACCGGCGGCCTGCTGGTCGGCGCCGAGCGTAGCGTCGGTGATGCGGGCCGCGTGGGCGGTTTCGGCGGCCTGGGCCAGACCAGCCTGGACCTTCGGGAGCACCGGGGCAGCGCCAGCGGCCAGGCTTGGCACCTCGGCGCGTATGGCGGCGCGCAATGGGGTGCGGCGGGGTGGCGCGGCGGCGCCGCCTACAGCCGCCAATCGCTGGACACACGCCGCGACCTCGCCTTTCCCGGCTCGAGGGATGCCCTGAGCGCCAGCTATTCATTGCGCACGCTGCAGGCCTTCGGCGAACTGGGCTGGCGCATCGACGCCGGCGCCGCGACCGCCGTCGAGCCCTTCGCGAGCCTCGCGCACGTCGACATCCACGGCGGCGATTTCCGCGAGCGGGGACTGGGCACGGGCGCCGAACTGGCCGGCCGCGGCCATGGCATGCGCGCCACGTTCGCCACGGTCGGCATGCGCACGACGACCCGGATCAACGTCGGCGGCGTGTGGGCCACGCTGCGTGCTTCGGCTGGCTGGCGAAAGGTGGTCGGAGGCGATGCCGTGCCCACCGCTGACCTCGCCCTGGGTGGCACGAGCCGCTTCATGTCCGCAGGCGTGGCCGTCGCCCGCGAGGCCTTCGTGCTCGACGCCGGGCTCGACCTGAACCTGCGGCACGACCTGAGCCTGGGCGCGTCGTTCAGCGGCCAGGCGGGCGGTGGCTCGCGCATGCAGGCGTTCCAGATCGGGCTGCTCTGGAAGTTCTGAACTCGGCAGGATGCCGGCTCGCGACGACGCCCGACGGAAGGTGGCGTCGCATGAATGCACGCCAAAGTAGCAAAAATTGTTAACTCTGTTGTTACTTTCGACCGACGCGGTTACAACCCTGGGTTGCCAGCGCCTTACCGCCACGACCCAGTGCTTCCCAACGATTCGATCTTCCGCTTCGACAACATCGAGGTCCGCCCTTCGACCCGGCAATTGCTGGTCGAGGGCCAGCCCGCCAACGTAGGGGCCAGGGCCTTCGACGTGCTGTCGGCGCTCATGGCCCACCGCGAGCGGATGCTGACCAAGAACGAGCTGCTCGAGATGGTGTGGCCGAACCTGGTGGTCGAGGAAAACAACCTCCAGGTGCACGTGAGCGCGCTGCGCAAGCTGCTGGGCAGCCGGGCCATCGTCACCATCCCGGGCCGGGGCTACCGTTTCGCCGCCGACCTGGACGCGCTGCCCGTCGCGAGCGCCTCGCTGCCGCCCGCCGCGCGCGCCGCCACACCGCCGCAGCCGCCGCGCCGCGCCGCACCCCTGCCGCCGGGCGCCGGCGTCATGCGCCCGGACACCGGCAACCTGCCCGCGCTGTTGCCCGAGTTGCTGGGCCGCGATGCCGAGCAGGGCATGTTGCGCGATGTGCTGCGCCAGCACCGCCTGGTCAGCCTGCTCGGGCCCGGCGGCATCGGCAAGACCAGCCTGGCCCGGACGGTCGCGCGCCAGGTGGCGCACGAGTTCCGCGATGGCGCCTGGATGGTGGAGCTGGCCAGCACGTCGGACCCGGCCGCGCTGCCGGGCGCCGTGGCGCTCGCCCTCGGCATCCACCTGCCCGACCGGGCCGACGCGGTCGCCGAACTGACCGAGCGCCTGCGCGGCCACGAACTGCTGGTGCTGGACAACTGCGAGCACCTGGTCGAGCCCGTGGCCGCGCTGGTGAGCCAACTGCTCGAAGCCGTGCCCGAGCTGCACGTGCTGGCCACCAGCCAGGAGCCCCTGAAGCTGGCGACGGAAAGGCCGGTGCGTCTGGGCGCGCTCGCGGTGCCCGACCATGCCGTGCTGGCAGACGCGGCCGCGCACGGCGCGGTCGCCCTGTTCGTGGCGCGTGCGGGCGCCACGCAGCCGGGCTTCCGCCTGGACGCGGCCAACCTCGATGCCGTGGTCGACATCTGCCGTGAACTCGACGGCCTGCCGCTGGCGCTGGAGCTGGCCGCGGCACGTGTGCCGCTGCTGGGTGTGCAGGGCGTGCGCCAGCACCTGGCCCAGCGGTTGCATGTGCTGAAGAACGGCGTGCGCGACGCGCCCACGCGCCACCGCACCCTGCGCACCACGCTCGACTGGAGCCATGCGCTGCTGAGCCCCGACGAGCAGAAGGTGTTCCGCCGCCTCGGCGTGTTCGTCGGCGGCTTCGGCCTGGAGCTGGCGCAGCAGGTGGCGTCCGATGCCGACATCGACATCTGGGCCGTGCTCGATCACCTGGGCGACCTGGTCGACAAGTCGATCGTCGTGGTCGATGCCGGCCCGGTGCCACGCTACCGCCTGCTGGAAACGGCCCGCGCCTATGCCCGCGAGCAGCTCGAGGCCAGCGGCGAATGGGACAGCCTGTGCCAGTGGCACGCACGCTGCATGCACAGCGCGCTCGACCGCCGCACCCGCGCCGGCCGACTGGGCGTGGAGACGGTCGACCAGTGGGTGCAGTCCTGCAGCCCCGAGATCGACAACCTGCGCAGCGCGATCGAATGGGCCTGCGGGCCCGGCGGCGATGCCGCGCTGGCGCTCGGCCTGGTCAACAGCGCCGCGGTGCTGATGTACCAGGCGGGCCGCTACCCGGAATGCCTGCGCTGGATGCAGATGGCCGAACCGCTCATCGATGCGGCCACGCCGCCGCCGGTGGTGGCCGAGTTCAGCCTCGGCCTGGCGCTGGTCGGCCTGCATGGCGGCATCAGCGCGCCGCGGCGGATGGAACTGCTCGACCGCGCCTGCCAGATATTCGCGCAGCAGCCGCCGGACGGGTTGCTGGCGCTGTCACTGTGTTCCTACGCCTACGTGGCTGCCGTCAGCGGCGACTTCGACAGCGCCGAGCGCCGGCTGGAGCAATGCCGAAAGGTGGTCGAGCAGCCGGGCCTGCGCGCCTTCCGGGGCACCTTGCTCTATTGCACGGGCATGGTGCGGCGCTACCAGGACCAGCCGGTGCGCGCGCTGGCCGCGTACTCGCAGGCGCTGCCGCTGGTGCGCTCCGAAGGCAACGCGCGCACGCTGTTCCACGTGCTCAACAACCTGGCCGCCATCCATCACGAGCTGGGCCACGTCGACGAGGCGGTCGCGCAGTTCCGCGGCGTCATCGACCACCTGCGCCGCTCGCCGCTGACCGACTCGCAGATGATGGCCTTCGCGCTCAACTGGTACGCCCATGCGCTCACCGGCCAGGGCTCGCTCGAGGAAGCCCAGGCCCAGGTGCTGCGCAGCCTGCCGTACTGCCGCCGTTCGCTCGGCCTGCGCCACTTCGCCGGCATGCTCGCGCTGCTGGCGGCGCGCCAGGGCCGGCTGCGCGAGGCGGCACTGCTGGTCGGCTGCGACGACGGCGCGCGACAGCGCCGCGGCGAGCGGCGCACGGCCACCGAGCAGCGCACCCTGGCAGCCGTGCTGGCGCTCGTCGGCGCCGCGCATCCCGCCGCCAGCATCGAGGCCTGGCGCCTCGAAGGCGCCGGGCTCGACGAAGACGACGTCGTCGCCCTGGCATCCGGCAATCTCACCGCGGACCCGGCTTCTCCAACTGCGCGATGAGGTAGGGGAACACGTCGCGCGCCGCATCGCGGCCGACGAACAGATCCATGTGGGCGTAGCCGTCGAAGACCTGGCGGGTGTAGAGGGCCGGGTCGTTGTGGGCCGACAGCCAGCGCTGCGTGCGGATGCAGGTTTCGGGAAAGAACAGCTGGTTGTCCGCGCCGGCCACGAAGGCGATCGGCAGGGCCAGCCGGTGCGCCTTCCCGGGCACCACGTAGCTGTCGCGGCCCTTGCTGTCCACCGCCTTGGCCTGCTGCATCATCAGGCTCAGCTGCTCGAAGGGGCGCAGCGACACGCAGCCGAACATCTCGGTCAGCGCCGTGTGCGTGGCATGGTTCAGCTGCGCGTGCGCATACGACGGCCCGAAGATCGAGAACACCCGGCGGCACAGCGGGTTCTTGCATTCCTCGCCGTGCGGCACGGGCACCTTCCAGGCCAGCGTGTCGATCTCGCGGTCGAGGTCGGTGGTGCCGGGCACGCTGTCGAAGCGGTCCTGCAGCGGCGCGTAGCCTTCCAGCAGGCGGGCCAGGCCGAGGTCGGCCTTGGCGTAGTTGAGCCAGTTGGTCACCGGGTGCAGCGTGAGCTGCGACGAGACGATGGATCGCACGCCGGTCATGCCGTCGAGCAGCGCCATCAGCAGGCTCATCGAGCCCACGCAATGCGCGATGGCCTGCAGGTCGGGCGCACCCGTCGCCGACAGGATGAAGCGCACCGCGGCCGGCCAGTCGATGCGGGCGATGTCGTCGATGGTGAAGGGCGCGATCGGGCTGCCGGAGTCGGGGCTGGCCCGGTAGTCGAACAGCCACACGTCGTAGCCTTGCGCGCACAGGGCCTCCACCAGGTTCTGGTCGACCGTGTCGGTGGCGAAGGACGAGGCCCGCACCGAGAAGCCGGGTGCCAGCACCACCGGCCCGCGTGTGCCGCCGAGATAGCGCGTCAGCTTGATGCGGAAGCCGTCGCCCACCTCGACGCTGTGCACCACGGGCAGCGGCGCATGCAGCTCGCGCCGATGAAGGTGGGGCAGGTCGAGCGCCGGAAAGTTGTTGAGGTCCGACAGCAGGCCGCCATAGGCGCGGAACAGCGTGGTGGCGAAGAAGCCGCCGAACTTGGCGAGGTAGATCGCATTGATGGCGTCGCGCGCGGCCGGCACCTGCTGCTCCACCACGCCGAGCAGGTTGGCGGGCGGCTCCAGCTTGATGGTAGAGGCCTGCCACATCAGGTCTTCGAGGTCGAGCGTCAGGATGCCCTGCGCGACCACCGGGCAGGCGGCGCCGTCGGCGTCGTGCACGCGCACGAAGAGCGTGGTGGTGTCGGTCCACGGCGAGGAGCCGGGCCGCTGGTGCAGCACCTTGTGGCCCTTGAAGCGCAGCCGGCCTTCACCGCGCTGCAGCATCATCTCGTAGGTCATGGTCCAGGTCTCCACGCGCTGCGCATCGGCCGGCAGCAGGTGGAAGACGCCGCTGGCCACCGGCATGGGCTCGGGCCACAGGGAGGGGCAGTCGACGGTGCCGGTGATCGACGCGGCATGCGTCGGGTCCGTCACCATCTGGTACAGGTCCGGCGTGTGGATGGTCAGCTCGAAGCGCATCGGCTGGTCGTTCACGCGGCCCCAGGCGCTGGCCAGCTCGTAGTCGTCGGCGATGCGGCGCGCGCCCTCGGAGCGCGGCACCACCGCGTCGGTGCTGATCCAGCCGTGCATGGTCTCGGTGAACTCGAAGCTCGGGCTCAGCAGGGCCGGGTCGTTTTCGATGAGCTTCTTGATCGCGAACTTGGCCAGGTCGATCGCGCCCGCTTCCAGGTGGCCGGCCGCGCTCTGCACCAGCGCCTCGGCGTCGTGCGCGATCGATGCGATCTCGCGTTCGAGCCGCTCCAGCAGGCTGGCAGGTGGCGCCGGGGCTGGCGGCTCGGCAGCGCCGCCCGGCGGCAGCGGTTTGCGCGCCGCCATGCCGAGGTCGAGGGTCCAGCCCCGCGCATCGCACAGGTTCTGGCAAGTGCGCTCGGCCAGCGCGCTGATGGTCAGGAGCGGATTGACGCCCGCCGCGCCCGGCAGCACCGCGCCATCGCAGACGTACAAACCCTCGTGCACCGCAACGCCCTCGGTGCCCGCGAACACCCGGCCCTGATGGTCGACCACGCCCTGGCTCGCATCGTCGCCCATGCCGCAGCCGCCCAGCGGATGCACGGTGATCAGCTTGCGGCCCAGCGATTCGGCGGACAGCGGATTCGGGATGAACTGGCCCTGCACCGCATCGTTGGCGGCGCGCAGCCAGGCTTCGTCCCGCGCGATGGTGGGGCTGTCGCCCGCGCCGGGCCAGCGGATGCGCAGCCGGTCGTCTTCCAGCTGCAGGCGGCCGGCCGCGTCGTCGACGCTCATCACCAGGTAGGTCTGCGTGCGCGCGACCGCGCCCGAGTAGGCCAGTGCCGTCAGGCTTCCCGGGTCGTTCTGCACCGCCTCGCCCAGTGCTTGTGCGTCGAGCAGGCGCGACTTGGCCTGCGCGGCGCCATAGGCGAACTCGCCGCCGTCCATCGCGTCGGAGAAGAACAGCGCGGGCGTCAGCATCGGTGCCAGCGCGCCGGGGATCACGCCCTCTTCGATCACCAGCCCTTCGCTCACCTCGGCCGTGCCGCGCATGTCGATCACGCCGGTGATGCACGGCCCGGGCAACTGCTCGGCTGCCAGCTCGTTGCGGCCCGCGCCGACGCCGTGGATGCCGGCCTGCGTCGCCTGGCCCTGGGCATCGGTGCCGGATTGCCAGTAGCTGTTGTAGCCCAGCGCCAGCACGTCGCCGTTGCCCGAGAAGCGCTGGCCGACGCGGTCCGACAGCGGCAGGCCGTTCGCCTTGGAGCGCAGCAGGATCTCGGTCGAGCCCAGGGCGCCGGCGCCGAGCATCACCACGTCGGCCGTGACGCTGCGCCGGCTTGCGCCGCCCTGCGTGGGCGCGCCGCCCCGCAGCGCCACCTCGTCGAAGAACACGCGCCAGCGCGCGCCGTCGCGCTCCACATGGCTCACGCGTGCGCCCGTGAAGATCTGCGCGCCGTGGTTGTGCGCATCGGGCAGGTAGTTCATGCGCGTGGTGTTCTTGGCGCCGGCGTTGCAGCCGCTCGTGCAGTCGCCGCACAGGTTGCAGCGCGGCTGCGCCACGCCGAAGGGGTTGATCTGGTCGACGAAGTTCACCGCGATCGGCGGCCGCAGGAAGGGCTTCTTCATCGTCGCGGCCGATTTCTGCAGCGCCATCAGCTTGTTGAGCGGCGGGAAGTCCTTCGAGCCTTCGGGGTAGGGTGACGGGTCGAGCATCTGCCTCGCCCGCGCGACGTAGGGCTCGAGCAGCGTCTTGTCGCGGCGGAACTCGGCGGGCCAGGGGGTCGCGTCGAACAGGCGCGGGTCGATTTCGAGCGCGACGTTGGCGTTGATCAGCGAGGTGCCCCCGAGCCCGCAGCCCACCATGGCCAGCATGTCGTCGTTCAGGTGCAGGTTGTACAGGCCGTCGGGCGCGCCGAGCTTGCCGCGCGCGCCGTCGACCTGCATGTCGGCCCGTGCGCCGGCCATGTCGTTCGGAAACTCGCCGGGCAGGATCTCGCGGCCGCGTTCGAGCACGCAGACCGTCTGGCCGGCGCGCGCCAGGCGCGATGCCGCCACGCCGGCGCCGTAGCCGGAGCCGACGACGACCACGGTGTAGTGGGGCTCGATCTCGCCGACCGGCCGCGAGATGGGGGCGAAGGTCGTCATCGTCATGCCCTCGCCTTGCCGGCCGTCATGGCGGCCCGTGCAGTCACCACCGCGACCGAGGCGTCGAAGAACTCGTCGAGCAGCAGCGTGGCGCGGCTCTCCGTCGCTTGCTGCGCATTGCGCGAGAAGGCGTCCCAGGCCGGCCGCGTGCGCTCGACGGCGGCCGACAAGGCGGCCAGCATCGGGTTGTCGCGGTCGCGGAAGCCGCCCACGCCGCGCGCGTGCACCGGCGTGATGCTGCCGTTCACCGGGTCGTTGAACAGGCGCAGCGCCGCGATGTCGAGCGCCTCGCCGATGAACATGGCCGACGCGCCCTGGGCCGACGCCATGGTCGGCTGGTCCATCACCCAGCCGCCGGTGTTGAACACGCCGACCGGCCGGTCGAAGCCCGCCACCGGCAGCTCGTCCTCGAAGGGCTTGTGGCTGTGGCCGAAGACGAAACTCAGCTCCAGCGCCGAGGCGTCGAGCCCGGCCTGTTCCAGCTCCAGCTTCACCGGGCCCGACAGGAACCAGCGCAGGTCGGCCGTGTCGTCGGTGCTCATCACCTGCGCGTAGCCGTCGCGCTGCGACTCGGCGCCCCGGCCCAGCGTGGCGTCGAGCGCACCCAGCACCAGCTGCCGGAGCGTGACGCCCTGGAACACGTCGAGGCTGCCGCTCATGCCGAGGCTGCTGTCGAGCTTGGACACCAGCAGCGCGGCCAGGCGCTGGGTGAAGTCGTGCGAGGCGGCGGCGTCGCGCATCACCTCGTAGAGCTTGCCGGCCCCGGCGCCGGTCACCCCCGAGCTGCCCAGGTCCGACCACATGAAGTCGACCCAGGCGCCGTTCTGGCTTTCCAGGTCCGACACCGTCACGCGGGCCGGGTTGCGCCCCGCGCTGCGGCCCGGCGCCTGCGCGTTGAGGATGGTCATCACCCGGTACATCGGGTCGATGTAGTGGCCGTGGTGCAGCACCACGCAGCGGCGCCTGGCCGGGTCGAGCAGGCCGAGGTTCGGGTAGGCGATCTCCACCCGCGCGTCGGCCAGCCCGGCGCAGCCCCGCATCAGCTGCGTGAGCATCGACGAGGCGATGCGCGAGGCGCCGGGCTCCTCGAGCGCCGGCTCGAACAGGGCCGTGTGCTCGATCAGGTCGTCGCCGATGCGGCCCTGCGCCAGCGCGTCCAGGTAGTGCTGGTCCTGCGCGATGCGCCACAGGTGGTGGTCGTGGTTGCCCGGCACGTACAGCACGCGCGGCGCGAAGAGCGGCCGGCCGTCGTCCTGCATCACCGTCTGCACGAACGCGCGGAAGGCGGCAGCCACGTCGCCCATGGGCGAGAGCCCCATGTCGAGCACGTCGCCCAGCAGGATCAGCGTGGGCGGCGGGCCCTCCATCGCGCCCAGCAGCGCGCTCAGGGCGCGGCCGAAGGCGATCTGGGTCTCGCTCGGGCGGGCGG
>NZ_LYVO01000046.1 GCF_001984055.1 Variovorax sp. KK3
CCCAAAAACGACTGATCGATTCCCGCCGCCATGCTCGCGTTGCGCAAATGGTTGCTGTCCGGCCTGCTGGTCATCGTGCCCCTGGTCATCACGCTGGGCGTGCTGAACTGGATCATCGGCACGCTCGACCAGACGCTGTGGCTGCTGCCCGAGAACTGGCAGCGGTGGCTGTCGGAGCACAAGGTGCGCGGCCTAGGCGTGCTGCTGACGCTGGCCATCCTGCTGGTCGTCGGCGCCGTCGCCAGCAACTTCATCGGCAAGCGGCTGTTGGGCTGGGGCGATGCCGTGGTGCGCCGCATTCCCGTGGTGCGCTCGATCTACTCCAGCGTCAAGCAGGTTTCGGACACGCTGTTCTCCGAAAACGGCAACGCCTTCCGCACGGCGGTGCTGATCCAGTGGCCTCGTGAAGACGTCTGGACCATCGCGTTCGTGACGGGTGCACCGGGCGGCGAGGTGTTGGCACAGTTGGGCGGCGGCGACTACCTCAGCGTCTACGTGCCCACCACGCCCAATCCCACGGGCGGCTATTTCGTGATGCTCAAGCGCAGCGATTGCATCGAACTCAGGATGAGCGTGGACGACGCGCTCAAATACATCGTGTCGATGGGCGTGGTCGTTCCTGGCGGCCCCGCAGTCATCGCAACCAGATAAAACATCGCGCCCCCGACGGCGCCGGAAATCGACCATGGCCATGCGTTCTCAATACTGCGGTCTCGTGACCGAAGCCCTGCTCGGGCAAACCGTCACCCTTTGCGGCTGGGTCAACCGCCGCCGCGATCATGGCGGTGTGATCTTCATCGACCTTCGCGATCGCGAAGGCTACGTGCAGGTGGTGTGCGACCCCGACCGCGCCGCCACTTTCGCCACCGCCGAGGGCCTGCGCAACGAGTTCTGCGTGCAGGTCACGGGCCTCGTGCGTTCGCGCCCCGAAGGCACGGCCAACGACAACCTCAAGAGCGGCAAGATCGAGGTGCTCAGCCACGAGCTCAAGGTGATCAACCCGTCCGTCACGCCGCCCTTCCAGCTGGACGATGACAACCTTTCCGAAACCACACGACTGACCCACCGCGTGCTGGACCTGCGCCGCCCGGCCATGCAGCGCAACATGATGCTGCGCTACAAGGTCACGATGGAGGCGCGCAAGTTCCTCGACGACAACGGCTTCATCGACATCGAGACGCCGATGCTCGGCAAGTCCACGCCCGAAGGCGCGCGCGACTATCTCGTGCCCAGCCGCGTGCACGACGGCAGCTTCTTCGCGCTTCCCCAGTCGCCGCAACTCTTCAAGCAACTGCTGATGGTGGCCGGCTACGACCGCTACTACCAGATCGTCAAGTGCTTCCGCGACGAGGACCTGCGCGCCGATCGCCAGCCCGAGTTCACGCAGATCGACATCGAGACCTCGTTCATGGCCGAGGACGAGATCCGCGAGATGTTCGAAGGCATGATCCGCAAGGTGTTCCGCGCTGCCGCGCAAGTGGAGCTGCCGCCTTTCCCTGTCATGAGCTACGCGGACGCGATGCACAAGTTCGGCTCCGACAAGCCCGACCTGCGCGTGAAGCTCGAGTTCACCGAGCTGACGGACGTGATGCGCAACGTCGAATTCAAGGTCTTCGCGCAGGCTGCGAGCATGACGGGCGGCCGCGTGGTCGCGCTGCGCGTGCCCGGTGGCGGCGCCGAGGGCGGCCTGTCGCGTGGTGACATCGACGCCTACACCGAGTTCGTCAAGATCTACGGGGCCAAGGGCCTGGCGTACATCAAGGTCAACGATGCGGCGCAGGGCCGCGAGGGCCTGCAGAGCCCGATCGTGAAGAACCTCAACGACGCGTCGCTGGCCGAGATCATCGCCCGCACCGGCGCGCGCGACGGCGACATTCTCTTCTTCGGTGCCGACAAGGAAAAGGTCGTCAACGACGCCATCGGCGCACTCCGCGTGAAGATCGGCCACAGTGCCTTCGGCCGCAAGAACGGGCTGTTCGAGGAACGCTGGGCACCGTTGTGGGTGGTCGACTTCCCGATGTTCGAGTTCGACGAGGAAGGGCAGCGCTGGTCCGCCGTGCACCACCCCTTCACCTCGCCGAAGGACGGCCATGAAGACCTCATGGACACCGCGCCCGAGAAGTGCATCGCCAAGGCCTACGACATGGTGCTGAACGGCATCGAGATGGGCGGCGGCTCGGTGCGTATCCACCGTGAAGAAGTGCAGAGCAAGGTGTTCCGCGCACTCAAGATCAGCGCGGAGGATGCGCAGCATAAGTTCGGCTTCCTGCTCGACGCACTTCAGTACGGCGCCCCGCCCCACGGCGGCATCGCCATCGGCCTCGACCGCTTGGTCATGTTGATGACCGGCGCCGAGTCGATCCGAGACGTGATCGCCTTCCCCAAAACCCAGCGCGCGCAAGACTTGCTCACGCAGGCGCCGAGCCCGGTGGACGAGAAGCAACTGCGCGAGTTGCACATCCGACTGCGCAATACGCAGCCGGCCGCTTAAGACGCGAGAGGCAGCATGGTTCGCCGGCGCTTTCCCGGGGCGCGAAGCCTTCCGCGCTAAGCGCCGGTGTACCGATGTCCGAGCGCCCCTGGAAGATCCCCGAGTCGGTGCTGGTCGTCATCCACACGCCCGCGCTCGATGTCCTGTTGATCCAGCGCGCGGATGCCGATGATTTTTGGCAATCCGTGACCGGCAGCAAGGATCATGCGGACGAGCCGCTCTCTCTCACCGCCGCGCGCGAGGTCGCCGAGGAAACCGGCATCGATTGCCGCGAGGACAGTGCGCTGGCCTGCGAACTGCGCGACTGGGGCTTGCAGAACATCTACGAGATCTACCCGCGCTGGCGCGCCCGCTATGCGCCCGGCGTGACGCACAACACCGAGCATCTGTTCGGCCTGTGCGTGCCCGAGCGCCTGACGCCGACGCTCGATCCACGCGAGCACACGGCTTGGCGCTGGCTGCCCTATCGCGAGGCGGCGGATGCCTGCTTTTCCCCCTCGAACGCGGAAGCCATCCTGCTGCTGCCACAATTTGCGCAATGAACGCGCCGACCAGCCACCTCCGGGTTGCGACTTACAACATTCACAAGGGTGTGCAGGGCATCGGGCCCACCCGGCGACTCGAAATCCACAACCTCGGCCACGCCATCGAGCAACTCGATGCCGACATCGTCTGTCTGCAGGAAGTGCGCAAGATGAACCGGCAGGCCGCCGCACGGTTCCGGCACTGGCCCGAGCTGCCGCAGGCCGACTTTCTCGCGCCGGAAGGCTACACCGCCGTCTACGAGACCAACGCCATCACCAAGCATGGCGAGCACGGGAATGCCTTGCTGACCCGCTGGCCGGTGCTGCGCAAAACGCACCAGGACATCTCCGATCATCGATTCGAGCAGCGCGGCCTGCTGCACGTCTGCATCGACGTCGACGGCCGGCCGGTGCACGCCATCGTGGTGCATCTGGGCCTGATCCGCGGCAGCCGGGTGCGGCAAGTCGCGCTGCTGCGCGAGTTCATCGAGCGCGAGATTCCGGCCGGCGAGCCGCTGGTGGTAGCCGGTGACTTCAACGACTGGGGCGCTCGCATGCGTTACGCCATGAATGCCATGGGCCTGCGCGACACCAGCGACCTGCGGGGGCCGCGCACACTGACCTACCCGTCCCGCCTGCCCGTGACCCAACTCGATTTCATCTACGGGCGCCAGGTCGAGGCTGTTTCGAGCACCGTGCCGCGGGGGCCGATCTGGGCGCGTATGTCCGACCATTTGCCTCTGGTCGCAGATTTTTTGCTATCGAAACAATAGCTTCGAGGGCAGGCGAAATGGGCGCTGCAGGAGCATTCGCCTGCTCTCCATTCACTGTTAGGATGCGCCGATGCTGAGAAAAATAGACACCGCCGGGCCCGCCGAACCGGACACCGGGGACGAGGGCACGCCCGTCTCCGTCAAGATCCGCGAACGCCTGCTCGCTGCCCGCCAGCGCTTCAACGCCAACGACAACATCGCCGAGTTCATCAAGCCCGGCGAGCTCGAGGGCCTGCTCGACGAGGTCGAGCTCAAGATGAAGGACGTGCTCGAGAGCCTGGTGATCGACCTCGAAAACGACCACAACACCGGCAACACCGCCCGCCGCGTCGCGAAGATGTACGTGAACGAGGTGTTCAGGGGCCGCTATGTCACGCAGCCCTCGCTCACCGAGTTTCCGAACGCCGAGCATTTGAACGAGCTCATGATCGTCGGCCCCATCACGGTGCGTAGCGCCTGCTCGCACCATTTCTGCCCGATCATCGGCAAGCTCTGGATCGGTGTCATGCCCAACGAGAAGACCAACGTCATTGGTCTGTCCAAGTACGCGCGCCTGGCCGAGTGGGTGATGAGCCGGCCCCAGATCCAGGAAGAGGCGGTGGTGCAACTGGCCGACCTGATCCAGGAGCGCACGCAGCCCGATGGCCTGGCACTGGTGGTCGAGGCCGAGCACTTCTGCATGCAGTGGCGCGGCGTCAAGGAGATGGACAGCAAGATGATCAATTCCGTGATGCGCGGCGTCTTCCTGAAGGACTCCAACCTGCGGCGTGAATTCCTCGCGCTGATGCCGCGCCGGAGCTGAGGCCATGCTCGTACGCCTGCTCTACGCCAGCCGCGCCGTCGACACCAGCACAGGGGCAATCGAAGCCATCCTGGCCCAATCGCGCACGCACAACACCGCCTGCGGCATCACCGGCATCCTTTGCTACGGAGGGGGCGTGTTCCTGCAGGCGATCGAGGGCGGGCGCATGGCCATCAGCGAACTCTTCGGCCATATCCAGCGCGACGCCCGTCACAAGGACGTGGTGCTGCTGCACTACGAGGAAATCTCGGAACGCCGCTTCGGCGGCTGGACCATGGGGCAGGTCAACCTGTCGAAGCTCAACGTCTCGACGCTGCTCAAGTATTCCGAGAAGCCCGAACTCGATCCCTATTCGGTGTCCGGCAAGGTGTCGCTGGCACTGCTCGAAGAGCTGATGGCCACCGCCGCCATCGTCGGCCGCCACTGAGGTCGGCCGCGGAGCCCGATCTGCTGCTGGGCTGCGACTTCTCGAGCGCGCCCACTGCGCGCAAACCCATCGTCGTTGCCGTCGGTCACCCCGTGCAGGGCGGCGTCGCGCTCGATCGGCTCGAAAGCTTCTCCTCGCTCGATGCATGGGGCCGGTGGCTCAAGGAGATGCCGGCCTGGGTGGGTGCGTTCGACTTCCCTTTCGGCCTGCCACGCGAGCTGGTCGAACAACTGGGCTGGCCCTTGCAGTGGGCGGCGTTGATCGCGCACTACGCCAGCCTCGAACGCGCCAGCATCCGCCAAGCCTTCTCCGCGTTTTGCGCAGCGCGGCCGGTCGGCGGCAAGTTCGCCCATCGCGCGACCGACGGACCGGCGGGTTCCAGCCCATCGATGAAATGGGTCAATCCGCCGGTGGCTTTCATGCTGCACGCGGGCGTACCGCGGCTGGTGGAGGCCGGAGCGACGCTGCCCGGGCTCTACGCACCTTCGGAACCGGGCGCCGGCTTGCGCGTCGCGTTGGAGGCCTATCCGGGGCTGCTGGCGCGCGAGTTCATCGGACGGCGCAGCTACAAAAGCGACGACGCGGCGCGGCAGACAGCCGAGCGGCATGCCGCGCGCAGCGATCTCTTGCACTTGTTGGAAGTAGGTTCTGCCCGCATGGGCGTGCGCCTGGCGCTAACCCCCGAGCAACGCCGCCAACTGCTCGCCGATGCGCAGGGCGACGCGCTCGATGCCGCGCTGTGCCTTGTTCAGGCCGGCTGGGCCGCAGCCCGACGCGACAGCAGCCCGGGGCCCGGCTGGGGTCTTCCGGCGGTGATGGACCCGCTCGAGGGCTGGATCCTCACCGCCTGAGCCATTTTGGCTCGGGGCGCGCTCAGTGACCGAGCCAGTCCTTCAGCTCGTCCGCATGCTCTTCCTCGTCGGTGAGGATTTCTTCGAGCATGCGCCGCGTCGTCGGGTCCTTGTCGCCGATCAGCGCGATCATCTGGCGATAGGTTTCAATAGCGATGCGCTCCGCGACCAGGTTGGCCCGCACCATCGCCTGCAGTTCCGTCGATTCGTCATAGCCGGCATGGCTGCGCTCTTGCAGCGTCTTCGGGTTGAAGTCGGGTTCGCCGCCCAGTTGGACGATGCGCTCGGCGATCTTGTCCGCGTGGGCCGACTCTTCGTTGGCATGCACGAGAAACTCATCGGCGATCGCCGGCGAAGCAACCCCGTTGGCGGTGAAATAGTGACGCTTGTAGCGCAGCACGCAAACCAGCTCCGTCGCCAGCGCGCCATTGAGCAGCTCGACGATGTCGTCGCGCCAAGGGCCATAGCCGGGGGTCACCGCGCCATCGTCCAGGCTCTGTGAAGCCGCCTCGTTGATTGCGGTCTGATCGAGTACCAGGCGTTGGTGAGGCTTGTCTTTTTGGTCAACTGCGGTCGTCATGGAATGTCCTTTCGTGGGGGTTCGGGTGTCTTGTGCATCAGCGTGGTCACGAGATCGGCCACGTCCGAAGTCTTGAGGAGCATTGCCACGACCGCCGTCACCGACAGCAGCCGCCATGGCTTCACGAGTACCAGCAGCGCACCCGTACCGGCGGCTCCTGCGATCAACTTGCCGGGCTGCTCACGTGCGTAGCGCTCCAGGAGCGGGCGCGCGAGCTGGGTTGCCGCATTGGCAGGGTGGCGCTGCCACCAGCGCCGAGCGACTTGCCGGCCGACTTGCAGCCAGGCGATGCGGTCCAGCATGCTTTCGTGCGGAGGAGAGGGCGGTTCGTCGAACCCGACCTCGGGAGCCTCGAACCCGGGTGCTGCATGCAGCCGTGGGTTGCGGCCCTGCAGCTGGGCGACGAGAGCCCTTCGCGACATGGCCAGCCGCTGCTGGGGCGTCAAGGGGTTGTGTTCAGCGGCCATGCCGGTCTCCTGCCGCCTTGAGCGCGCCGATGTCTGCTTCGATCTGGGTCCGCAAGTCGGCGAACCCGTGAAATTCGGATGGACGCGCCGCGATGTAGCCGGCGACGACCGCAATCAGGACGGCGACGCCGGGCACGATGACCAGCACCCAATGGAAGGTGCCATGCAGCATGCCCATCATGACGGCGGTGCCTGCCAAGACAAGCGCCAGCATGACGCTCACCGCGGCGAGCACGCCCGCCACCAGCCTGGCGATCAGTCCCCTGCTGGCTTCGGCCGCCTCCAGTCGCAGCAGCGCTGCATAGTTGGCGGCATGGTCTGCGATCAGCTCGGGATGCCTGAGCACCGTGGAAAAAATGGGATGAAGCATGGTGCTGCAGGCGGCGCCGATGGCGATCGGTTCTCAGGTCAGTAGTCGTCCCGGCTGCGGCGGCTGGCGAGCACGATCAGCGCGGTGATGGCGGCGCCGGCCGCCGCAGCGATCAGCACCGAGCGAACCGGCTGGTCGGCGATGTAGCGACCCGTGACGTCTGCTGCCGCTTCGAAGCGACGTTGAGCGCGGGCGCTCGTGGTCGACGCGGCGTCGAGGCCACGCTGCACGGCCTGCTGCACGCGGGCAGCAAGTTGCTCGACGGTCGGCTCCGCATCGCGGCGCAGATCGCGGACCTTCTCGCCGGCGGCGTTCACCGCGTTCTGCGCATAGGCGCGGGTGGTGTCGATCGCGTCGTTGGCGGTCTGCCGTGCCTCTTCGGCCAGTTGCGATGGGGTCTTGGTCGTGCTCATGAAAGTCCTTCCGGAAAAAAATGGGGCGAGGAGCCTGCGCATCGTAACGATGCTGTCATCGTCGCATCAAGCCCGCGATGAAGCTCGCGAGGGCCAGCACGATGAAGATGATGAAAAGAATCTTCGCGATGCCAACGGCGCTTGCCGCGATGCCACCGAAGCCGAACAGGGCGGCGACCAAGGCGATCACGAGGAACACGACGGCGTAATACAGCATGCTGAACTCCTTTTTTGTGCGAGGGCGTCTCGATGTTGTGGATTCATGCCCCCTCGCATGCACCGATGAATGTCGGCACGTCGAGGAGCTTGAGTCATACGTTAAAGGCGACCCCTCTGCCGACGTGTCAGCAGCCTCGGGCTGGAGGCGTAGGAAAGGGCCGAATCGCGGCCGATTCGGAATTGAATGACGCGGCGCGCGGCCGCGTGTTCAGGCCGGCTGCCCCGCTGTGGTGGCGGGGGCCGCGCTGGACGGAAGGCTGGCGCTCAAGCGCGTGCCCTGGCCCGGCGTCGACGCGATGGCCAGCTTGCCGCCGGCCGCCTCTACGCGGTGCCGCATGCCGGCCAGCCCGTGCGACGCGACGCGTGCGGCGCGTGCATCGAAGCCACGGCCGTTGTCGTTCACTTCGACCACCACGTGGTTGTTGTAGTTCTTCATGACGATGCTGGCTTCGCTCGCGTGCGCGTACTTGCCGATGTTGGTCAGGCTCTCCTGCACCATGCGATACACCGTGAGCTGATTGGCCTCGTCGAGTGCCACGGGTTCCAGCACCATCTCGATCTCGACACCGGAGCGCTCGGCGAACTCGCGGCCGAGGATTTCCAGCGAGGCGATCAGGCCGAGGTTGGCGAGCGACGATGGCCGCAGGTCTTCGATGATCCGCCGCTTGAGCGCGATGCCGCTGTTGAGAAGATCGTTCAGATGCTGCAGCCGCTGGGTCGCGTCGGGCGACTCGGCCAGGCGCGACTTGAGACGGGCCACGTCGAGCTTGGCCGCCGTGAGCAGCGACCCGAGCTCGTCGTGCAGCTCGCGGGCCAGGAAGCCGCGCTCGCTTTCCCGCACGTCCTGCAGGTGGGTGGCAAGCTCGGCGAGCGAGGCGGTACGGTCGCGCACTTCGTCTTCGAGTGCATTGCGTTCGCGCTGCAGCGCTTCCTGCTGACGCTCGCCGGCCGAGCGCAACGCATGCGTCTGGCGCAGATACAGGTAAAAGGCGAGCAGGCCCGCCAGCGCGACCAGCGCGATGCCGATGCGGGCGATGCCCAGCGACTTCGAGATCTGCGCCTGCCCGCGCGTGAGCGCTTCGTTGCTCATCGAGATCAGCTCGCCGGCCTGCTGGCGGATGGCCTCCATCTCTTCGCGCCCGACGTCGGTCGTGATGACGAACTTCCAGGCATCGTCGTTGCCTTCCTGGCGCAGCCGCACGCTCATGTCGATCTCTGCCAGCTTGCGGGCCACGTGCTTGGACAACTGCGCCAGCCGCGCCGCCTCGGCCGGGCGGTTGGCATAGAGCGCCTGCAGGGCGGCCAGTTGGCCGTCGACCTGCTTGATCGCGCCGTCATAAGGTTCGCGATAGCGGGCTTCCCCGGTCAACAGATAGCCGCGCTGGCCCGTTTCTGCATCGACGATGCTCTGCAGCAGGGTGTTGAGGGCCAGCCTGACGCGCTGGGCTTCGCCGACCTCCGTCAGGGCCTTGGTGGACTGCTGGTAGCCCGCTTCGTTGATGCCGACCAGCGCGAGCGCGGCGAGCATCGCGAGTGCCAGGCCGGCGGCCATCTTCGGGAAAGCTAACCAGCGCATGGGGTCTCCGCGAGATGCGAGCAGATCAATTTCGGGAATAATCGTTGTGAACCAGGGAGCGGTTTGCTGCGACGCAAAAGGCCGCGACAGGACTAAGAAGGTATCAGATGATCAAAATCGGAATTGTGGACGACCACGCCATCGTGCGGTCCGGATTGCGCCAGTTCTTTTCGGAGCACGTCGATCTGCGTGTCGTCGGGGAGGCGGCCAGCGGGCGCGAAGCCATCGAGCTGGTGCGCACCACCGAGCTCGACGTGCTGGTGATGGACTTGTCCATGCCCGGGCAGAGCGGCATCGATGCGCTGGCCATGATCCGGGCCAAGGCGCCCGACGTCGGCATCCTGATCCTCAGCGGCTACCCCGAGGAGCACTACGCGATGAACCTGATCCGGCAGGGCGCGAGCGGCTACCTCAACAAGGAATGCGAGCCGATGGAAATCGTCAACGCGATCCGCACCATCTCGCTGGGCCGCCGCTACATCACGCCGGCCGTGGCCGAACTGCTGGCTCGCCAGCTCGACCGCAAGGACGACGCAGCGCCCCACGAACAGCTGTCCGAGCGCGAGTTTCAGGTGTTCCTCAAGCTCGCCAAGGGCGAAACGGCAGGCGACATCGCCAAGACCCTGTCGCTGTCGGTGAAGACCGTGAGCACGTACCGCACGCGGCTGATGGAGAAGATGAACCTGTCCTCCAACAGCGACCTCACCTACTACGCGCTCAAGAACAAGCTCATCGATTGATGGGTGGTGGGCGGCGCTCCGGCGCCGCCGCGAATGCCGAGTGGCTCGTACGGCCATCGGCGTGTTCTCGTTCCCGGGTCAGTTCGAGCCCGAAGTCTGCCGCAGCAGCGCCGATTGCTGGATGCAGAAGTCGATCAGCGCATCGATCTCGTTGGACTTGTCGAACACTGCGTCGACGCCGAACTGCGCGCAGCGCGTCCGGATGTCGGGGGTGGCGTAATTGCTGAGTACCACGATCTTCTGGTGCGGCTGGCGGGCGCTGACGGCTTGCAGCACGCCGAGCCCGCTGCCTTGCTTGAGGAACAGGTCGACGATGGCCAGCTCCCATTGATCGCTGTTCTCGGTCAGCCACTTCACGGCCTCCGATTCGGTTTCAGCAAAACCGACCGCCGAAATACAGGTGAGTTCTTCCAGAGTGCCGACGAGGTTCTCGCGGATCGTGACGTTGTCTTCGACGATGTAGGTTTTCAATCTGGAGTCCATGGAACCGCGCGTCTGTCGGGCGATTGGAGCTGCGAGAACCTTAGCTTATGGCTGAAGTGAAAGCTATGGTCGTAAATGCTATGGGTGGCACCGCCGGATGATGCATCCTCCGACAGGCCGAGCTTGTAGGCTTGTTCTTACGAGCACTGTGGTCGTGCAGCCCGTAGGCGGCGCCCCACAGTGGCTGCGGTCCAGCGCCGACCCTGCGCGATGATGCGCGGCACTTAGGCTCTTCACACATTCCGGCCGCCGCGATCCCCGTTGCGGCCGCACCCTTATCCCGAAGGTGGCGTGATGAAGATGCTGTGGAATTACGGAGCCGTTGCACTGCTGACCTTGGCTGCCGCCGCCATCGTTGCCGGCGGTGAGCCTGCCAATGCAGAACTGCGGCTGGCCGAAGCCGCCCGGTCCGCTTCCGTAGCGGAGACGGCTGCACCGTCTGCTCCCTCCATGTCCACTTCCACTTTCACTTCCGCCGCACCCGATCGAAAGCACACTGTCCCGTGACCGATCTCGCTGTCCCCAAGTCTCGTTCGCCACTCTGGGTCAAGATCGGCGCGGTGCTGCTGGGGCTGCTCGTCGCGTTGCTTCTGGTGCTGGTGTTCTTCCCTTGGGATGTGCTCCGGTGGCCTGTCAATCGATACGTCAGCGACCTCACGGGGCGCAAGTTCGAGATCACGCGCCGACTCGACGTCGACCTGGGTTGGCGGGGCGCCACGATCAAGCTCGACGGCATCGAGTTCGCCAATCCGCCGTGGGCCCGCGACCCCTATCTGGTCAAGGCCGAGCGCGCCGAATTCGAGCTGCGCTTCTGGCCACTGCTGTCGAAGCGCGTCGTGATCCCGCGCATTGCGCTCCAATCCCCAGCCTTGGGCCTGCAGATGGAAGAAGACGGCCGGCGTACCTGGGCGCTGGGCAAGGACACCTCCGATTCAGGCACGGCGCCGGTCATCGGCCTGCTCGAAGTCGACAACGGCACGCTCGATTTCCTCGCCGACTACCAAGGCGTGGACATGCATGCCGACTTCAGCTTCGACTCGGCCCGCGGCGACATGCC
This sequence comes from Variovorax sp. KK3, assembly GCF_001984055.1. Taxonomy (GTDB): domain Bacteria; phylum Pseudomonadota; class Gammaproteobacteria; order Burkholderiales; family Burkholderiaceae_C; genus Variovorax. Next base: position 11,774 of record NZ_LYVO01000046.1, read on the forward strand.
GCTGTCCTATCGCATCAAGGGGCGCTATCAGCGTCAGCCGCTCACCGCGCAGGGCCGCACGGGGAATGTGCTGCAGATCGAGGCGGCAGGGCAGCCGCCGTTCCCGATCGAGATCGATGCCACCGCCGGCCGCACCCGGCTCAAGGCCAGTGGCACGGTCGCGGCGCTGGCGACGCTCGACGGCGTCGATGCCAACTTCGACCTCAAGGGCCAGAACCTCGGCGACCTGTACAACCTGCTCGGCATCGCCTTGCCGCAGACCTCACCCTATGCGATCAGCGGCGAGTTGCGCAAGCGCGCCAAGCTGTGGGAAGCCATCGGATTGAAGGGCAAGCTCGGCCTGTCGGACATCGGCGGCGACATGCGCTTCGACCAGTCCGCCAAGCTGCCTTACCTGTCGGGCGCATTGCGTTCCCGGGTGATGGACATGGACGATCTCGGTCCGCTGATCGGCCTGCCGCCCACCGAGCGTTCGGCGAAGGCTGTGGAGGGCGTGGCCCCGCCGCCGACGATCACGGAGGTGAAACGCGCCAAGCGCGATCCTGGCTTGAAGGTGCTGCCGACCACTCCGCTGGATTTCGAACGCCTGCGCGCGATGAATGCCGACGTCAAGTACACGGCGGACAGCATCCGCAACGTGCGCGACGTGCCTTTGGACAAGGGCTCGGTGCAGGTCAAGCTCAAGGACGCCGTGCTGACGCTCGACCCGCTCGCGCTGGGCGTGGCCGGCGGCTCGCTGGCCGGCGCCATTCGCATCGATGCCGCGCAGAACCCGGCTGACATCCGCGCGGCGCTCGACATCCGCGCGATGCAGCTCAACCGGCTGATCCCCAAGGTCGAAACCATGCGGACGAGCTTCGGCAAGCTGGACGGGCGCGTCAATCTGTCGGGACGCGGCAATTCGGTGGCGGGCTGGCTCGGCGGTGCCTCGGGCGACGTGGCCGCGCTGACGGGCCGTGGCGAATTCAGCAACCTGCTGCTCGAGTTCATGGGCCTGGACGGTGGCGAGGTCATCAAGTTCCTGCTGCGCGGCGACCGCAACGTGGTTCTGCGATGCGCTGCGATGGCCTTCGACGTGGACAAGGGCACCATGCACAGCCGGAGCGTGGTGATGGACACCGAGGACACGGTCTTCCGGGTGAGCGGGCAGGCCAGTCTGTCGAAGGAAACCCTGGACTTCGTCATCCGGCCCGAACCCAAGGACATGAGCATCTTGTCGCTGCGGACCCCGCTGCTGGTCAAGGGCACCTTCGGGTCGCCGAGCGCAGGCGTCGAAGCCGTGCCATTGATCACCCGCGGCGCGGCGGCGCTGGCTTTCGGAGCCATCAATCCGCTGCTCGCGCTGGCCGCGACGATCGAGACAGGCCCGGGCTCCGATGCCGACTGCGGCGAGGTGCTGGCCCAGGCCAAGAAGCCTGCGTCGGGTGAAGCCGCCAGCGGCGCGGCCAAGGCCAAGAAGCAATAGGGCGGTACGGCTGAAGGGCAGGCGTTCCGATGGGGGCGCTCAGGCCACCGCCGCCCGGTGCCCGCAGACGCTGCATGCCGGATCGCGCGCCACGCGCAGGGTGTCGAAGGCGCTGCGGCGCCCGTCGAACATCAACAGGCTGCCGGCCAACGATGGCCCGATGCCGGCCAGCAATTTCAGCGCCTCGCTCGCCTCGAGCGTGCCGATCGTGCCCACGACGGGGGCGAACACGCCGAGCACTGCGCAGCGCGTCTCTTCGAAATCCGCGTCCGGTGGGAACAGGCAGGCATAGCACGGCGATGCCGGATCCCGCGTGTCGTACACGCTCAGCTGGCCGTCGAAACGGATCGCCGCACCGGCCACCAGCGGCGTGCCATGCGCCACACAGGCGCGGTTGACGGCATGCCGGGTCGCGAAGTTGTCGCTGCAATCGACCACCACGTCGGCCGTCGGAACCAGTGCGTCGAGCAAAGCCGAATCGGCCCGCTGCACGTGTATGTCGATGCGAATCTCGGGGTTGATATCGCGCATTGCCGCGGCAGCCGACGCAACCTTGGCCTCGCCCACACGCGCGGTAGTGTGGGCGATCTGGCGCTGAAGGTTGGTGAGGTCGACCTCGTCGTCGTCCACCAGCGTGATGCGGCCGACGCCTGCTGCCGCGAGGTACAGCGCCACTGGCGAGCCAAGCCCCCCGGCGCCGATCACCAGCGCGTGCCCTGCGCTGACGCGGGCCTGCCCGTCGATGCCGAATTCTTCGAGGAGGATGTGGCGCGAATAGCGCAGCAGGTCCTGGTCTTCCATGCGCCGCGCGGGCCGATGCCGGCGCTCCCGCGAGGCGGGAGCCGGGAAGACGTGAGCGAATCCGGCAGGGCGGTTCGCGGCTTCCCGATGTGCCGGGATCAGTTTTCCTTCTTCTCTTCCTTGTTCTCGACGATCACCTGCGTCTTGCTGACCAGCACCGGCTGGCCCTTCAGACGGTTCAGCGCCTGCACGAGGGGGAAGTCTTTCTCGTTGCCGAACTCGGGTACCTTGCGGTCCTGCGGCGGCTTCTTGGCTTCTTCCTCGAGGCGCTTGCGGGCTTCGTCGCGGGCCTTTTCGCGTTCCGGGTCCTTCGCCTCCGGGCCTTGGCCGCTGGCGAGGTGCTTTTCGAGGTCGGCCTCGCGCATGCGCAGGGCCGCGAAGGGGCTGCCCTCGGCGCTTTCGTCCACGAGCACGTTGGGCACGATGCCCTTGGCCTGGATCGAGGTGCCGCTCGGCGTGTAGTAGCGCGCCGTCGTGATCTTGAGGCCGGTGTCGGGGCCGAGCGGACGCACCGTCTGCACCGAGCCCTTGCCGAAGGTCTGGCTGCCCATGATCGTGGCGCGCTTGTGGTCTTGCAGGGCGCCGGCGACGATTTCGCTCGCGGAGGCCGAGCCTTCGTTCACCAGCACCACCAGCGGCACGTTCTTGAGTGCGGCGGGCAGGCTGCGCAGCGGGTCGCTGCCGGCACGGCGCTGGTAGTACTCCGGCGCCGCCTTGTAGACCGACTTGCTCTCGGCCAGCTGGCCGTCGGTGGAAACGACGGTGACGTTCTGGGGCAGGAAAGCGGACGAGATCGCCACGGCCGCGTCGAGCAAGCCGCCCGGGTCGTTGCGCAGGTCGAGGACCAGGCCCTTGAGGTTCGGGTCCTGCTTGTAGAGCTCGTCGACCTTCTTGACGAAGTCCTCGACCGTGCGTTCCTGGAATTGCGACAGGCGGATCCAGCCGTAGCCCGGCTCGATCATCTTGCCGCGCACCGACTGCGTGCGGATCTCTTCGCGCGTGATGGTCACGGGGAAGGTGCGGTTCTCGTCCTTGCGGAAGATCGTCAGCAGCACCTTCGTGCTGGCCTCGCCCCGCATGCGCTTGACCGCCTCGTTGAGCGAGAGGCCGCGCACCGCCGTGTCGTCGATGCGCGTGATCATGTCGTTGGGCTTGAGGCCGGCGCGGAAGGCCGGGGAGCCCTCGATCGGCGACACCACCTTGATCAGCCCGTCCTCCTGCGATATCTCGATGCCGACGCCGACGAAGCGGCCGGTGGTGCCTTCCCTGAATTCCTTGAAGGACTTCTTGTCGAAGTACTGCGAGTGCGGGTCGAGCCCGGCGACCATGCCGGAGATGGCGTCGGAGATGAGCTTCTTCTCGTCGACCGCCTCCACGTAATCGCTCTTCACCATCCCGAACACCGCGGCAAGCTGCTGCAGCTCTTCGAGTGGGAGGGGTGCCAGAGAACCGCGTGCAACTGTTTGCAACGAAACCGTGGTCAGTGCGCCTGCAAAGGCGCCGGCTGCGACCCAGCCGGTGATCTTGAGTTTCTGGCCCATGTGTAGGTGTCCTTGTCGCCTGTCAAACGAATATACACAGCTTGGAAGCAAGTTGTCTGCCGTGGTTCCTCGTAGTTGAGGTTCCCGCTGCGATTTGGTTCGCGCTCAGCCCTTGCCTTGCGCGGCCACCGCGGCCGCGGCCTTCTCGGCCGCCGCTGCGTCGCCCAGGTAGTAGTGGCGCAGCGGCTTGAGTTCGTCGTCGAGTTCGTAGACCAGCGGGATGCCGTTGGGAATGTTCAAGCCCACGATGTCGTCGTCGGAAATGCCGTCGAGGTATTTGACCAGTGCGCGGATCGAGTTGCCATGCGCCGCCACCACCAGCCGGCGGCCGGCCCGGATGGCCGGGGCCATCGACTCGTTCCAGAAGGGCAGCACGCGGGCGACCGTGTCCTTCAGGCATTCGGTCAGCGGCACCTGTTCGGGCGCCAGCTTGGCGTATCGCGGGTCGCCGCGCTCGCTGCGCGGGTCGTTGGGTTCCAGCGGCGGCGGCGGCACGCTGTAGCTGCGGCGCCAGACCAGCACCTGCTCGTCGCCGTATTTCTTGGCCGTCTCGGCCTTGTTGAGGCCCTGCAGCCCGCCGTAGTGGCGCTCGTTCAGGCGCCAGGAATGCACCACCGGCAGCCAAGTGCGGTCGAGCTCGTCTAGCGTGTGCCAGAGCGTCCGGGTGGCGCGCTTGAGCACGCTGGTGTAGGCGACGTCGAAGTCGTAACCCTCGGCCTTCAGCAGCCGGCCGGCCTGCTTGGCCTGCTCGACGCCGGTCGGCGTCAGATCGACGTCGGTCCAGCCAGTGAAGCGGTTTTCGAGATTCCAGGTCGATTCGCCATGGCGGATCAATACCAGTTTGTGCATGGGGGAGGGCCTTTGCGAACGCTTGCCAAAACCCGGCATTCTAAAATCCCGCGTTTGCCCAACCGAGGAACCCCGTGAAATTCATCGTCGACAACTGGATGCTGATCCTGATCGCGCTCAGCTCCGGCGCCATGCTGGCCTGGCCGCTGGTGCGCGGCGCCAACAGCGGATCGCTGACGGCGCAGGGCGCGGTGCAACTGATCAACCGCGAACGGGCCGTGCTGGTGGACGTGCGCGAGCCCGAGGAATTCGCGGCCGGCCACATGACCGGTGCCAAGAACGTGCCGCTCGCCCAGCTCGAGGAAAAACTGGCCGCCACGGTCAAGAACAAGACGGTGCCCGTGCTGCTCGTGTGTGCCAGCGGTTCTCGCGCTCAGCGCGCGGTGGCCACGGCCAAGAAACTCGGCTACGAAAAGGCCCAAGCGGTGGCCGGCGGGCTGAAATCGTGGAAAGAGGCTAACCTGCCCGTCGAAAAGGCCTGAAGCCGTCGGGCCTGCACCTTTCCGCTTTCCGAACCTGAACACACGATGCAAGCCGTCAAGATGTACACCACCGCCGTCTGCCCCTACTGCATTCGTGCGAAGCAGATCCTCAAGTCCAAGGGGGTCGAGCAGATCGAGGAAATCCGCGTGGACATGGACCCGCAGGCGCGCACCACGATGATGAACATCACCCAACGGCGCACCGTCCCGCAGATCTTCATCGGCGACACGCATGTCGGCGGCTGCGACGAACTGATCGCGCTCGACGGCCGCGGCGGCCTCGTGCCGCTGCTTCAGGGCGCGTGATCCGGCGGGGCGATAATCGCCCCTTTTCCGGTTTCCGTTCCCGGTTTCCACCGAACGATCCAGCCCGCCGTCGGGACCTTTACGCTCCCCGGCGGGCCTTGTTTTGACCCTCGAAAGATCATCCATGGCCGACCAGCAAGCCCAAGACCCCGTGTTCCAGATCCAGCGCGTCTACCTGAAAGACCTGTCGCTCGAGCAGCCGAACTCGCCGGGCATCCTGCTGGAGCAGGAACAGCCTACCGTCGACATCCAGCTCGGCGTCGACGCCCAGCCCGTGGCCGACGGCATCTTCGAGATCACGGTGTCGGCCACCGTGCAGACCAAGATCCAGGACCGTACCGTGTTCCTGGTCGAGGCCAAGCAGGCCGGCATCTTCGAGATCCGCAACCTGCCCGAAGACCAGATGGGCCCGATCCTCGGCATCGCCTGCCCGCAGATCGTGTACCCCTACCTGCGCGGCAACGTCGCCGACGTGATCCAGCGCGGCGGCTTCCCGCCCGTGCACCTGGCCGAAATCAACTTCCAGGCCATGTTCGAGCAGCAGCAGGCCCAGGCGGCCGGCCAAGCCTCTCCCATCATCACCCAGTAACCAGCACCGCGCATCGCGCAACGGCAGACGATGAAGATCTGCGTGCTCGGGGCCGGCGCCTGGGGAACGGCGCTGGCGATCAATGCGGCGGGTCGGCACGATGTCAGCCTCTGGGCGCGTGACACGGCCCTCGCCCAGCAAATTGCGCTGACCGGCGTCAACGACCGGTATCTGCCGGGCATGCCGGTGCCGGCGTCGATCCTGCTGCGATCCGGGCCGGTGTCGACGGCCGCGGGCGGCGCCAACCTGGTGATCATCGCCACGCCCATGGCGGCGTTGCGCGAGATGCTCGAAGAAGTGCGGGGCGCTTCCTATCCCGTGGCATGGCTCTGCAAGGGCATCGAGCCTGCGCGGCCCGGTGACAGCGGGCTGCTGGCCCACGAGATCCAGGCGCGCGTGGCACCCACCCTCGTCGCAGGCGCCCTCAGCGGTCCCAGCTTTGCGCAGGAGGTCGCGCAGGGCCAACCCACGGCGCTGGTCGCCGCAAGCGCCGACGCCGGCCTGCGCGACGCCCTGGTCGAGGCCTTCCACGGCCCCAGCCTGCGCGTCTATGCCAACGACGACATCGTCGGCGTCGAGGTGGGCGGTGCCGTCAAGAACGTGCTTGCCATCGCCACCGGCCTGGCCGATGGCCTGGCCCTCGGCCTGAACGCACGCGCTGCCCTCGTCACGCGCGGGCTGGCCGAGATGACGCGCCTGGGCGTCGCCCTCGGTGCGCGGCCCGAAACCTTCATGGGCCTGTCGGGCTTGGGCGACCTGGTGCTGACCGCCACCGGCGACCTGTCGCGCAACCGCAAGGTAGGCCTGCTGCTCGCCCAGGGCCAGACACTGGAGCAGGCGGTGGCCTCGCTGGGCCACGTCGCCGAAGGCGTCTATTGCGCGCGTGCCGTCGTGCAGCGCGCGGTCGCCCTCGGCGTGCAAATGCCCATTGCCGAAGGCGTGCTGGCCTTGCTCGACGGCCGCCTCAAGCCTGCCGCGGCAGTGGCCGAGCTGATGGCGCGCGAGCCAGGCGTCGAACGCCATTGAACCCGGGGCCGCACGGCCCGCCAAGCAGACGAGACAACCCCAGAATGGACAACAACTTCTTCGATTTCACCTCGGCCCAAATGGACGAACTCGCCGTGTCCGATGCCCGGCGCGCCCTGCGCGAAGACGCAGGCGATGGCGACCTCACCGCCGCGCTCGTGCCCGCCGGCCGCCGCGCCGCCGCCCGCGTGGTGGCGCGCGAGCAAGCCATGCTGTGCGGTGCGCCCTGGGTCGAGGCGGTGGTGCGGCAGCTGGATCCCCAGGCCGCCTTCACCTGGCACGGCATGGAAGGCTTGCCGTTCAGCGCCGGCCAGGTGCTGTTCGAGATCAAGGGCGACGCAAGGGCACTGCTCACGGCCGAGCGCACCGCGCTCAACTTCCTGCAACTGCTCAGCGGTGTCGCCACCAAGACCGCGCGCTACGTCGCCATCGTTCGCGGCACGCGTGCTGCCATCGTCGACACCCGCAAGACGCTGCCGGGCCTGCGCCTGGCGCAGAAGTACGCGGTGCGCGTCGGCGGTGGCGTCAACCACCGCATCGGCCTCTACGACGCGATCCTGATCAAGGAGAACCACATCGTTGCGGCCGGCGGCGTCCGTGCCGCCCTGCAGGCCGCCGAGCGCGCGGCATCGAAGGCGAGGTTCGTCGAGATCGAGGTCGAAACCCTGGCGCAGCTCGACGAGGCGCTGTCCCATGGCGCCCGCATGGTGCTGCTGGACAACATGGACTTGCCGACCCTGCGCGAGGCCGTGCGCATCAACGACGGCCTGGGCGACAAGCGCGCCATCCTCGAGGTCTCCGGCGGCGTCACGCTCGACGGCCTGCGCGCGCTGGCCGACACCGGAGTCGACCGCATCTCGATCGGTGCGCTGACCAAGGACGTCCAGGCCGTCGATTACTCGATGCGCTTCCAGGAAAGCTGAAGGACGCCGACATGACATCCGCCTTGATCAGCGTCGACTACGAGCAGCCCGTGCTGCCGCCGGATGCCGGCAGCGTGTGCGACACCCGTCATGCCTGGGCCCGCGTGCCCGCCGAGCCTTCCGCGGCCGAACGCGAGGCGCTCAAGCAGCGCATCCGCCGCCTGCTGCGCGAGCGCGATGCGGTGATGGTGTCGCACTACTACGTGCATCCCGACCTGCAGGACCTCGCCGAGGAAACCGGCGGCCTCGTCAGCGATTCGCTCGAGATGGCACGCTTCGGCCGCGACCATCCGGCCCGCACGCTGGTGGTGTCGGGCGTGCGCTTCATGGGCGAGACCGCCAAGATCCTCTCGCCCGACAAGCGCGTGCTGATGCCCGACCCGGATGCCACCTGCTCGCTCGACCTCGGCTGCCCGGCCGACGAGTTCACCGCCTTCTGCGACCAGCATCCCGACCGAACCGTGGTGGTCTATGCCAACACCAGCGCCGCGGTCAAGGCGCGTGCCGACTGGCTGGTCACGTCCAGCTGCGCGCTCGACGTGGTGCGCGCGCTCAAGGCGCAGGGGCGCAAGATCCTGTGGGCGCCCGACCGCCACCTGGGCGACTACATCCGGCGCGAGACCGGCGCCGACATGCTGAGCTGGGAGGGGGCCTGCATCGTGCACGACGAGTTCAAGTCGCTCGAGCTCGAACTGCTGATCGAGGCCCATCCCGGTGCGAAGGTGCTGGTGCATCCCGAGTCGCCCGCGTCCGTCATCGCACTGGCGGACGCAGTGGGCTCCACCTCCGGCATCCTCGCGGCAGCCGCACGCATGGATGCGCGCGAGTTCATCGTGGCCACCGACACCGGCCTGCTGCACAAGCTGCGCACGCTGAATCCGGGCAAGACCTTCATCGAAGCGCCCACCGCCGGCAACGGCGCCACCTGCAAGAGCTGTGCGCATTGCCCCTGGATGGCGATGAACGGGCTGGCCGGTCTCGCGCACGCGCTCGAAACCGGCGTTGGCGAGGTCTACGTCGATCCCGCGCTGGGCCTGCGCGCCCGCCTGCCGATCGACCGCATGCTCGACTTCACGGCGGGGCTTAGAAAGGGCCTGCCGGCCGGCAGCCTCGTGGCCGGCATCGGCGCGGCCTGATGACCGCGCTCTCGGCACTCATCGATTTTTCTTGCCCCGCCGATCCGGGTGGCCCGCGCCTGCGGCATGCCTTCGGCGCACCCCGCGAGACCCTGGTGGCGCACACGCCGGCGCAGGTGCGGCCGCTGCTGGATGCGGTAGAGCGCCATGCGCAGCAGGGGCGCTGGTGCGTGGGCTACCTGCGCTACGAAGCGGCGTCGGCCTTCGATCCCGCGCTCGCGGTGCACGACGCAGAAACCGCAGGCCGGCCGCTCGCCTGGTTCAGCGTGCATGACGAGGCGCAGCCCTGGCCAGACGACGCGGTCAAGCCCGAGCCCGAGTCCGAGCCCACGGTGCATTGGCACGAGAGCATCCCGCGCGCATCCTTCGATCACGCCTTGCAGCGCGCCCACAGCGCCATCGCAGAAGGCGAGCTCTACCAGGTCAACTACACGGCCCTGCTGCGCGGCGAGCTGCGCGACGCGACCGATGCGGATGCCGCGTCGCAGGGAAGGGCGCTCTTTGCCGCGCTCAAACGCGCGCAGCCGGGCGGCTACGCAGCCTGGATCGACACCGGCGACGAACAGCTCTTGTCGGTGTCGCCCGAACTGTTCTTCGATTGGACCGAGGGCCGCCTGCTGGCGCGCCCCATGAAAGGCACCGCCCCGCGCGGTGCCACCGCCAAGGAAGACGCAACCGCCGCCGCCCGCCTGCGTGCGTCGGCCAAGGAGCGCGCCGAGAACGTCATGGTCGTCGACCTGCTGCGCAACGACATGTCGCGCGTTGCGCTGCCGAACTCGGTGTGCGTGCCGCGGCTGTTCCACGTCGAGGCCTTGCCCACCGTGTGGCAGATGACCTCCGACGTCCAGGCGCACACGCGCCCGGGCTGCACGCTGGCCGATGTCTTCGCGGCGCTTTTTCCGTGCGGCTCGGTGACGGGGGCTCCCAAGGTCAGCGCCATGCGCCTGATCCGTGCGCTGGAGCCCGAAGCGCGCGGCATCTACTGTGGCGCGGTCGGCGTGGTTCGCCCGGGTGGCGCGGCCACCTTCAACGTGCCGATCCGCACCGTCACCTTGCAAGGTGCCGAAGCCCGCTGCGGCATCGGCAGCGGCATCACGGCCGATGCGAAGGCCGACGACGAATGGCAGGAATGGCGCCACAAGCGCGCCTTTCTCGACCGCGCGAGCCGGCCCTTCGAGCTGCTCGAAACGCTGTCGATGAGCGAAAGCCGGTTGCGCGATGGGCCGGCGCACCTGGGACGCATGGCGGCCGCTGCGCAGCACTTCGGCTACCCGTGGCACGGCGACGCCGTGGCGCAGTCGATCCACGGTATGCGCTGTGCCCACCCGCACGGCGTCTGGCGCGTGCGCCTGTTGCTCGACGCCGCCGGCCGTATGCAGGCACGGGCCTTCGCGCAGGACGCGGCACCGCCAAGAGTTCGCCTGCAGTTGGCGGACCGGCCCTTCGAGGCTGCCGACAGCGAATTCGTGCGCTTCAAGACCACGCGTCGCGACCACTACGAGGCTTTCGCGCCCACGCGGCCGGGCTTGTTCGACACGCTGCTCTGGAACCGGCGCGGCGAGTTCACCGAGTGCACGCGCGGCAACGTCGCCTTTCGCATCGACGGCCGTTGGCTGACGCCCCCATTGCAATGCGGCTTGCTGGCCGGCATCGGCCGCATGCACTGGCTGCGAGAGGGGCGCCTGGCCGAAGGCGTGGTGCGCGTGCAGGATCTCCCCCGCGTGGAAGCACTGGCCTTCCTGAACAGCCTGCGCGGCTGGATCGAGGCGGAACTCGAAGCGACGGCGCCCTGAAGCGGGGCTGCTACCTGGCGTCTTCCATCGCCAGCACGCAGGCATCGCCCAGCGCCTCGCGCCACACCCGCACCTGCGTGGGCGCCGGCCGCATGTCGCAGAGCGCACGGGCGATGAACAGGCACAGGTTCTCCAGCGTCGGGATGCCGAGGCCGGGCACTTCGTCGAGCAGGCGATGGTCCAGTTGCTGGCGCACGCCCTGCAGGCGCTCGCGCAGCAGGCCCAGGTCGATGACCATGCCCGTGGCCGCATCGGGTGGGCCGCTGACCGACACCTCGGCATGGTAGGTGTGACCGTGGATGCGCCGGCTTCCTTCTGTCTCGATGTCGCGTCGCAGCGTGTGCGCGGCGTCGAAGAAGAAGCGCTGGCTGAGCGTGAGTCGGGTCAAAGCTGACATGGTGACTTCGCTCAGCGGATGCCGGTCATCTTGTGCGTCTGCAGGCTCAGGCGCCAGGCGGGGCGCTGAAGGCAGACGTCGATGCACAGCGCGAGGTTGCCCTGTGCCGAAGGTCCGTCCATCGGCTGCAGGAAGCGGTGGTCGAAGCGGCCCTCGGCCTGCAGCAGGTCCAGGTCGAGCCCCGGCTGCGGCCAGACCACCTTCAATTCCTGCCCGCTGCGCTGCACCCAATCCGCGCCGGCCTTGGGGCTGATGCAGAGCCAGTCGATGCCGGCCGGCGCGGCGATGGTGCCGTTGCTTTCGATCGCGATGCGGAAGCCGCGTGCATGCAGTGCGGCCACGAGCGCGTCGTCGACCTGCAGCAGCGGTTCGCCGCCGGTGAGCACGACGAGGCGATGGCGTTCGTCGCCATTCGGCCATTGCCGCGCGATTGCTTCGGCCAGCGCTTCGGGGCTCGCGAACCGGCCGCCCAGCGTGCCGTTTGTGCCCACGAAATCGGTGTCGCAGAAGCGGCAAACGGCGGCGTCGCGGTCGCGCTCGCGGCCGCTCCAGAGGTTGCAGCCCGCGAAGCGGCAGAACACGGCCGGCATGCCGGCTTGCGCGCCTTCGCCTTGCAGGGTGTAGAAGATTTCCTTGACGCTGTAGCTCATCGGGTCATCGGGTCATCGGTTCATCGGAAGACGGAGTCGCATCGATCTCCAGGTTGTCGATGAGCCGCGTGGTGCCCAGCCTTGCCGCGCCCAAGGCCACCAGCGCGTCGCCAGCTTCGGGCGCCTTCAGGTCGCTGCGCCGGCGCAGCACCATATAGTCGGGATGCCAGTTGCGCGCTTCCATCACGCGCATGGCGCGGGCTTCGATCGCGGCCAGGTCGCGTTCGCCTTCGCGCACCGCCTGGGCCATGGCCTGCAGCGTCTTCGACAACTGCACCGCCTCCGCGCGCTCGGCTTCGCTGAGGTAGCCGTTGCGCGAGGACAGCGCCAGCCCGTCGCCGGCACGCCGCGTCTCCGCCCCCACGATCTCGATCGGCAGCGCGAACTGGCGAACCATGTGGCGGATGATCATCAGCTGCTGGTAGTCCTTCTTGCCGAACATCGCGAAGCGCGGCTGCACGCAGGCGAAGAGCTTCATCACCACCGTGCACACGCCGGTGAAGAAGCCGGGCCGGAAATGCCCTTCGAGGATGTCGGCCAGCGCGGGATCGGGATGCACCTTGCAGGTCTGCGGCTCCGGGTACAGGGCGTTCTCGTCCGGCGCGAACAGCACATCGCAGCCCGCCGAGCGCAGCTTCTCGCAGTCGCTGTCCCAGGTGCGCGGATAGGTGTCGAAGTCTTCGTGCGGCAGGAACTGCAGGCGGTTCACGAAGATGCTGGCCACGGTCACGTCGCCGAGCGGCCTGGCTTGTCTTACGAGGTCGAGGTGGCCTTCGTGCAGGTTGCCCATGGTGGGCACGAAGGCCGGGCGGGAAAAGCGGGCCAAGTGCTCGCGCAGTTGGGGGATGGTGCGTGCGATGTGCATGGGGTGGTCGTCCTACCAGGCGTGGAGCCGGTCGTCGGGAAAGCTGCCGTCCTTCACGGCCCGCACGTAGGCCGCCATGGCCTGGGCGATGCCGCCGGCGTCTTGCATGAAGTTGCGCACGAACTTCGGCATGCGCCCGAGGTTCATGCCCAGCATGTCGTGCAGCACCAGCACCTGGCCGGCGGTGCCGCGGCCGGCGCCGATGCCGATGGTGGCGCAGTGCTGAAGCGCGTCGGTGAGCTCGGCCGCCAGCGTGGCCGGCACCATTTCGAGCACCAGCATCGCGGCGCCCGCGTCCTGCAGTGCCAGGGCCTGCTCGCGCAGCACAGCCGCGGCCGCCTCGCCCTTGCCCTGCACACGGTAGCCACCCAGCGCGTGCACCGTCTGCGGCGTGAGGCCGAGGTGGGCGCATACGGGAATGCCGCGTTCGACCAGGAAGCGCACGGTGTCGGTGGTCCAGCCGCCGCCTTCGAGCTTGACCATGTGGGCGCCGGCCTGCATCAGCACCGTCGCGCTTTGCAGCGCCTGCTCGCGCGATGTCTGGTAGCTGCCGAAGGGCAGGTCGGCGACGAGCCAGGCCGTGCCTTGCACGCGGTGCAGGCCGCGGAACACGCATTCGGTGTGGTGGCGCATCGTCTCCAGCGTCACGCCGACGGTGCTGTGCAGTCCCTGGCACACCATGCCGACCGAGTCGCCGACCAGGATGCATTCGACGCCGGCCGCATCCGCCATGGCGGCGAAGGTGGCGTCGTAGGCGGTCAGCATGGTGATCTTTTCGCCGCGCGCATGCATGTCGGCCAGGCGCGGCAGGCTCAGCGGCTTGCGCTGCGAAGGCGGCGAGGCCGGCGGCAGAGTGCCGTACGGCGTGGCCGCGCCGGCAGGGGGGGTAACGGACATGGTGGGGCTTTCGGCATGGCGCAGCCGATCGTCTGCGCGGATGCGAGATGAGACAACGTCGTGCGCCGCTGGCGCGGCGCCGCCGGTCGGCCTGGTGCTAGGCGAGAACCGCTTCGGCCGCGGCGGCCTGCACAGGGATGTGCGCGCGCTCTTCCTTGACGTGGTTGGCGTCGTTCACGAACACCAGCTTCGGCTTGTGGCCCCGCACCTGGTCTTCGGGCACCAGGCCGAACGCGGCAATGATGACCAGGTCGCCCACCGAGGCGCGGCGCGCGGCCGAGCCGTTCAGCGAAATGATGCCGCTGCCGCGCTGGCCGCGGATCGCGTAGGTCACGAAGCGCTCGCCGTTGTTGATGTTCCAGACGTGGATCTGCTCGTTCTCGGCCAGGTTGGCGGCTTCCAGCAGGTCTTCGTCGATGGCGCAGGAGCCTTCGTAATGCAGCTCGCAATCGGTGACGACGGCGCGATGGATCTTTGACTTGAGCAGGGTACGGAACATGGGGAGGTTCGGGACGGGGGAAACGAAGAAGCCCGCGCGCAGCTGCGACGGCGGGGCGGCGGCGGCAGCGTCGGGCGCAACCGCGTCAAGCCGCCGAATGCTAGTGGAGAAGCACCCGAAGAAAAAACCCGCCCCGGTACTTTGCACCCGGTTTCAGACGGACGGCGGCACCAAGATGGTCGGTGCCGCGGGCGCGGCCAGCGCCGGGTAGTCGCGGCTGAAGTGCAGGCCGCGGCTTTCGCGCCGCGCCTGGGCCGAGCGCACGATGAGCTCGGCCACCTGCACCAGGTTGCGCAGTTCGAGCAGGTCGCGGCTCACGTGGAAGTGCGCGTAGAACTCCTCGATCTCGCGGGTGAGCAGCGCAATGCGGTGCGCGGCGCGCTCCAGCCGCTTGTTGGTGCGCACGATGCCCACGTAGTCCCACATGAAGCGGCGCAGCTCGTCCCAGTTGTGCGAGATCACCACCGTCTCGTCGGCGTCGGTGACGCGGCTGTCGTCCCACGCGGGCAGCCCGACGTGCTCGCGCGCCGGCGCGCCGGCGATCACCTGCGCGGCTGCCTGGGCGAACACCATGCATTCGAGCAGCGAATTGCTGGCGAGCCGGTTGGCGCCATGCAGGCCGGTGCAGGCGGTCTCGCCGATGGCGTAGAGGCCCGGCACGTCGGTGCGTCCGGCCAGGTCGCTCAGCACGCCGCCGCAGGTGTAGTGCGCGGCCGGCACCACCGGGATCGGCTCGCGCGTGATGTCGATGCCCAGTTCCGCGCAGCGCGCGAGGATGTTCGGAAAGTGCTCGTGCAGGAAGGCCGGGCTCTGGTGGGAGATGTCGAGATGCACGCAGTCCAGTCCGTGCCGCTTCATCTCGTAGTCGATGGCACGTGCCACCACGTCGCGCGGCGCCAGTTCGGCGCGCGCGTCGTGCGCCGGCATGAATCGCTTGCCGCCGGCCGAGGCGGGCAGCTTGAACAGCCCGCCTTCGCCGCGAACGGCCTCGCTGATCAAAAAGGACTTGGCATGCGGGTGGTACAGGCAGGTCGGGTGGAACTGGATGAACTCCATGTTCGCCACCCGGCAGCCGGCCCGCCAGGCCGCCGCGATGCCGTCGCCGGTGGCCGTGTCGGGGTTGGTCGTGTAGAGGTACACCTTGCCCGCGCCGCCCGTGGCCAGGACGGTGTGCGGCGCACGGAAGGTCAGCACTTCGTCGGTGAGGTCGTCGAGCGCGTAGAGACCCAGGCAGGCCGGGTCTTTCAGGCCCAGCTTGCTACCGGTGATCAGGTCGACCAGGGTGTGCTGCTCGAACAGCGTGATGTTCGGCGTGCGGTGCACCGCCTCGATCAGCGTGCGCTGCACGGCGGCGCCGGTCGCGTCGGTGGCGTGCACGATGCGGCGCTGGCTGTGGCCGCCTTCGCGCGTCAGGTGCAGCTCGCCGTTTTCCAGCGAGAAGGGCACGCCGAGTTCGCGCAGCCAGGCGATGGCGCCGGGCGCATGCTCGACCACGAAGCGCGTGGCCGCCAGGTCGCACAGGCCGGCGCCGGCCACCAGCGTGTCGTCGACGTGGGACTCGAGGCTGTCTTCCTCGCCCAGCACCGCGGCGATGCCGCCTTGCGCCCACTGGCTCGCGCCATCGGACACGGCCCGCTTGGTGATCACCGCCACGCGGTGGGTGGGCGCGAGATGCAGCGCGGCGCTGAGGCCGGCCAGCCCGCTGCCGACGATCAGAACGTCGAAGTCCAGGGTTGCCATGGGAAGCGAATGAAAAAGATCAGGCGGGAGAGTACGCGAGGCGCACGTAGATGGGCGCGAAGGCTTCGGCCTGGGTGATCTCGATCAGCGTCTCCTTCGCCAGCTCGAGCATGGCGATGAAGGTGACCACCATCACTTGCGTGCCGCGGTGGATTTCGAACAGCTTCTCGAACTCCACGAACTGGCGGCCCTGCAGGCGCCGCAACACGATGCTCATGTGCTCGCGCACGCTGAGTTCCTCCCGCGTGATCTTGTGGTGCTGCACGAGCTTGGCGCGCCGGAGGATGTCGGCCCACGCATCGCGCAGGTCGACCACATTGACGTCCGGGAAGCGCGGCTTGAGCGACTGCTCGATGTAGACCTGCGCCTTCCAGAACTCGCGCCCGGCCTGCGGCATGTTGCTGATCGCGGCGGCCTGGAGCTTGGCTTGCTCGTATTCGAGCAGGCGCCGCACCAGCTCGGCGCGCGGGTCCTCGACCTCTTCGCCGTCGGCCGTCTTCTTGGGCGGCAGCAGCATGCGCGACTTGATCTCGATCAGCATCGCGGCCATCAGCAAGTACTCTGCCGCGAGCTCGAGGTTGGTGCGGCGCACCTGGTCGACGTAGGTCAGGTACTGGCGCGTCAGCCCCGCCATGGGAATGTCGAGGATGTTGAAGTTCTGCTTGCGGATCAGGTAGAGCAAAAGGTCCAGCGGCCCCTCGAAGGCCTCTAGGAAGACCTGCAGCGCCTCGGGCGGGATGTACAGGTCGTTCGGCAGCGCGAACAGCGGCTCGCCGTAGAGGCGGGCCAGCGCGACCTGGTCGACCACCTCGGGCATGGGGCCGATAGGCGGCGCGTCTTCGTCGACGACCACTTCGGTGCCGGCCGTACTGGCCTCGTCGGCCGCGGCCGGGTCCCGGTGGGTCGTGACGGGCCGGATCGGCACTGACTTACTTCGCGTGCGTCTGGTAGACGTAAGGCTGCTGCGCCACCCGGGCCTCGCCGTATTCCGCCTGGGCGTTGCGGTCGATGTGCTTGTCCCAGAGGAGGCCGCGGCGGCGCGCTGCTCGGCTTCAAGCGTCGGCTTCTTCTGCTTCATGTCTTCGATGAAGTTGGTGATTTCGGAGGTGTAGTGGGGGCGGGCGAAGAGGGACATGGCGTGGGACCTTTGAGGCGGGGCGATTTTACCGGGGCGGGATTCCGCATCCCGACACCCGGCGATTCCTGCTTGTGACCGGCGGCGTCTCGCGTTAGGGTGGGCCATCCCAACCACAAGAAGGAGTCCGCCCATGCGCCGCCATTCGTTGTACCTCGTCTCCGCCGCCGCGGCCATCGCCACCCTGGCCGCCTGCGGGAGCATGTCCGGTTCGTCGCAGAGCAAGACGAGCTTTTTCGTCACCAGTGCCAACCCCGGCAAGGGCGCGGACTTCGGCGGCTTGACCGGTGCCGACGCCTATTGCCAGAGCCTGGCATCCAGGGCCGGCGCCGGCGGCAAGACCTGGCGCGCCTACCTGAGCAACAGCGCCATGGCCGGCAGCCCTGCGGTGAACGCGCGCGACCGCATCGGCAGCGGCCCCTGGTTCAACGTCAAGGGCGACCAGGTCGCCGCCAGCGTGGACGAGCTGCACGGCCCCGGCAGCAAGCTGAACAAGCAGACTGCGCTGACCGAGAAGGGCGAGGTCATCAGCGGCCGCGGCGACGCGGTCAACCTGCACGACATCCTGACCGGCTCCAGCCCCGACGGCCGCGCCGTCAGCGACGCCAAGGACAACACCTGCGGCAACTGGACCAAGAGCGGCGAAGGCTCGGCCATCGTGGGGCACCACGACCGCACGGGCCTGGACGACAGCGCGCCGGCCAAGTCCTGGAATTCGTCGCACGCGACGCGCGGCTGCGGCCTGGACGCTCTGAAAACGACCGGCGGCGGCGGCCTGCTTTACTGCTTCGCGCAGTGATGCGTCGCTTCGCGGGGCTGCGTGCGCTTCCTTGCATGGCCTTGCTGGCGCTGATGTTCAGCCTGGCGGCCTGCGACCCCAAGCGCATCAGCGAACTGGAAGAGGGCGTGGCCACCGAAGCGGACGTTCGCGCGCGCTTCGGCGAGCCCGAGAACATCTGGGATTCGCCGGCCGGCCGCGTCTTCGAATACAACCGCCAGCCGCAGGGCCAGAAGAACTACATGATCACCATCGGCCCCGACGGCAAGATGGCCGCGCTGCGCCAGGTGCTCACCCCCGAAAACTTCGCCAAGGTCCAGCTCGGCATGGCCATGGAAGACCTGCGCAAGCTGCTGGGCAAGCCCGCGAAGCGCACGCCCTACCCGCTGAAGAAGCAGACCGAGTGGGAATGGCGCTGGGTGCAGCCGCCGAGTTCGTCGATGGTGTTCGTCGCCACGCTGAACGACGACCAGCGCGTGGTGAGCGCGGGCTCGTCGCCCGATCGCGGCACCGAAGCGCCTTGACGGCTCAGGCCGTCTCCTTTAGCACCTCGCGCAGCATCTCGACGAAGGCCGCGGCCGCTGGCGCCAGTGCCCTGTCCTTGCGCCGGTAGATCCCGATCGTGCGGCTCAGCGCGGGGCGCACCAGCGGCCGCGAGGTCAGGGTCGGATGGTCCGCGACCGGTAGCGCGATGGTCGGCAGGACGCCGATGCCGAAGCCCGCTTCGAGCATGCCATGCACGGTCGCCAGGTGCGACACCGCGGTGGAACGGGCCAGCACCACGTGGTTGCGGGTGAGTTCGTCTTGCACGATGCGCGCCATGCCGCTCGACGTCGACAGGGCGATCAGGTGCTGTCCGTTCAGGTCGGCCCAGGCCACGCGCTGCTTCGCGGCCAGCGGATGGCGACGGTCGCAGACGAAGTGGAAACGGTCTTGCTTGAGCGGCTCGAAGACCATGCCGTGGCCGGGCGCGGCGGGCTCGACCGTCACGCCCAGGTCGACGGCGCCGGCCTGCACCGAGGCCAGGATGCCGGCGGCCACGTCGTCCTGCATGCTGACCTCCACCTCGGGGTAGCGCTGCGCACAGCGCCGGATGGCCAATGGCATCACGCGGCCCGCGACCGAGGACACGCAGGTCACCATCACCCGGCCGCGCCGCGACTTGGCGACGTCGCCCACCTCTTGCACCAGCCGGTCGAAGTCCCCCAACACCCGGACGGCGCCCTGAAGAAAAGATGCACCGAGTTCTGTCGTCGACACCTGGCGCGAGGTGCGGTCGAAGAGCGTGACGCCCAGCTCGCGCTCCAGCTCGGAGATGGCCAGCGACAAGGCCGGCTGCGAGACATGCACGGCCTCTGCGGCGCGGCGGAAGCTCGCATGGGCGCCCACGGCCACTGCGGCGCGCAGATGTCGGATCGTCACGTTCATCGGGAATGCTCGGAAGTGCCGTCGATTTAAAAACCGGATCGATGGATAAGAACAATCGAATTGTCTTACCGAAGCGCGGATCGTACGCTCGCGGCCATGAACTCACCGACCTTCACGCTCCCCGACATCGGCGCCGACGCGCGCCGCGCTTTCGACGCCTTGAAAAAGGGCGGCATCGCGATCTTTCCGGTCGACGTCGGCTACACCATCGCGGGTGGCTCGGCGGCTTCGCTGGCGCGCATCTTCAAGGCCAAGGGCCGGGCCCCCACCAAGCTCAATGCGATGGTGGGCGACATGACCATCCACCGCGAGCTGCACGTGCTCGACGAGCGCGCCAGCGCCATGGTGAGCTGCCTGACCGAGTCCTACGACCTGCCCATCGGCGCCATCGCACCCTACCGCACCGAACACCCGCTGATGCGCGCGCTGGACCCGACCGCGCTGGTCGGCAGCACCAAGGACGGCACGGTGGCGATGCTGCTCAATGCCGGCCCCCTGCACCGGGAGCTGTGCCGCCTGAGCCGCGAAGAGTGCTTTCCGATCTTCGGCTCGTCGGCCAACCTCACCAACACCGGCACCAAGTTCCGCGTGCAGGACATCCCGCAGGAACTGCTGTCGCTCGCCGACGTCGTGGTCGACCATGGCCTGCGCAAATACCACCGCTACCAGCGCTCCGCCACGCTGATCAACTTCCAGACCATGGACGTGGTGCGCGTCGGCTCGTGCTACGAACTGGTGGCGGACGTGCTGCAACGGCATTTCGGCGTCGAGCTGCCGCCCGCCGATTGAGCGCCGAAGCACCCACCACAAGAACAGGAGACACCATGAAGATCGTCAAGCGGCAGCTGCTGCGAACCACCTTGGCCGTCGCGTTCGCCGCGATCGCCGCACCCCTTCCCGCGCTGGCCCAGAAGTACCCCGACAAGCCGATCCGCCTCGTCGTTCCTTTCGCGGCGGGCGGCGGCACCGACATCATCGCGCGCGACATGGCACCCAAGCTCAGCGAGATGCTGGGCCAGCCGGTGGTCATCGACAACCGCGGCGGCGCCGGCGGCAACATCGGCTCGGACCTGGTCGCCAAGGCACCGGCCGACGGCTACACCATCCTTTTCGGCTCGAACACGCTGTCGATCAACGCCGCGCTCTACAAGAACCTGGGCTTCGACCCGGTCAAGTCCTTCGAGCCCATCGGCATGGTCGCCACCGCGCCGCTGGTGCTGGTGACCAATGCCGAACTGCCCATCGACTCGGTGGGCAAGCTGATCGCCGAAGCCAAGGCCAAGCCCGGCACCATGAACTGGGCCACGCCCGGCAACGGCACGCCGCACCACCTGGCCGAAGAGCTGTTCAACAAGATGACGGGCGCCAACCTCACGCTGGTGCAGTACAAGGGCGGAGGCCCGGCCATCAACGACCTGCTGGGCAAGCACACGCAGGCCAGCGTGCTGACCTTGTCCTCGGTCAAGCCCTTCATCCAGAGCGGCAAGCTGCGCGCGATCGGCGTCGCGACGCCGACGCGCACGGCGCTGATGCCGGACGTGCCGACCATCGCCGAGGCGGGCGTGCCGAACTATCGGGCCGAGCTGTGGTACGGCCTGTTCGCACCCGCTTCAACGCCGCAGCCGATCGTGCAAGCGCTCAATACGGCGCTGAACAAGGTGCTGAACGACGCGCAGGTGAAGCAGCGCTTTCTCGACCAGGGCTACGAGCCGAAGGCCGGGTCGGCGACGCAGCTCAAGGATCTGCTCGCGGAAGACATGGCGCGCAGTGCGAAGTTGATTGCGGAGGCGGGGATCAAGCCCGACTGAAGCGCTTCAGTCCGCCGGGGGCTTCGCAGCAGCAGGCTCCAGTTCGAACTCCCTCAACCACCGCCACAACGTCGACCGACTCACCCCCAGCTGCTGCGCCGCCCGCTGCCGGTTCCCCTCGGCCAGCCGCATCGCTTCGAGCACGCGGTCTTGCGTCGACAGCGTGCCCTGCGGATGCCGTGCGTACAACTCCGGGCAGTCGTGGCGCAACTCGTCCCAGCGCACGTCGTCGATGCGGTCGAACTGCAGCAGGAACACTGCGACGCGCTCGCAGATGTTCTCGAGCTCACGCACGTTGCCGGGCCAGTCCCAGGTCATGAAGCGCGGCAGCAGCGGCGCCAGTGCGGCATCGGCATCGAGCGGCGAACCCAGCCGCTGCAGGCAGCGGGTGGCATGCGCCTGGGCCAGCAGCGCGATGTCTTCGCCACGCTCGCGCAGCGGCGGCAAGGGCAGGCGCAGGGTGTTGATGCGGTAGTAGAGGTCTTGCCGGAAGCGCTTGGCCGCGATCATGTCTTCGAGCGGCTGGTGGGTCGCGGCGATCACGCGCACGTCGACCGGGATCGGCGCGGTCGCGCCGAGCCGGGTAATTTCTCGCTCCTGCAGCACGCGCAGCAGCCGCGTCTGCAGCGACACCGGCATGTCGCCGATCTCGTCCAGGAACAGGGTGCCGGTGTGCGCCGTCTCGAACAGCCCGCGCTTGCCGCCGCGCCGCGATCCGGTGAAGGCGCCTTCTTCGTAACCGAAGAGTTCGCTCTCCAGCAGCGCCTCGGGAAAGGCGGCGCAGTTGACGGCGACGAAGGGGCGGTCGGCACGCACGCTGTCGTTGTGGATGGCCTGCGCGAAGAGTTCCTTGCCGACGCCGCTCTCGCCGGCGATCAGCACGCCCATGTCGGTCCGCGCGAAGCGGCGCGCGGCGCTCACCGCGCGCAGGAAGGCGGGGCTCTGGCCGACCAAGCTGTCGAAGCCGTGTTTCGCGGCATTCTGGTGGCGCCGCTGCTGCATGCGCAGGCTGGTGTCGGCCTCCTGGATGCGGTGTGCGTCGTAGAGCGTGAGCGCCGCGCCGACCAGTTCGCCGTGCTCGCGGATCGGCGTGCGGTTCGCGATCCAGTCGCGCTGGCGGTAGCGCTGCACGGCGGCGCGCTCGGCGGTGCCGGCGTCCAGCGTGCCTTGCAATGAAAGCTCGGGCTCCACCTGGTCGAGACGCTGGCCCAGCAGCGGGCGGTGCGCCTGGCCCAGCAGCGCCTGCATCGGCGGGTTGACCGCGATGATGCGGTTGTCCCGGTTCACCGCGAGCACGGCCTCTTGCAGGTTGTGCAGCACGCCGTTGAGTTGCTCGTAGCGGCCGGCTTCGAGCCGCGCCACACGCGCCAGTTCGAGCGCGTCGTCGAAGCCCTTGCGCACGCTCGCCAGTGAATAGGCCAGCAAGCCGTGCAGTCCCGCTTCCTCGGCCAGCTCTACCACCAGGCTCGACCCGACGATCACCTCGAAGCCGTCGCGCCGCAGCTGCTCGAAGCGCTCGCGGGCGTCGTCGGGGGTCTGGTAGGCGTATTGCGTGATCTCGATGTTGAGCAGGTCCTTCACCGCGTCGAGCTCGGGGATGGTGTCGCCGTACATCACCACGCCGACGCGGTTCGCGATGCGGCGTGCCTTGATCAGCGCCTGCAGCAGGTCGAAGCCGCCGAGCTGGATGGTCGCGACCGGCGCTTCCAGGCCGGCGCGCAGGATGCTCGCGTTCGAGCCTGCGCTCACGAACACGTCGACCAGCCCGCGCTCCAGCCGGTCGCGCGCGATCGCGAGCGCGCCGCCGAAGGTGCCATCGACCACCTCGATCTCGGCCCTGCCGGTGTATTCGGCGACCACCGGCATGGCGAATTCGCGGATCTGGCGGTAGCTCAAGAAGCAGAGGCGGGGCAGGCGGGTGCGGTCGAAGGTGGCCATGGCGATGTTTCACTGAGACGCGGAGATGTCTCGCGAGTGTCGCATGCATCGTCTGGCCGACATGGGTCCGCACACGAAATCCTTGTAAATCAACAAGTTAAGGCAGCTCGTGCGCTTGGCATGCCGCGTGCAATACAGGTGCAACAAGTTCGATGGAGAAACACTTGGCCCTGGAACACATCACCGTCCTCGACCTGACCCATATGTTGTCGGGCCCCTACGGCACCATGCTGCTGGCCGACCTCGGCGCGCGCACGATCAAGGTGGAGCCGCCCGGCACCGGCGAAGGCACGCGCCGATTGCTCGAGAACGACCCCGACTACGCCCGCGACGGCATGGGCGCCTATTTCCTCACGCTCAACCGCAACAAGCAGAGCGTGTGCGTCGACCTGAAGAGCGAGGCCGGCCGCGCTGTGTTCCTCGACCTCGTGCGGCATGCCGACGTGGTCTTCGACAACTTCAGCGTCGGCGTGACCGAGCGGCTCGGCATCGACTACGCATCGCTGGCCAAGGTCAACCCGCGCGTCGTGACCTGCTCGGTCACCGGCTTCGGCCAGACCGGCCCCGACACCCAGCGCCCCGCCTTCGACCAGGTGGTGCAGGCCATGGGCGGCGGCATGTCGATCACCGGCACGCCCGAGACCGGCCCCACGCGCAGCGGCATTCCGATCGGCGACCTGGGCGGTGGCGTGTTCGGCGCGATGGGCGTGCTGGCCGCGCTGGCCGAGCGCGAGCGCACCGGCCGCGGCCAGCACGTCGACGTGTCGATGCTCGATGCGCAGATCTCGCTGCTCAACTACATGGCCACCATGCACTTGATGTCGGGCCACGTGCCGGCTGGCATCGGCAACGGCCACTTCGTGCACGTGCCCTACAACAGCTACCCGACGGCGGACGGCCACATCATCGTCGCCTGCATCGGCGACGGCTTCTTCGAGCGCTTCGTCGAGTTCATCGACCTGCCCGCGCTGCGAAAGCCCGAGTACCGCAACCAGCCGGTGCGCTACGCGGCCAAGGCCGAGATCGACGCGATCGTCGGCGAGGCGCTCAAGCAGAACACCACGGCGCACTGGCTCGAGCGCCTGCGCGCAGCCCGCATCCCGTGCGGGCCGGTCAACGACTTCGCCCAGGCGCTCGGCGACCCGCAGGTGCTGGCGCGCGACATGGTGGTCGAGGTGCCGCTGCAGAGCGGCGAAACGCTGCGCATGCCGGGCAACCCGATGAAGCTGTCCGCCGCGCCGAAGAAGACCTACACCGCGCCGCCGGTGCTCGGCGAGCACACGCAGCAGGTGCTGTCGGAAGTGACCGGCTATTCGCCGGAGCGGCTCGCAGCGCTGCGCAGCGCCGGCGCGATCGCCTGAGGCACGCCATGGAGCCCATCCACATCACCGACGTCGCGCCGCGCGACGGCCTGCAGAACCAGCAGGTGCACCTGCCGGTCGAGTCCAAGCTGGAACTGATCCGCCTTCTGGCCGATGCAGGCGTGCGCAGCGTGGAGGCGACCAGTTTCGTCTCGCCGCGCGCCGTGCCGCAGATGGCTGATGCGGGCGAGCTGGTGCCGCAACTGCGGGCCGCGCTGCCCGCGCTGCGCAGCTCGGTCCTGGTGCCCAACCTCAAGGGCCTGGAGCGCGCCCACGTGGCCGGCGCGCAAGAGATCGCCGTGGTCTTGTCGGCCACCGAGACGATGAACCGCAAGAACATCAACATGGGCCTGGAGCAGGCGACCGAGGTCAGCGAGCAGACGCTGGCCGCGGCGCAGCGCCTGGGGTTGCGCACGCGCGCCTACGTGGCGGTGGCCTTCGACTGCCCCTTCGAGGGCGAGACCCCGCTTGCCGAGGTGGTGCGCCTGGCCGCGCGCATGCATGCCGCGGGCGCCGGCGAGATCGTGCTGGCCGACACCATCGGCTCGGCATCGCCGGGCCAGGTCAAGGAGCGCGTCGCGGCCGTGCGCGAGGTCGTACCCATCGAGCGGCTCGCGCTGCACCTGCACGACACGCGCGGCATGGGCGTGGCCAACGCCTGGGCCGGCCTGGAAGCCGGCGTGCGCCGCTTCGATTCGAGCGTGGGCGGCATCGGCGGCTGCCCGTTCGCGCCGGGCGCGGCCGGCAACCTGGCCACCGAAGACCTGGTGCTGATGGCCGAACGCAGCGGCTTCGACACCGGCATCTCGATCGCCGGCCTGCTCGCGGCCGTCGACTTCGCGCAGGACGAACTGCAGCGCCCGCTCGGCGGACGCTCCATCCACTGGTTGCGCCGGCACACACTTTCCCAACCGACGACTTCCGGGTCGTGACATCGCTTCAACTCTCAAGGACAAAGAATGAAAAACATTGGCAACGGCGAAGTACCCCAAGGCGACGCGCTGCGTGCAGAGGCGCGTGAGATCTTCGGCATCATGAGCGCCGGTGGCGTCGCCATCATGCCCTTCGACGTTTCTTATGCGATCTTTGCGCACACCGCGCGCGCAGTGGAACGCATCTACGAAATCAAGAACCGCAGCTCCGCCAAGCCCAACGGCGTGATCGGCAACTGGGACATCTTTTCGGAAGTGGTGGATACCGACCAGAAGGACAAGGACCTGGTCAGTTGCGTGATCCGCGACAACAACCTGCCGCTGTCGATTGTGGCGCCTTACCGCGCCGATCACGACTTCCTGCGCACCACGCAATTCGGCGCGCTGCGCCGCTCGACCAAGGGCCCGACCATGGACCTTCTGCTCAACGGTGGCGACCTGCACGGTGAGCTGGCCCGGATGTCGCTTGACGCCGCCGTGCCGTTGATGGGTTCTTCTGCCAATCGCTCATTGACGGGCAACAAGTTCAAGCTGCACGACATCGAACCCGAGGTGCTGCAGCAGGTCGACATCAACGTCGATCACGGCACCTGCAAATACGCGAACCCCTGGCTGGTGGGCAGCACGATCCTCGAGATGGGCACGCGTCGCGTGCTGCGCTTCGGCTGCTGCTACGAGGAAATCCAGGCGCTGTTGAAACGCGAATTCAAGCTCGACCTGCCCGACCGGCCGACGTCCGGCTCCATGAGCCTGGTCTGAAGGCGCGCGCCACCCCCACAGGAGACATACGATGAAAAAGATTCGCAAACACGCGCGCGCCTTGCTCGGCGCGCTTCCCCTCATCTTGCTGGGCGTCGGCATCGGGAGCGCACAGGCCCAAGGTAACTACCCCGACAAGCCCATCAAGGTGATCGTGCCCTACAACGCTGGCGGCGGCACCGACCTGTTCGCCCGCGTGGTGAGCCTCGAGATGGGCAAGCAGCTCGGGACGCCGGTGGTGATCGAGAACAAGCCCGGCGCCGCCGGCATGCTCGGTGGCGCCGCGGTGGCGCAGGCGCCTGCCGACGGCTATACCTTGCTGGTCGATCAGTCGTCGATCGCGACCAATCCGCAGCTGTACGCCAAGGTGCCCTTCGATGTGACCAAGGATCTGGCGCCGGTGATCCTCGGCGTGACCCTCGAGAACGTGCTGCTGGGAAGTCCTCAATTGCCGGCCTCGAACATCAAGGACGTCATCGCGCTGGGCAAGGCCAAGCCCGGCACGCTGAACTACGCATCGACCGGCATCGGCTCGCCCCAGCACCTTTCCATGGAGATGTTGCGCGACCAGGCCGGACTGCAGATGGTGCACGTGCCGTACAAGGGCGGCAATCCCGGCATCCTCGCCACCAGCATGGACGAGGTGCAACTGTTCTTCATCAGCACGTCGACCGCGCTGCCCTTCATCAAGGCGGGAAAGGTGAAGGCCATCGGGAGCGGCGGCCTGACGCGTTCGCCCCAGATGCCCGACGTGCCGACGCTTCATGAATCGGGCTTGCCGAATTTCCAGGCGGTCGGTTGGCTTGCCTACTTTGCGCCTGCGGGCACGCCTGCGCCCATCGTGAAGAAACTGAACGAAGCGCTGCAGAAGTCGCTGGCCAATCCCGAGGTGGTCAAGACATTGCGGGCGCAGGGATTCGAGCCCGCAGGTGGCGCACCGGCGGAACTGACGGCGGTCGTCAAGCGCGACATGGAGCACTACGGCCAGATCATCCGCAAGGTAGGGATCAAGGCGGACTGACCCACATCGGAGTCGCAAGGCGCCCGCCTCGTACTCACGCCGCCGGCCGAGTTCCGCCAGTTCCTGGCCGGCGAGACCCGCAAGTGGGCGCAGGTCGCCCAGCGCGGCGGCATCCAGGCCGAGTGAGCGAGCCGACGCCGCGCGGGCACGCGGCCGGCCACAAGATTTCAGCAAGCACAAGAACGGAGACACGCATGACCACTTTCGACACCGCCCGCCGACGCGGGCTGCTGATCGCACCGCTGCTGGCGCTGGCCTGCCTTGCGCCGGCCGCCGCGGCGGACGACTACCCGAACAAGCCGGTGCGCCTGATCGTGCCCTTCGCACCCGGCGGCGTCACCGACACCGGTGCGCGCGTGGTCGCCGAGCGGCTGGGCCAGCGCCTGGGCCAGCAGGTGGTGGTCGACAACCGCCCCGGCGCCTCGGGCAACATCGGCACGCAGATGGCCGCCGCCGCCGCACCTGACGGCTACACGCTGGTGGTGGGCTTCGACGGCACCATGGTCATCAACCCGCACGTCTACACCAAGGTGCCCTTCGACCCGGTGAAGGACTTCGCCCCGGTCAGCAAGATCGGCGACGCGGTGCTCATCATCGTCACGCATCCCTCGGTGCCGGTGAAGAGCTTCAAGGAGCTGGTCGACTACTCGAAGACCCATTCCGGCGGCGTCTCCTACGGCAGCGCCGGCACCGGCAGCACGCCGCACCTCGCGGGCGAATTGCTCAAGGCGCGCACCGGCGCGAACTTCGTCCACATCCCCTACAAGGGCGGCGGCCAGGCCATGGCCGACGTGGTGGGCGGCACGCTGCCCATGCTCTACACGGCGGTGGCGGGCGCCTACCCGTTCGTGCAGAAGGGGCAGATCAACCCCATCGCGGTGTCGAGCGCGCAGCGCCTGCCTTCGCTGCCCAACGTGCCGACCGTGGCCGAGTCGGGCGTGCCGGGCTTCGAGTCGAATTCGTGGATCGGCATCCTCGCGCCCGCGAAGACGCCGCAGCCCATCGTCGACAAGCTTCAGCGCGAGCTGCGCGCCGTGGTGCAGTCGGCGGACATCAAGGAACGACTCGCCTCGCTGGGCATCACGGCCTCGGGCAACACGCCGGCCGAGTTCGGCAAGCAGATCGAGACCGACCTGGCCAAGTACGCCGAGATCGTGAAGACGGCGAAGGTCAAGGTGGACTAGCCTCGGGGCCGTGCCCGGCTTCTGCCGGGCGGCCGGTCGCGATCTCGTCGGCGAATCCGGAGCGCACGATCGCTTCCATCGGCTGGGGCTGCAGCGATTCGATGCGCAGCTGCCCGCCGCGCGCCAGCACCGCCTTATGCACCTGGCGCAGCGCATCGAGGCCGGTCGCATCGAGCGAGATCAGGTGCATCGCATCCAGCACAACCACCATGCCGCGCGGCGCGCGCTCGATGGCCTGCACGGTCGGGTCGAGCTTGGCGGCGGCGCCGAAGAACAGGGCGCCATACAGCTTGAAGGTCAGCTCCGGCGGCTCCAGCGACACCATCTCCACGCTGAAGAGCTGGCTCATGCGCCGCACGAAGAGCACGCAGGCCAGCACGATGCCGGCCTGCACCGCCACCGTGAGGTCGAACACGACGGTGAGGAAGAAGGTGCCCAGCATCAGCAGCCGGTAGTGGCGGCTGAAGCGGCGCAGCATCGTGGGCGAGAACTCGCGCCATTCGCCCATGTTCAAGCCCACGAACACGAGGATGCCGGCCAGCACCGGTAGCGGCACGTGCTGCGCGAGCGGCGCCGCGGCCAGCACCACGATCAGCAGCGTCACCGCATGCACGATTCCCGCCACCGGAGAACTCGCACCCGCGCGAACGTTGGTCACCGTGCGTGCGATGGTGCCCGTGGCCGGCATGCCGCCGAAGAAGGGCGTCACCAGGTTGGCGACGCCTTGTGCCATCAGCTCCTGGTTGGGATCGTGGCGCGGCTGGCTGCTGACCTGGTCGGCCACCCGCGCGCACAGCAGTGATTCGATGGCGCCGAAGAGGGCGATGGTGAGGGTGGGCGTGACGAGCTGCTTGACGGTTTCCCATGAAAAGTCGGGCAGGGCGAAGGCAGGCAGGCCGTCGGGGATGCCGCCGAAGCGGGTGCCGATGGTGTCGACCGGCAGGTCGAATCCCCAGGAGACGAACGTGAGCGTGACCAGCGCGACGATCGGCCCCGGCACGCGCGCGCCCGCGCGCACGGCGCGGTGCTCGGCCGCCCTGCCCAGCGCCAGCCGCACCAGGTAGCCGAGGCGGCTCTTGTCGCGCAGCAGCGTCGGCCACATGAACAGGCCGAGCAGGCAGGCCAGCCCCAGCGCGAAGGCATAGGGGTTGAAGCTACCGATGTGGATGGCCAGCGTGTGCAGCTGCGAGAACATGTCGGCCGGCATCTTCGGAATCGCCAGGCCGAGCCAGTCCTTGATCTGCGAGAGCAGGATCAACACCGCGATGCCGTTGGTGAACCCGATCACGATGGACACCGGCACATAGCGCACCAGGGTGCCCAGCCGAAGCAGCCCCATCAGGAACAGCAACACGCCGGCACATGCCGTCGAGATGAGCAGGTTGGCGACGCCGTAGCGCTCGACGATGCCGTAGACGATCACGATGAAGGCACCGGCCGGCCCGCCGATCTGCACGGCCGACCCGCCGAGCGCTGCGATCAGGAAGCCCGCGATGATCGCGGTCCAGATGCCGGCTTCGGGCTTGAGCCCCGAGGCGATGGCGAAGGCCATGGCCAGCGGCAGCGCCACGATGCCCACCGTGACGCCGGCGCCGAGGTCCTTGAGAAAGCGTTCCCTGTCGTAGCCTGCCAGCGCGTCGATCAGTCGAGGGCGGAAGCGGGCGATCGGCAGGGGCGAACTCATGCCGCCATTGTGGACGCGCCGGCTTGCGCTTCGATGCCGGATTGCAGGTCGCCGTCGGTGCCAGTCGTTGCTAGTCGTTGCTCGGCAGCACCGCATCGGCCGCCGCGCCCACCGCCTTGCCGGTGATGCGCGCGGTGCCGATGGCGGCATCGGCAGCGAGGCCGACTGCGCCAGCCGTCACGCTCACGGCCGTGCTGGCCACCGTGACGACCGCGCAGCCGGGCAGCAGGAACGTGGCGGCGAGCAGCAGGGCGATGCGTTTCATGGGCAGCTTCCTCGTTGGGCGCGTCAGCGTACCCGCATGCCGGGCGTCGCGCCAGGCCAGGGCTCGAGCACGTGAATGCCGGGTTGCGACTTCTCGTCGGCATGGCTGGCGGCCAGCACCATGCCTTCGGAGACGCCGAACTTCATCTTGCGCGGCGCCAGGTTCGCGACCAGCACCGTCAGCTTGCCCACCAGCTGCTCGGGCTGGTAGGCCGAGGCGATGCCGGAGAACACGTTGCGCGTTCGGCCCTCGCCGGCATCGAGCGTGAGGTGCAGCAGCTTGGTCGACCCTTCCACCTTCTGGCAGTCGACGATCTTCGCGATGCGCAGGTCGATCTTGGCGAAATCGTCGATGGTGATGGTGGGCGCGATGCCTTCGCCGCCCGGCAGTTGGGCGGCTGGCGCTGCGTCTGCCGGCGGCTCGGGCGGCTCGAACAGCGCGTCGATCTGCTTCGCGTCGACGCGCTGCATCAGGTGCTTGTAGTCGCTGATGGTGTGGCCTTCTCCCAGCAGGTGCGCCGCGTCGGCGAACACCAGCGGCTCGCTGCGAAGGAAGGCTTCGACCTGCTCGGCCAGCACGGGCAGCACGGGCTTCAGGTAGATCGTCATCAGGCGGAAGGCCTCGATGCAGGTGGTGCACACGTCGTGCAGCCGCGCCTCCATGCCGGCCTGCTTGGCCAGCTCCCAGGGCTTGTTCTGGTCGACGTACTCGTTGACCTTGTCGGCCAGCAGCATGATTTCGCGCAGCGCGCGGGCGAAGTCGCGCCCGTCGTAGAGCGCGGCCAGGGGCTGGGCCGCCTGCTGCAGCGTGGTCAGCAGCGCAGCGCCGTCGCCGCTCACGATGCCGAGCTTGCCGCCGAAGCGCTTGGCGATGAAGCCCGCGGCCCGGCTCGCGATGTTGATGTACTTGCCGATCAGGTCGGCGTTGACGCGCGCGACGAAGTCGTCGGGGTTGAAGTCGACGTCTTCCACCTTGGCATTGAGCTTGGCGGCGATGTAGTAGCGCAGCCACTCGGGGTTCATGCCGATCGACAGGTACTTGAGCGGGTCGATGCCGGTGCCGCGGCTCTTGCTCATCTTTTCGCCCGACACGGTGATGAAGCCGTGTACGTTGACTTGGCTCGGCGTCTTGCGGCCGCAGAACTCGAGCATGGCCGGCCAGAACAGCGTGTGGAAGTAGACGATGTCCTTGCCGATGAAGTGAACCTGCTCCACGGCAGGGTCGGCCACGTATTCGTCGAAGCTTTGCGTCGTGCGCGAGGGCTCGTGCCAGTGCGCGGCGGCCTGGCCCTTGTCGAAGTGGTTCTTCAGGCTGGCGAGGTAGCCGATGGGCGCATCGAGCCACACGTAGAAGTACTTGCCAGGCGCGTCGGGGATCTCGATGCCGAAGTAGGGCGCCTCGCGCGAGATGTCCCAATCGGCCATGCCGGCTTCGAACCATTCGCTGGCCTTCTTCGCCATCTCGGGCTGCAGCTTGCCGTCCTGCGTCCAGCCCTTCAGGAACTCGACCACCTTCGGGTCGGACAGCTTGAAGAAGAAGTGCTCCGAGCTGCGCAGTTCGGGCGCGGCACCCGTCAGCGTCGAATAGGGGCTGATCAGCTCCGTTGGCGCGTACACGCTGCTGCACACTTCGCACGAGTCGCCATACTGGTCCTTCGCGTGGCATACCGGGCATTCGCCCTTGATGTAGCGGTCGGGCAGGAACATGCCCTTCACCGGGTCGTAGAACTGCTCGATGGTGCGGTTGGCGATCATGCCGCCGGCCTTGAGCTTGCGGTAGATACCTTGGGCCAGCTCGGTGTTCTCGGCGCTGTCGGTGGAATGCCAGTTGTCGAAGCGGATGTGAAAGCCGTCGAGGTAAGGCTTGCGGCCGGCCGCGATCTCGCCGACGAATTCCTGTGGCGTCTTGCCGGCCTTTTCGGCAGCGATCATGATCGGTGCGCCGTGCGCATCGTCCGCACCCACGAAGTGCACCATGTGGCCCTGCATCCGCTGGAAGCGGACCCAGATGTCGGCCTGGATGTATTCCATGATGTGGCCGACGTGGAACTTGCCGTTGGCATACGGCAGGGCGGTGGTGACGAAGAGCTTGCGCTGGGGCATCGGAAGGCGCTTTCTGGGGAACTGCGAATGCCGCGGCCCATGCGGGCGCGGGACGGGCATTTTAGGCGCCGCCCGACGCTTACACTTCGATCCCCCTCGCGAGCCCTCACGCCATGACCTCCACCGTGCCGACCCTTTCCGCCATCGAAACCCGCGTGCTCGGCGTGCTGGCCGAGAAGCAGCGCACCGTGCCCGACAGCTACCCGCTGAGCCTCAATTCCCTGGTCTCCGGCTGCAACCAGAAGACCAGCCGCAATCCGCTGATGGAACTCACCGACACCCAGGTGCAGGCCGCGCTCGACAGCCTCAAGGGCTACAGCCTGGTCATGGAATCGAGCGGCAGCCGCGTCGCGCGCTACGAGCACAACGTCGAGCGCGTGCTGCGCGTGCCCTCGCAGTCGACCATCCTGCTCACGGTGCTCATGCTGCGCGGCCCGCAGACGGCGGGCGAACTGCGCATCGCGACGGAGCGCATGCACAACTTCGCCGACATCTCTTCGGTCGAGGCCTTTCTCGACGAGCTGTCCGAGCGCGCGGCCGGCGCGCTGGTCGTGAAACTCGCCCGCCTGCCGGGTGCGCGCGAAAGCCGCTGGATGCATCTGCTTTCCGGCCCGCCGGCCGAGCCGGTATACGACGCTGCCAGCGCGCCTGCTTCCGCGGCGCCGGGCGATGCGTCGTTGGGCGAAGTGGCGGCGCTCAAGCTCAACGTGGCACGCCTCGAGTCCGAGGTGGCGGCGCTGAAGGCGCTGACGGCGCGCATCTGCTCCGAGCTGGGTATTGCGGACGGGGCTTGAGCTTCAGGCGGTAATGTGGCGCCGTACTGACAAAAGGCACACATTCAACTAGCATGGGTATGAAGTCGTTTCGGTGGGGCCCGGAGAAGAATGAAGTTCTCAGGGCGGATCGGGGGATCTCGTTTGAGAGCATCGTTGTCGCCATTGAATCCGGCGGGTTGCTGGATGTCTTGGCGCACCCCAATCGGTCAAGGTATCCCCGGCAGCGGGTTCTCGTAGTGGCTTGGGATGGGTACGCCTATTTGGTACCGTTTGTCGAAGAGGAAGAGTATTTCTTTCTGAAAACCGTCATTCCCAGCCGCAAGGCGACGCGGGACTATTTGGGTTCAGGGGAACTGGATGATGAACATGGATGACGAACGTGAGATCTCCAATGCCTACGACAAAGGCAAGCTCAAGTCGGTGGCGACCAAGGCGGAGCTGGCCAAGTTCAGGACGGCGGCGCGTGCGACTGCGCTCAAAGACAGACGAGTCAATATTCGTCTTTCGTCCGGCGACCTGAACGACATCCAGGTCAAGGCGCTCGAGGAAGGCATGCCGTATCAGACCTTGATCGCGAGCGTGCTGCACAAGTATGTGACGGGGCGCCTCGCCGAGCGGCCGGAGGATACGGCTTCAGCGACGCGCGCAGTAGCACGTAAGCGTCGCTCAGCTTCGGCCAGCTGATCGAGTCGAAAAGCCTGCCTTCAGGCCTCTTCGCGCACCACCACGTCGGAGGCCAACGCATCCTCCACCACCTCGCGCGTCAGCGACGGTGCGAACGATTCGATGAACGCGTGCACGTAGCCGCGCAGGTAGCTGCCGCGCCGCACGGCCAGCCGGGTCTGGTTGATGCCGAACAGCTCGCCGGCGTCGAGCGCGCGCAGGTGGGTGTCGCGTTCGGCCTCGAAAGCGATGCCGGCCACCACGCCGACGCCCATGCCCAGCTGCACGTAGGTCTTGATCACGTCGGCGTCCATCGCGGTCAGCACGATCTGGGGTGCGAGGCCGTTGTCTTCGAAGGCGCGGTCGATGCGGGTGCGGCCGGTGAAGCCGTTGTCGTAGGTGATCAGCGGGTGCTCGGCCAGTGCCTCCAGCGTGAGCGGGCCGTCGAGCAGGTCGTGCCCCGGGGGCACGACCACCGAATGCGTCCAGCGGTAGCAGGGCAGGGCGATGAGTTGCGGGTAGTCGCCGAGCGCCTCGGTCGCGATGCCGACGTCGG
The DNA here is from genome assembly GCF_001984055.1 of Variovorax sp. KK3. Taxonomy (GTDB): domain Bacteria; phylum Pseudomonadota; class Gammaproteobacteria; order Burkholderiales; family Burkholderiaceae_C; genus Variovorax. The sequence continues at coordinate 46,123 of NZ_LYVO01000046.1, forward strand.
CCTCGCCGTCGATCAGCATCTGCGCGACCTGCTTGGGCGAGCCCTGGTGCAGGTGAAGGCTGACGTCCGGAAAGCGACCGCGGAATTCCTGCACCGCCACCGGCAAGGCATAGCGCGCTTGCGTGTGGGTGGCAGCCACCGACAGCCGACCGCTCTGGCGCGCGACGAACTCCTGGCCGGCATGCCGCAGGTTGCTGCTCTCCTGCAGCATGCGTTCGATGATGGGCAGCACGTGGCCACCGGGCTCGGTGAGGCCCGTGAGGCGCTTGCCGGCCCGCACGAACAGCTCGATGCCCAGCTCTTCCTCGAGCTCGCGGATCTGCCGGCTCACGCCCGGCTGGGAAGTGTGGAGGGTGTTGGCGACCTCGGTCAGGTTGAAGCCGCAGCGCACGGCTTCGCGCACCGAGCGCAGTTGTTGGAAATTCATGTTCTGCAGCGGGCAAGCGACGCCCTTCGAGGGCGAGGCAGGCCATTGTCCCGGGCGATGACATTCAAGGGAACGACTGAATCGTTGAATCCAAATGATCAATTCATCTTTGCCGGCGGTCGGCGGTCGGCGGTCGGCGGTCGGCGGTCGGCGGTCGGCCGGGCGATCGGCCGGGCGATTGGCTGCTCTTTTGAGCAATAATCTTTGCTCAAAGGAGCAGATTGCATGACAGGCAGCAAACCGGCGGGCAGGAAGGCGGCGGAGACGCAGGCTGGGCTCAAGTACGCCAGGACCCCACCCGCGCCGGCGGTGTCGGCCCATGAACGCCACTTGAGTGGCTACTCGTCGCGGGCCAACGGCAGCCGCCGCTACTTCGAGGCTGTGTTCCTGTACGACCCCCTCGAGCGCATCGAACTCGTCAAGGCCGGCGTGCCCGCGCAGACCACGCTGGCCCTGGCCAACGCCATGGGCATCAGCAAAGACCGCCTGTTCCAGACGCTGGGCCTGCCGCGCGCCACCATCGATCGCAAGCTGCGCGAAGGCAAGGTGCTGTCGAGCGACGAGTCCTCGCGCGTGCTGGGCATGGCCCGGTTGGTGGGGCAGGTGCAGGCCATGGTCGAGGCCTCCGGCGACCCGGCCGGCTTCAACGCCGCCGAATGGGTGGCCCAGTGGCTGGCCCGGCCTGTCGGCGCGCTCGGGGGGCGCCAGCCCGGCGAGTTCATGGACACCGCCGAGGGCCAGGCCCTGGTGTCGAATCTCTTGAAGCGCGCCGTCTCGGGTGCCTACTCGTGATGCGCATCTGGCGCATCGCTGCCGACACCCGCGAATACACGGCCGACGACCTGAGCGGCAAGGGCGCCGAATCCACCGGCGGCCGCTGGAACCTCGAAGGCAGCCCGGTCGTCTACTGCGCCGGCTCGGTGGCGCTCGCCTGCCTCGAAACGGTGGTGCATCTCGACTTGGCAGGGCTTCCGTTGAATCGCTTCCTGGTGGCGGTCGACGTGCCCGACAAGGTCTGGGCGGCGCGCGAGCAGTGGCTGCCCGACACGCTCCCCGTCGGCTGGAGCGCGATCCCCGAAGGCAAGGTTTCGGTGGATGCCGGCGAAAGGTGGCTGAGTGCCCGAAGCTCGGCCCTTCTGCTCGTGCCTTCGGTCCTCGTCCCCGAGGAATTCAACGTGCTCGTGAACCCGCGCCATCCCGACGCTCGCCAGTTGGCCGCGACCAAGCTGCGTCCATGGCTCTTCGACCAGCGCCTGCGCACGTGGCCCGCGCGCTGAATCAGGCCATGCCACCGCTGCCCGACCTGGTTTCGGCACCGCACTAGACTACCCGCCATCAGGAGCACTCCCCACATGCCAGCCAATCCCCAGGCGCTCACCGAAGCGCTCAAGAGCGTCCTCGACCCGAACACGGGCAAGGACTTCGTCAGCACCAAGGCGCTGAAGAACCTGCAGGTCCACGAGGGCGAGGTCTCGTTCGACATCGAGCTCGGCTACCCCGCGAAGAGCCAGATCCCCGCGCTGCGCAAGGCGCTGGTGGCGGCCGCGAAGGCCGTGCCGGGCGTCGAGAACGTGTCGGCCAACATCACGACCCGGGTCATCAGCCATGCGGTGCAGCGCGGCGTTCAGTTGATGCCCAACGTCAAGAACATCATCGCCGTGGCGTCCGGCAAGGGCGGTGTCGGCAAGAGCACCACCGCCGCCAACCTGGCGCTGGCGCTGGCGTCCGAAGGCGCGCGGGTCGGTTTGCTCGACGCCGACATCTACGGCCCCAGCCAGCCCATGATGCTCGGCATCTCGCGCCGGCCCGAGAGCGAAGACGGCAAGACCATGGAGCCGCTCGAAAACCACGGCGTTCAGGTGATGTCGATCGGCTTCCTGGTCGACCAGGACGAGGCCATGATCTGGCGCGGCCCGATGGCCACGCAGGCGCTCGAGCAACTGCTGCGCCAGACCAACTGGAAAGACCTCGACTACCTGATCGTCGACCTCCCGCCCGGCACCGGCGACATCCAACTCACGCTGTCGCAGCGCGTGCCGATGACCGGCGCGGTGATCGTGACCACGCCGCAGGACATCGCGCTGCTCGACGCCCGCAAGGGCATCAAGATGTTCGAGAAGGTGGGCGTGCCCATCCTCGGCATCGTGGAGAACATGGCGGTGCACGTGTGCTCGAACTGCGGCCACGCCGAGCACATCTTCGGTGCCGAGGGCGGCAAGAAGATGGCCCAGGAATTCGGCATGCCCTACCTGGGCGCGCTGCCGCTGGACATCAACATCCGCCTGCAGGCCGACAGCGGCAAGCCTACCGTGGTGGCCGACCCGGATGGCGAGGTGGCTGGCATCTACAAGTCGGTGGCGCGCCTCGTGGCGGTGGGCATCGCCGAAAAGGCGAAAGACTTCTCGGCCAAGTTCCCAACGATCACCGTCAGCAAGAACACTTGACGCGATGAACCTGCTCGCCTCGATGCGCTATCTCGTCGCGTTGAGCGAGCACCGCCACTTCGGCCGCGCCGCGCAGGCCTGCCACATCACTCAGCCGGCGCTGTCGAATGCGCTGCGTGCGCTCGAGACCGAATTCGGCGTGGTCATCGTCAAGCGTGCCCGCGCCTATGCCGGCCTCACGCACGAAGGCGAGGCGGTGCTGGCCGCGGCGCACCGCATGCTGCACGAGAACGAGGTGCTGCAGCAGTTGCTGAAAAGCGAAGAAGACCACCCGCGCGGCCACCTGCGCATGGCGGCCGTGCCGACGGCGATCCCCATCCTCACGCGCTTCGCCGGCCGGCTGCAGGCGCGCCACCCGGGCATCTCGCCGAGCGTGCTGTCGATGAGCTCGCTCGAACTCGAAACCGGGCTCGAAAGCCTGTCGGTCGACATCGCGCTCGGCTACACCGAGCGCATGAACGTGCGCGAGGTCAAGCTCACGGCCTGGCCGCAAAGCATCGAGCACTACTTCCTCGTGCGCCGCTCGGCATCCGCCAAGGCATTGCGCATCGGCGACCCCATCGGCTGGGCCGAGGCCGGCCGGCTGCCGCTGTGCCTGTTGACGCCGGAGATGCACAACCGCGCGATCCTCGACCAGGCCTTTGCCACGGCGGGCGTTTCGGTCGTGCCCGCCATCGAGACCAATTCGGTGCTGACGCTGGCGCTCAGCGTGGGCACCGACAACGTCAGCGCTGTGCTGCCGGGCGCCATGGTCGATGCCATCCGCAGCCATGGCCAGCTGGAGGCGCTGCCGCTCATCGGGCCTGAGGTGCGAACGCCGATCGGGTTCATGACGCAGACGGCCGTGCGGCCTTCGCGTGCCCTGGAGGCCGCGCTGGCGCTGATGCAGAGCGCCGAATGGCAGCAGGAAGTGGCGGAACACAGCGGAGCGCTGCGGGCTTGAGGGCCGGCCGCGCAAGTGCGGGCCGCTCCGTCATTTCTTTCTTGAATCGCCCGATGTGCGATTCCAATTTGCCGAAAGCGGCAAGCCGCGCCACAGTGCGGAAACTACACCCAGTCCGTCCCGACGGCCAAGGCAATGAATTCCCGGAACATCGAGGCGATCCCGCTCGCCACCCCCGACCAGCTGCGAGAACGCATCCGGCGCAAGAGCAAGCTCAAGGGCCGCCAGCCCGAGGCGCACGCGCTGTCGGAAGTCGGCATGCTCATCGGCCAGAGGCCCGACGCGGGCTGGCCGCGCGACCTGCTGATCGAGCACCTGCATCGACTCAACGACGCATACCGCGGCCTGCACGAGCGCCACCTGGTGGCGCTGGCCTCGCTGACGAACATTCCGATGGCCGAGGTCTACGAGGTCGCGACCTTCTATCACCACTTCGAGATCCTGCGCGGCGACGCCCAGGCGGCGGCCATCACGGTGCGCGTGTGCGACGGGCTGGCTTGCGAACTGGCCGGTGCGCAAGACCTGCTGGCACGTCTGCCGGCGCTCCTGGGCACGGCGGGCCGCGACGACGTGCGCGTGATCGCGGCGCCCTGCATCGGCCGCTGCGAGCAGGCGCCGGCCGTGGCCGTGCACCAGCGCGCCTTGCCGCTGGCCGACGCCGACAAGGTGCTGCAAGCGCTGGAGGCCGAGCCGCCGGTGCGGAGCACGGGCGATTTCGATCCCGCCGCCCTGGCCGAATGCAGCGTTTCGCCCCCACCCGCGGCGATCGAAGCGCTGCCCGCGTACGCCGACTACGCCACCTACCGCTCGCACGGCGGCTATGCGCTTGCCGCTGCCGTGGTCAACGGCGAAGAGGATGCCGAGGCGGTCATCGCCGCGATGGAGGATTCCGGCCTGCGCGGCCTGGGTGGCGCAGGCTTTCCGGCCGGCCGCAAGTGGCGGATCGTGCGCGGCCAGCCTGCGCCGCGCCTGATGGCGGTCAACATCGACGAAGGCGAGCCCGGCACCTTCAAGGACCGCACCTACCTCGAACGCGATCCGCACCGCTTTCTCGAAGGCCTGCTGATCGCCGCCCAGATGGTGGGCACCGAGGCCTGCTACATCTACCTGCGCGACGAATACCACGACTGCCGCGCGCTGCTCGAAGCCGAACTCGCCAAGCTGAAGGCCGACCCGCCCTGCGAGCTGCCGCGCATCGAATTGCGGCGCGGTGCCGGCGCCTACATCTGCGGCGAGGAGTCCGCGATGATCGAGAGCATCGAAGGCAAACGCGGCGAGCCGCGCATGCGCCCGCCCTACATCGCCCAGGTGGGCCTCTTCGGTCGGCCCACGCTGGAGCACAACTTCGAAACGCTCTACTGGGTGCGAGACATCGTAGAACGCGGCCCGCAGTGGTTCAGCGGTTTCGGGCGGCATGGCGGCAAGGGGCTGCGCAGTTTCAGCGTGAGCGGACGCGTGAAGCAGCCCGGCGTCAAGCTGGCGCCTGCCGGCATCACCGTGCGAGAGCTGATCGACGAGTACTGCGGCGGCATGCTGGACGGACATGATCTGTACGCCTACCTGCCCGGCGGCGCCTCGGGCGGCATCCTGCCCGCGCGCATGGGCGACATCCCGCTCGACTTCGACACGCTGCAGCCGCATGGCTGCTTCATCGGCTCCGCGGCGGTGATGGTGCTCAGCCAGCACGACCGGGCACGCGATGCCGCGCGCAACGTCATGCGCTTCTTCGAGCACGAGAGCTGCGGCCAGTGCACACCCTGCCGGGTGGGCACGGCCAAGGCCGCCGCGCTGATGGAGGCCCCGGTGTGGGACCAGGCCACGCTCGAAGACCTGGCGCAGGTGATGGGCGGTGCGTCGATCTGCGGGCTGGGTCAGGCGGCCCCCAACCCGATCCGCTGCATCCAGAAGTACTTTCCCGAGGAGATCGCATGAACGCGCCTGCCAAGCTTGCGGAGCTGGTGCGGCAGACGGTCGAGTTCACGCTCGACGGGCGCGCGGTCCAGGCCTTCGAGGGCGAGAGCATCCTGCGGGCGGCCGAGCGGCATGGCGTCGAGATCCCGCGGCTTTGCTACACGGAAGGCCTGCGGCCGGACGGCAACTGCCGCGCCTGCGTGGTCGAGATCAAGGGCGAGCGCACGCTGGCGCCCAGCTGCTGCCGCAGCGTGGCCGCGGGCATGGAGGTGCAGGCGACCAGCGAGCGGGCGCTGAAGAGCCAGCGCATGGTGGTGGAGATGCTGCTGTCGGACATGCCGGAGCGGGGGTACAAGTGGAACGATGGGGACGAAAGTGCAAGCGAGGGTGCAGGTGAGGGCGAGGCGGTAGGCCAGCACGGCGAACTCACCCAATGGGCCGACCGCCTCG
>NZ_LYVO01000047.1 GCF_001984055.1 Variovorax sp. KK3
GTGCTGCTGGGCGAGGTCTACGCCGCCGGCGAGCCGCCCATCGTGGCGGCCGACGGCCGCTCGCTGGCGCGCGCGCTGCGCGTGGCCGGCAAGGTCGAGCCGGTCTTCGTCGACGACATCGCGGCCATGCCGCAGGCCATCCTGGACAACGCGCGCGACGGCGACGTGGTGATCTGCATGGGCGCCGGCTCCATCGGTGCCGTGCCGGGCCGGGTGGTCGAGCAGGGCGGCACGGTCGATTCTTCTTCCATCCATGCCGAGCGCGCAGCCGGCCCCGCCGTGCGCGAAGGGAGGTCGCTGTGAACCCGACAGACTTCGGCAAGGTCGCGGTGCTGTTCGGCGGCACCTCGGCCGAGCGCGAGATTTCCATCATGTCGGGCTCCGGCGTGCTCGAGGCGCTGCGTTCGCGCGGCGTCGATGCACATGCCTTCGACCCGGCCGAGCGCGATCTGGTCGAACTCAAGCGCGAAGGCTTCGCGCGCTGCTTCGTGGTGCTGCACGGCCGCCATGGCGAAGACGGCACGGTGCAGGGCGCGCTGGAGCTGCTGGGCATTCCCTACACCGGCTCCGGCGTCATGGCCTCGGCCGTGGCCATGGACAAGGTCATGACCAAGCGCATCTGGCAGGCGGACGGCCTGCCCACGCCGCGCTATGCACGGCTGGCCTTCGACCAGCAGAGCCGCGAGCAGGTCATGGCGGTGCCCGATGTGTTGGGCCTGCCGCTCATCGTGAAGCCGCCGCGCGAGGGCTCGTCCATCGGCGTGACCAAGGTGCAGGGTTACTCGCAGATGCAGGACGCGGTGGCGCTGGCCGTGCGCTACGACAACGACGTGCTGTGCGAGGAGTTCATCGAGGGCGAGGAAGTCACCTGCGCCGTGCTGGGCAACGGCCTCGACGCGGTGGCGCTGCCGGTGGTGCGCATCGCCGCGCCCGAAGGTGCCTACGACTACCAGAACAAGTACTTCACCGACGACGTCAAGTACCACTGCCCGGCCGGGCTGCCAGAGGCCGAAGAGCACGAGATCCGCCGCATCTCGCTGGCGGCCTACCACCAGCTCGGCTGCCGCGGCTGGGGCCGCGCCGACCTGATGATTCGCGCCAGCGACCGCAAGCCCTTCCTGCTGGAGATGAACACCTCGCCCGGCATGACCAGCCATTCGCTGGTGCCTATGTCCGCACGCGCCGCCGGCATCTCGTACGAAGACCTCTGCCTGCGCGTGCTGGCGGCGGCCACGCTCGATTCGAAAGCGCAAAGCTGATGGCCGTTTCCATCCCCACGCCCTTCGACGTCAAGCTCATGAACGTGACCGCGACCCTGGTGTACGCGGTGTTCACGCTCGTGCTGCTGGCGGCGGGTGCGTGGTGGGTGCTGCGCCAGCCCTTCTTTCCGCTCGCCGGGATCAAGGTCGACGGCGAGGTCACGCACAACAATGCGGTCACGCTGCGCGCCAACGTGGCGCCGCAGCTGGCGGGCAACTTTTTCACCGTCGACCTGGCCAAGGCCCGTGCGGCCTTCGAGTCGGTGCCCTGGGTGCGCAAGGCGGTGGTGCGGCGCGAATTCCCCAACAAGCTGCGTGCCACGCTCACCGAACACGTGCCGGTGGCCCACTGGGGCGACGAGTCCGAGTCGCGGCTCATCAACGGCTTCGGCGAGGTCTTCGAGGCCAACGTGGCCGAGGTCGACGACGACCTGCCGCGCCTGGAAGGCCCGGCCGAGCAGGCCGGCCAGGTGCTGGGCATGTTCCGCGTGCTGCAGCCGATCTTCACGCCCTACGAACTGGCCATCGACCGGCTGCGGCTGTCGAGCCGCGGCAGCTGGAGCGTGCTGCTCGACAGCGGCGCTGTGCTCGAACTGGGCCGCGGGCGCAGCGAGGAAGTGGCGGCCCGCACCCAGCGTTTTCTCACCACGGTAGCGCCGGTCGCGCGGCAGTACGGGCGCACGGTCGCAGCGGTCGAGGCCGCCGACCTGCGGCACAACGAAGGCTACGCGCTGCGTTTGCGCGGCGTCACCACGGTCACCAACGAAGCGCCGGCGCCCCGGAAAAAGTAGACAGAGCAAGACAGAGGAATTCATGTCCAAGGAATACAAAGACCTGGTCGTCGGACTCGACATCGGCACCGCCAAGGTGATGGCGGTGGTCGCGGAGGTGCTGGCGAGCGGCGAGCTCAAGCTGGCGGGGCTGGGCGTGGCGCCGAGCAACGGGCTCAAGCGCGGCGTGGTGGTCAACATCGACGCCACGGTGCAGAGCATCCAGCAGGCGCTGAAAGAGGCCGAGCTGATGGCCGACTGCAAGATCGGCCGCGTCTACACCGGCATCACCGGCAGCCACATCCGCGGCATCAACTCGAGCGGCATGGTGGCGGTGAAGGACAAGGAAGTCACCCAGGCCGACGTGGCCCGCGTGGTGGAGACGGCACGCGCCATCAACATCTCGAGCGACCAGCGCCTGCTGCTGGTGGAGCCGCAGGAATTCGTCATCGACGGCCAGGACGTGAAGGAGCCGATCGGCATGAGCGGCATGCGGCTCGAAGCCAAGGTGCACATCGTCACCGGCGCCCAGAGCGCGGCCGAGAACATCATCAAGTGCGTGCGCCGCTGCGGGCTGGAAGTCGACCAGCTCATGCTCAACCCGCTGGCATCGAGCCAGGCGGTGCTGAGCGAGGACGAGCGCGAACTCGGCGTGGTGCTGGTCGACATCGGCGCCGGCACCACCGACGTGGCCATCTTCACCAACGGCGCCATCCGCCACACGGCCGTGATCCCGATCGCCGGCGACCTGATCACCAGCGACATCGCGATGGCCCTGCGCACGCCCACCAAGGACGCCGAAGACATCAAGGTCGAGAACGGCTATGCGAAGCAGTTGCTGGCCGACCCCGACACGCAGGTCGAGGTGCCCGGGCTCGGCGACCGCGGGCCGCGCATGCTGAGCAAGCAGGCGCTGGCCGGCGTGATCGAGCCGCGGGTGGAAGAAATCTTCAGCCTCGTGCAGCAGGTCGTGCGCGAGTCGGGCTACGAGGAAATGCTGTCCTCGGGCGTGGTGCTCACCGGCGGCAGCGCGGTGATGCCCGGCATGGTCGAGCTGGGCGAAGACATCTTCCTGAAGCCGGTGCGGCGCGGCATCCCCAAGTATTCGAGCGCGCTGTCGGACATGGTCGCGCAGCCACGGGCCGCGACCGTGATGGGGCTGCTCGAGGAAGCCCGCTATGCGCGTCTTCGCGGCTTCAAGGTGGCGCAGAAGAACGGCTCCGTGAAGACGGCTTTCGGCCGCTTCAAGGACTTCATCGTGGGGAACTTCTGACGATGAACACCACACCACTTTGGCTTGCGCGTGGCAGCCCTCCACGCCACTTCAACGAGCGATGGCGGCGCACCGGACCGCCATCCGGATGCAGACGACGGTGACCCAAAAAAACCCATTCACATGAACACGGCAACTGCAAATTTCAAGGAGTCAGAAATGCCCATCGAAATGATCGAAATCGAAGAATTCAACCAAGGCACCCAGATCAAGGTGATCGGCGTCGGCGGCGGCGGCGGCAACGCGGTCGGCCACATGATCGAGCGGCGCGTGCAAGGCGTGGAGTTCATCTGCGCCAACACCGATGCACAGGCGCTCCAGCGCAGCAATGCACACAAGACCATCCAGCTGGGCACCAACGGCCTGGGCGCCGGCAGCAAGCCCGAGAAGGGCCGCGACGCGGCCGAAGCCGCGGTGGACGACATCCGCGGCGCCATCAACGGCGCGCACATGCTGTTCATCACGGCCGGCATGGGCGGCGGCACCGGCACCGGCGCGGCGCCGGTGATCGCGCGCGTTGCCAAGGAGATGGGCATTCTGACGGTCGGCGTGGTGACCAAGCCCTTCGACTGGGAAGGCGGCCGCCGCATGACCAATGCCGACTCGGGCCTGACCGAGCTGGAAGCCAACGTCGACTCGCTGATCGTGGTGCTCAACGAGAAACTGCTCGACGTGCTGGGTGAGGACGTCACGCAGGACGAGGCCTTCGCGCATGCCAACGACGTGCTCAAGAACGCCGTGGGCGGCATCTCGGAAATCATCAACGAATACGGCGGCGTGAACGTCGACTTCGAAGACGTGCGCACCGTGATGGGCGAGCCCGGCAAGGCCATGATGGGCACGGCCGCGGCCTCGGGCCCCGACCGCGCGCGCATCGCGGCCGAGCAGGCCGTGGCCTGCCCGCTGCTCGAAGGCATCGACCTGTCGGGCGCCAAGGGCGTGCTGGTGCTGGTGACGGCATCGAAGGCATCGCTGAAGCTGAGCGAGTCGAAGCTGGCGATGACCACCATCCGCGCGTTCGCGGCGGAAGACGCGCACGTCATCTACGGTGCCGCCTACGACGACAGCCTGGGCGACGAGATGCGCGTGACCGTGGTCGCCACCGGCCTGTCGCGCCAGGACCAGCGCCGCCAGCAGCCCACGCTGGAAGTCATCCGCACCGGCACCGACAACATTCCGTTCACCGTGCCGACCCTTGGCAACATGGTGCAGGGCCACGCCCAGCCCAACTACGACGGCATGGCCGTGCCCAGCGTGTGGCGGACCAACCGCACCATGGCCGCGGCGAAGGTCGACGCGCTGTCTTCGGGCGGCATGGACGACTTCGAGATCCCCGCGTTCCTGCGCCGCCAAGCCGACTGAGAACATGGCGGCTATCGTGGACATAGCGAGGCGCACGGCGCGCCGGGTGCCTCGCGCTCCTAGAATCGCTGCCGTGCTCCAGCAAAGAACCCTGAAATCCATCACCCGCGCCGTGGGCGTGGGGCTGCACAGCGGCCAGCGTGTCGAGCTGACGCTGCGGCCAGCGCCGGTGGACAGCGGCATCGTGTTCCGTCGCGTCGACCTGCCCGAGCCGGTGAACATTCCGATGAGTGCCGAGGCCGTGACCGACACGCGGCTCGCCTCGACCGTGTCCACCAACGGCGCCAAGGTCCAGACGGTCGAGCACCTGATGTCGGCCTGCGCCGGTCTGGGCATCGACAACCTGCAGATCGACATCACGGCCGACGAGGTGCCGATCCTCGATGGCTCTGCATCGTCCTTCGTATTCCTGCTGCAAAGCGCGGGCATCGTGCTGCAGGCGGCGCCACGGCGTTTCATCAAGGTCCTCAAGCCTGTGGAGGTGCGCGAGGGCGAGGGCCACGACCTCAAGTGGGCGCGCCTGGAGCCCTACCACGGCTACAAGCTCAGCTTTCAGATCGACTTCGACCATCGCGTCGTCAACGCCAGCGGCCAGCGCTTCGAGTTCGACCTGGGCTCGGGCTCCTACAGCCGCGACATCGCGCGGGCCCGCACCTTCGGCTTCACGAAAGAAGTGGAGTACATGCGCTCCAAGGGCCTCGCGCTGGGCGGCGGGCTCGACAACGCGATCGTGATGGACGACACCAAGGTGCTCAATGCCGGCGGGTTGCGCTACGACGACGAGTTCGTGAAGCACAAGATCCTCGACGCCATGGGCGACCTCTACGTCATCGGCCGCCCGCTGCTGGCTGCGTACAGCGCCTTCCGCTCAGGCCACGCGCTCAACAACAAGCTGCTGCGCGAACTGCTGGCCCAGGAAGACGCCTACGAGGTCGTGACCTTCGACGACCAGCGCCAGGCACCGGCCGGCTTCGCCGAGGTCGCACGCGCCTGGTAGCGCGGCGAGCCTTCACCCTTCCGATCATCCCGACGATTCGATGCTGTTGTTCCGCTGGGCCATCCTGCTGCTGCTCCTGGTGGCGGGCGTTTCTTTCGCTTTCTACGCAGGCACCGGCCAGCCCAAGTACAAGCGCTTCGGTTGGATCGTGCTCAAGTGGACGCTGCTGGCCGCCTTCGGCTTCTTCGCGGTGCTGATCGCCGAGCGGGGCTTCTGAGGCGCGTCGCCCGGCGCAGCCGTCGTCGGGGGTTCCTCCGGACGCGTCGGATTTCTCGATCCGCTATTCGGCCGGCGTCGCACGCCGCAGCGTGTACAGCCCCACATCGATGCGCCCGGTGCGAAAGCCCGCCTCGCAGTAGCACAGGTAGTACTCCCACAGGCGGCGGAACGCATCGTCGAAGCCCAGTGCACGGATGGCAGGCCAGGCGCGCTGGAAACGGCTGCGCCATTGGGCCAGCGTGGTGGCGTAGCTGTCGCCGAAGGTCTGGTCCCGTTCGATCGTCATGCCCGCGCGCGCCGCCTGGGCCTGCAGCACCGTCCACGAAGGCAGCATGCCGCCGGGAAAGATGAAGTGCTGGATGAAGTCGGCGTTCGCGCGGTAGCCATCGAAGTGTGCGTCGGCGATGGTGATCACCTGCAGCACGGCCAGGCCATCCGGTGCCAGCCGTTCGCGCAGCGTGTCGAAGTACACCGGCCAGTAGCGCTCGCCCACGGCCTCGAGCATCTCGATCGAGACGATCCGGTCGTAGTGGCCTTCGACGTCGCGGTAGTCCTGCAGGCGCAGGTCGAGCTGCCCGTCCAGGCCCTCGCGTGCGGCGCAGCGCCGCGCATGGGCGAGCTGTTCGCTGGACAGCGTCAAGCCGGTCACGTGTGCGCCGTGGTCGCGCGCCAGGGCCAGCGCGAGGCCGCCCCAGCCGCAGCCGATTTCGAGCACGCGCGCGGCCTGTGGCGGCAGCGACATGAGCTCGACGACGCGCTGGCGCTTGGCGGCCTGAGCCGCTTCGAGCGGCTCGTCGCCGTGCGTGTACACGCCGCTCGAGTAGTTCAGCTCCGCATCGAGCCACTGGCGGTAGAACTCGTTGCCCAGGTCGTAGTGGAAGGCGATGTTGTCGCGGCTGCCGCGCCGCGAATTGCCGCGGGCCAAGTGCCGCAGGCGATGCAGCCAGCGCGAGGGGCGCGTCGGGTTCAGCGAATCCGACCAGGCCGCCTCGTTGCGGATGCCGAGTTCGAGCAGGGCCGCGAGATCGGGGGTCGACCAGTCGCCGTCGCGGTAGGCGCGCGCCAGGCCGATGTCGCCCTGCATCAGCAGCCGCACGAGCGGGCGCCAGCGGTGCAGCGCGACGCAGGCGTGCGGGCCGGGCGCGGGGCCGCGGCCTTCGAGGCGCTCGCCGCCGGGCAGCTCGATCGCCAGCGTGCCGAACTGCAGGCGCGCCAGCAGCCGCGCCAGGAAGAGGCGCAGCGGCCGCATGGTCCACGCGAGCGGTGCGGCCGTGCCCGGCGTTTCATCTTCGCCGGCATCGGCGATCAGTGGCAGCGAACGGTCGGGACTGGAAGGCGAGGTACTCATGGATTCGGAGTCTTGACGATGGTCACGGGCTCGCGAGGCGCGCCTGGGTGGGAATGGAAGCGAAGGCCCTTGGCCCACAGCAGCAGCGCCTCCCAATGGATGGCTGCCACCACTTTCATCGTGAGCAGCGGGACCGAGAAGAAGGCACGCAACAGTGTGCGGTCGTCGAGCGCGCGGCGCTGCGCGTCGAAGCTGGCCGCGAGCACCGGGCCGCTCTTGTCGCTGGCGGTGACGGCGATGCGCAGGCGCTCTTCGGCATTCTCGTGCGGCGCGACCACGCGAAAGGCGTAGTGCATGTCCATGCCCAGGAAGGGCGACACGTGGAAGCGCTTGGCGCAGGCCTGGCGCACGGCGCCGCCATGGCGCTGGGCCGGGTCGACCTCGATCAGGTAGCTGTGGCGCTCGCCGAAGGTGTTGTGCACTTCGTACAGGATGGCTTGCAGCCCTTCGTCGCGGCCGTGGCAGAAGTAGACGCTCAGGGGATTGAAGGTCCAGCCCAGGATGCGCGGCATCGCGAGCAGGCGGATCGGCCCGCCGGTCTCGAGGCCTGCGGTGCGCAGCTGTGCTTCGACATGGGCGCGCAGGTCCTGCCCGTCGCCGGCGCCGTGGTCGCGCTGATGCAGGCTGAAGAGGTTGAAGCGGTCCACCGAAAACAGCCGCAGCCGCCGTGCGAGCTGCGGCAGTTCGTCCAGGTCGAGCAGCAGCGAGAACATGCGGTAGCGCAGCCGATGCGCCGCCGGCCGCACGCGCCGGTGCATGACGTTGCCGGCATACAGGGCTGAACGTTCGCTCACTGCACGACCGGCGCCAGCGGCGCGCGAAGAAGGTGGATGCGGTCGGATTCACCGGCGACCGACCAGGGCCGCCGCACGCCGCCGAGGGCCTCGGCCACCGCCAGGCCGGCCTGCAGGCCGTCTTCGTGGAAACCCGAGCCGAAGTGCGCGCCGCAGAACCAGACGCCGCCGCGCCCCTGCAGCGACCACAGCTCGCGCTGGGCCTGCATGGCGGCTGCATCGAAGACCGGATGTTCGTAGACCTCGCTGCGCAGGATGTGGCGTGGCTCTTGCCGCGGATTCAGCGTCAGGAACAGCGGCGCCGCGCCGGGGAGCTGCTGCAGCCGGTTCATCCAGTAGGTGACGCAGGGTGCTTCGGCGGCACCGCGCGCGGCAATGTAGTTCCAGCTCGACCACACGGCGCGCCGCTGCGGCATGGCGGCGGCATCGGCATGCAGCACGGCGTGGTTGCGCGTGTAGCTGAAGGCGCCGAGCAGCCGCGACTCATCCGTGCCGGCATCGGCCAGAAGGCGCAGCGCCTGGTCCGCGTGGGTCGCGATCACGACGTGGTCGAAGCGCTGGCCGGCCGGCATGGCGGCCGTGCGGACGGTGACGCCGTCGGCGCCCCGCCGCACGTCGACGACCGGGCTGCCCAGGTGCACGCCCGATCCTGGCGACTGGCCGATGGCCTGCACCAGCCGCTCGACATAGCAGCGGCTGCCGCCGCGCACGGTGCGCCACGCGGGCCGGTGGCCGAGGTCGAGCAGCTGGTGGTTCTCGCAGAAGCGCACGAAGGCCTCGACCGGGTACTCGCCGATGCGCGCCGCCGGCGTCGACCAGATAGCGGCCGCCATCGGGTACAGGTGGTCTTCGCGGAACGCGCGGCCGTAGCCGCGCAGATCGAGGTACGCGTCGAGCGACATCGGGGCGAGCGCACGAGCGTCGGCGGATGCCTGCCGGTAGAAGCGCACTAGCTCGCGCAGCATCGACCAGAAACGCGGGCGCAGCAGGTTGCCGCGCTGCGCGAACAGGCCCTGCAACCCGCTGCCGGAGTATTCGAGCGCGCCGCCGTCCAGGCTCACGGCAAAGGACATGTCGGACGCGTCGGTTTCCACCCCCAGGTGCGCGAACAGCGCGCCCAGGTTGGGGTAGGCCGATTCGTTGTAGACGATGAAGCCCGTGTCGACCGGCACCGGGCCGTGTTCGCCAGGCACTTCCACCGTGTTGCTGTGGCCGCCGGGGCGGGGGTCGGCTTCGAACACCGTGACACGGTGCCGCTGCGCCAGCAGCCAGGCGGCGGACAGGCCCGAAATCCCGCTGCCGACCACGGCGATATCGAGCACCGGGCCGGGCCGCGGGGTGGATGTGGGAGGGGGGGTCTCGAAGCCGGCCGCAAGCGTCATGCCGCTTGTACGTGGTGGCCGGGCTTTTGGATTCGGTCGCTTGCGGGCACCATGATCTAATGCCCTGGACGTTGCGTATGAGTGGCATGCGCACCGCCCGACAACCCGCGATCACCAGCGCCAGGCCTCTTGCCTCGGCGACGCCCTGGCTGTCGATCGTGACCAAGGAACAGCCGCGAGGATTCGTGCCCAGCAGCGAGGAACTGAACACATGGCTCAGGGCGGTGGCACTGGCCGCCGACAGACAGGCCTTCGCTGCCTTGTTCAAGCATTTCGCGCCCCGGGTGAAGGCTTATCTGATGCTGCGCGGCGCCAGCGAGCCGCTGGCCGAGGAACTCACGCAGGAAGCGATGGTCAGCGTCTGGCGCAAGGCCGCGACCTTCGATCCCGCGCGGGCCGGCGCGTCGACCTGGATCTTCACCATCGCGCGCAACCTGCGCGTCGATCATCTGCGGCGACAGGGCAATCATCTGCTGTCGGACGACGACGAGCAGGCCAGCCAGATGCTGGACCCGCTGCCCGCGCTCGACGACCAGGTGCTGGCGCGCGAACGCGAAGCGCGTGTGCGCAAGGCGATGTCCCGCCTGTCCGAGGAACAGGCGCAGATCCTGCGGCTGTCCTTCTTCGAAGAGCATCCGCACGCCCAGATCGCGCAGGAGCTGGGCTTGCCGCTGGGCACGGTCAAGTCGCGCGCGCGACTGGCCATCAGCCACCTGCGCCGACTGCTGGAGGGGCTCGAATCATGATCCGCCACCATCCCGGGGACGACCTGCTGCTCGCAATGGCGGCTGGCAGCCTGGCTGCCGGCCCTGCATTGGTCGTCGCTACCCACGTCGAGGGCTGCGCCCACTGCCAGGCGCAACTGCAGATGCTGGAAAGCGTCGGTGGCGCGCTGCTGGAGGGGCTGGCGCCCGAGGCCCTGGCACCGGAGGCGATGGCGCGCACGCTGGCCGCGATCGATGCCGTGCCGCTCCAGGCCGAGGCGACCATGCCACGCGCCGAGCGGCCCGTGCTGCCGCCCGGCATGGCCTGGCCGCGCGCACTCGAGACCTGCACCGCCACGCCATGGCGCTGGCTCGGCCCGGGCATGCGCTGGAGCCGGCTGCGGCTGCATGCCGATCCCCAGGCCAAGCTGTTCCTGCTGCGCATCGGCGCAGGCCGCAGCCTGGCGACCCATTCGCACAGCGACAGCGAGTTGACGCAGATATTGCACGGCGCCTTTCACGACGGTCGCGATCTGTTCGGCCCCGGCGATTTCGACGCGGCCGACACGGCGGTGCATCACCAGCCGGTGGTACAGGGCGGCAGCGAGTGCATCTGCCTGGCGTCGGTCGAGGGCCGCATGCGCTTCGACAGCCCGCTGGCGCGGGCACTGGCCGCGGTCATCGGCATGTAGCCGACGCTTCAGCGGCCCTTGAGCGGCCCTTTAGCGACCTGCGTCGCCGCCGAATACGAGCGCGGCGGCACAGGCCGCTGCGGCCGCTGCGGCGGTCACGATCGTGCCCCAGGCCAGGTCGATCAGGGTCAGCCGCCAGGGCCAATCCTTCAGCGTGGCCTTGTTGGTGAAGTCGTAGGTGGCATAGGCGATGAACCCGAGCAGCGCGCCGCGGCCGAGCGCGGCCGTCCACGAGCGCGCCTCGAGCGCCGGCACCACCGCGAAGAACACGATCCCTGCCAGGTAGAGCGCGTAGAAGATGGCGGCCGCTTTCATGTCGAAGCCGGGCTGCATCAGGTGGCCGATGGCAGGTCGGTACAGGCGCTCGGCCATCGTGGAGAGCCACACGGCGTCGAGCACCAGCAGGGCGGCGCCTCCGGCGACGTAGGCGACGGCGAACTGGCGGATGGTCATGGATGCTCCTGGTTGAACCGATGGTCGGACCCGTGGGTTACGAGCCGCGGGCCGCGGCGGATCACCGGGGCGGTGCCCGGCGCGGCGGCGCGGGCACGAAGGCGCTGGTGCGTTCGATGTAGTCGCGGTAGGCGGGGCGCCGCTCGCCGATGTCTTTTTCGAGCAGGCTCACGCCCGATACCTTGAGCAGCAGGGCCGTCATCAGAAGTGGCGACACCAGGGTCCAGAGCCCCCCGGCGCCGGCCGCGCCCAGCGCCATGAGCCACAGGCCCCACCACACGCAGGCTTCGCCGAAGTAGTTGGGGTGGCGCGTGTAGCGCCAGAGGCCGCGGTCCATCACGCGGCCCTCGTGGGCGGGGTCGGCCTTGAAGCGCGCGAGCTGCGCGTCGCCCACCGCTTCGAAGACGATGCCGAACGCTGCCAGTGCCACGCCGGCGACGTCCAGCCAACCGAAGGGTCGCGGCGAGCCGGCGGCGGCCAGGAAGGGCGCCGAGACCAGCCAGGCCAGCACGCCCTGCAGGCCGAACACGAGGTACACGCTCTTCCACGCGAAGTTCGGTTCGTTGCGCTCGCGAATGGCGCGGTAGCGGCGGTCCTCGCCATGCCCCCAGTTGCGCCAGGTGACGTAGAGGCCGAGCCGCAAGGCCCAGGCGGCGCCGAGCACGGCCATCGTCAGGTCGCGCGCCGGCATCCCAGGGCGAAGCGCGAGGTAGAGCAGGCCGGGGCCGACGATCATCAGCGACCACACGCGGTCGGCCAGGCTGGCATCGCGGCGGGCCAGGCTCGCGAACCAGGTCAGCAGGCTGATGCCGAGCGCGAGTGCCAGGCCCGAGGCGGCCAGGGTCGTCGTCATCCGCGATTCTCGAACAGGTAGTGGCTCACCCACCACTGCTGCCCGTCGTCGAAGCCGAACAGCTCGGCCACCGCCATGAAGAAGATGCGCCAGCGCGACCACCACAACGCCGCGTCGGCGCCATACGTGCCATCGAACAGCGGTTGCAGTTCGGCGCGGTGCTCGTCCATCGTGCGCAGCCAGGCCTCGGCCGTGCGCTGGTAATGCCGGCCGTCCCAGCGCCAGCGCCGCAGCAGGCGCAGGTCGTCCTGGCAGTGCAGGGCGAGGTCGTCACTGGGCATCATGCCGCCCGAGAAGAAATGGCGGCTCATCCAGTCGCTGGCATCGCGTTCGACGAAGGCATAGGGCACCGAGCGATGCGCGAACACGTGCATGAAGAAGCGCCCCTCCGGCTTGAGCCACTGGGCCACCTGGGCGAAGGCGCGCGGCCAGTTACGCAGGTGCTCGAACATCTCGACCGACACCACGCGGTCGAAGCGCTCGGACGTGTCGAACGCGTTGATGTCGCAGGTGACGACGCGCACGTTGTCGAGCCCGCGGCGTTGCGCCTCGTGCTCGATGTGCGCGCGCTGGGAATGCGAGTTGGACAAGGCCGTGATCCAGGCCTGCGGATAGCGCTCGGCCATCCACAGCGTCAGCGAACCCCAGCCGCAGCCCAGCTCGAGGATGTCCTGCCCGTCGGCCAGGCCTGCGCGCTCGCAGGTCTGCGCCAGCGCGGCCTCTTCGGCCTCGGCCAGGGTCGACACGCCTTCGGGCCAGTACGCGCTGCTGTACTTGCGGTGGGGCCCCAGCACGCTGCCGAAGAAGTCGGCGGGCAGTTCGTAGTGCTGTTCGTTGGCCTTCTCGGGCAAGGGAGCCAGCTCGGCGGCGCGCATGCCTTCGACGAACTCGGATGTCAGCTCGGCACGGCGTTCGGCGTCGCCGCCGTGCAGCTCGCCCAGCCGTTCGCGCAGCAGGCGGCGGATGCCCACGCGCACGACGGAGTCGGGCATCAGGCCCTGTTCGGCCCATTGAAGCGCAATGTCGGCAGTCTGCATGGCCGGTATTCGTCCAGGGTGATGTGCGCGGCACCGTGCCGAGCAAGGCCTGTACGCAGCGAGCAGGCGTTTGGATCTTGCGTGTGGCAAGACCAAGCGGTGCGTGACGTCCGTCCCAGTAGCATCTTTGCTGGAACGCCATGGAAACCACATTGAAAGCTAAAGGCCAGATGACGCTGCCCAGCGCAGCGCGGGCACAGTTGGGCCTCAAGGCAGGCGACCGGCTGCAGGTGACTGTTGTGGATACCGAGACCATCGTTTTGAAACGATTGCCGTCGCCGCCGGTTCGGGGTTTGCGGGGGCTGCTCGCACAACCGGCGAGGGCCAGATCCTTGGAAGAAGCGGACGCGGCAATCGCCGATCATCTGCGCGAGAAGCAACGCGTCGGCATGAAGAAGTAACAGCGCTCGACACCAACTTTTTTGCCAAGTTCGAGCGTGGCTCCAGGGCCATCCCTCGGCTGGCGCAGGCTGCCGGCCACGCTCCGGTCCTGACGTTCGACAAGCGGGCGGCGAAGACCTCTACGCACCAGTTGCTGCGTTGATCGTTCACCGATCCGCGGCCGGCCCCGCTCAGCGCGTCCGGCCGCTCCGGTACATCCCGGTGGCAGTGCGGTTGAGCACGGCGGCCTGCCCGATTCGCGCCATCGAGCTGCCCACGTGGGCATGGGTGATGGCGATGCCCAGCGCGTCGGCGGCGTCGCTGCCGGGCAGGCCGGGCAACTGAAGCAGCCGGCGCACCATCTCCTGCACCTGCGCCTTGGCGGCCTTGCCGTGGCCGGCGACGGCCTGCTTCATCTGCAGCGCCGTGTATTCGGCCACGGGCAACGCGTTGGAGACCAGCGCGGTGAGGCAGGCGCCGCGCGCCTGGCCCAGCAGCAGCGTGGACTGCGGGTTGACGTTGACGAACACGATCTCGACCGCGGCCACGTCGGGCTGGTAGCGCGTCACGATCTCGCCGATGCCGTCGTACAGCACCTTGAGCCGCGCCGGCAGCTCGCCCTGCGCCACCTTGCGGGTGCTGATGGTGCCGCTGGCCACGTAGCGCAGCGCGTGGCCTTCCATGTCCACCACGCCGAAGCCGGTGGTCTGCAGGCCGGGGTCGATGCCGAGGATTCTCATGCGCCGAAATACCAGCGGACGGAGTGGAAGAACACGGGCGCCGCGAAGCACAGCGCATCGACGCGGTCGAGCAGGCCGTTGGCGCCGGTCACGCCCACCTCGCGCCGGCCCCAGCTGGGAATGCCGCGGTCGCGCTTGAGTGCCTTCATCACCAGGTGGCCCATCGAGCCGGCCACGCAGGCCAGTAGCGCGACGGCCAGGGCCTGCTCGAAACGGAAGGGCGTGATGAACGAGAAAAGCGCGCCGACGACGCTCGCGATGGCCATGCCGATGGCCCAGCTGCGCCAGTTGAAGCTGCTGCTGACGTGCGGGGCCACCGGGTCGTCGCGGAACAGCCAATGACCGGCCCGCTTCAAGGCGCCGCGCGTTGCGGCGTCGTCCTCTTCGGTGCCCGGCAGGCTGCTGCGCCGCGCGATCACGTGCTGCACCAGCACGCAGGTCTGCACCACGAAGACGAGGAAGAACACGAGGAAGGCGCTCTTGCCCTCGTAGCCCGGGAAGGACAGCAGCAGCAGCGCCGGCACGTGGCTCATGCCGTAGACGCAGACCATGATGCCCCACTGCAGCTTGGCATTGCGCTCGAGGAAGTGGTTCGGGTCGTCAGCGAGCGCGCTCACCACCGGGATGGCCAGGAACACGTAGACCGGGATGAACACGGTGAACAGGTCGAAGCGTGCCGTGGCCACCAGCCAGAACTGGATCGGCAGCACGATGAAGAAGGCCAGGATCAGGCTGCGGTGGTCGCCGCGCCGGGTCGGCGACAGGGTGATGAACTCGCGCAGCGCGAAGAAGGAGATGAGCGCGAACAGGATGGTGGCGATCGTCTCGCCGAGCGCCCAGCCGACCCAGAACACCACGACCATGAACCAGGTGGTGCCCAGCAGCTTGCGGAAGTGGGCGAGCTCGCGCTGCCAGCGCTCGTCGTGCACGGGGTTGCGCCGTTCGCGGAAGGTCAACAGAAAGGCCACCGTGCTCACGAGCACGAGCAGGCCGAAGACGATGAAGAACAGCGCCGCGACCTGCTGCGTCGGTGTGAGCTGGCGGAGGAACTGGTTCATCTACACGTACCGCAGGGCGATCACCGCTTCGCGCGCGCGGTCGAGGAAGGGACGGCGCTCTTCGCCGTCGTGCAGCTTGAGCGGTTCGCCGAAGGTGACGGAGCAGAGGATCGGCACCGGCACCACCTCGCCCTTGGGCATCACGCGCTGCACGTTGTCGATCCAGGCCGGCACCAGCACGGCGTCGGGGAACATCTGGGCCAGCGTGAACAGGCCCGACTTGAACTTCTGCGGTTCGCCGGTGTGGCCACGCGTGCCTTCGGGAAAGATGATGATCGAGTCGCCGCTTTGCAGCGCTTCGATGAGCGGCTGCAGTGGCAGCAGGGCCTCGGCGCTGCCGGGTACGGGCATGGCCGGCGCGTCGGCGGGGGCGGCCAGAGGCAGCTCGCCCTGCACCACTTGTGCGGGCTCGGCAGGTGGCTCGGCAGGCGGTGCGGCAGCGGGCTCGAACGAGGGCTCGATGCGCTCGCGTGGTGCCGGCGGCGCCGCGGGCTCGGGAGGCACGGCGGCACTGCCGCCGCGTTCGACGTAGATGGCGTTGAACACCTCGGTGGTGATCCAGCGCTTGAAGGGGGTGTTGGCCCAGTAGTCGCGCGCGGCGATGGGCCGCGTGATGCTGCGCAGTTCTTCCGGCAGCGCGGCCCAGATCATCACCAGGTCGAGATGGCTCTGGTGATTGGCGAAGTAGATGCGCTGCTCGGCCTTGGGCGGGCAGCCCCTCCAGCGCGCCTGGGCCCCGGTGAGCAGCCGGATCAGGCCCAGCAGCATCAACCCCGTCAACTTTGCAAGCATGGCGGCGATGATACGAGGCGCGCATGACGTGGCGCGCAGGCCGACTTTTCTGGTGCCCGCTCCGAAAATGCCTCTCGAATCCGTTATGATTCGAACCCTTCAAACGCGGGAATAGCTCAGTTGGTAGAGCGCAACCTTGCCAAGGTTGAGGTCGAGAGTTCGAGACTCTTTTCCCGCTCCAGTTTTTTGCATCGTCGAAGTCAAGGCCACCCTCGGGTGGCCTTTCTGCTTTCTGGTTCGTACAGTCCGGCGCCATACTGGATCATGCGCAACCTGGTGGTGGTGCTGGGCGACCAGCTGAGTCTTTCGAGCGTGGCTTTCGATGGCTTCGATGCCGCGCGCGACCGAGTGTGGATGGCCGAGGTGCGGGAAGAGTCGGAGCACGTGCCGAGCACCAAGATGCGCACGGCGATCTTCCTGTCGGCGATGCGGCACTTCGCAGAGGCGCTCACTGCGCGTGGCATGCCGCTCGACTACTTGAAGCTCGGCGCACATCCCTTCGCATCGATCGAAAGCGCATTGGCCGACACGCTGGCGCGCCATCGCCCCGAGACTGTGTTGATGGTCGAGGCCGGCGAATGGCGCCTCGAACAAGCGATCGCCAACGTCTGCCGCGCATCCGGCGTGCAGCTCGCGTTGCGCGACGACCTGCATTTCATGGCTTCGCGTGCCGAGTTCGCCGAGCATGCCCAGGGCAAGCGCCGCCTGGTCATGGAGAACTTCTACCGGCACATGCGCATGAAGCACAAGGTGCTGATGGACGACGAGGGGCAGCCCGAAGGCGGGCAATGGAACTTCGACCACGACAACCGCGGCGCTTTCGGTCGCGAGGGGCCGGGCCTGCTGCCGGCGCCGCCTTCGTTCGCACCGGACGCGATCACGCGCGAAGTGCTGGCCGAGGTCGAACTGCGCTTCGGCGACCACTATGGCAGCGCGTCGTCCTTCGACTGGCCGGTGACGCGCGAGCAGGCACTGGTGGCGCTTGCCGATTTCGTGGAGCACCGGCTGCAGGACTTCGGACGCTTCCAGGATGCGATGTGGGCCGACGAGCCTTTCCTGTATCACGGGCTGCTGTCGTCGTCGATGAACCTCAAGCTGCTCGATCCGCGCGAAGTGATCGATGCGGCGGTGGCGCGCTGGCGCACCGGCGCCGCGCCCATCGAAGCGGTCGAAGGCTTCGTGCGGCAGATCATCGGATGGCGTGAATTCATGCGCGGCGTCTACTGGTGGCGCATGCCGAAGCTGCTCGAAGCCAACGCGCTGAAGCACCAGCAAGACCTGCCCGGCTGGTACTGGACCGGCGAGGTGCACATGAACTGCATGCGGCAGGCGATCGGCCAGACCTTGCGAACCGGCTACGCGCACCACATCCAGCGCCTGATGGTCACCGGCAACTTCGCGCTGACCTTCGGCGTGGCACCGGCGCAGGTGCATGCGTGGTACCTGTCGGTGTACGTCGACGCGGTGGAATGGGTGGAGCTGCCCAACACCGTCGGCATGTCGCTCTTCGCTGATGGCGCGCGCTTCGTCACCAAGCCCTATGCGGCGGGTGGTGCGTACATCCGGCGCATGAGCAACTACTGCGATGGCTGCCGGTACCAGCCCGGCACCCGCAGCGGCGAGGGCGCGTGCCCGATGACCGTGATGTACTGGGACTTCGTGGCGCGGCACGAGCGGATGCTCGAGAACAACCCGCGCACCGTGATGATGACGCGCAACCTCGGGCGATTCAGCGACGACGAGCGCGCCGCGATCCGCCGCACCGCTGCCGACATGCGGGCGCACCCGGACCTGCTGTGAAGGTTCAGGGCAGCTCGGCCGCCGGCATGCGCGCCACGATGGTGGCCGTGCGGCCCGACAGATAGGCCGACTGCGGCCGCCGCTCGAACTGCTTGGGGCTCGGCAGCATCACGGCCAGCCGCGCGGCTTCTTGCGCCGTCAGGCGCGAGGCGGGCTTTTTGAAATAGTGCTGGGCCGCCGCCTCGGCGCCGAACACGCCTTCGCCCCATTCGACGCTGTTGAGGTAGATCTCGAGGATGCGTTGCTTGTCGAGCAGCAGTTCGAGCGCCACCGACAGCAGCAGCTCCTGACCTTTTCGCAGCAGCGTGCGTTCGCCCGACAGCAGCAGGTTTTTCGCGAGCTGCTGGGTGATGGTCGAGCCGCCGCGCATCTGCACCGGACGAGGCTCCTTGCCGCGGGCGCGCATCTGCGCCGCGCGCTTGGCCGCGATCTCCTCGGCGCGCGCGTTGCGCTGGCGGGCGCGCTCGATGGCTTCCCATTCGACCCCGTTGTGATAGACGAACTCGCTGTCTTCGCTCGCGATGACGGCCCGCTTGAGGTTGTCGGCGATCTGCGAGTAGGGCACCCACTGCTGGCGCCAGCCCTTGTCGCCGTTGTCGCGCCCCTGGGTCGCGAGCTGCCAGGCCTCCGAACGCTGGAAGGTGGTGGATTGCGGATCGACCACCGCCATCGTGGCGATGCGGCCGATGAAGAACAGCTGCATCGCCACCGCCGCGAACAGCAGGCACAAGACCCAACGCAGCACCGCCATCACCGGCTTGCCGTCAACGCGGTGCGTCGACGATCGCGCGCAGCTCGGCCAGCACCTGCGCCGAGGGCGGCCGCTGGCCGCGCCAGATGCTGAAGGACTCGGCCGCCTGCTCGACCAGCATGCCCAGGCCGTCGCGCGCCACCGCACCATGGCTGCGGGCCCAGCCCATGAAGCCGGCAGCGGCCGGGCCATACATCATGTCGACCACGAGCGTGCCGGGCTTGATGACCTCCGCGCCCACCGGCACCTCGCCGCCGGCCAGGCTGGAGGCGGTGCCGTTGACCACCACGTCGAAGGTGCCCGGCACGGTGGACAGCGCATGGGCCTCGAGCACGATGCCGTGCTGCAGCGCCAGCGGCGCGTGGCTGCGCACCAGGGCGATGGCCTTGTCCAGCGTGCGGTTGGCCACGACCACGCGGCGCGGCCGCGCATCGAGCAAGGGGCCGAGCACGCCCGCGGCGGCGCCGCCCGCGCCCAGCAGCAGGAGCTCGCTGCCGGCGAGCGGCAGGCCGGCATGCTGGGTGATGTCGGCCACGATGCCGGCGCCGTCGGTGTTGTCGCCGTGGATGCCGTCGTCGGCGAAGCGCAGCGTGTTGACGGCCCGCGCCAGCCGGGCCCGCGGGCTCAGGTGCTGCGACAGCGCCGCGGCCTCGAACTTGAAGGGCACGGTGACGTTGCAGCCGCGCGCCTGGCCGGCCGGATCGGCGCGGAAGGCGGCCACCGCGGCATCGAAGCCGTCGAGCGGCACCAGGCGGCGGCCGTAGTCGAGCGTCTGGCCGGTCAGTTCGGCGAAGCGCGCATGAATCCACGGCGAGCGGCTGTGCTCGACCGGGTTGCCCATCACGCAATAGAGGTCCATGGCCATCCCTGGGGTAGTCGTCAATGCCGGGTCACTGCTTCGAAGACGAGGAGACCTGCGTCTCCAGCGTTTCGTCGCGGGTGAACTTGAAGCGCGAGGGCAGCACGATCTGGTCGGTCTGCCGCCGCATCGCGTCGGTGAACTTGCCGAAGTTGCCGACGCTGCGCACGATCGCCTGCGCGCGCCGGTCCAGTGTGGCGTTGCCCGAGCCCTCGATGATGTCGGTGGCGAGAATGGCGCCGTCGAAGTTGACGGTGACCATCATGGTGAGCTCGCCATAGAGCTTCTTGCCGGCCATCTCGGGAAAGTTTTCGGTGCCGCGCGCTTCGATGCGGCGGCGCAGCGCGTCGACGTACACCGCGTACACGGCCTCGCGTGTGGCGGGGCTCAGGTAGCGCTTCTTCGGGCGCGCGTTCTCTTCGTTCACCCGGCGTTCGATCTCGGCCAGCATGTCGATGAGCTGGCGGCGCTTTTCCTCGCGCGCCTCGGCCTCGCTCGGGTTGCCTTGATGCCGCGGGTCGGGCTTCGGCATGGTGGCGAGCTGTTGCCTGATCTGCGCGAGCAGCTGCATCTGCTGCGCCTGCATGCTTTCGATTTGCCGCTGGGCTTCCTCCATCGATTCGCCGACGGCGGTGAAGGTGGAAGGCGGCAGCGGGCTGGTGGCGCGGCCGCGGTCGAGGTCGCCGCCGCCAGCCAGCGAGGTCTGGGCGATGGCCTGGGCTTTTTCGGGCGGGCGGTCGGTGGTCTTGGCGTTGACCAGGATGACTTCGAGCGGGGCTTCGGTGAACACCCGGTTGAAGCCTTCGGGATCGGCGAAGCGAAACCCGAGCAGCAGGGCATGCGCGGCAACGGAGATGCCGAGCGCGATCTGCAGGCTGCTCAGGTCGCGCAAGTTCATGGAGATGCCTCCCCCAGGCTTGTCACTTCGCGTACTTCGCGCACCCCCTCCTGAAGGAGGGGGCGATCGCCTTCGGGCGGCCGGGCGGCGCTCATGCCGGCTGATTCTCCGGGGCCGCTTCGCTGTCGGCAAGGTCCACGGCGATGGCGATCGGGCCCGCGACTTCTTCTTCGTCGCCTTCTTCTTCCACGGTGGCCTCGGCAGGTGCCGCGTCGAGGCGTTCGATCACCGTGCCATGCACGTCCAGCGCGATCTCGTCGATCTCGCCCAGGCGCACGCGCACCCGCGCGCCGCGCGCCAGGCCCTGGGCGCCGGCCACGTCGAACACCAGCGGCAGGTGGTCGGCGCGGGCCAGGGCGCCGTTGGGCATGTCCTTGATGAGCGTGGCCTCGAGTTCGGTGATGCCTTGCTGCGCCAGGTGCTTGAGCGTCCAGAAGCGCTCCATGCCGGCCTGGTGCGCGTTGTAGGCGCTGTAGGCGGCATCGAAGCCCGAGAGGATGGAGAACAGGTCCGCGTCCTTGGGCTTGAAGGGCGCCGCCAGCGCGGCGGTGCGGCCGTGGCGCGCGGCTGCGATGATCTGCCACTGGTTGACCAGGTCGGTGTAGCGGCGCAGCGGCGAGGTGCTCCAGGCATAGCTCTTCACGCCCAGGCCGGCATGCGGCAGGGCCTTGGTGCCCATGCGCACCTTGATGCCGGGCGCCAGGCTGGCCTGGCTGCGGTAGAGCGCGGGCACGCCCAGCTCGGCGAGCCAGCCGCCCCAGCCGCTGTTGGCCAGGATCATTGCCTCGGACACGATGAGGTCCAGCGGCGCGCCGCGCTGGCGCGTGCTGATCTCGACCTGTTCTTCGCCGGTGGGCTCGCCCTGCACGCCGGGCAGGCGGAAGTTGTAGTCGGGCCGGTTGAAGTTCTCGGGCTTGCCGCGAACGACCTCGCGCTGCGCCTTCAAGTGCTTCGCGAGCCGGAACAGGAAGGACAGCGGTGCGCGAAGGCGGGCGGCGGCCTCGGGCGTGCCGCCGGCGTCGACCGTTGCGTCTTCGAGCCAGGGCTGCGTGATGAAGCTGTCGAGCTGGTCGTGCCGCAGGTTGGCGACGATGGGCACGCGCTCCAGTTTCGTTTCGCTGGACTTGAACGCCAGCGTCGCTTCGTCGAACTCGGTGTAGAGCGACACGGCCGGGCAGTCGCGCCCTTCCTGCAGGGTATAGGCCTCGACCATGTCGTCGGGCAGCATCGTGATCTTGTGGCCCGGCATGTAGACGGTGGACATGCGGGCTCGCGCGACCTGGTCGATGGCGCTGCCCGGCACCAGCGCCAGGCCCGGGGCGGCGATGTGCACACCCACGCGCACGGTGCCGCTGCCCAGCCCTTCGACCGACAAGGCATCGTCGATTTCGGTGGTGTGCGAATCGTCGACCGAGAAGGCCTGCACGCCGGCCAGCGGCAACTCGTCGGCGATGGCGGGTGCCTGCAGCGGCGGAAAGGCGGTGCCCTTCGGGAAGTTCTCGAAAAGGAACCGGCGCCAGTGGAATTGGTAGGGCGAGTCGATGGCGCCCGCGCGCCGCAGCAGTTCGAGGGGCGGCCGTTGGCTGGCGCGGGAGGCCTCGACCACGGCCTTGTATTCGGGCGCGTTCTTGTCGGGCTTGAAGAGGATCTTGTAGAGCTGGTCGCGCACCGGTGCCGGGCATTCG
Organism: Variovorax sp. KK3; assembly: GCF_001984055.1. Taxonomy (GTDB): domain Bacteria; phylum Pseudomonadota; class Gammaproteobacteria; order Burkholderiales; family Burkholderiaceae_C; genus Variovorax. The sequence goes on from NZ_LYVO01000047.1 coordinate 22,108, forward strand.
CCGGCCGCCAGCTGGGCGGCCCAATCGGCGATCTGGGCTTGCACCAGCTTTTTCTTCTCGATCGCGGCCAGCGCCTGCTGCACGATCTCGGCCGGCGCCTTCTTGAAGCGGCCCTTGCCGGCGCGGCGGAAGTAGTGCGGTGCCTCGAACAGGGCCAGCAGCGCGGCGGCTTGCTGGGGCAAGGAGGGGTTGGCCTGGAAATAATCGGCGGCCAAGTCGGCGAAGCTGAATTCGCCCTCGGACGCGAACTCCCACGCCAGGTCGAGGTCCATGCCGGCGGCGAGCGTCCGGGCCTCGTCGAGCAGTGCGGCCGGTGCCGGCTTCTCGAAGCGCAGCACGATGTTGGCGCCCTTCACCTTGACGCGCTTGCCGGAGTCGAGCTCCACCTGCGCCGACGTCTCCGCCTCGGACAGCACGCGGCCGCCCAGGTACTTTCCGGCTTCTTCGAACAAAACAAACATGGGGCGGATTCTCCCATGGGCTGCGGCGCGCACCGGCGCACCGCGAGCAGGCTCAGGCAGGGCCGACGAAGGCCATCACCTCGTCCAGATGGTGGCGGTCGAAGTCGGACAGCGCATGGTCGCCTCCCTCGAGCAGCTTGATCCGGCTGCCGGGGTAGCGGGCCGACATTTCGCGCCAGTCGAGCACTTCGTCCCCCTTGGCCACGACGGCGAACACTTGTTCCGGCCGCGTCAGGGGGCCGACGTCGAGGGTGCGCAGTTCGTCGACGAACTCGGGCCGAAAGTAGAAGTGACTCGCGGGGTCGTGCCAGAGGGTCTGGTCGCCGATGTAGCGCGTCAGGTCGCGCGCAGGGTGGACGGCCGGATTCAGCAGCACGGCGCGGCAGCGCGTCATGCCGGTGACGTAGGTGGCGTAGAAGCCACCCAGCGAGGAGCCGATCACCGCCATCGACTCTCGCGGCCACGTCGCGACGCCGCGCATGATCAGGTCGATGGCTTCCCGCGGCGAAGGCGGCAGCTGGGGGCACCACCAATGCAGCTGCGGGTGCCGCTCGGCAACGCGCGCGGCCACCTGCCGTGCCTTGGTCGATTGCGGCGAGGAGCGGAAGCCGTGGAGATACAGCAGATGGGTGGCGGGCGGGTTTTTCATGCGTTTGTTTTCAATCGCTGGCAGTCCGTTGCTGCGGCGATTGTCCTTGAAGGCCGCGCAGGGGCCCGGCGGACGGATAATCCGCGCCCATGTCAGCCGTGTTCCATCAGCCCTCGCTCGCGCGGCGCGTCGCGCCCATCTTCCAGGGATTCGATGGTTTTCTGGCCTTCGCGGTGCTGCTTCTGGCCTGCGCCGGCCTGCTCACCATGTATTCGTCGGGCTTCGACCACGGCACGCGCTTCATGGACCACGGCCGCAACATGCTGCTGGCGGGCTTCATCATGTTCGTGGTGGCGCAGGTGCCGCCGCAACGCCTGATGGCCTTCGCGGTGCCGATCTACCTGGTGGGGGTGGGCCTGCTGGTGGCGGTTCTGCTGTTCGGCATCACCAAGAAGGGCGCCACGCGCTGGATCAACGTCGGCATGGTGATCCAGCCCAGCGAGATCCTGAAGATCGCGATGCCGCTGATGCTGGCCTGGTGGTTCCAGCGCCGCGAGGGCCAATTGCGCACGCTCGATTTCGTGGTCGCGACCGTGCTGCTGGCGATTCCGGTCGGCCTGATCATGAAGCAGCCCGACCTGGGCACCTCGCTGCTGGTGCTGGCAGCGGGGTTGGCGGTGATCTTCTTCGCCGGCCTGTCCTGGAAGCTGATCGTGCCGCCGGTGATCATCGGCGCGATCGCGGTGTCGCTGATCGTGGGCTTCGAGTCGCAGCTGTGCGCCGACGGGGTCGACTGGCGCGTGCTGCACGACTATCAGAAGCAGCGCGTCTGCACGCTGCTCGACCCGACCAAGGACCCGCTGGGCAAGGGCTTTCACATCATCCAGGGGATGATCGCCATCGGATCGGGCGGGGTCGGCGGCAAGGGCTTCATGCAGGGCACCCAGACGCACCTCGAATTCATTCCCGAGCGCACCACCGACTTCATCTTCGCCGCCTACTCCGAGGAATTCGGCCTGGCCGGCAACCTGGCGCTGATCGCCGGCTTCATCTTCCTGATCTTCCGCGGCCTGGCCATCGCGCTGGATGCGCCCACCTTGTTCTCGCGCCTGCTGGCCGGGGCGGTGACCATGATCTTCTTCACCTATGCCTTCGTGAACATGGGCATGGTCAGCGGCATCCTGCCGGTGGTGGGGGTGCCGCTGCCCTTCATCAGCTACGGTGGCACGGCCATGGTGACGCTGGGGCTGGGGCTGGGCATCCTGATGTCCATCGCGCGCGCCAAGAGACTGGTGCAGAGCTGAGCGCTGCCCGGGGGGCGCGCCTAGAATCCCCCGATGATCTCCACCGAACCCACGATCCCGCGCCTCGCCACGGCGCAGCAGCTTCTTCTCACGCCATTCGGCCTGGACGAAACGCACCTGCTGCGCGCCCTGGCCGAGATCACCGCGCACAAGGTGGATGACGCCGACCTTTACTTTCAATACACCCGCAGCGAGGGCTGGAGCCTGGAAGAGGGCATCGTCAAGACCGGCAGCTTCAGCATCGACCAGGGCGTGGGCGTGCGGGCGGTCAGCGGCGAGAAGACCGCCTTCGCCTATTCGGACGATATTTCCGAGGCCTCTCTACTCGACGCCGCGCGCACCGTGCGCAGCATCTCCAGTGCCGGACGCAGTGGACGGGTGAAGGCGCCGACGCGCAAGGTCGCGACCAGCCGATCGCTCTACGAAGGCATCGACCCGATCTCGACGCTCGACAGTGCGTCCAAGGTCGAGTTGCTGGGCAAGGTCGAAAAGCTCGCGCGCTCGCGCGACCCGCGTGTGGCGCAGGTGATGGCCGGCCTCGCGAGTGAGTACGACGTGGTCTTGGTGGCCCGGGCCGATGGCACCATCGCCGCCGACGTGCGGCCGCTGGTGCGCCTGTCGGTCACGGTCATCGCCGAGCAGAACGGTCGGCGCGAAGTGGGCTCCGGCGGCGGTGGCGGACGCTTCGGGCTGGCGCATTTCGACGACGGGCGTATTGCCGAATTCGTCGACCAGGCGGTTCAGCAGGCCCTCACCAATCTGGAATCGCGTCCGGCGCCTGCCGGCGAGATGACCGTGGTCCTCGGCCCCGGCTGGCCCGGCATCCTGCTGCACGAGGCCATCGGGCACGGGCTCGAAGGCGATTTCAACCGCAAGGGATCGAGCGCCTTCTCCGGCCGAATCGGCGAGCGCGTGGCCGCCAAGGGCGTGACGGTGCTGGACGATGGCACCATCGCCGACCGCCGCGGGTCGCTCAACGTCGACGACGAAGGCAATGCGACGCAGCGCAACGTGCTCATCGAGGACGGCATCCTCAAGGGCTACATCCAGGATGCGCTCAATGCCCGCCTGATGAAGGTCAAGCCGACCGGCAACGGCCGCCGCGAGAGCTACGCCCACGTGCCGATGCCGCGCATGACCAACACCTACATGCTGGGCGGCGACAAGGAGCCGGCCGAGATCGTGGCCAGCATCAAGAAGGGCCTGTACGCCACCAACTTCGGCGGTGGCCAGGTCGACATCACGAGCGGCAAGTTCGTGTTCTCCGCCAGCGAGGCCTACTGGGTGGAGAACGGCAAGATCCAGTACCCGGTGAAGGGAGCGACGCTGGTGGGCAACGGGCCCGATGCACTCACGCGCGTCACCATGATCGGCAACGACATGTCGCTCGATTCGGGCGTGGGCACCTGCGGCAAGGAAGGCCAGAGCGTGCCGGTGGGCGTCGGCCAGCCGACGCTGCGCATCGACGGCCTGACGGTCGGCGGCACGGCCTGAGGCCTTCGCGCAACAGTTTTTTCAGCGCCCTGTGCTACATTCGCGCCCTATGTCGCGCTTCGCGTTTTTCTTTTCGTACTTTTGGTTCCCGGACTCCGGCGGACGAGAGGCGAGCGCGTAAAGCACCCGAACACCCCTCCCAAACCGCCGGCGGCCACAGCCCCCGGCGGTTTTTTTATGTCCCGATGAACTGATTCACTGAAGGAAAAAAGCGATGAGCACGAGCCATGCACCCACCAGCGAGAACTGGTATGCGAGCGTCGAGAAAACCAGCCGAACCGACGACGAACGCATCAAGGACATCACCGTGCTCCCGCCTCCCGAACACCTGATCCGCTTCTTCCCCATACGGGGCACGCCGGTGGAGACGCTGATCACCGGAACCCGCCGCAGCATCCACAACATCATGGCGGGCAAGGATGACCGGTTGCTGGTGATCATGGGGCCTTGCTCCATTCACGACCCGATTGCCGCGCTCGAGTACGCACGCCGCCTGAAGGTCGAGCGCGACAAGTACGCCGACACGCTCGAGATCGTGATGCGCGTGTATTTCGAGAAGCCGCGCACCACGGTCGGCTGGAAGGGGCTGATCAACGACCCGTACCTCGACGAAAGCTACCGCATCGACGAAGGCCTGCGCATCGCGCGCCAGTTGCTGATCGAGATCAACCGCATGGGCTTGCCGGCCGGCAGCGAATTTCTCGACGTGATTTCGCCCCAGTACATCGGTGACCTGATCTCCTGGGGCGCGATCGGCGCGCGCACCACCGAAAGCCAAGTGCACCGCGAACTGGCCTCGGGCCTGTCGGCGCCCATCGGCTTCAAGAACGGAACCGACGGCAACATCCGCATCGCCACCGACGCCATCCAGGCGGCGGCGCGTGGGCACCATTTCCTGTCGGTCCACAAGAACGGCCAGGTCGCGATCGTGCAGACCAACGGCAACAGGGACTGCCACGTGATCCTGCGCGGCGGCAAGGCGCCGAACTACGACGCCGACAGCGTGGCTGCCGCCTGCAAGGACCTGGAAGCCGCCAAGCTGCCGCCGACGCTGATGGTCGACTGCAGCCATGCCAACAGCAGCAAGCAGCACCAGCGGCAGATCGACGTGGCGAAGGACATCGCCGGGCAGATCGCGCACGGCGGACGCAGCATCTTCGGCCTGATGGTCGAGAGCCACCTGCAGCCCGGCGCCCAGAAGTTCAGCCCCGGCAAGGATCAGGTCTCGAACCTCGAATACGGCAAGAGCATCACCGACGCCTGCCTGGGCTGGGACGATTCGACGCAGGTGTTGTCGGTGCTCTCGCAGGCCGTGAAAGCGCGCCGGGGTTGAGGCGCGGCTCGCCCGCCGTCGTCGGCTGGATCAGATCAGCTCGGCCAGGGTGGGCCAGTGGTGGCGCAGCAGCGCGGCCTCTTCGCCCTCGGGGTGCATGAATGAAAAATCGCTGAAGTCGAAGCCGGGGCCGACGGTGCAGTGGACCAAGGTGTAGTCGGCGCCGTCGGGCAGCAACAGCGGCTTCGCGGCCTGCCAGCGGCCCGCTTGCACGGTGTGTTGCGGATGTGTGCCATGCACGTCGACCGGCCCCAGCCGGACGTGCGCAGGCGGCGTGCGCAGCGCTGCATCGCTGGTCCACAGCGACAGCGGAGCGCCCTCGAGGTGGACCCAGACTTCGTCGGACAGCACGCGGTGCCAGCGCGAATACTGGCCGGCCTCGAGCAGGAAATAGATGGTGGTGAGCGCTTGACGTGTCGGCCGCCCATCGGACGGCGCCACCTGTGCGGTGGAGCGGAACAGCTCGCGGAACCAGCCGCCCTCGGGATGGGGCGTCAGCTGCAGGGTCTCGATGAGCTGCCGCGCGCGCATGGGCCTATTCTGCCGCGCCCGTCTTGCCCAGGGCCGAAAGAAGTTTTTCGTGCACCCCGCCGAAGCCGCCGTTGCTCATGCACACGATGTGGTCGCCGGGGCGGGCCGCCGCGACGATCTTCGCGACGAGGGGATCGATCGCGTCGGCCACGGAGGCCCGTACGCCCATGGGCGCGAGCGCGGCAGCGGCGTCCCAGTCCAGTCCGCCGCTGTGGCAGAAGGCGAGGTCGGCCTGCTCCAGGCTCCACGGCAGCTGCGCGGCCATCGTGCCCAGCTTCATCGTGTTGCTGCGGGGCTCGAAGGCGGCCAGGATGCGATCGCGCTCGTGCCCACTCCCGTCGAGCTTCTTGCGCAGGCCCTCCAGCGTGGTGCGGATCGCGGTGGGATGGTGTGCGAAGTCGTCGTAGACGGTGAGCTTGCCGGCCACCCGCTCGACCGTGCCGCGCAGTTCCATGCGCCGGCGCACGTTGCGGAAGCTTCCCAGGGCCGCTGCTGCCTCGGCCGGCGCCACGCCCACGTGTTCGGCCGCGGCGATCGCAGCGAGCGCGTTCATCTGGTTGTGCAGCCCCGACAGCCCCCATTCGACGCGGCCGGCCACCCGGCCCTGCCGCAGCACGTCGAAGACGTCGTGCGAGCCGCGCGCCTGCCATTCGCCGCCGACGCCGAAGCGGGACAATTCGCTCCAGCAGCCGCGGGCCAGCACGCGCTGCATGCTGTCCTCGGTGGCGTTCACCACCACGCGGCCGCTGGACGGCACGGTGCGCACCAGGTGATGGAATTGCCGCTCGATCGACGCCAGGTCGTCGAAGATGTCGGCGTGGTCGAATTCCAGGTTGTTGAGCACCGCGGTGCGTGGCCGGTAGTGCACGAACTTGCTGCGCTTGTCGAAGAAGGCCGTGTCGTATTCGTCGGCCTCGATCACGAAAAGCTTCTGTGATCCGCTGCCCAGGCGAGCCGAAACGCCGAAGTCCAAGGGCACGCCGCCCACCAGGAAGCCCGGAGCCCGGTCTGCGCGCTCGAGAATCCAGGCCAGCATCGATGTGGTGGTCGTCTTGCCGTGCGTGCCGGCCACGGCCAGCACGTGGCGGCCCTGCAGCACCTGCTCGGCCAGCCACTGGGGGCCGCTGGTGTAGTCGGCACCGGCGTCGAGGATCGCTTCCATCAACGGAAACTTGGGGCTGCCATCGGCGAGCCGGGCCCGTGACACGACGTTGCCGATCACGAAGACGTCGGGTTGCAGGGCCATCTGGTCGGCGCCATACCCTTCGATCAGCTCGATGCCGAGCGCGCGCAGCTGGTCGCTCATCGGCGGATAGACACCGGCATCGCAGCCCGTGACCCGATGGCCGGCCTCGCGCGCCAGGGCGGCCACGCCACCCATGAAGGTCCCGCAGATGCCGAGGATGTGAATGTGCATCGGTCGATTCTAGGGATGCGCGCAGGCCGATCCACTGGACGCGTCCTCCTTTGGGCACAATGGCCCGATGGACGCGCCCAAGCAGGAAATCGCAGCCGCCGCCGCCCGCCTCATCGTCGAGGAGGGGCTGGAGTACGGCCCGGCCAAGCGCCGCGCGCTGCGCGACCTCGGCCTGCCGGCGCGTACCGCGCTGCCGCACAACGACGAGGTCGAGCACGAGGTCCGCGACTACATCCAGCTCTTCTGCGCCGACACCCAGCCCAAGGAACTGCATGCGCTACGCGTGCTGGCCCTCGAATGGATGGAGCACATGGCGCAGTTTCGGCCGCACATCGGCGGCGCCGTGTGGCACGGCACGGCGACCCGGCTGTCGGACATCTACATCCAGCTGTTCTGCGACGACTCGAAATCGGCGGAGATCACGCTGATCGACCATCACGTGGACTACGAGCCGCGCATGGTCACCGGCTTTCATGGGGAGCAGGTGGAGGCGCTCAGCGTCCATGCCGCGAGCCGTGCGCTCGGGGAGGAAATCGGGGTGCACTTGCTGGTTTACGACCTGGACGACCTGCGCGGCGCCCTCAAGCCCGATTCGCAGGGCCGTGTCCCGCGGGGCAATCTGGCAGCGCTTCGGCGGTTGATCGAAAAGGACACGACATGACACCGACGCCGACGCGACGCAATTGGCTTGTTGGAGGGGTGGCCGCCGCCGCCGCGGTCGCCGGCCTGGGTGGCGCTTTGTGGCAAACGCGCAGCGATGCCGCCGGCACCAAGCTGGGAAGCGATTTTTGGGATCAGCGCTTCGACCGGCCCGAAGGCGGCGAACTGGTTTTCACGCAATTGCGCGGCAAGCCGCTGCTCGTCAATTTCTGGGCAACCTGGTGCCCGCCCTGCGTCGAAGAGATGCCGATGATCGATGCATTCTTCCGTGAAAATTCGGCCAACGGCTGGCAAGTGGTTGGATTGGCAATCGATCAGCCGACTTCCGTGCGTAAGTTTCTGGCCAAGACGCCCGTAAACTATCCGATCGGCCTCGCCGGCCTGCAAGGCACCGAGATGGTGAAAAACCTCGGCAACACCGCCGGAGGACTGCCTTTCAGCCTCGTTGTCGACGCGGGTGGCGCGGTTGTCGCGCGTAAAATGGGCAAGATCGAGCCCGCCGACCTCCAGACATGGCGGCGGAATTAGTTCACAGCTAGAATGCCGATCCCCAATCGGTGTAGTTGACCGCGAAACGCCGCAGTACGCCGATGTTCAGGCCAAATGTCCTGAATTAGTCCTCATTGCCGGCCATGCCGGAGCTGGAGTCCCATGGATCTGCGCAAGCTCAAGACACTGATCGACCTGGTGTCCGAATCGAATATTTCCGAGCTGGAAATCACTGAAACCGAAGGCAAGGTCCGCATCGTGAAGGGTGGGATCGCCGCACCGGTTCAGTACGTGCAGACACTTCCCGCGCCTGCGCCGGCTGTTGGTGCCGCGCCCGCTGCTGGCCAAGCGGCCGCTCCGGTCGCCGCTGCGGCGCCTGCCACCGAAACCGCGCCGTCCGGGCACGTGGTCAAGTCGCCGATGGTCGGCACCTTCTACCGCTCGTCCAGCCCCGGTGCACCTGCCTTCGTCGAAGTCGGCAGCCAAGTGAAGGAAGGCGACACCATCTGCATCATCGAGGCGATGAAGATCCTCAATGAAATCGAGGCCGACAAGTCCGGCACCGTTACCCAGATCCTCGGCGAAAACGGCCAGGCGGTCGAATACGGCCAGCCGCTGTTCATCATCGAGTGACCATGTTCAAGAAGATACTGGTCGCGAACCGGGGGGAGATCGCGCTTCGCATCCAGCGCGCCTGCAGCGAGCTGGGCATCAAGGCGGTGATGGTGTATTCCGAAGCCGACCGCGAAGCCAAGTACGTGAAGCTCGCTGAAGAGGCGGTGTGCATCGGCCCGGCGCCGTCGGCGCAGAGCTACCTGAACATGCCGGCGATCATCTCGGCAGCCGAGGTGACGGATTCCGAGGCCATTCACCCGGGCTACGGATTCTTGAGCGAGAACGCCAATTTCGCCGAACGCGTCGAACAAAGCGGCTTCCAGTTCATCGGGCCGACGCCCGAGTCCATCCGCATCATGGGCGACAAGGTCTCGGCCAAGCAGGCCATGATCAAGGCGGGCGTGCCCTGCGTGCCCGGCTCCGAGGGCGAGCTCTCGGACGACCCCGCCATCAACAAGCGAATCGCGCGCGCCATCGGCTACCCCGTCATCATCAAGGCGTCGGGCGGCGGCGGCGGGCGCGGCATGCGTGTGGTCCACACCGAAGCCGCATTGATCAATGCGATCCAGATGACCAAGGCGGAGGCCGGTGCGGCCTTCAACAATCCCTCGGTCTACATGGAGAAATTCCTCCAGAACCCGCGCCACATCGAGATCCAGGTGCTGGCCGACAAGCACAAGAACGCGGTGTACCTGGGTGAGCGCGATTGCTCCATGCAGCGCCGCCACCAGAAGGTGATCGAGGAGTCGCCCGCGCCGGGCATTCCGCGCAAGCTGATCGAGAAGATCGGCGAGCGCTGCGCAGCCGCCTGCAAGAAGATCGGCTACCGCGGCGCCGGCACCTTCGAGTTTCTGTACGAGAACGGCGAGTTCTACTTCATCGAGATGAACACGCGCGTGCAGGTCGAGCACCCGGTCACCGAATTCACGACGGGCATCGACATCGTGAAGACGCAGATCATGGTCGCCGCCGGCGAGCGCCTGCCTTTCACGCAGCGCCAGATCGAGATGCGCGGCCATGCGATCGAGTGCCGCATCAATGCGGAAGACCCGTTCAAGTTCACGCCGTCGCCAGGCCGCATCTCGATGTGGCATCCGCCGGGCGGGCCGGGTGTGCGGGTCGATTCCCACGTCTACACCAACTACTTCGTGCCGCCCAACTACGACTCGATGGTCGGCAAGATCATCGTGCATGGCGACACCCGCGAGCAGGCGCTCGCGCGCATGCGCACGGCATTGAACGAGACGGTCATCGAAGGCATCCTGACCAACATCCCGCTGCACCGCGAGCTGATGGTCGACGCCAATTTCATGAACGGCGGCACCAACATCCACTACCTCGAAGAGTGGCTCGCGGCGCACAAGCGTTGAGCGGTCGCTGATGTTCGAACTGCGCCTGCTGGCCCCCGAGGACCGCGTCGAGACCGTCAGCGACGCGCTCGAGGCGCTCGACGCGTTGAGTGTCTCGGTCGAAGACGCCGACGCGCAGACCGATGCCGAACAGGCGCTCTTCGGCGAGCCCGGCATGCCGCCGCCCAAGGAGGGCTGGCAGCGTTCGCGTGTCATTGCCTTGTTCGCCGACGAGGCGCAGGCGCGCGAGGCGGCCACCGTGCTCGCGGCGCAGGACTTCTTCGAAGGCTGCACGACGCTCGGCCTGGTCGACGTGCCCGAGCAGGACTGGGTGCGCCTCACGCAGTCGCAGTTCGCGCCGGTCGAGATCACGCCCGAGTTCTGGATCGTGCCGACCTGGCACGAGCCGCCGGCTGCCGCGCTGCAGGTGATCCGGCTCGACCCGGGGCTGGCGTTCGGCACCGGTACGCATCCGACCACCCGCATGTGCCTGCGCTGGATCGCCACGCAAGGGCGCATCGACGGCGCCCGCGTGCTGGACTACGGGTGCGGGTCGGGCATCCTGGCGATCGGCGCCGCCAAATTCGGCGCGTCGACGATCGATGCGGTCGACATCGACGAAGCCGCGGTCGACGCCACGCGGCTCAACGCCGAGGCAAATGGCGTTCAGCTTCGCGCCGGCCTCAGCGACCTGGCCCAAGGGCGCTACGAGGTCGTGCTCGCGAACATCCTCGCGACGCCGCTCAAGGTGCTGGCGCCGCTGCTTTGCGAGCACGTGGCGCCCGGTGGCGCACTGGTGCTGGCCGGCATCCTCGAACGCCAGGCCGACGAGCTGAAGATGGCGTATGCGCCCTACGCGGCGCTCGAGGTCAGCGACGCCGAGGACGGCTGGATCCTCATGACCGCTCGCCTCTCGTAACTCCTTTCGCCTGGGGTCGCAACCCTACAATCTGCGCCTCATGAGCCTGGTCACCCGCTGCCCCGCCTGTGGCACCACCTTCAAGGTGGTCCGCGACCAGCTTCGCATCTCCGATGGCTGGGTGCGATGCGGCCGCTGCAGCGAGGTCTTCGATGCGACGCTCGCGTTGCATGAAGCCTCCGAGGGGCGCCCGGAGCCGGAGGCGCAATCGCAGGCGCAATCGGAGCCAGAGCAGAGGCTGCAACCGGAAGCGGAACGGGAGCCAGAAGCGCAACCGGAACCGGAGCCGCAGGGGGAACCGACGCGGGTGCGAGGCGAAGAAATCGAAGCGGATTTCGTCGACGACGAGCATCTAGCCGACCCGCCGGTCGTCGAGTCGCCACCAGCGCCCGAGCCCGCACCTTCGCCTTCACCCGTGCTCGCGCCTCTGGGACTGCCCGCGACCGCGACCGTAGGTTCATCGGCAGCACCTGCACCTGCTGCGCCCACACCTGCGCCTACCGCTGCGGCAGCGACGCTCGACCCGATGTCTCTGGCCCGCATCCTGACCGAAGAGCCGTGGCCGGTGTCGGCGGAGGAAGTGAAGCCGTACGTGCCGCCGTACCGCACCTTGCCCCCCTTTCCGGACATCGACCTGAACTTGCCGGCCTCGCCGCCCATCGGCCGCTCGGTGGCGCGTTGGTCGTCCTCCCAGCCGCTGCGCGAGTCTTCTGCGCCGACGGCGTCCGCCAAGGCGACAGACGGTGAAGAAGTCGCCGACGTGCAATTGAAGAAGGCGCTGCGGCGCGCACGCGCGAAGTCCGCGAAGATCGCCAAGGCCAAGGCCCGCGGCGAAGAGCGCGCCGCACGCGAATCCGCCCCCGTGGTGCTGACCGCCGCCGAGTCGGACGCCGATGCCGATTCGCCGCACCATGTGCCGGCCTTCGCCGCCAACGACGGCGCGGCGGACTTCTGGCAGCGCATCGGTGGACGCCGCACGTTGACTACCGTGGCCGTGCTGGCCGGACTCCTGTTGGTGATGCAGGTGCTGCGCCAGCAACGCGACGTCGTCCTGGCGCGCCAGCCTTCGCTGCGCCCCGTGCTCACGGCCTTGTGCGGGCTCACGGGCTGCGAGCTGTCGGCGCTGCGGCAAATCGGCGACATCACGATCGACGGCGCCTCGTTCGCGCGCGAGAAGAGCGGCGATGCTTATCGCTTGAGCTTCACCCTGCGCAATGCGGCAACCGTGCCGTTGGCGATGCCGGCCGTCGAACTGTCGCTGCTCGACACGCAGGAACGCACCGTGGTGCGGCGCGTGCTCACACCGGCCGACTTCGGCGCGCCTGAAGTGCTGCTGGCACGTGGCCAGCGCGCCACCTCGCTGCCGCTCGCGCTCAGCGGCCCCGAGGCCGCGGCCCTGCCGCCGGTGGCTGGCTTTCATCTGCTGGCGTTCTATCCCTGACGAGAGCCGACCACGTTCGACTTTCGGCTTCTCCTTTCTTCAATCCAACCCGTACTTCCAACATGGCAGCAGTAATTTGCGGTTCTCTCGCATTCGACACCATCATGACGTTCGAGGGCCGGTTCGCCGATCAGATCCTGCCGGACCAGCTTCACATCCTCAACGTGTCCTTCCTGGTGCCTGGCCTGCGTCGTGATTTCGGTGGTTGTGCCGGCAACATCGCCTACAGCCTCAACGCACTGGGCGGCAGGGCACTGCCGATGGCCACTGTCGGCAGCGACGGCGCCGACTACCTGGAGCGGCTGCGTTCGCTGGGCATCAGCACGGAGTTCGTGCGCCAGGTCGGCGACACCTTCACCGCGCAGGCCATGATCATGAACGACCGCGACAACAACCAGATCACTGCCTTCCATCCCGGCGCGATGCAGCAGGCGCACATCACGAAGGTGACGGCGCGTGACGACATCCGGCTCGGCATCGTTGCGCCCGATGGGCGCGAGGGCATGCTGCAGCACGCCGAGCAGTTCAAGGCCGCGCGCATTCCATTCGTCTTCGACCCGGGCCAGGGTCTGCCGATGTTCGACGGCGAGGAGCTCAAGCATTTCGTGGAGCTGGCCGACTGGGTGGTTGTCAACGACTACGAAGGCAAGATGCTGTCGCAGCGCACGGGTTGGAGCCTGGCCGAGTTGTCGAAGCGCGTGCAAGGCTTGGTCGTCACGCTGGCGGCAGAGGGCTGCGAGGTGTGGACGCAGGGCGAGCGCGAGCACGTGCCGGCCGTCAAGCCGACCGCCGTCGTCGAGCCGACGGGTTGCGGCGATGCATGGCGTGGCGCGCTGCTGTACGGCCTCGAGCAGGGCTGGCCCCTCGCACGCTGCGCTGCGTTGGGCAACCGCCTGGGCGCGCTCAAGATCGCGCAACGCGGCCCGCAGAACTACCAGGTCGATCGTCAGGCACTGGGCCTCGCATAAAGAAAAAAGCCCGGCACTTGCGTGCCGGGCTTTTGCCTTTGGAGCGCTGAGAAACTCAGGGCTTGCTGGCCGTGGGGAACGGCCAGGCAGCCTGGGGATTCAGCGTCGTCTGGGCAGCAGGCGCAGGGGCAGCGGCAGCGGGTGCCTTGGCGGCCTTTTTGGCAGCAGGCTTCTTCGCTGCTTTCTTGGCGGCGGGCTTCTTTGCCGCAGCCTTCTTCGCAGGCGCCTTTTTCGCAGGGGCCTTCTTGGCAGCGGCCTTCTTCGCCGGCGCCTTCTTCGCTGCCGCCTTCTTGGCAGGAGCCTTCTTCGCTGCGGCCTTCTTCGCCGGCGCCTTCTTGGCCGCTACCTTCTTGGCGGGAGCCTTCTTCGCTGCGGCCTTCTTGGCCGGCGCCTTCTTGGCCGCTACCTTCTTGGCAGGAGCCTTTTTCGCTGCGACCTTTTTAGCCGGAGCCTTCTTGGCAGCGACCTTCTTGGCCGGAGCCTTCTTTGCAGCGGCTTTCTTGGCCGGCGCTTTCTTTGCAGTTGCCATTTCTCTTTTCTCCTGATTCAAGTTGAAAAATCAACCTTCGAAGCACTCCACGCATGTTGGTAGCGTGAAGCGATTCATGACGTTGGATTCGAGCCCCAGCGCCATGAACACCCGCGCTCTCAACGCCGCCGCACTCTTCGGTGCATGTCGTCGGTGAAAGCTATTCTTGAACTCACTGTATTTTTTATCGGAACAATTCAATCCCAGGAGAGCGCACCGCCCGATTGATACTCGATCACGCGGGTCTCGAAGAAGTTGCGCTCCTTCTTCAGGTCAATCATCTCGCTCATCCACGGGAAAGGATTCTCCTCGTTCGGGAAGAGCGTTTCGAGGCCGATCTGCTGCGCGCGCCGATTGGCGATGTAGCGCAGGTAGCCCTTGAACATGGAGGCATTCATGCCGAGCACGCCGCGCGGCATGGTGTCTTCGGCGTAGCGGTACTCGAGTTCGACGGCCTTCAGGAAGAGGGCCTTGATCTCCGCCTTGAACTCGGCCGTCCAGAGGTGCGGGTTCTCGAGCTTGAGCTGGTTGATCAGGTCGATGCCGAAATTGCAGTGCATCGACTCGTCGCGCAGGATGTACTGGTACTGCTCGGCAGCGCCGGTCATCTTGTTCTGGCGGCCCAGCGCCAGGATCTGCGTGAAGCCGACGTAGAAGAACAGACCCTCCATCAGGCAGGCGAAGACGATCAGCGACTTGAGCAGCGTCTGGTCGTTCTCGTGCGTGCCGGTGTGGAAGTTCGGGTCGCTGATGGCGTCGATGAACGGAATCAGGAACTGGTCCTTCTCGCGGATCGACGGCACTTCGTTGTAGGCGTTGAAGATCTCGCTCTCGTCCAGGCCCAGCGACTCGACGATGTACTGGTAGGCGTGGGTGTGGATCGCTTCTTCGAATGCCTGGCGCAACAGGAACTGGCGGCATTCGGGCGCCGTGATGTGGCGGTAGGTGCCCAGCACGATGTTGTTCGCGGCCAGAGAGTCGGCCGTCACGAAGAAGCCGAGGTTGCGCTTGACGATGCGGCGCTCGTCTTCGGTCAGGCCGTTCGGGTCTTTCCAGAGCGCGATGTCGCGCGTCATGTTCACTTCCTGCGGCATCCAGTGGTTGGCGCAGGTGGCCAGGTACTTCTCCCAGGCCCACTTGTACTTGAAGGGGACCAACTGGTTGACGTCGGTCTGGCCGTTGATGATGCGCTTGTCGGCGGCCTTCACGCGGCGCGCTGCAGCGGTCGCGGGCGCGGCTTGCGGTGCGCGCAGGGCGGCGCCGTCATCGAGCGTGCGGGCCGACGGTTGCGAAATCGGAGAGAGCGGAGAGAGGGTGTTGGCGACTGCGGAGAGTGCAGGCGCGAATTGCGAAGTCGGATGTTCCACCGAGCGGCCGGCTTGCGCGCCGCTGTTTGGTGAATGCCGGAGTCCTTGTTGCGTACTTGGCAAGGAGGGCTTGACTTCTTCGTCCCAGGTCAACATAGAAAAATCCAATGCTCAAATTATGTGAGCAACGATGTGAGTTGCAAAGTGCTCCTTCACATCGCGCTCTATTTATGTTGCCGTTATGTTGTTCGCGTGCATCGCCATCTGTCGGGCGATGCCGCGAATCGATGCGACTTCAGACCGACATCACTGGCACGCTTCGCACGTCGGATCGTCGACGCCGCAGAACGCGATGTCGGTTGCGGGCATCGCGTTGAGCTGTGCCTTCGCAGCGGCAGCCGCTGCGTCGAGCGCGCTCATGCCGGACGACGACTCGCCGCCCGCACCCGACGACACCGCGTTGAGCCGGCCCGATTGCACGGTCGACTTCTCCGCATGCGTCGCGCTCTGCGTGCGCAGGTAGTAAGTGGTCTTCAGGCCGCGCAGCCACGCGAGCTTGTAGGTGTCGTCGAGCTTCTTGCCCGATGCGCCCGCCATGTAGATGTTGAGCGACTGCGCCTGGTCGATCCACTTCTGGCGCCGCGCAGCGGCTTCCACGAGCCACGTGGTCTCGACTTCGAAGGCGGTGGCGTAGAGCGCTTTCACGTCCTGCGGCACGCGGTCGATCGGGCGCAGCGAGCCGTCGAAGTGCTTGAGGTCCATCACCATCACGTCGTCCCACAGGCCCAGGCGCTTGAGGTCGCGCACCAGGTAATGGTTGATGACGGTGAACTCGCCGGAGAGGTTGGACTTGACCGAGAGGTTGCCGAAGCAGGGCTCGATCGAGGCGTCCACGCCGATGATGTTCGAGATGGTGGCGGTCGGCGCGATGGCGACGCAGTTGGAGTTGCGCATGCCGTCGGCCTTGATCTTCTGGCGCAGGGCGTCCCAGTCGAGCGTGGCCGAGCGGTCCACTTCGACGTAGCCGCCGCGTGCGCGCTCCAGCAGGTCGAGCGTGTCGGGCGGCAGCACGCCCTTGTCCCACAGCGAGCCCTTGTAGCTCGAGTACTTGCCGCGCTCGCGCGCCAGCTCGGTCGAGGCCCAGTAGGCGTGGTAGCAGATGGCTTCCATCGACTCGTCGGCGAATTGCACGGCTTCGTGCGAGGCGTAGGGAACGCGCAGTTCGTACAGCGCGTCCTGGAAGCCCATCACGCCCAGGCCGACCGGGCGGTGGCGCAGGTTGGAGTCACGCGCCTTCTTGACCGCGTAGTAGTTGATGTCGATCACGTTGTCGAGCATGCGCATCGCGGTGGAGACGGTGCGCTTGAGCTTCTCCTGGTCGACCTTGCCGTCCTTCAGGTGCTGCAGCAGGTTGACCGAGCCCAGGTTGCAGACGGCCGTTTCGCTGTCGCTGGTGTTGAGCGTGATCTCGGTGCACAGGTTCGACGAATGGACCACGCCGGCATGCTGCTGGGGCGAGCGCACGTTGCAGGCGTCCTTGAACGTGATCCACGGATGCCCGGTCTCGAACAGCATCGTGAGCATCTTGCGCCACAGGTCGGAGGCCGGCAGCGTCTTGCTGGGCTTGATGTCGCCACGCGCGGCCTTCTCTTCGTACGCCACGTAGGCGGCTTCGAAGTCGGCGCCGAACAGGTCATGCAGGTCCGGCACGCTCGAGGGCGAGAACAAGGTCCAGTTGCCCTTTTCCATCACGCGGCGCATGAACAGGTCGGGGATCCAGTTGGCCGTGTTCATGTCGTGGGTGCGGCGGCGGTCGTCGCCGGTGTTCTTGCGCAGCTCCAGGAATTCCTCGATGTCCAGGTGCCAGCTCTCCAGGTAGGTGCAGACCGCGCCCTTGCGCTTGCCGCCCTGGTTCACCGCGACGGCGGTGTCGTTCACCACCTTGAGGAAGGGCACGACGCCCTGCGATTCGCCGTTGGTGCCCTTGATGTGGCTGCCCAGCGCACGCACGCGGGTCCAGTCGTTGCCCAGGCCGCCGGCGAACTTCGACAGCAGGGCGTTTTCCTTGATCGACTCGTAGATGCCGTCCAGGTCGTCCGGCACGGTGGTCAGGTAGCAGCTGGACAGCTGCGAGCGAAGCGTGCCGCTGTTGAACAGCGTCGGGGTGCTGGACATGAAGTCGAACGAGGACAGCACCTCGTAGAACTCGACGGCGCGCGCTTCGCGGTCGATCTCGTTGAGCGACAGGCCCATGGCCACGCGCATGAAGAACGCCTGCGGCAGCTCGATGCGCGACTTGCGCACGTGCAGGAAGTAGCGGTCGTACAGGGTCTGCAGGCCCAGGTAGTCGAACTGCAGGTCGCGCTCGGGCTTGAGCGCGGCGCCCAGGCGGGCCAGGTCGAACTGAAGCAGCCGCTCATCGAGCAGTTCGTTGTCCACGCCCTTCTTGATGAACTGCGGGAAGTAATCGGCATACACGCCGGCGCGCTCGGCGGACGGCACTTCGCGGCCGATGATCTCCTTGAAGATCGTGTGCAGCAGCAGGCGCGCGGTGGCGAACGTGTAGTCGGGGTCTTTCTCGATGAGCGTGCGCGCGGCCAGGATGGACGCTTTGTAGACCTCGTCGAGCGGCACGCCGTCGTACAGGTTGCGCATGGTCTCGGCCACGATCGGGCCGGCGGTGATGCTGTCGCCCAGGCCCGCGCAGGCGGATTCGATCAAGCCCTTGAGCTCGTTCAGGTCGAGCGCGACGCGTTCGCCGCGGTCCAGCACGTGCAGGGTGGACACCGCGATCGGTGCATCCTGCTCGCCCTGGCGCAGGCGCTCCTGCGCGCGGCGTTCGCGGTACAGCACGTAGGCACGCGCGATTTCGTGGTGGCCGCCGCGCATCAGGCCGAGCTCGACCTGGTCTTGCACGTCCTCGATGTGGAAGGTGCCGCCGCCCGGGCGCGAGCGCTGCATCGCGCGCACGACGGCCTGGGTCAGCGTGTCGACCGTCTCGCGCACGCTGGCGGAGGCCGCGCCCTGGGTGCCGTGCACCGCGAGGAAGGCCTTCATCATCGCGATCGCGATCTTGTTGGGCTCGAAGGGGACGACCGCGCCGTTGCGGCGGATGATCTGGTAGTTGGCGAGTGCACTTCCAGCAGGCGAGCCGGCTTTGTCGTGCTGCGTCGTAGAGGAGGGTACGGCGCGAGGCGTGGCGGGTTGGTTCAGGGCAGTTTGCATTCGGTCCTCGGTTGGCAATTCTTGTTGGGGGCGGCGCCGCACTGGCCGGTTGCTCGGCGTGAGGCGCGCGGCAGGGCACACTATATCTGGGGTCCAAATGGGCTACAACCCACTAGATGTAGTGTTTTCCTTGTAGTTCAATGCACCTACATCCCCGTCGCCGCCCACGCGCGATGGTGAGCGGCATGCCGTGCCGCGTGGCTGTTGAACCACCTTAACGCGTGCCGCTGTTCATGCGCCCTGCGAGCGCTTTTGGGCCTGAAAGCCGCATGGTTGCTAGGCAGCATCGCTGCGGGAAACAATTGCGCGCGACCGTCGCGCGCTTGCATCGCGACCGGAGCAGCGATTGAAAAAATTCAGCGTTGCACTACGGCATCGGGAAACATCGCGCGGTCCCACCCCGTTTGCGATTGCAGCAAGGGCCAGTCGAAGCCGCTGCCCGGGTCTTCCTTGCGGCCTGGCGCGATGTGTTCGTGGCCGGCGATGAAGGCGATCGGGTAGTGCTGCGCGATCGCGGGGCAGAGGCTCGCCAGCGTCTCGTACTGCGGCGCTTCGAAACCCTCGCCTTCCAGCCCTTCGAGTTCGATGCCGATCGAGTCGTCGTTGCAGTTGGTGCGCCCACGCCACGACGACGCGCCGGCATGCCAGGCCCGGTCGTCGCAGCTCACGAACTGCCAGAGTTCGCCATTGCGACGCACGAAAAAATGCGCCGAGACCTCGAGCCCGCGTATGCGCTCGAAGTACGGGTCGGCATCCCAGTCGAGCCGGTTCGTGAAGAGCTGCTGCACTTCGTCGCCGCCGTAGCGGCCGGGCGGCAGGCTGATCGAATGCAGCACGATCAGGTCGACATGCGCACCGACCGGCCGTGGTCCGAAATTCGGCGAGTGGAGAGCGCGTGCGAAGCGGTACCAGCCGGCCTGCCAGAGGCCGTCGCCGCCGCTGCGCTCACTCGTCGGCGCCATTGCCATGGTTGTCGTCCCCGCCCGGCGTCGCGATGCCCAGGCGTGCGATGCGATAGCGGATCTGCCGCAGGCTGAGCCCCAGCCGCGCCGCGGCCGCGGTGCGATTGAAGCCGCTTTCGCGCAGCGCTCGCACCAGGATCTCGCGCTCCTGCTGATCGAGGTAGCTCTGCAGGTCGCTGGGCACGGCCAACGATGCATAGACCGGAGGCAACGGGGCCGGCGATTCCGCTGCCGACTGTGCGCCTGGAAGCGCGGCTTCTGGTGCGGGGTCCGCCGGCTGCAGCGCCGCGGGCGCGCCGGCGATGTCGAGGTGCAGCACGTCGCCATCGCTCAGTGCCACCGCGCGATGCAACAGGTTTTCGAGTTCGCGTACGTTGCCGTGCAAGGGATGCTGCGACAGCCGGTGCAGCACCTCGGCAGACAGCGCCGGCGCCGGCATCGCGGCGTCGCGCGCGATGCGGGTCAGCAGCGCTTCGCTGAGGGCGGGCAGGTCTTCGCGGCGTTCGCGCAGCGCCGGCACCGCGATCTCGATGACGTTGAGCCGGTAGAACAGGTCTTGCCGGAACCGCCCCGCCTGCACTTCGGCATGCAGGTCCTTGTGGGTGGCGCTCACGATGCGCACGTCGACCGCGTCTTCCTGGGTCGAGCCGATCGGCCGCACGCTGCGCTCCTGGATGGCACGCAGCAGCTTGGACTGCATGGCCAGCGGCAGGTCGCCGATCTCGTCGAGGAACAGGGTGCCGTCGCGCGCGGCCTGGAAGTAGCCGTCGCGGTCTTGCGCGGAGCCGGTGTAAGAGCCCTTCCGTGCGCCGAAGAACTCGGCCTCGAGCAGGTTCTCGGGAATCGCGCCGCAATTGACGGCGATGAAAGGCCCGTCGCTGCGCTGGCTGCAGGCATGCACCGCGCGTGCGACCAGTTCCTTGCCGGTGCCGGACTCGCCGCGCACCAGCACCGGCGCCATGCCGCGCGCGACCTTGGCGATGCGCGCCTTCACCAGGCGCATCGGCTCGGAGCTGCCGACCAGCCGTTCGAGCGCGGCCTGGCCGGCGTCGCTCGGCGCGGCGACCGTCGCCTTGCTGGCGCTGTCCTCGACCGGTCGCACCGCGCGTGCCGGTGCCACGGATTGCGCCTGCACGGCCGATGCGACCACGCTTCGGAACTGCTTCAGGTCCACCGGCTTGGTCAGGTAGTCGAAGGCGCCGGCTTTCAGCGCCTCGACCGCGTTCTCGGCCGAGCCGTAGGCGGTCATGACGACGCAGCGCTCGCTGCGCTGTTCCTGCTGTATGCGCTGCAGGATCTCCAGGCCCAGCCCGTCGGGCAGGCGCATGTCGGTGATCACGGCGTCGAAGCGGCCGGCATCGAGGTGCCGGCGCGCCTCCAACACGCTGCCCGCCGCTTCGACGCGGTAGCCTTCGCGCAGCAGCGTGAGTTCGTACAGCGTGCGCAGGTCGGGCTCGTCGTCGACGACCAGGATCTGGACGGTGCGCGGTGCGGACGGATGAGAACTGCTCACGGCGCTATTGTGTCAGCCCACTTTCGCCGGACAGGAAGGCGATCGCGAACTCGTTGCCCTCGGGCTCGCCCGCGCCCAGCGAGCGGCGCTCGTAGTTGATGGTGGCGCCATGGCGTTCGCACAGCTCGCGGCACAGGAAGAGCCCGAGCCCGCTGGAGCGGCTTTCCGACGAAAAGAAGGGCTCGAAAAGATGGCGCTGAACGGCCGGTTCGAGCGGCGCGCCATCGCTCCACACGTGCAGGCCGGCGCCGCCGTAGGCGTTCAGCCGCGTCGTCACCTGGATCGAGCCCTCGCGCGATCCGGCATAGCGCGCGGCGTTGTCCAGCAGGTTCACCAGGATGCGGCGCAGGTGCTCGATGTCGAAACGCACCGCGCTGCCCCCGGCCGCAAGCACCAGCTGAACGCCCTGACGCTGCGACTGCTGCACCCATTCCTCGGCCAGCATGCGCACGGCCGGATCGAGCACCAGCTGTTCGCCCAGCGGCAGCACCCGCTGCTGGCGGGCGCGTGCCACGTCGAGCACGTCGTCGACGATGCGCGCCAGGCGCTGGGCGTTCTGCTGCACCATGCCCGTGAGCTGGCGGTGGGCCGGATCGACCAGGTCTTCGGCCAGAAGAGCGCTGGCCTGCGCGATCGCCGCCAGCGGGTTTCGGATCTCGTGCGCCACGGCCGCCGACATGCGGCCCATGGCGGCCAGCTTTTCGGTGCGGATTCGCGCTTCGAGTTCGCGCAGGTCCTGCAGGAACATCACGCACAGGCTGTCGATGCCGAGCTCCTCGGCGCGCGTGAGGCGCGTGCGCACACGAACCTCGCGCGGCGAGCCCTGCGCCTGTGCGATGGGCAGTTCGCGTGCCTGCGACGTGCGGCGCGCAAAGGTGTTGCGTGCGATCGTCGCCAGCGGTGCCCAGGCCGGATACGCACCCAGCGTGAAGGGCAACGCGAGCTGCGCGAGGCCCTGGCCGAGGATGGTGTCCGCGGCCGGGTTGGACGCATGCACTTGGCCCTGCGAGTCGATCACCAGCACGCCTTCGCTGAGCGTCTCGATCACCAGGTCGTTGACCAGTGCGTGCATCTGCGCGGCGCTGCGGTTGGTTTCTGCCAGCGCCTCCTCGCGCATCAGGCGGCGAGAAAGCTCGTGCGCCAGCAGTGCGACCACGAACAGACCGGTGCCGGTGAGCGCGCCCTGGACGAAGCGTGCCGAGGCGTCGGACTGGTCGAACAGCCAGAACCAGCCGGCATGTGCGAGCAGGAGCAGCGCGACCATCGCCGTCGTGCCCATGCCCACCGTGCCGGTGCCGAGCACCGCACCCATCAGCACCGGCAGCGCGAAGAGCGGTGTGTAGTTGATGCTGCCCGCCTGCAGCAACTGAAGGGCGCTGAAGACCACGAGATCGATGCCGACCGTGACCAGCCAGGCCGAGCCGAAGCGGCGGATCGGCGGCCGGAACGTCGCGAAGCGCGCCGTCAACATCGTGGCCAGCAGGTACGCACCCGTGATCAGAACGATGGCCGGCCGGGGCGGCTGCCCGAGCGCATAGATCACGCCTTGAAGCAGCAGCAGCACGAGTGCGACGAAGCTGCGCGCGGTCATGAATCCGCGCCAGAGCCGCTGCAGGGCCGAACTGTCGCCGCGGACCTGGTCGAGCGGCGCCCAATCGGTCGCCGGCTCGGCACGCGACCAGAGGAGCGGCGTCATCGGCAGTCTCAGCGGCCGGTCTTCGCCAGCCGATGGGCGACGCTGCAGTACGTCGATTTGTCGAAGTCGTACACCGCATCGGCGCTGGGCACATGCAAGCCGCAATGCCGGCAGCGCACCATGGGCATCATCGGCTCCTTGCTGTTGGGCATGTCGTAAACAGGCGGCTTTGGGGGCGCCGCGTGATGCGCTTCCAACTCCTTGCGGTGGCGCGCATTGCGCCAGGCCCAGATGGCGATCAGCACCACGAGAAGAACCACCAGGTATTTCATGCCGCCACCCGCCCCAAGACGACTTCGAGCACGAAGCGCGAGCCCACGTAGGCCAGAAGAAGAAGCGCCGAACCGGCGTAGAGGACGCGCCGCGCCGCACGACCGCGCCAGCCGAAACGCGAGCGCCCGACCAGCAGCACCGCGAAAGCGAGCCAGGCCAGCACGGAGAACACTGTCTTGTGGTCCCACTTCCAGCCACGCACGCCGATGCCGTAGAGCTGCTCGCTGAACAGCAGGCCGGCGAGCAGCGTGGCGGACAGCAGCACGAAGCCGGCGGTGACGAAGCGAAAGGTCAGTCGTTCCATGGTCAGAAGCGGCACGCCGGCATGCGGCTCGGCCGCGAGGCGGATCTGTTTTTCAGTGCGGGTCATGATCCAGGCATGGATGACGGCCGCGCCGAAGAGGCCGTATGAAGCGATGCCGAGCGCCAGGTGCAGCGGCAGCCAGGGCGAGGCCGATACGTGCAGCGGCGTGCCCGGGAAGACCAGCGCCAGCAGCACCGCCAGCGCGCCCAGCCCTGCGAGCACGCGCCGCACCTGCAACTGCGGATAGAGGCGGCTTTCGATGGCATACACCGTCATCACCAACCAGGCCGTGACAGAGAGCGCGGGCGCGAAGCCGAAGCGCGGGTTGCCGCCAGCCAGCGACCAGGCCAGCACGCCGGCGTGCAGCAGCCAGGCCAAGCCGAGCATCCATTGGGTGGCGGGCCGTCCGAGCCAGGACGATGCGGCAGCGGTCGCGCCGTAGGCCGCGGCTGCGGCGATGCCCAGCGCCACGCCGAGTGGAGAGGGGATCGCTAAAATCATCGGCCGGAGTTTAGCCTCTCGCCTTCGCGTATTTCCCGCCAAGGAACGCCTGCTCCCCCACCCACCGATCCCCGCCGCGGGAAGCACCATGGCCAGCGCCCTCACCGAAAAATTCTCACGCCTCGTCAAGCAGGTCAGCGGCCAGGCCCGCATCACCGAGAGCAACGTCCAGGACATGCTGCGCGAGGTGCGCATGGCGCTGCTCGAGGCCGATGTCGCGCTGCCCGTGGTGCGCGACTTCGTCGCCCGCGTCAAGGAAAAAGCGCTCGGCCAGGAAGTGCTGGGCTCCCTCAAGCCGGGCCAGGCGCTGGTGGGCATCGTTAACCGCGAGCTCGCCGCCACCATGGGCGAAGGCGTGGCCGACATCAACCTCGTGGCCCAGCCGCCCGCCGTCATCCTGATGGCCGGCCTGCAGGGTGCGGGCAAGACCACCACCACCGCGAAGCTGGCCAAGCACCTGATCGAGAGGCGCAAGAAGAAGGTGCTGACGGTGTCGGGCGACGTCTACCGGCCGGCCGCCATCGAGCAGCTCAAGACGGTGACGAAGCAGGCGGGTGCCGAATGGTTCCCGAGCACGCCGGACCAGAAGCCGCTCGACATCGCCAGGGCTGCGCTCGACCACGCCAAGCGCCATTTCTTCGACGTGCTGCTGGTCGACACGGCCGGCCGCCTCGCCATCGACGAGGTGCTGATGGCCGAGATCCAGCAATTGCATGGCGCGCTGAATCCGGTCGAGACCTTGTTCGTGGTCGATGCGATGCAGGGCCAGGACGCGATCAACACGGCCAAGGCCTTCAAGGAGGCGCTGCCGCTCACCGGCATCATCCTGACCAAGACCGACGGTGACTCGCGCGGCGGCGCTGCGTTGTCGGTGCGGCAGGTCACCGGCGTGCCGATCAAGTTCGCGGGTGTCAGCGAAAAGATCGACGGGCTGGAGGTCTTCGATGCCGAGCGCCATGCCGGCCGCATCCTGGGCATGGGCGACATCGTGGCGCTGGTCGAACAGGTCACGGCCGGCGTCGACGTGGCGGCGGCGCAGAAGCTCGCCGCCAAGGTCAAGAGCGGTGCGGGCTTCGACCTCAACGACTTCCTTGGCCAGCTGCAGCAGATGAAGCAGATGGGCGGCCTGTCGAGCATCATGGACAAGCTGCCTGCCCAGATGGCCGCCAAGGCGACCGAAGCCGACATGACCCGCGCCGAGCGCGACATCCGCCGCAAGGAAGGCATCATCAACAGCATGACGCCGCTGGAGCGCCGCAAGCCCGAACTGCTCAAGGCCACGCGCAAGCGCCGCATCGCGGCGGGTGCCGGTGTGCAGGTTCAGGAGGTCAATCGCCTGCTGAACGAGTTCGAGCAGATGCAGACGATGATGAAGAAGATGAAGGGCGGCGGCCTCATGAAGATGATGAAGCGGATGGGGGGCATGAAGGGCATGCCGGGGATGGGCGGAGGCGGCGGCGGGATGCCGCGCTTCTGAGCGCCCATAAAAAAAGCCCGCTCAGCGGGCTTTTTTGTGGGCGAGGGAGCGTCAAGCTCTGGCCAGGCGCACCGCGTGCATCCAGGCCCTGCGCAGCACGGCCGGCGAACGCGACTCTTCCGGAATCAGCAGGAAGCCACGGTCGCGCAGCGAGTTGCCGAGCGCGATCTGGCTGGTCAGCACCGTCAGCGGGATCGCCAGCAGCAGCGGCAGGCCAACCGGCATCAACCAGGTCAGGGCGCTGGCATCGATCATCGCGATGCCCACCGCCAAGGCGGCGATCACCAGCGTCATCGGTGCGAGCTGCGTGAAGGCGATGCGCCACGGCACGGCAGCTGCTTCCCGCGGAGGCGACTTCCATTCCAGCTTGATGCCGGTGAGCGCGACCACCACGAACAGCGAGTGAGCCAGCATGCGAACCGGCGCCTGGATGATGGCGAGCGCGCTTTCGAGTGCGGCGCTCTTGATCAGGCCGCCGACGCCGCCGTACTGGCGCTGCTCCTTGCGCATGACCACGGCCACCAGGCCCAGGATGCGAGGCAGGAACAACAGGCACAGGGTCCACAGCCACAGGCCGGCCAGTTCCATCGGCATCACCATCCAGTTGGCGATCAGGCTCGAGCCGCTCAGCCACAGGGCGGTGCCCAGGGTCAGGAAGGCCAGCCACAGCGGTGCCGAGACGTAGGCCATGGTGCCGGTGACGAACATCGCGCGGTGCACCGGATGCAGGCCGGGTTCGGCCATCAGGCGGGCGTTCTGCAGGTTGCCCTGGCACCAGCGGCGGTCGCGCTGCAGTTCGGCCAGCAGGTCCGGCGGTTGCTGTTCATAGCTGCCGACCAGGTCGGCGACCAGCCACACGTGGTAGCCGGCACGGCGCATCAGCGCGGCTTCGACGAAGTCGTGCGACATGATGCCGCCGGCGAAGCCGCCCTTGCCGCGGATCGGCGCCAGTGCGCAATGCTGCATGAAGGGCTCGACGCGGATGATCGCGTTGTGGCCCCAGTAGTGGGACTCGCCGAGTTGCCAGAACTGCATGCCCAGCGTGAACAGGCGGCCCGTCACGCGCGATGCGAACTGCTGGGCGCGGGCGTGCAGCGTCACGTGTCCGATGGCCTGGGTGGCGGTCTGGATCACGCCGGCCGTCGGGTTGGCTTCCATCAGCTTGACCATCGAGGTCAGGCAGTCGCCGCTCATCACGCTGTCGGCGTCGAGCACCACCATGTAGCGGTAGTCCTTGCCCCAGCGGCGGCAGAAGTCGGCCACGTTGCCGGCCTTGCGGTGCGTGCGGCGGGTGCGCAGGCGGTAGTACACCTCGACCTGCGGCTGGTTCGGGCTGTCGGCCAGCGCGGCGCGCAGTTCTTCCCAGGCCTTGCGCTCGGCGGCGGCCGTCTCGGGGTTGTAGCTGTCGGACAGCACGAACACGTCGAACTGCTTCGCATGGCCGGTCGACGCCACCGATTCGCAGGTGGCACGCAAGCCGGCGAACACGGTCGCCACGTCTTCGTTGCAGATCGGCATGATGATCGCCGTGCGCGCTTCCGGGTTCATCGGGTGGTGCGCCACTTGCTTTGCCGACAGCGCGTGCTTGTCACCGCGAACGGACACGTAGAAGCCCATGAGCGCGGTCACGAAGCCGGTCACGACCCAGCCGGAGAGCAAGCCGTAGAGGCCGATCTGGCCGTACTCGAGCCACAAGTTGTTGTAGTCGGGCTGCACGCCGGCGAACAGTGTGGACGCGACGATCGTGCTGAACACCGTCAGGGCCATGAAGGCGAGGCGGCGTTGCTGGGCAGCACGTTGCCAAGCCTGCGTCGGCCGGGGCGCGGGCGACGCGTCGGCGCCGGCCTTGCCGGCGCCGAGCTTGACCAGCATGGCGGTGCCGATGCTGTTCCAGAAGCCGCGCCAGGGGCGGGGCGTCATCGAGCCGCGGTTGATGGGAGGCGCCGTGACCGAATTGGGGTGACGCTCCTCGCGCAGCACGCTGCGGTGGGAGAAATCGGCCTCGGTCAGGACGTTGAGTTGGGAGAAGTCGTTGGGCTTCATGGCAATTTGCTGGCTGTTTCTCAACGTTGTTTGTCGGAGGCGGTGTCGCCAATGGCCGGAAAGCGCTTGAAGACGCAGTCCGGTGCCGCGCCGCCGCCATGGGCCAGCGCCGACGACGGGTGCCCCGCGGTGCGCGACCGCGAGAGGGAAAACTGCTTTTGACGCAGGCCGTCGCGCTGCGGACGCAGTGCGAAAGATGGGCTGGTGATAGCTGTCATGCCAGTACAAGGGCAAACCCTGTGCCAGGCCTGAAAAGCGCTTTTAAATCAAAGGCTTACGGCAATTTGAGCATTGTCGGCGCGATTTTTTGAGGTCCAAAGGCCTCAAAACCCCCGAATTTGTCGCCGAATCCCGACACGCTCGGTAAACGGCAGGTCAATTTCCAATGAAATCAACTACTTAGGCTCGTCGCCGGGCGGCGACACGCCAGCGCCGGCCAGCGACACGTCGGCCTTGAAGTGGCCCGGGGTGAGCCCATGCTTCTGCAGCAGGCGGTAGAACTCCGTGCGATTGCGGTCCGCCAGCCGCGACGCGTCGGCCACGTTGCCGTCGGTCAGCTTGAGCAGGCCGACCAGGTATTCGCGCTCGAAGCGCTGCTTGGCATCGGCATAGGTCTGGACCTCGACGCTCGGCGAGCGCAGCGCCCGCTGCACCAGCGCCAACGGGATCAACGGCGAGCTCGAGAGCGCGCACACCTGCTCGACCACATTGAAGAGCTGCCGCACGTTGCCCGGCCAGGGCGCAGTGGTCAGCGCTTTCAAAGCTTCCGGCGCGAAGCCCGAAAGGCGCTTGTTGTACTTGCTGGACAGCCGGTTCAGGAAGTGATTGGCCAGCAGCGGGATGTCCTCGCGCCGCGCCGACAGCGGCGGCAGGTTCAGCGTGACCACGTTGAGGCGGTAATACAGGTCCTCGCGGAACTGCCCTGCCTCCATCGCGGCGTCGAGATCGCGGTGGGTGGCGGAAATGATCCGCACGTCGACCGCGATCGACTGCGTGGCACCCACCGGCCGCACGGCGTGCTCCTGCAGCACCCGCAGCAGCTTGACCTGCAGCGCCGGCGGCATGTCGCCGATTTCGTCGAGCAGCAGGGTGCCGCCGTCGGCCTGCTGGAACAGTCCCTTGTGGTTGGCCACGGCGTCCGTGAAGGCGCCCTTCATGTGGCCGAACAGTTCCGATTCGAGCAGCGCTTCGGGAATGGCACCGCAGTTCACCCCCACGAAGGGCTTGGCCGCGCGTGCGCTGGCCTTGTGGATGGCGCGGGCCAGCATTTCCTTGCCGGCGCCGCTGTCGCCGCGCAGCAGCACGCTCGCATCCGACTGCGCGACCATGCGCGCCTCGGCCAGCACCTCGGCCATGCGGTTGCTGCGGCTGACGATCTCGGAACGCCAGCTCTCGTCGCTGCTCTTGCCGGCGCTGGGCGGCGGTGCGCCGAGCGCGAGCGCCTGCGAGATCTTCTCGAGCAGCTCGCGTGCGTCGTAGGGCTTGGTCAGGTAGGTGAAGACGCCGCGCGCCGTGGCCTCGACCGCGTCGGGAATGGTGCCGTGCGCGGTCAGCAGGATCACCGGCAACGTCGGATGGCGCTTGCGGATCTCGTCGAAGAGCTGCAGGCCGTCGCGTCCCGGCAGGCGCACGTCGCTGAGCACCAGCTGCGGATGCTCGATCTCGAGCTGCGTGAGCGCCGATTCGGCCGAGGTCACGGCCGTGACCTGGTAGCCGGCCGCGTTGAGGCGCATCGACAGCAGCCGCAGCATGTCGGCATCGTCGTCCACCACCAGCAGGCGGGGGCCGGAGGGCTCGGTGGACTTGGCGGCGGGGCTCATTGGGCGGGCTTGGGC
>NZ_LYVO01000048.1 GCF_001984055.1 Variovorax sp. KK3
CAACATCCTGGCGCTGAATGCGGCGGTCGAAGCGGCGCGCGCCGGCGAACAGGGCCGTGGCTTCGCGGTGGTGGCGGCCGAAGTACGCAACCTGGCGCAACGCTCGGCAGCCGCTGCCAAGGAGATCAAGGGCCTGATCGACGACTCGGTCGGCAAGGTCGCCGCCGGCACGGCCCTGGTCGGCGAAGCCGGCAAGACCATGGAAGAGATCGTGGGCAGCGTGAAGCGGGTGACGGACATCATCGGCGAGATCACGGCCGCCAGCCGCGAGCAGACGCAAGGCATCGAGCAGATCAACCAGGCGATCACGCAGATGGACCAGGTGACCCAGCAGAACGCGGCGCTGGTCGAAGAGGCATCTGCGGCCGCCCAGTCGATGCAGGAGCAGGCCGGCGGCCTGGTGCAGACCGTCAGCGTGTTCCGCCTTTCCTGAAGGGCCCTTCAACTTCCGCCGCCGACGCCGATAGACAAGCAGGAGCAGGACCGGCGCCACGCCGCCCGGGCTTCATCGAACAACCAACCTCGAAACACAAGTTCTCATGTCGCTGTTCAATACCGGCCTCTCGGGCCTCGGCGTGGCGCGCAGCGCGCTCATGACCACGGCCCACAACACGGCCAACGTGTACACGGCCGGCTACAGCCGCCAGGTGTCGCTGATCTCCAGCAACGGCGCGATCGGACTGGCCAACGGCTTCGTCGGCACCGGTGCCCGCGTGACCACCGTGGCGCGCAGCTACGACGCCTACCTGACCTCGCAGCTCCAGGGCGCCGAAGCCACCGGCGCGGCGCTGTCGAGCTACGAATCGCAGATCAGCCGCATCGATTCGCTGCTGGCGGACAAGACCACCGGCCTGTCGCCGCTGATGCAGGGCTTTTTCTCGGCTGCGCAGGGCGTGGCCAACACGCCGGCCGACCCGGCGGCGCGCCAGCAGCTGATCAGCTCGGCGCAGGCGCTGGCGAACAAGTTCCGCGCCACCGACGTGTACCTGAGCGACCTGAACACCTCGGTCAACGACCAGCTCCGGGGCAGCGTGGGCGAGATCAACAACTACGCCAGCCAGATCGCCAAGCTCAACCAGCAGATCGGCCAGATGACCGGCATCGCCGGCGGCCAGCCGCCGAACGACCTGCTCGACCAGCGCGACCAACTGGTCGGCGAGCTGGGCAAGCTGGTGGACGTGAAGGTGCTCGAGCAGGACGGCGGCAAGTTCAACGTGTTCATCGGCAACGGCCAGTCGCTGGTGCTGGGCGACCAGGCGATGTCGCTCAAGGCCGGCCCGTCCGCCGCCGACCCGACGCGCACGGCGCTGTCGCTGGTGGGCATCAACGGCACGGTCACCGAGCTGGCCGACAGCGTGTTCACCGGCGGCTCGGTCGGTGGGCTGATGGCCTTCCGCAACGAGACGCTCACGACCACGCAGAACGCCATCGGCCGCCTGGCCATGTCGCTGACCAGCGCCTTCAACGACCAGCACAAGCTGGGCGTGGACCTCAAGGGCGCGTTGGGCGGCAACTTCTTCAACACCGCCGCGGCGGGCGTGTTCTCCAACGCGCACAACAACGGCGACATGGTGCTGGGCGCCAGCATCACCGACACCGCGCAGCTCGGCATCAGCGACTATTCGGTGGAAGTGAAGGACGTGGCGGGCACGCTGACCTACTCCGTCACGCGCCTCACCGACAAGCAGGTGGTGGGCAACTTCACCGCCATGCCGATCAGCTTCGACGGCGTGCAGCTCGCGCTGGCCAGCGGCACGGCGCAGGCCGGCGACCGCTTCCTGGTACAGCCCACCCGCACCGGTGCGCGCGACCTCGACGTGCTGGTGCTCGACCCGACCAAGGTGGCCGCGGCCTCGCCGCTGATCGCGGGCAACACGGCCGGCAACCAGGGCAGCGGCGCGCTGGGCGCGCCCACGGTCGGTGCGGGCTACCCGGCCTCGCCGCTGGCGGCGCCGGTCACGCTGACCTTCGACAGCGCGGCAGGCATGCTCTCGGGCTTTCCAGCGGGCTCTGCCGTGACCGTGACGCTGGCCGACGGCACGGCCACCACCTACGGCGCCGGCACGCCGGTGCCGTACACGGCGGGTGCGTCGATGAGCTTCGACGGCATCGCCGTCAAGATGACCGGCGCACCGGCCGACGGCGACACCTTCACCATCCAGAAGAACGCCGGCGGCGTGTCGGACGGCAGCAATGCGCTGCTGCTGGCCGCGCTGCAGAAGAAGAACGTCATGGACGGCGGCAGCACCACCTTCGGCGGCTCCTTCGCGCAGCTGGTGAGCTCGGTGGGCAACCGCACGATGGAAATCCGCACCGCCGAGAAGACGCAGACGGCGGTGACCGAACAGATCCGCGCGAGCCGCGATTCGATCTCGGGCGTCAACCAGGACGAAGAGACCGCCAACCTGCTGATGTTCCAGCAGATGTACCAGGCCAATGCCCGCGTGATCCAGACGGCGTCGACCATCTTCGACGCCATCCTGGGCATCCGCAATTAAGGCCAGCAAGAGGAGCCAACGACATGGACCGCATCAGCACCCAAGCCTTCTACGGCCAGAGCATGAAGGGCCTCGGATCGCAGCAGCAGCAGCTGTTTCGCCTGCAGCAGCAGCTGTCGGCCAACAGCAAGTTCCTGACGGCCGCCGACGATCCGGTGGCTGCCGCACGCGCGCTGCGCGTGAGCGATTCGCTGGCCCAGTCCGCCCAGTACGCCACCAGCCGCGACCGCGCCACGCTGGCCCTGTCGCAGGAAGAAGAGTCGCTCAAGTCGGCGACGAACATCCTGCAGAACATCAAGACCCTGGTGGTGCAGGCCGGCAGCGGCGCGTTGTCGGATGCCGACCGCGCCTCGCTGGCCACCGCCATCCAGGGCAACATGGACCAGCTCGTGAGCGTGGCCAACGCCGACGACGGCAACGGCCAGTTCCTGTTCGCCGGCTACAAGAGCGCGAACCCGCCATTCGTGAAAGCGGCCAACGGCGCCGTGGAGTACATGGGCGACCAGGGCCAGCGCCTGATCCAGATCGACGTGGCGCGCCAGATCTCGGTGGGCGACGACGGGCGCAGCGTGTTCCAGTCGGTACTGAGCAGCGCCGGGCACGTGGCGAGCGCGAGTGCCGCCAACACCGGCTCGGGCGTGTTCGGTTCGATCGGCGTCACGGATGCGGGTGCACCGCTCGCCGGCAAGGACTTCACCATCAGCTTCACCGGCGGCAACTACACCGTCGCCACCGCCGACACGCCGCCCGTCGTGGCCGCCACCGGCCCCTACGTGGCCGACACGCCCATCAGCTTCGGCGGCATGCAGATCAGCATGAGCGGCGCTCCCGCCGACGGCGACAACTTCTCGGTAAGCACGGCCAGGAACGCGGGCACCGACGTCTTCGCCGCCATCGGCGACTTGGTGAAAACGCTGCGCCAGCCCCTGGCCGGCGGCGGCGATGCCGCCAGCGCCCGGCTGCAGAACGCGCTGGCCACCGCCAACGTCAAGATCGGCAACGCGCACGACAACGTGCTGACGGTGCGCTCCTCGTTGGGCTCGCGCATGAACGAGATCGACGCACTCGACACGGCCGGCGCCTCGCGCGACCTGATCGACAAGGCCTACCTGTCGGACATCCAGGACCTCGACATGGCCGACGCCATCTCGCAGATATTGCAGAAGCAGACCGGGTTGCAGGCGTCGATGGGGACGTTCGCGAAGTTCAACCAGATCGCGTTGTTCAACTATCTGTGAGGCGGGCCGGCCCCGCCGGGGGCGCTCAGCCGCCTACTCCGCCCGCACGTTCGCCGTCCTCGCCAGCTTCCCCATCTTGTCGTACTCGGCCTTGATGAAGTCGCCGAACTGCGCGGCGCTCGATCCGCGCGGTTCGCCGCCGACGGCGGCGATGCGCTTCGCCATGTCGGGCTGCGCGATGACCTTGGCCACGTCCTGCTGCCACTTGCGCGCCAAGGCCTCGGGCATGTTCGCGGGACCGAAGAGGCCGTACCAGGTCGACATCTCGATGCCCGGAAAGCCGGCTTCCGCCGTGGTCGGCACCTCGGGCAGCGACGATGCGCGCTTGGGTGCGGCCACGGCCAGCGGCTTGAGCGTGCCGGCTTCGATGAAGGACAGCGTGGCCGAGATCGGGTCGATGCCCATCGTCACGTTCTGGCCGATCACGTCGGCGATGGCCGGCGCGCTGCCCTTGTAGGGCACGTGCACCACCTTGATGCCGGCCTGCAGGTTGAGCATTTCGCCGGCCAGGTGCTGGATGGAGCCGTTGCCCGACGAGTAGTAGTTGAGCTTGCCGGGCTGCGCCTTGGCGATGTCGACGAGTTCCTTCATCGTCTTGGCCGGCGATGACTTGTCGACCACCAGCACGCTCGGCACTTCCATCACCAGCGTGATCGGCGAGAAGTCACGCAGTGGGTCGTAGGGAAACTTGAGCACGTGCGGGCCCGTGGTGTGCGAGTTGGGCGTGGCCATCACCACCGTGTACCCGTCGGCCGGTGCCTTGGCCACCATGTCGGCCGCGATCGATCCGCTGGCGCCGGTGCGGTTCTCCACCACCACGGGCTGGCCCCACATCTCCTGCAGGCGCGTCGCGATCAGCCGTGAGAAGGCATCGACGCCGCCGCCCGCCTGAGAGCCGACGAGGATGCGCACGGGCTTGGACGGGAACTTGTCGTCCGCCTGTGCGGGCGTGACGACGCCGAGGCCGGCGAGGGCGGTCGCGGCCGTCAGCAGCGAGGCGAGCGCGAGGCGGCGCGTGGTCTGCGCGGGGCGGCCCGCGTCACAGGGAGAGGAGAAATGCGGTTCGCTGAATTTCGTCATCGTGTGTCTCCATCGTTCGTATGTCTTCGTGATCCATGCAGGTCTGCTCAGGCCTGCTCAGGCCCGCCCGAGCTGCCGCATGACTTCGCCAAGGCCGAGGCCCTGCTTCAGCAGCTTCATCGCCGACTGGTCGCGCGCTTCGATCTCGGCGGCCTCGTCGAGCACCGAGGCCTCCATGCCCTGCGGGATGACCACCACGCCGCTGGCGTCGCCGAGCACGAAGTCGCCTTCGTGGACCGTGATGCCGCCGCACTGCACCGGCACGCCGATGCCGGTGAGCCCCAGGATGCCGGCCTGCCCGGCGGGCACGGCGCCCGTGCAGAAGCAGGCGCAGCCCAGCTCGGCGATCTCGTCGGGGTCGCGCACCGGCCCATCGGCCACCACGCCACCGAGCCCACGCGCGACCGCGGCGGCGGCCATGAGACCGCCCCACAGCGCGGCCTGGTGTGCCGGGTCGCCGTTGAAGACGAGCACGCTGCCATCGGCCGCCTCTTCGATCAGCGCGATGAGCCGTGCGTTCGGCAGCACCGGTCCGCTCGCGGCAGCGATGGGCTCCCGGCGCGCCGTGACCGCCGGGCCCGCCACGCGCAGCGTGCCGATGCCGCGTATGCGCTGCGACATGAACTGACGCTGCCCGCGCTTCATCAGCGCGTCGCTGACCGAACTCGTGGTGACGCGCGCCAGCAGATCGGCCGCGATCATGTGGCTGCCTGGCCCGCGGCCAGTCGCGACTTGAGCACTTCGAGAATGCCGCCCTGCTCGACGATGTTGCGGATGAGCGGGCTGTAGGGCTGCATCGGCATCTCGGTGCCGCGGCTCAGGTTGCGCAGCACGGCGTTCTCCATGTCGATGTCGAGCTGCTCGCCTTCGTCGACGAAGGCCAGGATGCCCGGCACCTCGAAGGCATAGAAGCCGATCGCGACCGAATTGCGGAAGAACAGCCGCGCGATCGATTCGGCGATGACGGCGCGGAAGCCCAGGCTCACCAGCACCTTGTTGGCCGGCTCGCGGTGCGAGCCGAGGCCGAAGTTGCGCCCGGCCACCAGGATGTCGCCCTGGCCGACCAGCTTGTGAAAGTCCGGTCGCACGGCGCGGAAGGCGTTCTTCTTGACGTCAAGGTCTTCGGCCGCATCGCCCAGTCCGAACGAGATGGTGCCGGCCGGCGCGATGATGTCGGTGTCGATGTTGTCGCCGAACTTCCAGGCCTTGCCCTGGATTCGTTGTTGGGTCTCGAGCATTCAGATCTCCATCGGATTGCAAATGTGGCCGGCGAGGGCGGAGGCCGCCACGGTGGCCGGCCCGGCCAGGTAGATGTCGGCATCGCCGCTGCCCATGCGGCCGCGGTGGTTGCGCGTGGTGGAGGTCAGGCACACGTCGCCGGGCGCCAGCGCCCCTTGCATGCCCAGGCACAGGTGGCACCCGGGCGAGATGACCGTCACGCCTGCATCGAGCAGCGTGTCGACATAGCCGCGGCTCATCGCCTCGCGGTACACGCCCCACGAGTTGGGCTGCACCACGAAGCGCGTCTTCGGATGCACGCGCTTGCCCTTGACCACGCGGGCCACGGTCGCGATGTCGTCGACGTTGCCGTTGGCGCACGAGCCGACCATGGCCTGGTCGATGCGCGTGCCGGCGATCGACGACACCGGCACCACGTTTTCGAAAGTGTGCGGCTTCGCGACCTGGGGCTCGAGCGCGCCGAGGTCGATGTCGACGGTCTGCACGTAGTGCGCGTCGGGGTCGGCGGCGACGGGCCGCGCCCAGTCGAGCTGGTGCCGCATGCGCTTGCGCTTGTCGAGGAAGGCCTGCGTCTTATCGTCGAACTCGAACAGGCCGAACTTGCCGCCCAGCTCCACTGCATGGGCGGCCAGTGTGATGCGAGCGTCCATATCCAGTGCGCGGGCGCCGTCGCCGCGGTACTCGATCGACTTGTAGAGCGCGAAGGAGGTGCCGAACTGGCCAGCCAGCCACAGCGCCACGTCCTTGGCGGCCACGCCGGGGCGCAGCGTGCCGTGCAGGTTGACCGCGATGGTCTCGGGCACCTTGAACCACAGTTCGCCGTACACCAGCCCATAGGCCAGCTCGTGTTCGCCCATGCCCGAGCCGCAGCAGTTGAGCGCGCCCCACGTACACGAATGCGAATCCGAACCCAGCGCCAGCTCGCCGGGCAGCACGAAGTCCTCGACGGCGATGCGGTGCACCACCGCGGGCAGCGCGTCGTCGAAGTACTTCACGCGGTAGGCCTCGGCCACCTCGCGGATCTTGCGCTGGCGCAGGGCCTGCATCTCGTTGATGACCGGCTGGAAGTGGTCGAGCACCACGTGAAAGCGCTCGCGGTCCCAGATGTCGGGCAGGCCCTTGGGCAGGCCGGCCGCGACCGCGACCGCATGGATGCGATAGAACTCCTCGTGGGCGATCACGCGGTCGAGCTTGCAATCGACGTACTGCCCGGGCCGGACGCTCTGAAGGCCGGCGGCGCGCGCCATGACCTTCTCGGCAATCGTCATACTCATCGTGGATTCCTTTGGCTCGTTGGGTGAATGAAATGAAGTCGGATGAAGCCGGCGGGCTACTGCACGTCGACCCGATAGCGGCGCACCTTGTCCTCGTCGAGCGCGACGCCCATGCCGTGGCCTTCCGGCACATGCACGCGCCCGCCTTCGACGCGCACCGGCACCTGCACGATGTCGTCGGCCAGCATGTCGACCAGGCCCGTCTGGAAGTCGCCCGCCAGCAGCGGCTGGGGCCACGATGCGGCGAGCTGCGCGACGGCGGCGACATTGAGGCTGGTGGACGGGTGGTTGCCCGGAAAGATGTCGATGCCCAGCGCACCGGCCAGCGTCCACAGCTTGGCGATGGAATGGATGCCGCCGTTCTTGGCCGACTTGGTCTGGATCACGCGGGCGGCTCGGCGGCTTGCCACGTCGACCAGCGAATGTGTGTCGCTGATGGCCTCGTCGGCCGACAGCGGAATGCGCACCGCCGCGGCGAGTGCGGCCATGCCTTCCAGATCCCAGGCGGCGAGCGGCTGCTCGACGATGTCGAGATCGAGCGGCTCCAGCTGGCGCAGCAGCCGCAGGGCATCGCCGTAGCGCATGCTGCCGTTGGCATCGGCGCGCAGCACCACGCGGTCGTCGAAGTGCGCGCGCAGCGCCTGCAGGCCCAGCAGGTCCTTGCGCGCATCGATGCCGATCTTGATGCGCAGGTGGCGGTAGCCCTGTTCGACCGCGCGCTCCGCCGCGTCGATCATGGCCTTGGCATCGCCGGTGATGCCGAGCGCGATGCCCACGTCGATGTGGTCGCGGCAGCGCCCGCCGAGCATCTGCGCCACCGACAGGCCCAGCGTGCGCGCCTTCGCGTCGTAGAGCGCATCGCCCACGGCCGCCTGCAGGTAGAGGCCGCCCGACAGCTGCTCCGACAGCGCATGCATGACCGGCGCGATGTCGAGCACCGAGCGGCCCACCAGCGCCGGGGCCGCCATCGACTGCAGCTTGGCGTGCAGGCCGTGCAGCGTCTCGCTGCTGCCCTGGCGGCGCCAGGCCTGCGTTTCGCCG
Source organism: Variovorax sp. KK3 (assembly GCF_001984055.1). Taxonomy (GTDB): domain Bacteria; phylum Pseudomonadota; class Gammaproteobacteria; order Burkholderiales; family Burkholderiaceae_C; genus Variovorax. The sequence goes on from NZ_LYVO01000048.1 coordinate 8,371, forward strand.
ATGCCGACCACGCCGTCGTCGGTGGTGATGCGCACCAGGTAAACCTCGACCTCGTTGCGCGTGGCCTGGTGGGGCGCCGCCATGGTGAAGGATTTGGCAAAGGGGATCTTCAGAGGAATGCCCTCCACCGACCGGATTCGCGTGCTGTCCAAGCTGTGATCTCCTATGTCATACGTATAACATTTGCGGCGATGTTAACGCCTGACATTCGTGCTTGTCAACGTGGATGACGAGCAGTGCGCGAGATGACGTGCGCTAACATCCCCTGCCATGCCGAGCAACGATTCCCCGGCGTCGGGGCCCGTGACCATGGACCACGTCGCCCAGCGCGCAGGCGTGTCGCTGATGACCGTCTCGCGGGCGCTGCGCGCGCCCGCCACGGTGGCCGAAGCCACGCGCGAGCGCATCCAGGCTGCCATCTCCGAACTCAATTACGTGGGCAGCGCCTTCGCGGGGCAGCTCGCCACCGGGCGCACGCGACTCATCGCCGTGGTGCTGCCCGACCTGCGCAACACGGCCTTCGCGCTCGAGATGCAGGGGCTGACCGAAGGCCTCGGCTCCGAGTACCAACTGGTGGTGGCCGGCGCACCCGGCGCGGGCGACAGCGACGAGCAGGTGTTCCGTTCGCTGCTGGCCTACCGGCCCGCGGCACTCGTCATCCACGGTGCGGGCCGCAGCCCGGGCACGCGCGACTATCTGGCGCGCTGCGGCGTGCCGGTGGTCGAGCTGGGCTCGCTGGACAGCAAGCCCATCAACATCGCGGTGGGCTATGCCAACCGCGCGGCCGGCAAGGCGGCTGCGGAGCATTTGCTGGCCACGGGGCGGCGCGTGCTCGGCTTCGTCTCGCCGTCGAAGGAGCGCAATGCCCGCGCGCACGATCGCTGGCTCGGCTTTCGCGATGCGTTGAAGGCGGCCGGCGTCGCCTTCCGGCCCGAGCTGGAACTGGAAACCGTGCTCGGCTACGAGCGCGGTGCCGAGGCGCTGGTGCAACTGCTGCAGATCGAGCCGAAGCTGCAGGGCGTGTTCTTCACCGGCGACGGCTGGGCCATCGGCGCGCTGCTGCACTGCCAGCGGCAGGGCATCGCGGTGCCGCGCCAGCTGGGCATCATGGGCTTCGACGACCAGGAGCTGGCCGGGCTCATGGTGCCGTCGCTCTCCAGCATCCAGGTGCCGCGCTACGAGATGGGCAAGGAAGCCGGCACGCAGCTGCGACTGCAGCTGGCCGGCGAGACGCGCGTGCGCAAGCGCGTCGACCTGGGCTTCAAGCTGGTCGTTCGCGGAAGCACGGCGCCGGCTCGTTCCTAGCGCCTTGCGGCATCGCGGCGTCGTCGTTGCCGACCACCAGCGTCAGCCGGCTCGGCGCCAGCGCGCCGGCCGATTCGAGGATCGGGTAGGCGATCGAGCAGATGTGCGAGTTGATGCGCTTGAACTCGCTGATCAGGTCGATGTGCAATGAGCTCGTCTCGATGCTCTGCACCGTGTTGTCGGTCAGGCGTGTCAGGTGCGTGGTGGCGTAGGCGCGCTCCAGCTCGCGAAAGCGCACCTTCTCTTCCATGAGCTGCTGGGCTTCGCGCAGCGAGCCGTTGAGGAACACGCTCATGCAAAGCCGCAGGTTGGTCTTCAGCCGTGCGTGCAGCTCGCAGATCTCGGCCATGCCGGCCTCGGAGAAGCTGCGGCCCTTGCGAATTTTCTTGTCTTCGATGTCCAGCAGCACGCGCTCGATGATGTCGCCGATCTGCTCGAGGTTGATGGTGAAGCTGATGATGTCGGCCCAGCGCCGGCTCTCGGCCTCGTCGAGTTCGGCACGCGAGATCTTGGTCAGGTAGTACTTGATGGCCGAGTACAGCTCGTCGACGGTGTCGTCGAGTTGCCGCAGCTCGTGGGCGAGCTGCAGGTCGTTGCCGTGGATGACCTTCAGCATGCCCTGCAGCATGGTTTCGACCACGTCGGCCTGGTGCAAGGCCTCGCGCGCGGCGCACGAGATGGCCAGCGACGGCGTGGCCAGCGCCGAGGGGTCGAGGTGATGCGGCCGGCCGGCCAGCAGCTTGCGGTCGGACCGCGGCACCAGCCGCACCGCCGCGCGTGCCACCGCGAGCGTGAGGCCGATGAAGACCAGCGCCACCGCGACGTTGAAGCCCAGGTGGAACATCACGATGGCGGTGGCCGGGTCGCGGAACGCCGCCTTCAGTTCCGGAGCGACGAGCCCTGCGAACGGGGCCGCCAGCATCACGCCCAGGCACTTGAAGAGCAGGTTGCCCACGGGCACCTGGCGCGTCTCGGGCGTGGCGCGCGCGGTCGTCACCACGGCCAGCGCGCCGCTGCCCAGGTTGGCGCCGAGCACCAGGCCCATGCCGACTTCGACCGGGATCACGCCAGTCGCGGCCATCGAGGCGGTGAGCAGCACGATGGCGAGGCTCGAATAGGCCGCCATCGCGAGCGCGGCGCCGAGTGTGATCTCGAGCATCAGGTCGCTCGACAGCGAGGCCAGCAGGGCGCGCACGGCCGGCGCCTGGGTGAGGATGGCCGCGCTCTCGCCGACCATGCGCAAGGCCAGCAGCATCAGCCCCAGCCCGATCAGGATGCGCCCCACGCGGCCGGCCGCGCTGGCCTGGCGCGAGGTGTAGAGCACCACGCCGCAGAAGATCAGCAGCGGCGACAGCCACGACAGGTCGAACGAGAGCAGCACCACCATCAGGCTGGTGCCGACGTCGGCGCCGAGCATCACGGCCAGGGCCAGCGGCAGCGCGACCAGGCCCTGGCCGACGAAGGCCGAGACGATCAGCGCGGTGGCCGTGCTCGACTGCACCAGCGCCGTGATGCCCAGGCCCGCCAGCGCAGCGCTGAAGCGGTTGCCGATGCTGCGCGCCAGCACCTTGCGCAGGTCGGCACCAAAGGCGCGCAGGATGCCGGTGCGAACCAGCTGCGTGCCCCACACGAGCAGCGCGATGGCGGCGAGAAGGTTCAGGAGGGCGCGCATCTTCCGGAGGCTCGTGTGGTCAGTCGTGTTCGGTGGTGGTCAGTCGTGATCAGTCGACCTTGGCATTGGCCGTGCGAACCACCTGGCCCCAGGCCTTGAGCTCGTCCTTCATGAAGCGCGAGAACTCCTCGGCCCCGCCGGTGCCCGGCTCGGCACCGTCGCTTTCGAGCGCGGACTTCACGTTGGCGCTGGCGATCGCGGTGCGCGTGGCCTCGCCGAGCTTGTCGACCACGTCCTTCGGCGTGCCGGCCGGTGCCAGAAGCCCGGCCCACGACGTCACTGTAAAGCCCTTGAGGCCGGCCTCCACCATGGTCGGCAGCTCGGGTGCGGCGGTGGAGCGCTGCGTCGAGGTCACGCCCAGCGCCTTGAGCTTGCCGCCGCGGGCATGGCCGATGGCGCTCGGGATGGTCTCGAAGGCGAACTGCGCCTCGTTGGACATCAGCGCCAGCAGCGCCGGCCCGCCGCCGCGGTAAGGCACGTGCCGCACGTCGACCGCACTCGTGGCCTTGAAGATCTCGCCGGCCAGGTGCGCGGGCGATCCGTTGCCGGCCGATGCGAAGAAGGTGGTGCCCGGGTTGGCCTTGGCGTAGGTCACGAGGTCCTGCACCGAGTTGAGCTGCAGCTGCGGCGGTACCACCAGCAGCAGCGGGTACTTCGCGACCAGGCCCACGGGCTCGAAGCTGCGGATCGGGTCGAACTTGAGCTTCGCGTACAGGTGCGGGTTGATGGCCTGGCTGCTCAGCGTGGCCATGAAGATCGTGTAGCCGTCCGGCGCGGCCGTGGCCACGGCTTCGGCCGCGATGTTGCCGGCGGCGCCGGGGCGGTTGTCGACCACCACCGAGGTGCCCATCAGCTCGCCCATGCGCGTGGCGAGCACGCGCGCCAGCTTGTCGGTGGAGCCGCCGGCCGCGAAGCCGACCACCATGCGGATCGGCTTGGAAGGGTAGGCCTGCGTCTGGGCCTGTGCGTGGGCTTGGGCGCCGGCTGCGAAGAGCAGGGCGCCAAGGCAAAAGGCTGTCAGGACTCGCTGGGTCATTCAAATGTCTCCTGGCTGGTCGTTGTGCGGATCGTTGCGCGCGCTCGTTCGGCGCGCCGGACGAAAGAAGTAGCTCGGGTCGATCAGGCCGCGTGATTCAGCGCGAGCGAGATCACGTCGAAGTTGCGCAGGCGCTTGGCGGGCACGTCGGCCAGGCGGGTATTGAAGAGCAGCGGCACGCGCTGCTCCGACAAGCCGCCATGCGAGCGCAGCGGCACGGTCAGGCCCGACAGGTCGTGCTGCGAGGCCGAGGTGCCGATCACCGTCAGCCGCTCCGACAGCACCACGAGGTCGCCGATGCGGTCTGGCGGCAGCTCGAAGGTGGCGGCCGCCTCGGCGCGGCTCAGCACCTTCTGGATGCCGGGCAGCGCGCGCACCCGCTCGGCGACTCGCGGCGTATCCGACGCGTCGTGCACGTAGATGGTCGCGTAGGAGCCGAGCGCGCCGTGGTGCACCACGTAGGGGTCGGTGATCGGCAGCAGCACGCGCGCCGTGCGCCCGCCGAGGGTCTCGTCGAGCTCGTCCTGCAGGAAGACGATGTTGGGCCGCCCGAGCGAATCGGTCTTCGCGTTCATGCCGTGGTCGGCCGTCACGCCGATGAGCGCGCCGGCCGCGTCGAGCTGCAGCAGGTACTTGTCCATCATCGCGTAGAAGGCGTTGGCGCCCTCGGTGCCCGGTGCGAACTTGTGCTGGATGTAGTCGGTGGTCGACAGGTACATCAAGTCGGGCCGCTCGCGCTCCATCAGCATCACGCCGGCGGCGAAGACGAACTCCGAGAGGTCGGCGCTGTACACCGAAGGCAGCGGCATGCCGACCTTGTCGAGCAGGCCGTCGATGCCGTTGGCTTCCTTGCTGGCCTGGTCCGCCTTCTCTGCCGAGAAGCAGATGCCCTGCAGGCCGTGGCCGAGCAGGCTGCGCAGCTTGTCCTTGGCCGTGACCACGGCCACCTTCCTGCCGGCCTCGGCCATGGCGGCCAGCACGCTCGGCGCGCGCAGGTAGCGCGCGTCGTTCATCAGCACTTCGGCGCCCTGCTCGGGGTCGAAGAAGTAGTTGCCGCAGATGCCGTGCACGCTGGGTGGTGCACCGGTCACGATCGACAGGTTGTTCGGGTTGGTGAAGGAGGGCATCACGCAGTCGCCTGCGAGCACCGTCCCTTTGTCGGCGAGGCTGGCGAAGAAGGGTGCCACGCCGGCCTGCACGGCCTGGTTGATGTATTCCTGCTCGCAACCGTCGATGCAGACGATCACCACCGGGCGCGTGGGCATCCGGTACGAACGGGCGTTGATGGTCAGTGTGTGGGGTGGGGGTGTCGTGTGTGCCATGTGCCCAGCTTAGGTCGCCGGGTGCACAAGGCCTATCGATAAAAAGTCAGAGACCTGTGAGCTGCGCTCACCGATGCCCGGCGCGCTTGGTGGCTTTTTGGGCAGCTGGCTTGGCAGCCGTGCGCCGCGGCGCGGCCGGCGGCGGCCAGTGCGCGTCGGCGGCCCGCTCGATCAGCCACTGCTGGAACTCGCGCAGGTGCCTGGGTTTGTCGGCATCGAGCGGCACCAGCGCGTAGTAGGTGGAGCCCTTCACCTCGACCTGACCGAAGGGCCGGCGGATGCGCCCCGATGCTTCGTCCGACGACAGCGTGGGAAAGGTGCCGATGCCGTAGCCCATGCCGTCGACCACCGCCTGCAGCGTGACGAAGAAGTGGTCGAAGCGCAGGTTCTGCATCGGCCGCAGCTCGGCGCAGCCCGCGGCGTCGAGCCACGCTTCCCAGTCGCCTGGGCGCGATTCGGTGGACAGCAGCGCGGCCGAGGCCAGGTCTGCAGGCTTCTTGCAGGGCTGCTGCGCGAGCAGTGCCGGGCTCGCGATCACCGTCATGAACTCGGTAAACAGCGGCGTGACCTCGAGCTGCGACTGGTCGCCCGGCGACCGGCGGATCGCCACGTCGAAGCTGCCCTTGAGCATCGGCTCGTTGCTGAAGGCTGTCGACACCCGCACCTCGGTCTGCGGGTGCCGCGCCTGGAAGTCGGCCAGCTGCGGAATGAGCCAGCGCATCGCGAAGGTGGCCGGTGCATTGACGCGGACGACCTTGTGCGTGGCCAGCTTGCCGTAGCGGCGCGACGCGTCGCCGATGTGGTCGAAGGCCGCGCTGATCTCGCGCGCGAAGGCCTTGGCATGGGCCGTGGCGACCATGCGTTGGCCGTCCTTGCGAAACAGCGGCTGACCCAGCGCTTCTTCGAGCAGCTGGATCTGGCGGCTGACCGCGCCGTGCGTCAGGTGCAGTTCCTTGGCCGCCTCGGTGAAGCTGGCCGCCCGAGCGGTGACTTCGAAGATGCGCAGTGCGTTGAGGGGAGGAAGCTGGTGGTGGGGCATTGGCGTCGCGCAGCTTACTTCGGCTGCGCGCGCTCCACCAGTTCCGTCACACGATCCGCCAGCGCGTCCAGCGTGAAGGGCTTCGTCAGCACCTGCATGCCAGGCTCGAGATGCCCGTGCCCGATGACGGCATTCTCCGCGTAGCCCGTGATGAAGAGCACCTTGAGGTCTGCCTTCAGCGCGCGGCCGGCATCCGCCAGTTGGCGACCATTGATCCCTCCCGGCAAGCCGACGTCCGAGATCAGCAAGTCGATGGGCGTCTTCGACTGGAGGATTTTCAAGCCGGCTTGTCCGTCCTCGGCTTCGAGCGACATGAAGCCCATGTCGGCAAGGACTTCCGTCACGACGAGCCTGACGTTGGCCTCGTCGTCGACAACGAGAACGGTGCCCCGATGCCCCTGCTGCGTCGATGCCGATGACACTGGCGCAGCCCTCGGATCGACGGCGTCGCCATGGTGCCGCGGCAGGTATAGGCACATCGTGGTGCCCATGCCGACTTCGGAATAGGGCCGCACCTGCCCGCCGGACTGCGTGGCGAACCCGTAGACCATCGACAGTCCCAGGCCCGTTCCCATGCCAATGGGCTTGGTCGTGAAGAACGGTTCGAAGATGCGCCTGACGGTCTCGGCGTCCATGCCGGTGCCGGTGTCGGTCACGCAGATGGACACGTACTGCCCCGGCGGAAGCTGACGCTCGATCGCCGCGCGTTCGTCCATCCATTTGTTGGCCGTTTCGATGGTGAGCTTGCCGCCATCGGGCATGGCGTCGCGCGCGTTGATGCACAGGTTGAGCAACGCATTCTCGAGCTGGTTCGGGTCGACGTTGATGTTCCAGAGGCCCACCGCGCCCACCACCTCCAACGAAATCTCAGGGCCGATGGTGCGCCGAACCAGTTCTTCCATGTTGCGCACCAGCTTGTTGGCGTCCGTCGGGCGCGGCTCCAGCGTCTGCCTGCGAGAGAACGCCAGCATGCGGTGGGTCAAGGCCGCCGCCCGCTTCGTGGAGGCCTGCGCCACGCTGATGTAGCGGTCGAACTCCGTGAACCGGCCCTGCTGCAGGCGGCGAGACATCAGTTCGAGGCTACCCGAGATGCTGGCGAGCAGGTTGTTGAAGTCGTGCGCCAGGCCGCCCGTGAGCTGGCCCACGGCTTCCATCTTCTGCGACTGGCGCAGCTGCTCTTGCGCCGCGGCCAGGACCGCGTCAGCCTCTTTCTCGGCCGTCACGTCGCGGCCGCTTGCATAGATGCGGTCGCCGCTCGGCGCGGAGACCCAGGCGAACCAGCACCAGGTGCCGTCCTTGCGGCGATAGCGGTTCTCGAACGAAGGAAGTTCTGCGTCGGCGGCAATCTCGAGGGCGCCTGCAGAGGGCTGATAGTCGTCGGGGTGGACGAAGTCGGTGAACTTCTTGCCGACGAGGTCGGCTGGCGACCAGCCGAGCTGCGTACTCCATGCGTCGTTGACCGCATGAATGATGCCGCGGGCATCGACGACCACCTGCAGGTCGAGCGAGAGCTTCCACGCGCGGTCGCGCTCCCGCGTTCGTTCTTCGACCTGCTGCTCCAGCGACGCCGCAAGCTCCTCGAGTGCCAGCTCGGCCTGCCGGCGCTTGGTGATATCGCGCGAGATCGACAGCAGTTTGAACGGGTGGCCGTGCTCGTCAGGAATCGACGTGACCTGCACGTCCCAGTGACGCGGGTTTCCCGCAGCCGTGTCCGCCGGGCCTTGGAAGTGCCCGATGCCGCCCGCGCGTGCGGCCTCGACGGCTTTCAGCACGTCTTCTTTTGCTCCGCCGCTCCACATGTCCGGCCAATGACATCCACGCAACTCGTTGAAATCGCTGACTTCCATGATCCGCTGGCCACCCTCGCTCATGAATTCCAGCTTGGCATCCAGGTCGAGCACCTTGATGCAGTCGTTGGACGAGGCCAGCACGCCGCGCATGAACTCCGCGTCTGCCGCGTGCTTGACGGCCGCATTGCGCTCGGCCGTGCGGTCACGAAGAATCTTGAGGTAGCCGAGGTGCTCTCCGTTCTGGTCCCTCAAGGGCATCATCTCGCCGCTCGCCCAGAAGCGGGAGCCATCCTTGCGCAGATGCCAGCGTTCATCGTTGGCACGGTTCTTCGCCAGGGCCGTGGCCATTTCGCGTTCGATCTGGCCGGAGGCTCGATCTTCGGGCGTGAAGAAGCGTTCGGCGCTGTGTCCGTGCATCTCGGCCGCGCTCCACCCGAAGATGTGCTCCGCGCCCGAATTCCAGTCCGTGATCAGCCCCTGCCGGGTTGTCGCGACGATAGCGAAATCGACTGCGCTCTCGAAAATGGCGCGATAGCGAGCCGTGGACTCGAGGGCGGACGCGTCGTCTTTCGCTGCAGTCATGGGGGTCTTGTTCGCTCGGAACGCTTTTGTCCGATCTTCTTCCGGTGGCGGGAAGCCATGAGCTTGGCAGGTGGTGCCCGCTCTGCTGTGGGACGTTTGCGATCGATGCAGTGCGACACCGCGCATCGGTCCGAGGTGGCGGCGTCAATGACCCGCCGGCTATTCCGGCTGTGCATCCAGCGCCGCGGTGCGGTTGCGGCCCCGCTCGCTGTGCAGCATGTAGAGCCCCGAGCCGACCAGCAGCGCGATGCCGAGCCAGGCCCACCCCGTGGGCACCTCGCCCCAGATCCCGTAGCCCAGCACCATGGCGAAGAGCACCGCCGTGTAGCGGAACGGGGCGGTCAGCGACACCTCCCCGGCGCGCATGCACTGCACCAGCAGGAAGTAGCCCGAGGCCAGAAAGCCCGCGGCCACGCCGAGCAATGCGAACTCGCGCAGGCCGAAGGGCTGCCACCCGGTGGCCAGCGTGATGCAGCCCGACAGCACGGTGACGGCCAGGGCCGTGGCCAGCGTGATGATGATCGACGGGATGGACGGGTCGATGCTGCGCGTCATCAGGTCGCGCATGGCATGGAACAGCGTGCCCAGCAGGCACAGCAGGGCCCAGGCGTTGAAGCCGTCGCTGCTCGGCTGCACCACGCACAGCACGCCGACGAAGCCCAGCATCACGGCCGACCAGCGCGCGGCGCCGGCGCGCTCGCCCATGAAGAGCACGGCGAACAACGTCATGAAGAGCGGCGCGGCGAGGTTGATGGCGGTGGCGTTGCCGATGGGCAGCTGGAACAGCGACAGCAGGTACAGCATGGTCGCGCAGGCATCGATCGCGCCGCGCAGCGCCACCCGCGGGTTGAGCACGGAGCGCAGCTCGCGCAGCGCGCCCTGGCCCTGCGCCACCCCCAGCACCAGCGCCGATGCCATGAGCCCGCGCACGAAGATCAGCTGCGCCGACGGCATGGATTCGCTCACGAGCTTGACCAGCGCATCGTTGGTCACGAAGCAGCCCATGGCCGCCATCATCGTGACGATGGCGCGCGTGTTGGCGTGGGAGGAGGGCCTTGCGGACCAGGACGGTGAACTCATGGCGAACGAAGAGACATGTCTCGTGAGGCGACGCGGGCGCGTGGGCCCGATCCTGCCACAGGCAATCGACTCCGGCCCGCGAGGCCGATGGTCTAAGTGGAAGTGCTGTTCGCGCCCCCACGCATCGGCAACTGCGATTCGATCGCCATCTTGTCGACCACCGACCAGACCCGCGCGATCTTCCCGTCCTCGAATTCGTAGAACACGTTCTCCGAAAACGAAACACGCCTGCCGTCGACCGCAAGGCCCATGAAGTCGCCCACCGGCGAGCAGTCGAAGTCGAGCCGGCTGGCCACCATGGGCGGATCGACGGCCAGCAGTCGCACGTTGAAGCGCAGGTCGGGTATGTCGCGGAAGTCCTTCTCCAGCATCTCGCGGTAGCCGGCAAGCCCGAACGGCCGGCCGTTGTGCATCGCGTCGTCGGCGACGTAGCGACCCAGTTCCGCCCAGTCCTGGCGATTCAGGCATTCGATGTAGGCGTGGTAGACGCGGAGCATTTCGGCTTTCGTCATCGTGTGCGCTCCGTTCAGTTGCCCAGCAGATGCAGCACCACCTGCCGACGATGCGGCCGCACGCGATGCTCCCACACGTAGATGCCTTGCCACGTGCCCAAGGCCAGGCGCCCGTCGGTCACCGGAATCGACAACTGCACGGCCGTGAGCGCGGCCCGCACGTGCGCCGGCATGTCGTCGGGCCCTTCGTCGCGGTGGCGGAACAGCGGGTCGCCGTCCGGCACCAGGCGCGCGAAGAAGCGGTCGAGATCCGCTTGCACGTCGGGGTCGGCGTTCTCCTGGATCAGCAGGCTGGCCGAGGTGTGGCGGATGAAGAGGGTGAGCAGGGCAGTCTGCACACGCTGGGCGTGGACCCACTCGGTCACGTAGCGCGTGATCTCGACCAAGCCGCGGCCCGGGGTCGGGATGTCGAGGGTGGTGCTGAACTGGCTGGGCATGGGCGGAAGGGTACGCCTTCGGCCGCCCGCGCCGCGCCGCTATCGCTCGCCGCGTGCGCGGCGTTTCACCTATCGCTGCGCTGCGGAACTACGCGGCACGAACACCGTGCGCGGGTAGTCCTGCTGCGGCGGCATCTTTCGCGCAGCAACGGAGGCCGGAGCCACCCGAGGAATGAACACAGTGCTCGGGTAATCGTCCTTGGGCACTGACTTCGTCGCAGCGGCCGCGCGAGGAATGAAGACCGTGCTCGGGTAGTCGTCCTGGGTCGTTGGTTTTGCCACAGCGGTCGTCCTGGGAACGATCACGGTGCTGGGGTAGTCGTCTTGCGGCGCTGATTTCACTGCCTGGGCCATCCGAGGAACGATGACCGTGCTCGGATAGTCCTCCTGCGGCATCGCTTTCGCCGTCGCGGCGGACGGCGTGAAGTTCTCGAAAACGGCAGCGTCGAAGGCGGTGGGCCTTTCGATCTTGACCGGTGCGTGGCGCTGCGACGCATTTGCGCGAAGGCGGGCCAGTTCGCTTCTTGCCTGTTCGGGTGATCGCGTTGCCGAAGCCTGCTTTCGAGCGGTTCGATCGACGGCTTGCCCGGGTGCCGGCCCGGCGACGCCGAGCGTGGCATGAATGGGGCCGTTGATCCACGCGATCAGGCGTTTCATCAGTCGCTGGAAGGAGGTGCGGGGTGTCATGCCCCGGATTCTGATGTCGATGCAGCGAATACTTTCGGGCTATTTTTTGCGGCGAGCGTGAAACCGTGAAGTCCGGCACGACTCCGCGGCCGTCATGGGGATGAGGCCGGCGCTTGCGGCGTTGGAGGAATGGCCCCTAGCCGACTCGCACGCGTTCGAACAGCTGAAACACGGTGACCCCAAGCGCATTGGCGATGACCTCCATCGCGTTCAGCGAAGGATTGGCGTGCCCGTTCTCGATACGGCTCAAATACGTTTGATAGAACCCGCACTTCTCGCCGAAGTCCACTTGGCTGAGCCCTCTTTCCACGCGCATGTCGCGGACCACTTTGCCAAACCGCTGAGCCAATGTTTCCATCGGGCGACTCTCGGTTCTATGCTTTAATTCGCATACACACTAATTCGTATATTTGAACCCTTGGATCGTGATGTGCATGGGAGGAGCAGCGGGTGGCATCTTCAGCGAAGCAGTTCAGCAGGAAGAACGTTGACTGGCTGAGATCCATGGCGTTGCTCCGGCGGGTCGCCGCACAGGAGTTGCCCGCGGTCCTCATCTTTGACGCAGACATCGAAGCTGCATGCGCGTTGGTGCATAGCGGTCGCGTCGAGGCGACGATGCAAGTTGTGTTTCTGCCGGACGAATGGCCTCAGCCGGGTGTGGTCGTGCGCAGGATCACGGAACTCGGCTGGATCACTCTCAAGGCATTCGGTCGGTGTTGACCGATGGCCACTGGGCAGCCACTGTGAAGGTAGTACGCCGGACGCGGGATAGACAAGCGGCGATTCACAGATCGACAATCGCGCACCATGAACAAGCGGCACTTTCTCGGTACGGCCGCCATCGCAAGCCTTGCCCCGTATGTTGGCGCCCAAGCGGCGGACCCGGTCCGCAAGGGCCCGGGCCTGATGACCATCAGCGGTGCCATCGGCAAGACCAACCGCGGCCCGCTCGATCCGGCGCTCGATCAGCTTCTCGTGAAGCACGGCGTGAAGTTCGACAAAGCCTTCGTGGTGGACGCGGAAGCGCTGCGCGGCCTGCCGGCCGTGCGGATCAAGCCGACGCTGGAGTACGACGCCAAGCCGCATGTGCTGTCGGGGCCGCTGCTCACCGGCGTTCTGGAACTGGCCGGCGTGCCGACTTCCGGCGACGTGCTGCTGGCCATGCGCGCGGTCGACGGCTACGTGGTGCCGGTCAAGATCGCCGACGCGCGCAACTACAAGATGATCGTGGCCACCGAGATCGACGGCGCCCCGCTCGCGCTCGGCGGCCTGGGGCCGCAGTGGGCGGTGTACGAGGCCGACACGCTTACGGCGTTCAAGGACAAGCCGTTGAAGGAGCGGTTCGCGCTGTGCCCGTGGGGGCTGTATAGCATCGAGGTAACGCCTGGATGAGGCGTCCCTGCAATTGCCGTCACCAGGGCCAATTCATTAGTCGACTAGCAAGCTCTTATATCGCTCGTTTTCGGCTGCATCAAATAACACGTTGTTCAGCGCATCTAAAAGATCGAGCAGACGTTGAGATCGCTCCAGAAACTGTTCTTTCGAAACCGGCGTTCCTTCGCCATGCGCCACTCTGTTTCGGTCTGCCACAATCTGTTCGTTTATAAAGACCCGAGTTGCGCCCCAAGTTGCGTCATCCAGTCCAATTTTTATATCTACTCCAACTGAAGACAATAGGCGTTCCACCACGTCTGATCCCGGATTGCCTTCCGTCCTTGCAGTCCATCCAGGTATATCACAAATTTCTTCGTTGCCACGGCGAATGCGCTCGGCAAGCCTTACGTGTGTGTCTGCGCTTCCCGGGTAATTAGATTCGGAGGCCTTTTTCACGTCACTGAAATACGCTAGAGCTACAAATGCTGGGTTAAGCTCCTTGATTTTGAGCTTTTTCGCAAATACATGCTCAATATACAGTTCCACTGATCTACGCAGAAATCCCTCCCAATGGGCGCAAATCAGCACAAGACCTGCCCTGCACAGGTAGATGGAATCCGTCACTCCGCTGACAGCTACTCGAAAATCGCTTATTTCCTTTTTTCTCCATGATAAGTCTCGCGTGAGTTTGGCTTGAAAACCTTCTAATGAAGCGATGGCCATCGAGCTGACTCTATCTGGCTGGTCTTTTTACTGCCGGTCGCCGTACATTCTTGACTTCTTCAAGAACAACTTCTGATGCAACTGGCGAAACGCGCACCATGCGTTCTCGCGCCCTTAGCCCAGAAAAGCTTCCCTTGTAAGCTCCAGTTTTCCACAGTGCTTCTACGACTCGCTTCAAGTTGAATTTTGATTTCACTTTTTTAATTTCGGGCCATTCTCTGCCGACGGCCAGCCCAAGACCTTCATAGGCAGCTAACGAGAACCCACCTCTGAACGAACCAATTTTTTCATTCCACGCGCGAAATGAGTTAATGTTTAAATGCTCATTGAAAAATTGAAAAACTGCTTTGAATCGTGTTTCTTCTGCGTCGAAGTCGTAATCGTCCTGAAGAGCAATCAATTCCATCTGCTCTCTCAGAAACTCATGCACGTCGCCGATCGATTTGGGCTCCACATCGCGAAGCACAATGAAGCGCAAAGCTAAGTCCATGTCGTACTTTTCCTGCAATTGGGTTTCACTGAGTAGCGTGCATGCGCGGAAGTCGGGATCGGCTGCGAGGCTTCTCAACCATCTGAACATTTTTGAGTTCAAGCTCACAAGTACGCAATTCCGCAATTCCTGCGGCGAAAGCGGTTCACCATAAGTGTTGAGGCGTTCAAATAGATCGAACTTTCCAGTGGATGTGCCTTTGTGTTCTCTGGCCAGCACCTTAATATCCAAACGCGTACGTTTAAACTCGAGACGCAAAGCGCTATCCATTTTTGCAAATGTAACTTCGGCAAGGCTGGGCAGATACTTGGTCGCCTCAAGTGTCAGCGGCGGCTTTCTTTTAACTGAATCATCTTCTTCGGATGCTGGACCATTCAAGTCGCCCATGAACTCGAAAATCGTCGAAAGCCTTTGAACTCCGTCGATGACTTCCCACACCCCTTTATCGTTGGTTGCAACGTAAATTGAGGGCAGTGGAATGCCGAGTAACAAGGATTCGATTAATCGCGATTTTTGATCGATTTCCCAACGAAAGACCCTTTGAAACTCCGGATGGATGTCAAGCTCACCTTCTTTGTAGAGGTTCAGCAATTCGCCGATGGACATCGAAAGGTTGTCGGACGATATTTCGCGTCGTTTGGTGTCGACGTCGGTCTTGAGTTTCATGGAAAGCCTTTGGTTCAATCGATTGCGCGTGAAGCATAACTCGTAACTTATCGTATCGCTGCGTTCTTGCCCCACGCTACGTCACGCAACGGACGTTCGTTCCTCGGTGCTCAATGCGCACGACACCCCGATCTGCTGCTGGGCACGGTGAAGTCGGTCCGCGTTGGGCAGGTGGTTCATGAATGGAGGCGCCCGTTTGCCAGCCAATTGCTTCATCTTCGCGACGGCGAAGCGCAGGCGTTGGTGGGCGTGCTGCGCACGAGTTGAAAACCGCTGCAAGAGCAGACGACCGGTCGGTGGTCCGTTATCGCATCGCGTGCATCGAGCTTGCCTCGCACGCCTCGCGCCAGAACGACTCCACCGCATCCCCCAAGGTGATCCTGTCCCGGTACAGACGAATCTCCAGCGGAATGCGCCACTTCGGCAGTGCCGACTCGACCAGCCGTCCCGACGCGAGGTCGTCTTCGATCAAGGTTCGCGGAAGCCACGCGAGCCCGCGACCGTCGAGCACCATGGTGCGGAGCACCGAGGCCAGGTGCGCGGTGAAGACCACGTCGACGGGCAGCTGTTCGAGCTTCGGGCCGGCCACGGCGCGAAGGATGCGGCCCAAGCCGGATTCGTCGCTGTAGTTCAGCAACGGCACCTGGCTCGCGCGCAGTTCGGGCAGCGCGTGGCGTGCCTTGCCCTTCGCATCGGCCGCCGACACGGGAATCAACTCGTCGTCTCCTACCTGCGTCGATGCATAGCCGGCGGCCTCGAGCGCGCCTTTGGCCTTTGGATGCGAATGGCTCAGCACCATGTGGACCTTGCTTTGCTGCAGCAGCGACTCGCAGCGCTCCAGCACGTCGGAATCGAGCTGAATGCGCCCCAGGATCGCCCGCGTCTCGAGCCCGCGCAGCCAGGCGGGAAGAAAGGTGAAAGACAGCGCATGGGTCGACGCCAGCCGCAGCGTGCGGGCATTGGCTTCGGCCACCGTGCGGGCCTCGCCCGGCAGCCGCGCGACGTGCGCCAGCAAGTCCTGCGCGGCCCCGCGAAGCCATTCGCCGGCGGGGGTGAGCTTGGCGGGCTGCACGCTGCGGTCGAAGAGGTCGGCGCCGAGCCATTCTTCGAGCGAGCGGATGCGGCGGCTGAAGGCGGGCTGCGTCAGGTGCCGCTCGTCGGCCGCACGCGAGAAGTTGCCCGTTTCGGCCAGCACCAGAAAGTCGTCGAGCCAGAGCAGATTCATCGTCATCGTCATGGCCGGTTCTTTCAAAGCATGGAAGTCTAGAAAAACAGCATTGGTCAGCAAGGCGCGAACGCGGGAGCATAGCCCCCGTCGAAACACAACCTACCGAGCCGCACCATGAAGATCGTCGAGATTCGCGAGAAGACCATTCCCATCAGTTCTCCCATCCGCAATGCCTACATCGACTTCAGCAAGATGACGCTGAGCCTGGTCGCGGTGATCACCGACGTGATCCGCGATGGCAAGCCCGTGGTGGGCTACGGCTTCAACTCCAACGGCCGCTACGGCCAGGGCAAGCTGATGCGCGAGCGCTTCATTCCGCGCATTCTCGAAGCCGACCCGAAGTCGCTGGTCGACGACAGCGGCGACAACCTCGATCCGCACAAGATCTGGAACACCATGTTCACCAACGAGAAGCCCGGCGGGCACGGCGAGCGCTCGGTGGCCATCGGCACGATTGACATGGCGGTGTGGGACGCGGTCGCCAAGATCGAGGGCAAGCCCCTGTTCCAGCTGCTGGCCGACCGCTACGGGGACGGCAAGCCGAACCGCAAGATCTTCGTGTACGCCGCCGGCGGCTACTACTACCCGGGCCAGGACCACAAGAAGCTGCAGGACGAAATGCGCAGCTACATCGACCGCGGCTACACGGTGGTGAAGAAGAAGATTGGCGGCGCATCGCTCGACGAAGACCTGCGCCGCATCGACTCGATCATGGAAGTGCTGCAAGACGGCCAGAAGCTGTGCGTCGACGCCAACGGCCGCTTCGACCTCGAAACCGCGATCGCCTACGCCAAGGCACTGTCGCAGTACGACCTGTTCTGGTACGAGGAGCCGGGCGACCCGCTCGACTTCGAGCTGCAGGCCGCCCTGCGCAACTTCTACAAGAACCCGATGGCCACCGGCGAAGACCTGTTCTCGATGCAGGACGCGCGCAACCTGATCCGCTACGGCGGCATGCGCCCCGACCGCGACTGGCTGCAGTTCGACTGCGCGCTGAGCTACGGCCTGGTGGAGTACCTGCGCACGCTCGACATGCTCGAGGAACACGGCTGGTCGGCCAGCCGCTGCATCCCGCACGGCGGCCACCAGATGTCCCTGAACATCGCCGCCGGGCTGGGCCTGGGCGGCAACGAGTCGTACCCCGACCTGTTCCAGCCCTTCGGCGGCTTCCCCGATGGCGTGAAGGTCGACAACAGCTACGTGACGCTGCCGGACCTGCCGGGCATCGGCTTCGAGGGCAAGGCCGATCTGTACCGCGAGATGCAGGCGCTGTCGGCCTGAGGCGGCGGCAACTGTGGCTGGCGAAGGGCCGGGCTTGTGCCGGCCCTCGTCGGCAGCTCGCTCAAGGCGCCCGACGCACGCGTGCAGCCGCCGGAGCACGCAGCACGTCCGCGACCAGGAACGCCAGCTCCAGGCTCTGCGACCCGTGCAACCGGGGATCGCACGCCGTGTGGTAGCGCGCTGCCAGGGCTTCGTCGCCCAATTGCTGCGCGCCCCCGCGGCATTCCGTGACGTCCTGCCCCGTCATCTCGAAGTGAAGGCCGCCGGGGTACGTTCCTTCCTGCGCATGCGCCGCGAAGAAGCCACGCACTTCATCGAGGATGCGCGCGAAGTCCCGCGTCTTGTAGCCGTTGGACGAGGTGACGGTGTTCCCGTGCATCGGGTCGCAGCACCAGACCGGCGTGCGGCCTGCGCTCTTCACCGCACGCAGCAGCGCAGGCAGTGCGGCTGCGACCTTGTCGCTGCCCCTGCGCGCGATCAGCGCGATGCGGCCGGGCTCGTGGTCGGGGTCGAGGCGATCGAGCAGGGCCAGAACGTCCTCTGCCTTGGCCGTGGGCCCGAGCTTGACGCCCACCGCGTTGTCGATGCCGCGCAAGTACTCGACGTGGGCGCCTTCGATGCCGCGCGTGCGCTCGCCGAGCCACAGCATGTGGGCCGACGCACCGTAGGCGCGGCCGGTCGCCTCGTCGATCCGGGTGAGCGCCTCTTCGTAGTGCAGGTGCAAGGCCTCGTGCGAGGTGTAGAACTCCACGGCTTGCAGTTGCGGCGCGGCGGCCGCGTCGAAGCCGCAGGCTTCCATGAAGGCCAGCGATTGCGCGATGCGATCGGCCAGCTCTTCGAATCGCTCGCCCTGCGGGCTGCGGCGCACGAAGTCCGCAGTCCAGCCGTGCACCCGGTGCAGGTCCGCGAAGCCGCCTTGCGCCATCGCGCGCAGCAGGTTGAGCGTGGCCGCCGAGTGTGAGTAGGCGGTCAGCAGCCGCTGCGGGTCTGGCGTGCGCGCCGCCGGCGTGAAGTCGGCACCGTTGATGATGTCGCCGCGGTACGAGGGCAGGGTCGCGCCCTGCAGCGTTTCGGTGTCGGACGACCGGGGCTTCGCGAACTGCCCGGCGATGCGCCCGAGCTTGATGACCGGGCATGCCGCGGCATAGGTCAGCACCACGGCCATCTGCAGGATCACCCTGAAGGTCGACTCGACGGGCACCTGGCCCAGCTCGTCGAAGCTCTCGGCGCAATCGCCGCCCTGCAGCAGAAAGGCTTCGCCGCGCGACACGGCGGCGAGGCGCTTCTTGAGCTGGGTGATCTCGCCCGGAAAGATCAGCGGAGGGAGGGCCGCGAGGCGGGCTTCGGCCTCGATCAGCGCCTGTGCGTCGGGATAGTTCGGCAGCTGCAGCGCCTTGTGCAGGCGCCAGGACGAGGGTGACCAGGATGAGGTGGCTGCCATGGTGTCGAGGGTGTGGCTGGAGTGCGTGAGGGGCTGCCCGCCACACTCCTCCACCGCGGCACGCCCGTCAAGTGCCGTGTGGCGACGCTTGCCGCGAGCGGCGCAGCGCGTGATAGCGCCCGCTGCCTCGGGTCACGACATCGTCGGTCGGCAGCACGTCTCCGGGCTCGAAGTCGCTGGCTGCGGCCACGCGCTCGTACAGCGGCGCGAAATCGATGTGCGCGAGCTGCAGCAGGTCGTCGAGATCGTCGAGCACGAAGTAGCTTTCCTGGAAATCGTCGATGCGGTAGTTGGTGCGCATCACGCGCTCCAGGTCGAAGCCGACGCGGTTGGGCGAGGGGTCTTCGACGGCGAAGATCGTCTCGGTGGCCGACGAGGCGATGCCCGCGCCGTAGATGCGCAAGCCATCGGCTTGCTTCACCAGCCCGAATTCCACGGTGTACCAGTACACGCGCGCCAGCTTCTCCAGCATGCCCAGGCGCTTGGCGCGCAGGCCGCCTTCGCCGTAGGCCTGGATGTAGTCGGCGATCACCGGGTTCATCAGCATCGGCACGTGGCCGAACACGTCGTGGAACACGTCCGGCTCCTCCAGGTAGTCGAGCTCGGTCGGCTTGCGGATGAAGTTGCCAGAAGGAAAGCGCCGGTTCGCCAGGTGCTCGAAGAACACGTCGTCGGGCACCAGGCCCGGCACGGCGACGATCTGCCAGCCGGTGCTCTTCATGAGCGTTTCGGACAGCTGCTCGAAGTTCGGGATCTGGTCGGGGCCGATCGGCAGGTTTTGCATGCCGCGCACGAACTCGTCGCAGGCGCGTCCGGGCAGCAGCTTGCTCTGGCGCTCGAAGAGGGTCTTCCACACCGCGTGGTCTTGCGGTGTGTACCGGTCCCAGCCCTGGTCGATGGTCCAGTCGGGCCGGTCGGGGCGATCTGCGCCGCCGGCCAGGCCGTGCTTGGTGATTTCCTTGAGCTGCTGCAGCATGTTCGCCTCCTGGTGGGTTACTGCGCTTGCGCTTCCTCTTCGACCTGCAGCACGCCGCGGCGGATCTGGTCGCGTTCGAGCGATTCGAACAGCGCCTTGAAGTTGCCGTTGCCGAAGCCATCGTCGCCGGCGCGCTGGATGAACTCGAAGAACACCGGGCCCAGCAGTGTCTCGCTGAAGATCTGCAGCAGCAGGCGCTGCTGGCCACCGCTGGTGTCGCCGTCGAGCAGGATGCCGCGCGCCTGCAGTTCGGGCACGGGCTGGCCGTGGCCGGGCAGGCGCTCCTGCAGCATCTCGTAATAGATGTCGTTGGGTGCTGTCATCAGCGGCACCCCGGCCATCTGCAACTGGTCGACCGTGTCGATGAGGTTGTCCGTCAGCAGCGCGATGTGCTGGATGCCTTCGCCGCTGAATTTCATGAGGAACTCCTCGATCTGGCCCGAGGTCTTGCCGGCTTCCTCGTTGAGGGGGATGCGGATCATGCCGTCCGGCGCCGTCATGGCCTTGGAGGTCAGGCCCGTGTATTCGCCCTTGATGTCGAAGTAGCGAATTTCGCGGAAGTTGAAGAGCCGCTCGTAGAACGCCGCCCAATGCGCCATGCGGCCGCGGTAGACGTTGTGCGTGAGGTGGTCCACCACCTGAAGGCCGACGCCCTTCGGATGGCGGTCGACGCCGGGCAGGAACTCGAAGTCGATGTCGTAGATCGACTTGCCGTCTTCGAAGCGATCGATCAGATACAACGGTGCGCCGCCGATGCCCTTGATGGCCGGCAACCTCAGCTCCATGGGGCCGGTCGGCACGTCGACCGGTTGGGCGCCGAGCTCGAGCGCGCGCGCATAGGCCTTGTGCGAGTCCTTCACGCGAAAGGCGAGGGCGCAGGCCGCGGGGCCGTGCTCCGCCGCGAAGTAGCCGGCCAGGCTCTTGGGCTCGCGATTGACGATGAAGTTGATGTCGCCCTGGCGGTAGAGCACCACGTCCTTGGACCGGTGCTTCGCGACGAGCGTGAAACCCATCTTCTCGAACAGGGGCTCGAGTAGGTTGGCTTCGGGTGAGGCGAATTCGACGAACTCGAATCCGCAGAGTCCCATGGGGTTGTCGAAGAGGTCGGCCATGTTGGTGGGGTGGTTAATGTGGGGTGTGGGGTGGAAGGCTTCACTGTAGGCGCCGTGGGCCGCAGATATCGTGCAAATCTGCGGCCTGCGCTGATCGCCCTGCACGAATCATGCAAGAATTGATCGATGGAAGACTCTTATGAACTCGATGCGATGGATCGGCGCATCATTGCTGCCCTGCAGCAAGACGGCCGGCTGTCGTATGAGGAACTGGGCGGCAAGGTCGCTCTGTCGGCTTCTGCCACCCTGCGGCGCGTCAAGCGGCTCGAAGAGGCGGGCGTCATCGCGGGCTACGTGGCGTTGATCCACGCGCGGCGCATCGGCCTGGGGCTGACGGCCTACATCAACGTGCGCATGGAAAAGCAGAGCGGCCGCGAGAAGCGCAATCCCATGGACTTGTTCGCCGCCGCCGTCGAGACCTGGCCCGAAGTGATGGAGTGCGTGTCGCTCACGGGCGAGATGGATTTCTTGCTCAAGGTGGTGGTGGCCGACATGGACCACTACACGCGCTTCGTCATGGACACGCTGCTCAAGCACCCCAGCGTGCAGGACTGCCGCACGAGCTTCGTGATGCGGCCGTTCAAGAGCAACGTGACATTGGTCTGAAGAAGACGGGCAGACATCTGCAGCCAGTACAACGAAGCCCAGCGGACCGGCTCACTGGCTATCGCTCTTCGGGCCCCGGCTCGACGTCGCTGTTTTCTTCGAGGTCTCCACCGCTCGGGTTCTGGGATGTCCCGCCAAGCTGGGCATATCTCGCGTCCAGCCCCTTCGCCCAGTCCTCCGCCCGCGGCTCGTTGACCGCCTGAAGCGCCGCCAGCATCTGGATGCGCTGAACGTATTCAAAGCGAGTGGTCCGTCGACGGGGCTTGCGCGCAGAGGTGTTCATGCAGGAAGTCCGTTGATTGAATTGGCTGTTCTATGTTGCGCCCGCACGGTCGCCCCGGAGCAAATGACCCGACGAGACGTACGCGGACCTCCTACGCTGCAGACCGCGACGGTTGCAACGCGATGCGATTGGAGGCGGCCGCCGACCCGTCGCAGCACGACCACGCCGAGTTATCGGCGGCGGCCTACCTTCGAAGCTCCCGAACCGCGCTTGCCGCGGCGTGCTTCATGAACGAGGCTCGCTTCTGCTCGAACGAAAGAGAGAACACCGTGCTCGATGTCCTGTGGCTGGAGAAGCCCGTGTGGGAAATGGTCCTTCGCGGCACTGCGGTCTACTGGTCCCTGTTCATCGTGTTTCGCTTCGTCCTGCGGCGCGACGTGGGCGCCATGAGCGTGGCCGATCTGCTTTTCGTCGTGCTCGTCGCCGATGCCGCCAGCAACGCGATGCAGGGCGACTACAAGACGGTGGGCGACGGGTTCGTGCTGCTCGCGACACTGGCAGGCTGGAACTACCTGATGGACTGGCTGGGCTACCGCGTGCCCGCCGTCGCGCGTTTCATGGAGCCGCCGGCTGAGGTCGTGGTGCGCCACGGCCGGCCGAACAGGCGCGTGCTGGCACGAGAAATGATGACCATGGACGAACTCCGGGGCAAGCTCCGCGAGCAGGGCGTCGAGTCGATCGGCGAAGTGCGAATCGCACGGCTTGAAAGCGACGGCACTTTGAGTGTGTTCACTCGCGACGGCAAGCGTCACGCCAATGCCGATTCGAATTCGGCAGGCCAGGAATCGGGCCATTAGCGCTTGAATCGATCGTCAGGGGGCGTTAATGCCAAGGTGCTAAAGTGACCCACCTACCCGGAGAACCATGACCCTGCCAGACGTCATTGCGCGCGATGTCGAGACCGTTCAGCGCATCAGCGCAGTGCCCGCACTGCTTCGTGTCATCTGCGACAACACCGGCATGGGCTTCGCGGCCGTGGCGCGGGTCGACGACACCAGCTGGACGGCATGTGCCGTGCTCGACCGCATCAACTTCGGGCTGCAGCCCGGCGGCCAGCTCGACGTGCAGACGACCCTGTGCATCGAGTCGCGTGCGGCGCGCCAACCGGTCGTGTTCGACCATGCCAGCGAGCACCCGGTGTACTGCAAGCATCACACGCCTCGCCTGTACAACATCGAAAGCTACATCTCGGTGCCGATCATCCGCAGCGACGGCAGCTATTTCGGCAACCTGTGTGCCATCGACCCGAACCCGCACGAAATCTCGGAGCAGAAGACGATCGCGCTGTTCCGGGGCTTCGCGGACATGATCGCGCACATGCTGGAGCTCGAGGACAAGAACCTCGCGGCCGAAGTCGCCCGGATCGATGCCGAAGAGGCCATCGAGCTGCGGGACCAGTTCATCGCGGTCCTCGGCCACGACCTGCGCAACCCGCTGGCCACGCTGAGCCTGATCGGCGAGCTGATGGCCCGGCGCACGTCCGAGCCCGAGGCCGCGAAGACGGCGCAGCTCATCCGGTCCACCACCAAGCGCATGGGGCACCTGATCGGCGACGTCATGGACTTCGCCCAGGCGCGCATAGGCGGCAAGCTCGACCTGGCGTTCAAGGAGATCGCCGATCTGGAGGTGGCGCTTTCGGATGTGATTTCGGAAGTCGCCTCGGCCAATCCGACGAGACGGATCGAGGGGAACATTCGCGTGCCCGGCCCGGTGCGCGGAAACCGTGGCCGGCTGCAGCAGGTGCTTTCCAACCTGCTGGGCAATGCCCTCACGCACGGCGCCGATGACCAGCCGATCGAGGTGGCGGCCTGGCTCGAAGGGCCGTGGCTGAACCTCAGCGTCAGGAACTGGGGCGAGCCGATCGCGCCTGCGAACCTGACTCGGATCTTTCAGCCGTACTGGCGCCCGGCCCAGAACCGCGGCCACGGCGGGCTGGGGCTGGGTTTGCACATCTGCTCGATGATCGTGAAGTCGCACGGGGGGACCATCCAGGTGTCTTCATCTCGCGAGGATGGAACGCGCTTCATCGTCCGCATTCCGACTTCTCCCGGCAGCGCAGTCGTCGCGTAGGCTGGCCATGCCTGGCGCCGTTGCGGAGTCGATCGGGTTCGCACGTGGGGCCGGCCGTGCGTGAGCTGGCCCATGTGTTCCGGCGCGTGCGCGACCTCGCGTTGGCGACGCCGGGGCTGGGTGTCATCCTGCTCGCCATTCACCACTACATCCGGCACCAGAGCGCCAACCAGGCGGGCAGCCTGGCCTTTTCTTCCGTGCTGGCAATGTTTCCGCTGCTCATCCTGTTGTCTGCGGCCGCCGGTTATGTCGGGCAGCCCGGCGACATGGCGACCCTGGCCGGCCGCGTGATGAGCTATGCACCGCAGCCGGTGCGCGATGCGGTGCAACCGGTCATCGACCAGGTCATGGCGCAGCGCAACCAGGCGTTGCTGACCATCGGCCTGCTGACCACGTTGTGGACGGCCTCATCGGGGTTGCAGGCGGTGCGCACCGCACTCAACCGGGCCTACGGCATCGACCGCGGCCTGGCCTTCTGGCGGGCCCGCATCAAGGTCACGCTGTTCACGGCGATCGTCGGCGTCGGCATCGTGGCCGCGTTCAGCTCGGTCGTCGTCATGCCGTATGTCTGGAAGCTGCTCGAGGCCACCATCGGCGTCGGGCAAGAGGCGCTATGGATGCGCAACAGCGTGCGCTACGGCCTTGCCTTCGTGGTGCTGGCCACGCTCTATGCGCTGCTGTACGGGTTTCTGCCCGACATTCGCCAGCGTCTGTCGACCGTCGTGCCGGGCGCGCTCTTCGGCGCGGCGCTGTGGGTATGCGCGGCCGTCGCGCTGTCGTACGCGCTGCGCACCGCGGGGTCGCTGGCGCTCCTTTACGGCAGCTTCGCGGGCGTGGTGGCGACCCTGGTGTTTCTGTACATCAGCGCCACGACACTCATCTTCGGCGCCGAGATCAACGCGGTGCTGCGCGAGAAAGCGGAGCCGTCGCGGCGCGTCGCCGCGGACTCGTCGTAGTACCTGTTCAGGAAAGCTCGACGGCTTGCCGTCAGCCTTCGTCGGCACCCTCGACGGCGCTATCGATGATGTTCTGCTTTGCCAACGTTGCCGCAGCGTAAAGGCTGTCGGCCGTGCCGATGGCCGCTTCCGGCGTCATCGTCACGGCGACGCCGTCGGGTCCATCGAGGATCACCACCCCGCGCTCGGCAGTCGCGCTGCCGGCGTCTTCGCAAGGCTTGAGTGCCGTGTTGCGTGCGTTGTCCCGATCAGCCATGAGGCACTCCAGTTCGCGCGCCCGCTCGCGCAGCTGTCTCGGGGTTCAAGTACAGATAGGCCGGATCGAACAACGCCCGTTTCACCAGCCCGCTCGCGTCCATGATCTGCACGGTGGACGAGCGCAGCTGGCACAGGCCCGCCTCCCGCAGTTCGCGCAGCACACGGTTCACGTGCACATTCGTGAGCCCGCAGACTTGGCCGATGTCTTCCTGGGTCATCGGTAGCGCGAAACTGTTCCCGTCCGATGCGCCGATGGCCAGAAGGCGGGCGTTCGTCTCGCAGATGAAATGCGCCACCCGCTCGATCGCTTTCAGGCTTGCCAAACGGTAGATCCACTGCCGGTGCATGGCGGCATCCAGCAGCGTCAAGAACCAAAGCCGTCTTGTCAGAACGCTGTGGTGTTCCTGCAGGCGCTCCAGCGCGGCGTGTGTGAAGACCGCGACCTTCACGTCCGTCAGTGCGCCCACATCGTGATCGAGCTGCTTCAGTGGATACGCATGCAGATCGACGAAGTCGCCCGGAAAATGAATCGCCACGAGATGGCGCCTGCCGTCCGGTGCGTCGACGTGCCGCGTCATGAACCCTTCAACCAGCAACGTGCTGATGTTGACGGGCGTCCCTTGACGCACGACGACTTGCCCAGCGCGCCACAGCCGGGTCTCGGACACCGCGGCTTCCAGCGCGCCGTGTTCTTCAGCGGAAAGTTGGGTCGCACGGTTGCGGAGCAGGTTCTCTGTGAGCATGGAGCAGACCTCGGCTGGATGGTGCCCTGAATGGCTGGCAGCCGCATTAATGTGGATCAACGCGGCGCGTTTCTTTTTAAGACGCACGCGAAATGGATTAAGTCCTACGTTTGCAGCAATGGCGCACTCCATACGCTGCATCCCGCACTTGCCAAAGGACTCGCCTCATGTCTCGCAATTCGTCCATCGACTCGAACCCCGACGTCACGTCTTCTGAAGCCTCACAGCTTTCGTCCTCTGACGGAGCCGCCGAGACGTCGCCGCATGATGCGAGCCGCGAAGAGCGCATTCGCATCGCCGCCTACGACGTCGCCGAGCGCAGGGGGTTCGCGCCTGGTTCGGAAACGGAAGACTGGCTCGAAGCAGAACGTTTGATCGATCAGCAAGACGTCGGCGAGTCGGCATCGCCCCAAAACGCTCAGTGAAACGCGTCACGTGATCGGCATCGTTATTCCCGCTCACAACGAAGCCTTGCTCGTGGAATGCTGCGTCCGGGCGGCGCTGGCCGCGGCGCGTCACGCGTATCTGAGCAGTGAGCCCGTGGAGATCATCGTCGTGCTGGACGCCTGCTCCGACGACACCGAGGCGATCGTGTCACGGCTGCCGGTGACCAGTGTCGTCGTGAACGTGCGCAACGTCGGCGCGGCGCGGGCCGCGGGTGCGCAGCATCTTCTCGAGCGTGGGGCCCGGTGGTTGGCGTTCACCGACGCGGACTCGGAAGTATCGAAAGACTGGCTGGCGGAACAATTGCGGCAGGAAGCGGACGTGGTGTGCGGAACGGTGGCGATCGACGACTGGTCCGACCAGGACGCATACGCCGAACGGCTCGAGCTCCAGTTTCGGGCGACCTATTGCGACGCGGACGGTCATCGGCACATTCATGGCGCCAACCTGGGCATCAGCGCACAGGCTTACCGATCGGTGGGCGGATTCGCTCCACTGGTCTCGAGCGAGGACGTCGCGCTCGTCGAGGCATTGGAGGCCGCCGGTGCCCGCATTGCATGGAGCGCCGCGCCCCGCGTTCACACGAGTGCGCGGCGCGTGGCGCGTGCCCCGGGCGGCTTCGCGGCTGCGATTTGTCTGGCGATCGATGCCATGACGACACCGGTACTCGCGGCCTAGCCGCAGCGACCCATCCCAATTCAGCAGTCGGTCAGCGCCGCGCGCGCCGATCGGTTATTCACACACCACCCACGAAGGAACGATATGGCGAAGAAGCAGACGGCCCCGAAGGCCCAGATCGACGCGGCACACGCCGCTGCCCGCAACACCGACAGCGCTCCCGCGCAACCGGCCCCGCCGGCCGCGGCTGCGGGCGATCCTCCGAGCCAGAAGATGGCAGAGACTCAGCAGTTGGCGGCGGGAATGCCATCGAACGAGAGCAAGCCGCTGGAATACGGTGAGTCGAACGCGTCGAGCACGCCTGCCGGTGGCACCGTGAGTCCACCCTCGCGCCTGCCCACGGGCAGCACGCTGTCTGAAGCCAACAGCTCGACGAAGACCGGCACCGTCGCGGAAGAAGGCGTCAATGCGACGATCGACTCGCTCGACCGCGTTCGCGTCGACGCGAGCGGCCAGGTGTTGACGACCAACCAGGGCGTGCCCATCGCCGACAACCAGAACTCGCTGAAGGCGGGCGCGCGCGGGCCGGTGCTGCTCGAAGACTTCATCCTTCGCGAGAAGATCACGCACTTCGACCACGAGCGCATTCCCGAGCGCATCGTGCATGCACGCGGCTCAGGCGCGCACGGCTTCTTCGAGTGCTACGAGCCGCTGACCAAATACACCAAGGCGGCGCCCTTCAAGGAAGCCGGCAAGACCACGCCCGTGTTCGTCCGCTTCTCCACGGTGGCGGGGGAGCGCGGCTCGAAGGACACGGCCCGCGACGTGCGCGGCTTCGCGGTCAAGTTCTACACCGACGAAGGCAATTGGGACCTGGTCGGCAACAACATGCCGGTCTTCTTCATTCAAGACGCCATGAAGTTCCCGGACCTCGTGCATGCCGTCAAGCCCGAGCCGCACCACGGGATGCCGCAGGCAGGCAGCGCGCACGACACCTTCTGGGACTTCGTTTCTCTGATGCCCGAGTCGACGCACATGCTGATGTGGGTCATGTCGGATCGCGGCATTCCGCGCAGCTACCGCACGATGCAGGGCTTCGGCGTTCACACCTTCCGGCTGGTCAACGAGGCTGGCGAGTCGGTGCTGGTCAAGTTTCACTGGCAGCCGAAGCTCGGCACGCATTCGATGGTGTGGGAAGAGGCGGTGAAGGTCTCCGGCGCCGATCCGGACTTTCATCGTCGCGACCTTTGGGAAGCGATCGAAGCCGGCGAGTACCCCGAGTGGGAACTGGGACTGCAGATATTCACGGAGGCGCAGGCCGAACAGTTCAGCTTCGACATCCTCGATGCGACCAAGATCATTCCTGAGGAACTGGTCCCGGTGCAGATCGTGGGGCGTATGGTGCTCAACCGCAATCCCGACAACTTCTTCGCCGAAACCGAGCAGGTCGCGTTCTGCACCGCGCACATCGTTCCGGGTCTCGATTTCACGAACGATCCTTTGCTCGCAGGGCGAATCCACTCTTACGTCGACACCCAGATCAGCCGGCTCGGAGGCCCCAACTTCCACGAGATTCCGATCAACTCGCCGGTCGCCCAGGTCCACAACAACCAGCGCGACGGCATGCATCGGCAGGCGATTCACCGGGGCCGTGTCGCCTACGAGCCGAATTCGCTCGCAGGTGGCTGCCCCTTCCAGGCCGGTGCCGCCCAGGGCTTCGCGAGCGTGGCCCGGCGTCTCGATGCCAAGGAGAGCGCGGACAAGGTCCGCATCAAGCCCGAGAAATTCGCGGACCACTACACGCAGGCCCGCCTGTTCTTCGAAAGCCAGACCGATGCCGAGAAGGCGCACATCGGCAATGCATTCCGCTTCGAACTGTCGAAGGTGACGGTGCCCGCCATTCGCGAGCGCATGGTGGCGAGCCTGCGCAATGCGGTGCCGGAGCTGGCCGAGCGGCTGGCGCAGGACCTGGGGATGACGGCACTTCCGGCGGCGCTGCCGAAGGCGCTCGAAACACCTGCGGCGCCCGAAATAGAAAACTCCCCCGCGCTCTCGTTGACGGCCAGG
Source organism: Variovorax sp. KK3 (assembly GCF_001984055.1). GTDB lineage: Bacteria > Pseudomonadota > Gammaproteobacteria > Burkholderiales > Burkholderiaceae_C > Variovorax. Next base: position 37,169 of record NZ_LYVO01000048.1, read on the forward strand.
CCGGGCGACGGCGGCATCCGCACGCGCAAGGTCGCGATCCTGGTCGCGCATGGCGTGGAAGGGGCTTCGCTCGGCAAGCTGATCTCGGCACTGGTCGCGGCCGGTGCGGTGCCGCGGCTCGTCGCCGCCCGCTTGGGCACTTACGCCGGTGCCGCCGGCGAGCAGTTCGCGGCCGACGCGACGATGGAGAACTCGCCCGGCTTCCTGTTCGACGCCCTGGTGCTGCCCGATGGCGAGGCCGCCGTGGAAGCACTCGACGCCGACGCCCACACGCTCGAATTCATTCGCGCCCAGTACTGGCACTGCAAGACGATACTGGCCTTCGGCGCATCGGAGGCGTTGCTCGCTGCGGCCCAGATTCCGCTGACCTTGCCGGACGAGTCACCCGACGCAGGACTCATTCTTGCGCCCGCCGCCGACGCGGACACGGCCATCGCAGACTTCATCGCTGCAGTCGGTGGGCCGCGCCAGTTCGGCCGCGAAAACGACCCGCCCGCCAAGCTGCCGGGCGAATAAGTCGCGCGGCGAAGACTCGAGGACACGGCCAAAGCCTCGAGTCAGGAATGCTGTATTAACATACAGCATGCCCGCGCCAATTGTGTCCGCGCCGCCGTCCGCTACGGCGCCGGCGTCACGACACCCCGACCCCTTCTCCCAACTCAATGCGGCCCAGCGCGCCGCGGTCGAGCACGGCACCGAGGCCACGGCCGACCTGCGGCCGCTGCTCGTGATCGCCGGTGCGGGCTCGGGCAAGACCAACACGCTCGCCCACCGCGTGGCCAGGCTCATCCTGCATGGTGCGGATCCTCACCGGATGATGATGCTGACCTTCTCGCGCCGCGCGGCCAACGAGATGGAGCAGCGGGTGGCCGGCGTGCTGCGGCGCGTGCTGCCCAATGCCGGCGCGGCCGCGACCCGTTTGCCCTGGGCAGGCACCTTCCACAGCGTCGGCGCGCGGCTGCTGCGTGACCATGCGGGCCGCATCGGGCTGGAGCAGAACTTCACGATCCAGGACCGCGGCGACGCCGAAGACCTGCTGGGCCTGGTGCGCAACGACCTGGGCCTGTCGGCGACGAAGTCGCGCTTTCCGCAGAAGGGCACCTGCCTGTCGATCTATTCGCGCGTGGTCAACAGCCAAGCGCCGCTCGACGACGTGCTGCAGTCCACCTTTCCGTGGTGCAGCCAGTGGGAGGCCGAGCTTCGCAAGTTGTTCGGCGGCTACGTCGAGGCCAAGCAGCAGCAGAACGTGCTCGACTACGACGACCTGCTGCTGTTCTGGTCCGAGATGATGGCCGAGCCGTCACTGGCGGCCGAGATCGGCGGCTCGTTCGACCATGTGCTGGTGGATGAATACCAGGACACCAATCGCCTGCAGTCGGCGATCATCCTCGGGCTGAAGCCGCAGGGCACCGGCGTCACGGTCGTCGGCGACGACGCCCAGTCGATCTATGCCTTTCGCGGCGCGACGGTGCGCAACATCCTCGACTTTCCCCATCAGTTCGGCCTGCCGGCGCGCAGCGTCGCGCTGGAGCAGAACTATCGCTCCACGCAGCCCATCCTTGCCGTGTCGAATGCCGTGATGGCGCAGGCGAGCGAGCGGCATGCCAAGACGTTGTGGACCGAACGCGTCGCGCAGCAGCTGCCGCAAGTGGTCACCGTGCCCGACGAAGCGAGCGAGGCTCGGTGGGTGGCCGACCGGGTGCTGCAGCACCGCGAGGCCGGCCTGCCGCTGACCTCGCAGGCTGTGCTGTTCCGCAGCTCCTCGCACAGCGCCGTGCTCGAGTTGGAGCTGACCCGGCGCAACATTCCTTTCGTCAAGTTCGGCGGGCTCAAGTTTCTGGAGGCCTCGCATGTGAAAGACATGCTCGCCGCGCTGCGCTTCGCACAGAACCCGCGCGGCCGCCTGGCCGGCTTCCGAACCTTGCAGCTGATGCCCGGCATCGGGCCGGCCACCGCGACGCGTGTGCTCGATGCGATGGACGTGGCGGCCGATCCCGCGGAGGCCGTGCGCGCCTTCGAGCCACCATCGAATGCGCAGGCGGAGTGGGGCACCTTCGTCCGCTTGTACGACGTGCTGCGCCGGGGCACGGGCGCGTGGCCCGGCGAGCTGGGGCTGGTCAAGCAGTGGTACCTGCCGCACCTGGAGCGGTTGCACGACGACGCCGATGCGCGCCGCGCAGACGTCGAGAACCTCGAGCGCATGGCGGCCAGCTACGCGAGCCGCGAGCAGTTCCTGGCCGAATTGACGCTGGACCCGCCCGAAGCCACGAGCGACCGCGCCGGCGTTCCGGGCCGCGACGAGGACTACCTGATCCTCTCGACCATCCATTCCGCCAAGGGGCAGGAATGGAAGTCCGTCTTCGTGCTACGCGCGGTCGACGGCTGCATACCGTCGGACCTCGGCGCCGGCAGCACGGCAGAGATCGACGAAGAGCGGCGCTTGTTGTACGTGGCGATGACCCGGGCGCGCGACCATCTTCACGTGATGGTGCCGCACCGCTTCTACATCACGCAGCAGGGCGCGATGGGCGACCGGCATGTCTATGCATCGCGCACGCGCTTCATCGAAGAGAAGATGCTGAGCCAGTTCGAGAGCATCACGTGGCCGACCGCTGCTTCGGATGCGGGTACGGGTCGTGGTCAGCAGGAAGCCGTGATGCGCGTGCGCGACCGCGCGCGCTCGGCCTGGCGCTGACCTCCGCTTCCCTTACTTCTTGACGGGCGGCGCTTGATCGGTTTGCGTCGGTCCGTTCGTCGACCCGGTGCCGGGGTGGCGACCCGTCAGCCCGCCCGCCGTGCCGACGCCCGGTGTGTGCAAGTTGCCGCTACGGGCTGCGCGCGAGTCGGGATTGGTGGCGCTGCCTTGCTGGGGCGGTGCTTCGGTCTGTCGCGCGCGATTGCCACTGGCCGGCGACTTCGCCGCGTTGCCTTCGGAGGGCGGCGCGACGGTGCCCTTGGGGTTGCCGGTGGGTTGCGCCATCGCCGTGCCCAGTGCGATGGAGAGTGCCGCAGCGCTGATCAGAAAAGTCATGGAGGACATATGTGTTCTTTCATCCGGCGCGGAGTGTCATGATTTGTCGGCTGCGCCGGCGTCGGTGTTGGTCTCGGGCGTCAAGTCTTCGTGCAGATGGAACGCGTCCGAATCTTCGTGGCCCGCCGAATCGGCTGTCTTGCGCTTGGCGGCCATCCCCTCGGCAGGACCGGGGGCCGACACGTCGTCCCCGGCCTTGCTGTGCGAGCCGGTGAACTTTCCGCCGGCACCGATGTTGTCGGTCGCCCCGTCAGTGGTCGGCCGGGAGCCGTCACCACTGTTGTCGCCACTGCTGGATTTCATGGTCATCCCTTTCGTGCGACAACGTGCCGCAAGTGATCAGCTTCGATTTGCGCGGCTGACGACACCGTAGGAGTGCAAGCCCTGATCGGGCCGGCCGGCAGCCGGCCTTGAGATGTCCTGGCGTCGGTCAAATTTGCAGCAGTTTCGACATGGCGTTGAGTGATTCGCGAGCCGGAGAGGGGTTGGGCTTGCAGGCACGCCGTTTGCCTGGAATGGATCAGCACAACCCCAGGAGGACAAAAATGCTTTGGAGACAATGCAATGAGAGCGTCGAGGCGCTAAGCCCGAAGGCCGCGCAGCTCGCGGCGCGCATGCTGCACAAGGACCCTTTGGTGCCGCAGAACTGGGCCTTCGCCATGAACCTCGCGCTGGCGGCGCGCGCAAGAGGCGCCGAGCCGCTCAGCGAAAGCGACCTCGTCGCCGTCGCCGAAGGTCGGCGGGGAACACTGCATGCAACAAGGCAGACACTGACCGCAGATCAGCAGCAAGCCTGGGACTTGACCCGATCCATACGATCCGTGGCCACCAAACACATTCTTTGGGACCCGCGCACGCCTTTGCCGGAGGAAAGCCGGCTCCTGGCTTTCTCGGAAGAGATGCGATCTCTCGCCGGCAGCCGATTCAGCCGGGAGGAGATTGCGCACACCGCCTTGAACAAGCTCGACACGGACGGCCACCGCGACCCGCTGCTGGTCGTCCGTGCAATGCTCAGATGACGGGTGACACGCTGGCGCCCCGGCCCGGCGTCAGCACTACCTTCCGGCAGTCTTCCTCGGCCTTCTCGAAGATCTCGTAGCCGCGCGCCGCATCTTCGAGCGCCATGTGGTGCGTGATGATGACCTCGGGCCGCAGGTCGCCGGCCTGGATGTGCTCCAGCAGCTTGGGCATGTGGCGCTGCGCATGGGTCTGGCCCATCTTGAAGACGAGCCCCTTCTCGAAGGCATCGCCGAACAGAAAGCCGTGGATCCAGCCCGCATAGACGCCCGGCACGCTGACCACGCCGCCGCGGCGCGTGCATGCGATGGCCTGCCGCAGCGCCTTGCCGCTGGAGCCTTCCATCTTGAGGTCGGTCAACACGGTTTCGAGCGTGCTGCCCTTGGCCTCGAAGCCGACCGCGTCGATCGAGGCGTCGACGCCCCGGAAGTCGGTCTGTTCCACGATCATCTCGGCCGGGTCGTCGATGTCGGCGAAGTTGATCGGCTCGACGCCATAGGTCTGCTTCGCGAACTCGAGCCGATAGGCATGCTCGTCGACCATGAAGATGCGCTCGGCGCCCAGCAGGCGTGCGGATGCTGCCGCCATCAATCCGACAGGGCCCGCACCGAAGATCGCGACGGTCGAGCCGGGCCCGACCTCGCCGTTGACCACGGCCTGGTAGCCGGTCGGAAGAATGTCCGACAGGAACAGCACCTGCTCGTCGGCCAGCCCCGCAGGGATGACCAGCGGGCCGACGTTCGCCTTGGGCACGCGCACGTACTCGGCCTGCCCGCCGGCATAGCCGCCGTACAGGTGCGAATAGCCGAAGAGGCCTGCGCCCGAGCGCACGTTTTTCTTGTTGAGGATCGCGCCGCGACCGGGGTTCGTCGTTTCGCAGGCCGCGAACATCGACTTGTTGCAGAAGAAGCAGGTGCCGCACGAGATGGTGAAGGGCACGACGACGCGATCGCCTTTCTTCAGTGCCGTGACGGCGTTGCCGGTGTCCTCGACGATGCCCATGAACTCGTGGCCCAGTACGTCGCCGGACTTCATGTCGGGGATCTTGCCGCGGAAGATATGCAGGTCCGATCCGCAGATGGCCGTCGCGGTCACGCGCAGGATGATGTCGTCGTCTTGCGCGATGACGGGGTCGGGCACGTTGTCGACGCGAACGTCCTTGGACGAGTGATAGGTGAGTGCTCTCATGGTGATCGGCTTTCGAGGGAGGGAGTGCTGGGGGGTCGACATTGCTTCGTAGGAAGTTCCTCTCACCATCACGCGTGATCGACGGCCCACTCCGCGCAACCAACGTATCCAGCATCCCCGCAACAACATGTAGGAGTCATCATGGATGCACCGTCGTCTTCCGCCAGCGGCCTCGCCATCGTGACCGGCGCCAGCTCCGGCATCGGTTTTCACCTGGCGCGCTGTTGCGCCGAGAAGGGGTATGAATTGCTCATCGCTGCCGATGAGTCCGAGATCGAGCAGGCCGCGAGCGAGCTGCGATCGATCGGCTCGAAAGTCGAGGCCGTGCAGGCGGACCTGTCCACCACCGAGGGTGTCGACACGCTGTTGGCGGCTGCGGGTGGCAGGCCGGTCGAGGCGTTGCTCGCCAACGCCGGCCGTGGGCTGGGCCGCGGCTTTCTCGACCAGGACTTTGCGGATGCCCGCCGCGTGATCGACACCAACGTCACCGGCACGCTCTACCTGATTCAGAAGGTGGCCCGCGAGATGCGCGCGCGCAACCGCGGTCGCATCCTGATCACCGGCTCGATCGCAGGTTTCATTCCCGGCAGCTTCCAGGCCGTGTACAACGGCAGCAAGGCTTTTATCGATTCGTTCTCGCTGGCCTTGCGCAACGAACTCAAGGACAACCGAAGTCACGGTCACCTGCTTGATGCCGGGTGCGACCGACACCGAGTTCTTCCGCCGCGCAGACATGCTGGACACCAAGGTCGGGCAAGACGATTCGAAGGCTGACCCGGCCGAGGTCGCGAAGATCGGCTTCGACGCGATGATGGATGGCGACGCCGACGTGGCGGCCGGCTGGAAGAACAAGCTCCAGGTGGCCATGGCGAACGTCACGCCGGCAGGGGTGCTGGCGGAACAGCATCGGCGCATGGCCGAACCCGGCACGGCCGAGAAGGCCAAGTAGTTGGAAGATGCTCGCGGACGACGACCTGTCCGCGCCCCGTTCTTACAGGGGCTCTTCGCTGAGTTCTTGAACGAGCCCCGCCATTTCAGCGGCCTTGACGCAGTAGTGCGGGTGATCCCCGCGCAGCGCATGCTTCGGCATCCGCTCCGCAGCGGCATCTTTCGGGTCTTGAACGATGCCGACGCCACCGGCGGCCTCGATGTCCAGAAGGCCTTGTGCGCCATCGGCCGAATTGCCGCTCAGCACGATGCCGATGACGCGTTGCCCATAGATCGCCGCTGCGGCCGCGAACAGCCGGTTCACCGACGGCTTGACCATGTCGAACGCATTGCCGTCGTCGAGAAGGAGCACGCCACCCGTGCCGACGATCAGGTTTTTGCCGGGCGGCGACAGATAGATGCGCCGCGCGCGGACGGCCTCGCCGTGCACCGCATAGGCGACCTTCACCGGCGCATAGCCTTCGATGATCTGCAAGACGACGGCCGGCGGCTGATGCGAGGCTCCCAGCGCGATGATCACGGAGACCGGCAGATGCTCGGGCCAGCTCAACGCGATCTTGGCGATGGCGGTGACGCCACCGAGCTTGGCGCCGACGACAACGATGTCGCGGCGCCCACTAGATGGAGATGCGGGCAGGGATTCGGAATTCGGCATGGCGGACCTTCGACGAACGTAGGTGCGTCAGCCAGCTGATTCGAGCCTTTGGGCTCACCAGCCGTTGCACGACGACAGGCTGGATCAGTACGAGATGGATCGTACGGCGCGGCTTTACAAAAGAGCCATCAGCGGCTTCCTACACAAACGTCCAAATTTCGTGATCGATGCCCTGCCGCGGTGCATCTTCGATCGGGCGACGTCGCGCACACGGCCGTGTTCATGCGTTGGGGAAAAAGGATGACGACGCCTTGTACAGCTGCGTGATATGACTCGACAGCACCCAAGGAAGCGTGTCGTCAGGCGACGCGGTCTCGGCGCGCAAGGACCCCTCACTCCCCACGAGGAAACGATGACCATCCGAATCAACAACTCATCGGTGGAGATACCCACCGACCCCCGCGTGTCGCTGCTGGACCACCTGCGCGATCACCTGCACCTATTCGGCGCCAAGAAGGGCTGCAACCAGGGTGCCTGCGGCGCGTGTACCGTGCTGCTCGACGGCGAGCGTGTGCTTTCTTGTTTGACCCTGGCTGTGCAATGCGAGGGCCGCGAGGTCACCACCGTCGAAGGCCTCGCGTCGACGGAGGGGCTGCATCCGCTGCAGAAGGCCTTCATCGAGCACGACGGCTTTCAATGCGGCTACTGCACGCCGGGCCAGATCTGCTCGGCCGTGGGCATGGACCGCGAGCGACGACGAGGCGTGCCCAGCCACGTGACGGTCGATCTGTCGGCCGACACCGTCGCGCTGAGCCACGACGAACTGCGCGAACGAATGAGCGGCAACCTGTGCCGCTGCGGCGCCTACAACGGAATCGTCGCGGCCGTTGCCGAGACCTGCGGGGAGACGCAGCCATGACGCCATTCACCTACGCCCGCGCGCACGACGTGGGCGAAGCACTGCGGCTCGGCAGCACGCCCGGTGCCCGCTACCTGGGCGGCGGCACCAACCTGGTCGACTTGATGCGTGAAACCATCGAACGGCCCGCCGTGCTGGTCGACGTGACGGGCTTGTCCGGCGACATCGAGGAGCGGGACGACGGCAGCCTGCTGATCGGCGCCGGCGTGCGCAACACCGCGCTGGCATCGCACCGCGCGGTCAGGCTTCGCTTTCCGATGCTGGCGCGGGCGGTCGTGGCCGGTGCGTCGGCGCAGATCCGCAACATGGCGACCGTGGGTGGCAACATGCTGCAGCGCACGCGTTGCAGCTACTTCTACGACGACGAGGGCTCGCGCTGCAACAGGCGCAGCCCCGGGCAAGGTTGCGACGCGGCCGATGGCTTCAACCGCAACCACGCCATCCTCGGCACGTCGCCGAGCTGCGTGGCGACGCATCCTTCCGACATGTGCGTGGCTCTGGCAGCCTTGGGCGCCATCGTGCACGTGCAGGGCGCCGGCTCGCAACGCAGCGTGCCGCTGACCGACCTGCATCGCCTGCCCGAGGACCATCCTGAGATCGAGACCTTGCTCGCGCCGGGCGAATTGATCACCGCGGTCGAAGTGCCGCCATTGGCTTTCGGCGCACGCTCGACCTATCGCAAGGTGCGTGATCGATCCAGCTACGCCTTCGCCTTGGTGTCGGTGGCGGCCGCCCTCGAACTCGACGGCGACAAGGTCAAGGACGTGCGCATCGCTCTGGGCGGCGTCGCGACGAAGCCGTGGCGCGCATGGAAAGCCGAGGACGCATTGCGAGGGCAGCCCGCCACGGCGGAGCACTTCCGCGCCGCCGCCGAAGCCGAGCTGGCCGATGCGAAACCGTTGCACGACAACGCATTCAAGGTCGAACTCGCGAAGCGAACCATCGTCGCCGTGCTCGGCCAACTCGTGGACATGAAGGAGGTGACGCCATGAGCATCATCCAGGAAGCCGTCACGGCAGTGATGAAAAAAGCGATCGCGGTCGCGCCGGATGCATGGATGCCCGGCGGCGAGCCCGACCCGCTGATCGCGCGCAACGATGAACTGATCGGCGCACCGGTCTCGCGCCTCGACGGCCCGCTCAAGGTGCAGGGCCAGGCGCGTTTCGCGGCCGAGTTCCCGATGGACGGCATGGTCTACGCCGCGCTGGTGTACAGCACCGTGCCCAGGGGTCGCATCGCGACGCTCGACACGCGCGACGCGCAGGCGGCCCCCGGCGTCGTGCTGGTGATGAGCCACGAGAACGCGCCGAAGATGAAGCCGATGCCGCTGTTCCTGTCGAAGGACAAGGCGGCGGGCGGGGACGACCTGCCGGTCATGCAGGACGACCAGGTGCACTGGAACGGGCAACCGATCGCGCTGGTGCTGGCCGAGACGCAGGCACAGGCCGACCATGCGAAGTCGCTGATCCACGTCGCCTACGACGCCGAGCCGGCGACCGTGTCTTTCTCGGCCGCGAAGGCGAAGGGCACGACGCCGGGCACCTTTCAGGGCGAGCCGCTCAAGCTCGAAATCGGCGATGCCGAGGCGGCCCTGGCGGCCGCACCGCAGAGGGTCGACGCGACGTACACCACGCCGCGCCACAACCACAACGCCATCGAGCTGCATGCGGCGACGATCGCGTGGAAGGGCGACGAGCTGGTGATCCACGATGCCTCGCAAGGTGTGGCGCACATGGCCTGGTCGATGGCGCAGATCTTCGACATCGACGAGAAGCAGGTGCACGTGACTTCGCCCTTCGTGGGCGGTGGCTTCGGCAGCAAGACACTGTGGCGGCACCACGTGCTCGCCGCCGCGGCTTCGAAGCTGGCGGGGCGACCGGTGCGCATGATGCTCTCGCGTGAAGGCGTCTACCGCGTGGTCGGCGGGCGCACCAACACCGAGCAGCGGGTGGCGCTCGGTGCGCAGCCCGACGGGACCTTCGACGCGCTGATCCACACCGGCGTCGTCGCGATGACGGCACACAACAACCTGCCCGAGCCCTTCATCCTGCCGGCCAAGTCCGCCTATGCGGCGCGCAACTTCAAGCTCGACGTCGAGTTCGCCACCATCGACATGCTGGCCAACACCTTCATGCGCGCGCCGGGGGAAGCCGTCGGCACCTTCGCGCTCGAAAGCGCCATCGACGAGCTGGCACATCAGATGAAGATGGACCCGATCGAACTGCGGCTGCGCAACGAGCCCGAGAAAGACCCGACCACCGGCTTGCCCTTCTCGGCACGCCACATCGCCGAGGCCTACCGCGACGGCGCGGCGCGCTTCGGCTGGAGCCGTCGCAACGCGACACCGGGCACGGTGCGCGACGGCGAGTGGCTGGTCGGCATGGGCTGCGCGACCGCCACCTATCCCTACTACCGCATGCCGGGCGGCGCCGCGCGCCTCACGCTGACGAGGGACGGGCAAGTGAAGGTGGAAGTGGCAGCGCACGAGATGGGCATGGGCACGGCCACGGTGCAGACGCAGGTGACGGCCGCGCGGCTCGGGCTGCCGATGGAGCAGGTGCGCTTCTGTCACGGCGACTCGCGTTTTCCGGGCGTGATTTTGGCGGGCGGCTCGCAGCAGTCGGCCGCGATCGGTAGTGCGGTCATGGCGGTGCAGCAGGCGCTGGTCACCGAACTGCTGAAGCTCGCCGGCAAGGACTCGCCGCTGCACGGCCTGAAGCCCGACGACGTGGTGGGTCGCGACGGCGGCCTCGGCAAAGTCGACGAACCCGATCGCTTCGAAAGCTACCCCGCCATCCTGGCCCGGGCCGGGCGCGACGAGGTGACGGTCGAAGCGAGCGCGCCGCCGCCGCTCGAGTTGCAGCATTGGTCGATGCATTCGCACGGCGCGATGTTCTGCGAGGTGCGGGTGAACGAGGTGACGGGCGAGACGCGCGTCAGCCGCTTTCTCGGTTCCTTCGACTGCGGGCGCATCCTCAATGCGAAGACGGCCGCCAGCCAGTTCCGCGGCGGCATCATCATGGGCCTGGGCCTCGCGCTGATGGAAGAAACGCAGTTCGACGAGCGCAACGGCCGCATCATGAACCCGAGCCTGTCGGAGTACCACGTGCCCGTGCACATGGACGTGCCGCAGATCGACGTGATGTGGACCGACATCCCCGACCCGCGCACGCCGATGGGCGCGCGCGGTGTGGGCGAGATCGGCATCACCGGCGTGGGGGCGGCCGTGGCCAATGCGGTCTTCAACGCGTGCGGAAAGCGCATTCGCGACCTGCCGATCACGCTCGACAAGTTGATGGGCTGATGGGCTGATCTGGCTGCCGTCCGCCGTGGCCTTCAGAGCCGCTGGATGTGCAGCCCGCCGTCCACGTGGATCGCGTCGCCGGTGCTGAACGCGAAGTCGCCGCTCGCCAGGGCGGCGGCCGCGCGGCCCACGTCCTGCGCTTCGCCCCACCGCGGCATGGGCGACAGGCCCGCAGCGATCTTCTTGTCGTAGTCGGCAGCGGCCACGGCCGTCATGCTGGTGCGGATCACGCCGGGCCGGATCTCGAACACGCCGATGCCCAGCTCGCCGAGCCTCGCAGCGAACAGCTTGGTCGTCATGCTCACCGCCGTCTTCGACACGCAGTACTCGCCGCGATTGGGCGAGGCCGCATAGGCGTTGGCCGACGAGATGTTGACGATCGACCGATAGGCGTGGCCCGCTCCGCGCGCGACGAAGCGCCGCGCGAGCTTCTGCGTCAGGAAGAAGGGCCCGCGCAGGTTGACGCGCATCAGCTGGTCGAAGCTCTCCGGTGTGGCCTCGAGCAGGTCGCCTCGCTTGGCGACGCTGATGCCGGCGTTGTTGACCAGGCAGCTGATGAGGCCGAGGGCCTGCTCGACCTGGTCGAGCACCGCGTCATGGGCATCGAGGTCGGCCACGTCGCAAGGCACGAACGCCGCCCGAACGCCATGCGCGCGAATGCCTTGCAGCGTCTCGTCCGCATCGGCGTCTGCGACCAGGTCGCCGATGCTCACGTCGAAGCCCTTGCGGGCCATCTCCAGCGCGATGCCGCGCCCGATGCCGCGGCGGCCGCCCGTGACGAAGGCGTGGCCGATGGATGTTGTTTCGCTCGTCATCATTCGACTCCGTGCAGTGCCATCAGCGTGCGCATGCGCCGCACGGCCAGTTCGGGTTGTTCGAGCAGTTGGGCCGCGTCGGCCAGGCGGAACAGCTCGGCGAAGTGCTGCGCACTGCGGGCGCTCTGCTGGCCGCCCACCATCGTGAAATGGCTCTGGTGGCCGTTGAGCCAGGCCATGAAGACGACGCCCGTCTTGTAGAAGCGCGTGGGCGCCGCGAAGATGTGGCGCGACAGCGGCACGGTCGGGCCGAGGATGGCGTGGAACTTCTCCGTGTTGCCCTGTGTGAGTTCGCCCAATGCGGCGCTCGCGGCCGGCGCGATGGCGTCGAAGATGCCCAGCAACGCATCGCTCCGGCCGTGCGTGATCTCGTTGCCGAAGCCATCGCCGGCGATCATCTCGGCATAGTTGAAGTCGTCGCCCGTGTACATGCGCACGCCGGGCGGCAGGCGGCGGCGCATCGCGATTTCCTTGTCCTTGTCGAGCAGCGAGATCTTGATGCCGTCCACCTTGCCCGGGTTGGCGGCGATGACGCCCAGCGCGGTGGCCATCGCCTCGTCGACGTCGGCGCTGCCCCAGTAGCCGGCGAGCGAGGGGTCGAACATCTCGCCGAGCCAGTGCAGCACCACCGGCTGCCGGGCCTGGCGCAGCACGCGGTCGTACACCCGCTCGTAGTCGGCCGGGCTGCGGGCCACGCGCGCGAGGGCGCGGCTGGCCATGATGATCAGCTTGCCGCCCATCGCCTCGATGGCTTCCATCTGCTCTTCGTAACCGCGGATCACGTCGTCGACGCTTTTCACGGCGTCGATGTCGAGGTGGTCGGTGCCACAGCCCGATGCGACCGAGGCGCCGGGGTAGTCCCTGGCCGCGTCGAGCGAGCGGCGGATCAGGTCGAGCGAGGTGGGCCAGTCGAGGCCCATGCCGCGCTGCGCCGTGTCCATGGCTTCGGCGACGCCGAGGCCGAGCGACCACAGGTGCCGGCGATAGGCCATCGTCGCGTCCCAATCGACGGTGGACTGCAGCCAGGGGTCGACCGCTGCGAGCGGGTCGGCCACCACGTGCGCTGCCGAATAGGCGATGCGGTTGAACTTGACGGCGGCCGTGGGGCGAGCGAGCGGCTTGCCCGTCAGGGCGTACGTTTGCAAGGTGCCTTGAAGCGTCGGCAGGGAGAGGGTCGATGACATGGGGTGTTCCTTTTCAAAGCTCGTGGCCGAAGAAGCGCGCGACGAGGCGCGCCTGGCCCAGGTGCATGTGCTTGCCCGAATGCACGCGGTGGCCGGTGTCGATGGCGCGCTGCAGCAGCGGCGTGATCTCGGGCTTGGTGACGATGTCGACGACGAGCGTCGTCGTGGGCAACTCGGCCGGGTCGAAGGGAAGCGGGTCGCCGGGCTTCATCCCGAGCGGTGTCGCGTTCACCACGGCGTCGAAGGCTTCGCCCGCCACCGTGTCCGTTGTGAAGCGCGTTTGCGGAAATGCGTGTTGCAGCTGGCGGTGCAGTGCGTCGCGCCTGGCGGTGTCCGGGTCGCGCAGCGAGAGCGCGGCAACGCCGGCTTGCGCCAGCGCCAGCGCGATGGCCGCACCCGCGCCGCCGACCCCGAAGAGGCAGACGCGCCAGCCGCGGGGGTCGTGGCCCTGGTCGCGCAGGCCTTCGACGAATCCCGCTCCGTCGAACATGTCGCCGGTCCAGCGCCCATCGGGCTCGCGGCGAGCCGCGTTGACCGCGCCGACGAGCTTCGCTGCCGGCCCGACTTCGTCGAGCATCGCGAAGACGCGGCCTTTGTGCGGCATCGTGACGACCAGCCCGCTCAGGTTGCGCAGCTTGGCGAGCCCGGCCCACGCCGGGGCGATGTCTTCCTCGCCCACGTGCAGCGGCACGAGCACCGCGTTGACGCCGCGCTGCGCGAACATCGCGTTGAACACCTCGGGCGAACGGACGGCCGAGATCGGGTCGCCGACGATCCCGTAGAGCCGGGTCGAGCCGTCGAGCTGCCCGGGCCTCACGACCGCGCTCACGATCGGCCTCCTGCCGGCTTCGCGGCTTGGCGCCGCTCCAGGAAGTCGCCGATGCGGGTCTTGGCCTCGGCGGTGTCGAGCACCACCGACGCCAGCAGGCGCTCGATGCGAAGCGATTGCCGCAGCGATCCCTCCGACGCCTCGAGGATCACTTCGCGGGCGAAGGCCACGGCGGGTGCGCTGCGGCGGGCGATGGCATCGGCCATGCCGATGGC
>NZ_LYVO01000049.1 GCF_001984055.1 Variovorax sp. KK3
GAGCCTTGGGTGATCGGCAGGATGGTGCCCGTGGCCGATGGCACGCCAGCCGCGGTCAACGGCAGGTTGCCCGCGCCGCTGCCCACGGTGACGCTGCCGCCGCGCACGACGAAGTTGTTCCACGTCGGCAGCTGTGCGAGCGCCGGTACGGCCACGCCCATGCAGGCCAGGGCCAGCGCAACGGGACGGAGGGGAAAGCGCGCGGACCTGGTGTTGGAGCAGTGGTTCATTGAATTCAAAAGCTCTTCTGGGCCTGCACGTAGAAACGCGGGTTGCGGCCGCCGCCATCGGTCAGCGCCGGCCGGGTGTTGTCGCGCCAAGCGAGCGTGGCGTTGATGGCGAAGCTGCCGGGCCGCGACCACGAGAGGCCCACGCCGTAGCCGCGCAGGCTGATGCGGTTCTCGCCGTCGAAGACGCTGGGCTCGTGCGAGAAGCGGCCGCGCGCCGCGTCGTAGAACACGAAGGGCGTGAACTCCTCGTCGAAGGACCAACGCCATTCCACGGTGCCGATCCAGCCGCGGTCGACCAGTGCCTCGCCCGAGGCATAGGCCCGCACCGCACGCGCGCCGCCGAGCGACAGCTTCTCGGAGGCGTCGAGGTTCTTGCTCGACCACTGGCCGCCCACCGACAGGAACAGCGAATGCCGCGGCATGATGGTCTGAAGCCGCGAGGCCAGGAAGGTGAGCTTGGTGAAGTTGCCATCGGTCTGGTGGCCGCCGATGCTCTGGTCGAAGGCGCGGGTGTCCGGATCGCGGATGTCGAGCTTGCCGCGGTACAGGGTGCCCGAACTGGCCCAGTAGCCGCCGCCCCACACCTCGTCGCGGCGCTCCCACGACCAGCCCAGGCCGAAGCCATGCACGCGCTTGTTCGAATCGAAGTCGACCGCGCGCATCTCGTCCTTGAGTTTCTTGACGTCGGCCGACAGGCGCAGAAACAGGTTCTGCTGGCGCTGGCGAATCACCGGGTAGCTCAGCGACACGTCGAACACGTCGGCGCGGCCGCTGGCGTCCAGGTCGGTGAACTGGCCGCCCAACTCGTAGCGCACACGCGCGAGGCCGATGCCGGCGCGCAGCCCGCTGGTGCCGATCGGCGCTTCGTAGGCAGCGCGGCCGAACCACAGGCCGTCGTCCGACACCATGGCGCGCAGGTCCATGTTGTCGCCGATGCCGAAAGGGCTGAGCCAGCGCGCGGTGCCGCCGATGCGGTAGCGGCCAGACTCCAGCGTGCCGTGGTTGTCGACCTCGCCGGTGAAGACCCAGCGCGGCCCGGCCGACACCTCGACCGTGAGATCGGTGGTGCCGGGCTGCGTGCCCTCCTGCAGGCCCGAAGCCACGCGCAGGCCGGGTTGGTCGGACAGCAGGAGCATCGAGCGCTCGTAGCGCGGGGCGCTGACCGCCTCGCCCAGTTGCAGCGGCGCGAGGAAGCCGCGCACGCGCGCCTCGCTGATCGGCGCATCGGGCGCGACCAGCACGTCGACCTTGCCGAGCCGGCCTTCGATGACGCTGATCTCGACCACGCCGCCCTGCACCGTCTGCACCGGCACCACGGCTTGGGCGAGGAAGTAGCCGCGCTCGCGGTACCTGGCGGTGATGGCCTGCGCGAGTCCTTCCAGGTCGGCGAGCGTGACGTCGCGGCCGATGTACGGTCGCGTGATGGCCTGCAGCTCGTCGCTGCTCAAGGTCTGCGCACCGGTGAGCCGCAGGTCGTTCAGCCTGAAGCTGGACTGCACCGCGGGGGCCGCAGGCAGGCCCTGCGGCGGTGCCGAAGCCTGGGCCACCTGGCGGTCGCAGGTGCCGCAGGGGTCTTTGGTGGGGGCGAGGGTCACGGCCGATTCGCCAGCGGCCCGGGCCTGCTGCGCTGCGAGGGCCAGGCCCACCATCACGAACGAAGCGCAGGCCCACGCGACGGAACGAAGCCGCGCGGGCTTCGGCACCCTGCACGTCCGCGTCATGCCGGGCTCCCCACCTTCAGGCGCCAGTTGCCGATCAGGTTGAACGGGGCCCAGAAGAAGGGGTGCGACATGCGGGGTTCTTTCAACACGGCGAGCTGCCCGGCCTGGACGGCCTGCTGGAGGTCACGGCCCTTCGCGAGTTCGGCATAGAGCGTGCCCATGAGGATGGCGGTGGCGTCGTCCGACACCGGCCACAGCGACGAGATCAGGCTGCCCGAGCCGGCCGACAGGAACGAGCGCGTGAAGCCCAGCACTTCGTCGCCTTGCGCGATGCGGCCCAGGCCCGATTCGCAGGCCGAGAGCGTGACCAGCGCCGAGCCCTGCATGGGCAGGTTGAGGATCTCGTGCGCCTCCAGGAAGCTCTGGCGACCGTCCTCGTTGGCCAGCAGGATGCGCGAATAGAGCGGATCGACCTGGTCGGCCTCGGCATGCGCGGCCACGTGCATCAGCGGCGAACGCGCAGCCACCTCGCGGAACTGCGTCTTGGTGGCCGCGGCGCCCATGTAGACGGTGTTGCGCGGGAAGAGTCGCGCGAGCTGCTTCACCTCGGATTCGGCGCCGGGCAGGTCGTACTTGTCCTCGATGCGCGGGTTGCCGAAGGCCGTGAGCGCGGCGTCGACGCGCGGCGAGCGCTGGGCCAGCTGCACCGCGATGCTCATCGAGGGCGACACGGACACCGGGTGCGTCTCGATCAGGTAGCGGCCGTCGACGCGCAGCGCCTGAAACGGCAGGTAATGCAGCGGGCCGTGCGGCACGATGACCAGCCGCTCGCCGGGCTTGAGCCCCAGCGGGCCGATCAACGCGGCGCCCAGTTTGTCGGCATTGGCGATGGCGGCGCGCCGCCCGCGCACCACCGAATTGCGGAAGGTCTCGACCAGCTCGGTCAGGTCGTCACGCTTGATCGGGATGCTCTTGGATTCGATGCCGGCCGGGCTCACCACCCAGGCCTGCAGGCGGTCGGGCAGCGCATGGAATTGCAGCACGCGCTCGTCGGGCGCCAGCGTGCGCTGCAGCGTGGCCAGGTCGACCGTGGCGGCCGCTTCGCTGCTGACGCGGGCCCGGCCGCGCACCGCATCGAGCAGGGCGCGCGAGCGGCTGCGTTCGCTGAGTTCGAAGGCGCGCTGCGCGTCGCCAACGTCGCTGTACAGGCCGACCCCACGCTCGAACACGTCCTGCAGGTCGGAGAACAAGCCCATCTTGAATTCTTCGCTGCGGAACTTGGCGCGTACCGCATCGACGCCGCCGAGCGCGCGGCCCACGGCATCGGCCGCGGCCTGCTTCTGGCCCAGCGCGATCTCGCTGCGCGCCACGCCGTCCCAGGCCCAGAGCTGGTAGTAGCCGCTGTCGGTGCCGACCGAACGCGTGGTCAGTTGCCGATAGAGGTCGCGTGCTTCGGCCGGCTTGTTCTCGGCCAGCAGCAGCCGCGCCCGCGTGCGGTCGAGCTGCGCGGCCAGCGGTGGCTCGCGCGGCGGCGGCAGCGTGCCCAGCAGTTCGCGGGCACGGGCCGTGTCGCCGGTTTCGATCAACGCGTTGACCAGCGAGGACTGCACCAGCGGCGCGTAGCGCGGCGAGCTGTTGGCCAGCGCGGTCTCGTAGCTCGCGACGGCGCCGGCATGGTCGCCGCGGCGCGTCTGCACGTCGCCGATCACCTTGTTGACCGGGCCGACCACCAGCTTGGGATCGCGCGTCTGCGACTCGTACTTGAGCGCCTCGCGTGCGAATTCCTGTGCCTTCTCGAGCTGTCCCGAATAGCTGTAGACGATCGCGAGGTCGCGGTTCGCCATGGCGAGCAGGTTGGGGTCTCGCGTGGTGTTGGCGAGGTGCAACGCTTTGCTGGCCGCGCGCACGCTCTGGCGGAACTCGCCCTTGTCGGCCAGCGCCACCGCCTGGCTGCAGTACTGGTAGCCGCTGAGTTTCTGGGTGTCCTGCCCGTACAGCACCGCCCCGTCGTTGGTCAACGCGAGCAGCGTGTCGGTGTCGGCCAGCCGCGCCTGCTCCTGGCGATTGGCGGCGGCCTCGGCATCGGGTGCCTGCGCCTGCGCACGCGCCCCGAGGCTGCCGACCAACGCCACGAGCCCAAGAGCGCCTGCGATCCATCTGCGCGCAGCATGCGCTCTTGCGAACCCCGAAAAAGCTTGCATTCAACCCCCGAGCGCGGCCTGCCGCAGCCCGCTTGCGCGCGCCGCCGACGCACGGAGTGCGCGTCTCTCAGTCCCCGTTGGTGGGCGAGTCTAGGAGGGGGGTCGGTCCACCGGCTATTCGCAATACGGTCTAGCGCAAAGGGCGTAGGCCGATCCGGGCGGCAGCCCTACAGGGCCCGTCGGGCAAGGCTGACGCGGTGGCGAACGCAAGCACCAAAGATCGAACCATCAGCCAACGAGCCCCGCATCGGGGCCAGCTTTTATCCAAGGAGTACTTTCATGGCAGTGACCACCACCGGCGTTCAAAACGCAGACGAAGTCGTCGACGTTCTCAACGACCTGATCGAAAACTCGCGCGACGGCGAGTACGGCTTCCGCACCTGTGCGGAGGAAGTCGAATCGCCCGAATTCAAGCGCCTCTTCAACGACCGCGCGGCCGGTTGTGCGCAGGCCGCGAGCGAGCTGAGCCAGCTCATCACCGCGTACGGCGGCAAGCCGGCCGAAGGTGGCACCGCGACCGGCGCGATGCATCGCGGCTGGGTGCACGTGAAGGGCATGGTCGGCGCCAACAGCGACTTGTCGATGCTCGAGGAATGCGAGCGCGGTGAAGACGCCGCGATCGCGCGTTATCGCAAGGCGCTGAAGCAGGAACTGCCTGCGGACGTGCGCAGCGTGGTCGAGCGCCAGGCGGAAGGCGCGCAGCGCAACCATGACCAGATCAGGGACCTGCGCAACCAGGCGCGCGAACGCAGCTGATTCGCTGCACTCATCGCTCGTCCCATGCGCGCGGCCTCCTCCATTGTGAGGAGGCCGCGTCGTTTTCAGGTCGAATTCGACCAATGGCCACTTTCACGCCACGTTCTCGCTCGCCAGAATTCGACCCATGAGTCCATGGGAGCACACGATGCAGGCAGCAGTCGAGATCACGCGGCGTGGCGACAGGCATTTCGATGCCTGCGTGGAAGGCAGCGACGGCACGCGCCGCCACGCGCGCGAAGGGCTGCCCTCGGTGGCCCGGTGCTTGCAGCACGCGGCAGCGGCCCTCGGCCGCGAATTCAGCTACGCCACCGTGAGCTTCGACAACGTGATGATCGGCAACTACCCGGTGGCGGTGATGGAGCACCGCGCGGTGGAGGTAGCCGACGAGTTGCTGATGAAGCTGTCGAATCGGGCTCCGCGCCGCATCGCTTGAACGCGTCAAGCGGACGCAAGCAGCCGGCCCGCCCTATCAACCCGTTCGGGCGCAATCCACGATCCTGAATTCGACTCGCCGGTCGAGCGCGTCGACCGCGTCGTCGGTGCCGCTGCCGATGATGTTCTCGCGGAAGCCCCGGCCGCTGACGCTGGTGCGTTCGCCGAGCGCCGTCGATTCGCCGAGCAGCCTTTGCCGGATGAAGCGCGCGCGCTGCATCGACAGCGTGTCGTTGTAGGCCGCCGAGCCGGTGCGGCTGGTGTGGCCGACGACTTCCATGCAGACACGGGCATCGGCGCTGGCCCTCGCGATCTCGCGCAGCCACATCGGGTACGGCCCGCTGACCTTGGCGTCGGACCAGAACGCCGTGCCGCCCGGATTGAACAGGAACTTCACGCCCAGCTGCTGGTTGGAGATGCCGTAGGCGACGATCTTGCCGAAGGCCTGCTCGGCATCGGCCGTGCGGCCGAGCTTGGCCGAACTCAGGTAGATGCCGTTGAGCACGCGCAACTGCGCATCGCCGCCCGCCGCGACGCCGGCGGCGCTGTATTGCGCCAGCGCATCCTGGTAGCGCTCGGCGTTGTAGTGCGCGGTGGCGTCCTTGATCACCGGCGCGGCCGCGATGCGCTCCAGGTAGTAGGGGTCGGCGCGCTGGCCCGCCGGGGTTGCAGTGGTGCGGATGTAGCTCTCGATGACCAGGTCCTTGGTGGGCACGGGCATGTCCTGGTAGTAGCGCAGCGGCGTGTGGTCCAGGCCTTCGTCGCGCGCCACCGCGGACGACTGGGCGACCACCATGCCGGTGGCCAGCTCGGTCAGCGCCAGGTCGATGCGCATCGGGCTGCGCGCCTCGGTCACCGTGAGCCGCGTCATGGTGCCGGTGAGCAGGTAGCGCGCGCGGGCCAGGTTGGCGCTTTCGAAGGGCAGCACCTCGATCGACTCGACCTTCGCGGCCATGCGCTGGCTGACGCGGTCCTGCAGCAGTTGCGTCGCCGCGGTCTGCTGTGCGCTGCCGGCGTCGATCATCGGATCGAGCACCACGCTGCGCTTCGCGCTCGTGCGGGCCAGCAGCGACGGCTTGGGCGCCGACTGCAGCACGAGGCTGTCGGTGGCCTGCGCGACGGCCTGCTCGAAAGGCAACTCTGCCTTCGACGAAGTCGGCGGCGCGACCGGCGTGGCGCAGCCGGCCAGCACGGCCAGCGCGGCACTGGCGGCCGCGGCGACCACCCGTGCGCCCATGGCGCGCAGCGGCCCGCCGTGCCGCATCGTGTTCGCGGTGTGGTTCATCGTCGCTCCCATCATTCGCACCCCTTTCGCAGCAGGGCCACCTCGCCCGGACCGAGCGTGCCGAGCGAGGCGCGTTGGAGAAGATCGCTGCAGCGGCCCGCGGGCGGGGCTGCTTCGGCATGTGCCAGGGCGGCTTGGCGCGGTTCCGCGCGCGGCGCAGCGGCTTCGGCGACCGGCGCGCGCGGTTCACGGCGGGCCAGGCGCACCGGCTCGGTCGGCGTGCGCGCGGCGGGCTTGGCCACTGGCGCGGCGGGTGCCGGAGGCGCGGGGCTCCACGAGGCATCGGGCCGTGCCATCGACTGAAGGGGCAACACCTCGTCCGCCGCCATCGGCGCCGGCGCGGGCGGCGCTGCGATCACGACCGAGGGCAAAACAGGTGCGAAGGCCGGCGACGACGCAGGCGGCGTCGTGGCAATCGGTGTCGGCTGGGCCCGGGCCTCGGCCCTGGCAACCGGCGTGGGCGTCGACGACGGCGACGACTTGGCGGCAGGCACGGGTTCTGCCGGCAGTGTCCGCGGGCTCGCCGGCACCGCCAGCGGGGCCACGGTCTGCACCGGGTCGCCGATGCGGTAGTAGCCGGCCACTGCGAGTCCGGCCAGCACCAACGCGCCGGACATCGCCCACCATCCCATGCGGCCGCGCTGCGACGGCTCTGGCGATGCCGAGGGCTCGGCGCGCAAGGCGGCCGCTGCGAAGACCTCGGCAGCGCGCGAGGACGCAGGCCTGGGCGTTGCGGAGGCTGCCGCACGTTGCGGGGCATGCAGCGCTCGCAGCATCTCCGCGGCCGAAGGCGGTGCGACGGTCTTGGCGTCGACGTCGGGCACCTTCCTGGAGGCAGGCGGCTCGGCAGGGTCGGCCTCGGCCTTGGCGTCGGACTTGGACTCTGACTGCGCATCGGGCTGCGCCACCACCCTGTCACGGCCCACCAGACCTTCCCAGAACGCGGCTGCGTTCTGAGGCCGGTCCTTCGGGTGCAGCGCCAAAGCGGCATCGATGGTCGCCAGGAAAGGTGCGCTGTAGCGTCCGCGCGCCAGCGTCGACAACGGCCGCAGCGGGTCGTCCGGCTCACGCTCCACCGACGACACGGGCGGCTGCCCTGCGATGGCCGTGTACACCACCGCGGCCAGCGCATAGAGATCGGTCCAGGGCCCCTGCCGCATGGTGGCCAGCTCGGCGTACTGCTCCAGCGGCGTGAAGCCGGGCTTGAACACCAGGGTCGGCGATTGCCCGGCGCCGTCGATCACGCGCCGCGCCGCGCCGAAATCGAGCAGCACAGGGCCCTCTTCGGTCAGCAGGATGTTGTCGGGCGCGATGTCGCGGTGCAGGCAGTGCACGTCGTGCAGCGTGGCCAGCGCGTCGAGCAGCGGCCTCAGCCAGCCGCGCAGCTCGTCCTCGCTGGGCGGGCGGCCCAGGTCGGCGAGCGCGCGCGCCAGGGTCGGGCCCTGGTAGTAAGGCATGGCCATGTAGGCGGTGCCGTTGCCCTCCCAGTAGTGCAGCACCCGCACCAGCGCACGGTGGTCGAAGCGCTGCAGGATGCGGGCCTCGTTGAGGAAGCTGCGCAGGCCGATGCGGAAGTTGTCGTCGTGCCGCGGCGAGCGGACGATCACCGCGGCCGACGCTTGGTCGCGCGCGGCCAGCACGGCCGGCATGTACTCCTTGATCGCGACGTGCTGTTCCTTGGCCGGATCCCACGCCAGGTAGACGATGCCGAAGCCGCCCTCGCCGATGGGGCCGGCGATTTCATAGTCCTGCAGCCGCGCGCCTTCGGGCAGCACCCGGGCCGACTCGCGCTCGAAATCGCTCCAGTCGTGGGGCGGCATCGCCCAGTCGCCGCACTGGGTCGGCGGCCCGGGCAGGGTCGGGAGGTCGTAAGCGGCGTGGGTGTCCATGGCTTTTCCCTGGCTGTGCCGGCCACTCTACTGCGCACCGTATACGAAAGCATTCACCGGAAGCACTAGCCTAAAGGTGGCGGACAGCAGGCGACGGCATGCCCGACGGTAGCGCTATCGTCTGTTTACAATCGCGGCCATGAGCGTCGAAGCCCCTCCCCCTCGCCGCAGCCGCCGCGGAAGCGGTGCGGTCACCCTCCACGACGTGGCCAAGCTGGCCGGGGTCGCCCCGATCACCGCTTCGCGGGCGCTCAACACCCCCAACCAGGTGTCGCCGGAGGTGCTCAGAAAGGTGACCGACGCGGTGGCCCGCACCGGCTACGTGCGCAACGTGCTGGCCGGCGGGCTGGCTTCCACGCGCAGCAGGCTGGTGGCGGCGGTGGTGCCCACCATCGCCGGCCCGGTGTTCCTGCAGACCGTGCAGTCGCTCAACGAGGCGCTGGCCGAGGCCGGCTACCAGCTCATGCTGGGCCAGACCGGCTACGCCGAGGCACGCGAAGACGCCCTGCTCGAAACCATCATCGGCCGCCGGCCCGACGGCATCGTGCTGACCGGCATCCTGCATTCGGCCGAAGGCCGGCGGCGCCTGCTGGCCGCCGGCATCCCGGTCGTCGAGACCTGGGACCTGACGCCTACGCCGCTGGACATGCTCGTGGGCTTCTCGCACACCGACGTGGGCCGGGCGGTGGCCGCCTTCCTGCAGGCCCGGGGCCGGCGCCGCCTGGCGGTGGTGGCCGGCGACGACGAACGTTCGAAGCGGCGCCACGACGCCTTCTGCACCGCCGCCCGCGCCGCGGGCCTGCCCGAGGTGCGCACGCTCTACGTGCCGGCGCCGACCACCATGCGCAGCGGCCGCCGTGCGCTGGGCGAGCTGCTGGCGGCCGACCCGGCGATCGACGCCGTGTTCTGCAGCTCCGACCTGCTGGCGCTCGGCGTCATGACCGAGGCGCAGGCGCGCGGGCTGACGGTGCCGGCGCAGCTCGCGGTGATGGGCTTCGGCGACCTCGAATTCGCCGCCGACCTGCAGCCGGCATTGAGCACGGTGCGCATCGACAGCTCGGCCATCGGCCGGCAAGCCGCGCGCTTCATCGTCGACCGGGCCGAAGGCCGGCCGGTCGCCGAGCGGGTGGTGGACATCGGCTTCTCGATCGTCGACCGCGCCAGTGCCTGATCCGTACAAACCCTAGGTCATGGCTGCTTGATTTCTGAATCGGTAGCGCTACCATCTAGCCCATCGACGGTAGCGCTACCGTTCGACCCCGTTCTACTCTCGATCAAGGAGACACCGCATGAAGAAGCTGCTCGGCGCACTGGCGATCGGCATCGCCGCCACCACCCTCGTCCACGCCCAGGATTGGCCGCAAAAGCCCGTGACCCTGGTCGTGCCCTTCCCGGCCGGCGGCTCGACGGACATGGTCGGCCGGGCCATCGGGCCCAAGCTCGCCGACAAGTTGCACCAGCCCTTCCTGGTCGACAACAAGGCCGGCGCGACCGGCACCATCGGCGCCACCTTCGTGAAGCGCGCGGCGCCCGACGGCACCACCTTCCTGGTCACCTCGCTCGGGCCGCTGGTGATCGCGCCGCACCTCATCAAGGGCATGCAGTACGACGCGCTCAAGGACTTCGACCTGATCACCGTGGCCGTGCAGGCGCCCAACGTGTTCGTGGTGCCGGCCAATTCGCCGCACAAGACGGTGGCCGACGTCATCGCCTACGAGAAGAAGAACCCCGGCAAGATGACCTTCGCTTCGTCGGGCAACGGCTCCAGCGACCACCTGACGGCCGAGCTGTTCTGGCAGCAGACCGGCACCACGGGCCTGCACGTGCCCTACAAAGGCGGCGCGCCGGCCATCACCGATCTGCTGGGTGGCCAGGTCGACGGCTCGTTCCAGAACGTCAACGCCGTGTTCCAGCACATCAAGGGCGGCAAGCTGAAGGCGCTGGCGGTCACCGGCGACAAGCGTTCGCCGGTGCTGCCCGACGTGCCCACCATGGCCGAGGCCGGCGTGAAGAACGTGGAGGTCTATTCGTGGCAGGCGATCGTCGCGCCGAAGGGCCTGCCGCCGGCGGTTCGCACGAAGGCCAACGAGTCGATGGTCGCGGCGCTCAACGACCCGGCCGTCAAGCAGCAGTTCACTGCGATCGGGCTCGAAGTGGTCGGCAACACGCCGGCCCAATTTGCAACCTTCCAGAAACAAGAGTTTGATCGCTGGAAGAAGGTCATCGACACAGGCAAGATCACCATCGATTGAGGCGCACCATGTCCAAGCACGACACCCCCGTCATCACCGAGCTGCGCGCGATTCCCGTCGCCGGCCGCGACAGCATGCTGCTCAACCTGAGCGGCGCCCATGGTCCCTTCTTCACGCGCAACCTGCTGCTGCTCACCGACAGCGCCGGGCGCACCGGCGTCGGCGAGGTGCCGGGCGGCGAGAAGATCCGCCAGACGCTTGAAGACGCCCGCGATCTGGTCGTGGGCCAGCCGATCGGCGCGCACCAGCGGGTGCTGGCCGAAGTGCAGAAGACCTTCGCCGACCGCGACAGCGGCGGCCGCGGCCTGCAGACCTTCGACCTGCGCACCACCATCCATGCGGTGACGGCCATCGAATCGGCGCTGCTCGACCTGCTGGGCCAGCATCTGGACGTGCCGGTCGCGGCCCTGCTCGGCGAGGGCCAGCAGCGCGAGGCGGTCGAGATGCTGGGCTACCTGTTCTACGTGGGCGACCGCGACAAGACCGACCTGCCCTACGCCCGCGAGGCCCATGCCGACAACGACTGGTCGCGCCTGCGCCACGAGAAGGCGATGACGCCCGAGGCCATCGTGCGCCTGGCCGAGGCCGCGCGCGAACGCTACGGCTTCAACGATTTCAAGCTCAAGGGCGGCGTGCTGCGTGGCGACGAGGAAGTCGACGCCGTCACGGCCATTCACGAGCGCTTTCCCGAGGCGCGCGTCACGCTCGACCCCAACGGCGGCTGGCTGCTGAAGGACGCGATCCGCCTCGGCCAGCGCATGCGCGGCGTGGTGGCCTATGCCGAAGACCCCTGCGGTGCCGAGGACGGCTTCTCCGGCCGCGAGGTGATGGCCGAGTTCCGCCGCGCCACCGGCCTGCCGACCGCCACCAACATGATCGCCACCGACTGGCGCCAGCTGACGCACGCGCTGTCGCTGCAGTCGGTCGACATCCCGCTGGCCGACCCGCATTTCTGGACCATGGCCGGCTCGGTGCGCGTGGCCCAGACCTGCCGCGACTGGGGCCTGACCTGGGGCTCGCATTCCAACAACCACTTCGACGTGTCGCTGGCCATGTTCACCCACGTGGGCGCCGCCGCGCCAGGCCGCGTGACCGCGATCGACACGCACTGGATCTGGCAGGACGGCCAGCGCCTGACCAAGGAGCCTTTCAAGATCGAAGGCGGCCTGGTGCAGGTGCCGAAGAAGCCGGGCCTGGGCGTCGAACTCGACATGGCCGAAGTCGACAAGGCGCACGAGTTGTACAAGCAGCATGGCCTGGGCTCGCGCGACGACGCGATCGCGATGCAGTACCTGGTGCCCGACTGGAAATTCGATCCGAAGCGCCCCGCTTTCGTCCGCTGAACATCCACCACGACAACCACGACCACCACCCAAAGGACCGCCCATGAGAGAGAACCGCCTGCGCACGCTGTGGAAATCCGGCGGCGCCGCCGTCAACGGCTGGCTCGCCGTGCCCAACAGCTTCTCGGCCGAGGTCATGGCCAACCAGGGGTGGGACTCGCTCACCATCGACCTGCAGCATGGCGTGGTCGACTACCAGGCGATGCTCGGCATGCTGCAGGCCATCTCGACCACGAACACGGTGCCCGTGGTGCGCGTGCCGTGGCTCGACCCGGCGCACCTGATGAAGGCGCTGGACGCGGGCGCCTACGGCGTGATCTGCCCGATGGTCAACACGCGCGAAGATGCGCAGCGCCTGGTCGCCTACACCCACTATGCGCCGCGCGGCACGCGCAGCTTCGGCCCGGTGCGCGCGCTCATCTACGGCGGTGCCGACTACCCGCAACAGGCCGACGACACCATCGTCACCTTCGCGATGATCGAGACCGCGCAAGCGTTGGACAACCTGGACGACATCCTCTCGGTCGAAGGCCTGGACGCCGTCTACATCGGCCCCTCGGACCTGTCGCTCGCGCTGGGCTGCCGGCCGGTGTTCGACGACGTCGACCCGCCGGTGGCGCAGGCCATCGACCACATCCTCGCGCGCGCCAAGGCGCACGGCCTGGTGGCCGGCATCCACAACGGCGACCCGAGGGGCGCGCTGGCGCGCGTGGCCAAGGGCTTCCAGTTCGTCACCGTGAGCTCGGATGCGCGCATCATGGCCGCCGGCTCGCAGCAGCTGCTGTCGGTCATGCGCTCGGCGCCCGCCGCGGCTCCTTCCTCCTCCACCTACTGAAAGGACAAGAACATGAAGATCGGATTCATCGGCCTGGGCATCATGGGCGCGCCGATGGCGCAGAATCTCATGGCCGCCGGCCACGAGATGATCGTGCGCACCCGCAGCAAGGTGCCCGACGCGCTCAAGGGCGCCACCGTGTGCAAGACCAACGCCGAGGTGGCCAAGGCCGCCGAGGTGGTGATCCTGATGCTGCCCGACACGCCCGACGTCGAGCAGGTGCTTTTCGGCGAGGACGGCGTGGCTTCGGGCCTGTCGAAGGGCAAGCTGGTCATCGACATGAGCTCGATCTCGCCCATCGACACCAAGCGCTTCGCCTCGAAGATCAACGAGCTGGGCTGCGACTACCTGGACGCGCCGGTCTCCGGTGGCGAGGTGGGTGCCAAGGCGGCCAGCCTCACCATCATGGTCGGCGGCCCCGACGCCGCTTTCGAGCGCGCGAAGCCGCTGTTCGAGAAGATGGGCAAGAACATCACGCTGGTCGGCGGCAACGGCGACGGCCAGACCACCAAGGTGGCCAACCAGATCATCGTGGCGCTCAACATCGCGGCGGTGGGCGAGGCGCTGGTGTTCGCGAGCAAGGCGGGTGCCGATCCGGCCAAGGTGCGCCAGGCGCTGATGGGCGGGTTCGCGGCGAGCCGCATCCTCGAAGTGCACGGCGAACGCATGATCAAGCGCACCTTCAATCCGGGCTTCCGCATCGCCCTGCATCAAAAGGACTTGAGCCTGGCCCTGGCGGGCGCGCGTTCGATGGGGGTGTCGTTGCCGCAGACGGCTTCTACGGCACAGCTGATGCAGTCGTGCTCGGCGCACGGCTGGGATCAGCTGGACCACTCCGCGCTGGTCAAGGCGCTGGAGCAGATGGCCGCGCACCCCGTCGCACCGGACGGCGAGTGAGCGGCGCGCGGCGTTCAGCCGCGCAGGTAAGAGACGGTCAGCAGGATCAGTGCGACGGCGATGCCGGCGCGGGACACGTACATCCCGAGCCGTGCGGCGACGGGATCCTGGGGCTGAGCGGTGATGCGCGGGGTTTTCATGAGGCTGCACTCCTCGACAAAGATGAATCCATGCTAGGCCTGCGCTACACGCTTGCCTATCCGCCGTTCGGCCCCATGCGCTTTCGGACTACGCGAAAACGTGCAATGCATCACCAATGGCCGCATCAAGTGTTGCGCGCAGGCTGCACGCGCTCCTGCGGCGTGACCGTCCGCGCGAGCAAGCGCCCCTCCCGCATCAGCGACAACTGAAGCGGCCGCCCGATGCGGCCTGCATCGAGCAGGCGCAGCAAGTCGTCGGCACCGCCCACCGCGATGCCGTCGAGCATCAGCAGCACGTCGCCGACCCGCAAGGCCTGCCTGCTCGGCCGCGCCGCCGGGCAGCACCTCTCCGACGCGCACGGCATTCGGCACGGCATTCGGTGCGGCGTGCACCGCCAGTGCCACGCGCCGCGACAGCGGCACCGTCTGCGCCGCGATGCCCAGGTGGGCGCGCCGCACGCGGCCGTGCGCGATGAACTCTCCGATCACGAATCGCGCCGTGTTGCTCGACACTGCGAAGGCCAGCCCCTGCGCGCCCGCGATCATGGCCGTGTTGATGCCCACGACCTGCCCCGAGGCCGCCACCAGCGCGCCGCCCGAGTTGCCGGGGTTGAGCGCGGCATCGGTCTGGATCACGTCGTCGATCAGGTGCCCGCTCTGCGAACGCAGCGAGCGCCCGAGCGCGGAGACGATGCCCGCCGTGATGGTCGACTCGAAGCCCAGCGGGTTGCCGATGCCCACCACCAGGTGGCCGCGCTTCAGCCGCTTCGAATCGCCGAGCACGGCGACGGTGGCGCCGCGCGGCAGCTCGGTGCGCAGCAGCGCGAGGTCGGTCGCCGGGTCGTCGCCCAGCACGTCGGCCTCGCGCTCGCTTCCGTCACCCAGGCCGATGCGCGCGCGGCGCGCGCCGGCCACCACGTGGCTGTTGGTCAACACGAGCCCGTCGCCCGCGATCACCACGCCGGAGCCGAAGCCGCCGCGCCGGCCGGCGGCTCCCGCCTGGACCTGAACCCGGACCACCGCAGGCCCGACGCGATCGGCCACGTCGGCGACGGCACGGGAGTAGGCGTCCATCAGCGCGTCGTCCGGCTCGGGGCCGGGCGGCTCCACAGGGTGGAGGTGATCGGGCGAATCGAGGGGATCGGGGTCGGCATCCAGCATCCGGCTCAGTTGGCGTCCGCGCCCACCGCGTGCAAGTGGCCGGGCACCTGCCCTGATGGGCAGGTTGCGGGCGGCGTGTGCGGCTTGTGCGCCCTGTGCAAAAAGAATCTTGATTCCGGATTCCGGACACGCTAAAGTGCGGCTCATCCCGCGACAAGCAGAATCCAGAGACATGGCCGACACCCCCAAGACCCCCAGCCCCGACGACAAGAACCGCATCCAGTCCTTCGGCAAGATGATGGACATCCTCGGCAGCTTCAGCACGGTGAACCGGGCGCTCAGCCTGGCGCAGGTGGCGCAGTCGGCTGGCCTGCCGCGCGCCACCGCCCACCGCATGCTGAGCGCGCTGCGCGAGATCGGCTTCATCCAGCAGGAAGCCCGCAGCGGCCTCTACGGCCTGGGCATCCGGCTGTTCGAGCTGGGCAACCTGGCGCTGACCAACATGGACCTCATGCGCGAGGCCAAGCCCTTCATGGACCGCCTCTCGCGCCTGGCCGGCGAGACGGTGCACCTGGGCGTGTTCGACGGCTACAACGTGATCGTGGTGGAGCGCGAGGAGCCGCAGGAACGCGCCCCGGCGCGCAACCTGAGCGGTACCGAATCCGCGCCCGCCTATTGCACCAGCGTGGGCAAGGCGGTGCTGGCCTTCCAGGGGCCGGAGGTCATCGACCGCATCGTGGCCGCGGGCATGCGGCCCTTCACCGCCAACACGCTGACCACTGCCGAGGCGCTCAACGCCGACCTCTCGGCCACGCGCGAACGCGGCTACGCCATCGACGATTCGGAACACCAGGTCTGGGTGCGCTGCGTCGCCGCACCCATTCGCAATGCGGGCGGCCAGGTGTTCGCGGCCGTCAGCATCACCGGGCCGGCCGACCGCATGACGCCGGAGCGCACGCACCAGTTGTCGGGGCTCGTGATGCAGACGGCCGACTCGGTGTCGCGCCACCTGGGCTACGTCGAAGCCGCCTGATCCGGGGCCCAGCCCTCCCTGCTTTTCTTCTTACGCCGGGTTTTCCCGGATAGGCCAGGCTTTTTCGAATCCGCACAATTACGGAACGTTGTACCGGATTCCGGAACGCTGAAAGTTCAACGTCGAAAGCCCCAGCGGCCCTGACCCGCCGCTGCCAATGCCTCCCGAGGGCCGGACCGTCCGGCCCCGTCCCTGCCACTCAAAGGATTTCTCGTGACCACATCCAGCCCCTCTTCCCTGCGCCAGAAGCTCACCGGCGTGCTGCCTCCCATCACCATGCCTTTCGACGCCAAGGGCGACCTGGTCAAGGGCGGGCTGAAGGAACAGATCGACTTCATCATCGGCGCGGGTGCCCGCGCGGTGGTGGCCGGCGGCAGCACCGGCGAAGGCCACACGCTGACCGACGCCGAATACGAGGCCGTGATGCGCGAGGCCTACGAAGCCACCAACGGCCGCGTGCCCTTCGTGGCCGGCCTGATCGTGCAGAGCACGCGCGACGCCATCGTGCGCACCAACCGCCTGAAGGGCCTGAACATCGAGGCACTGCAGGTCACGCCCGTGCACTACCTGTTCAAGCCCGATGCCGAAGCGACCATCGAGCACTTCCGCGCGATCCACGAAGCGACCAACATCCCGATCCTCATCTACAACGTGATCCCGTGGAACTACCTCAGCGTCGACCTGATGCTGCGGATCATGGAAGAAGTGCCGGGCGTGGTCGGCATGAAGCAGAGCGGCGGCGACCTCAAGTCGGTGTCCGACCTGCTGCTGCGCTGCAAGCCCGACAACCTGGTGCTCTCGGGCGTCGACGCGCTGCTCTATCCCGGCTTCTGCCTCGGCATGCACGGCGCCATCACCGCGCTGACCAGCGCCGTGCCGGGCGTCATCGTCAAGCTGCAGAAGGCCGTGGCCGCCAACGACCACGACACCGCGCGCGAAATCCACTTCAAGCTCAACGCGCTGTGGAACAGCCTCAACCACGACAACCTGCCGGCCTGCGTGAAGTACATCCAGCACCTGCAGGGCGTGTCGATGTTCGAGCCCCGCGCGCCCATGATGCGCGTGACCGAAGCGCAGAAGGACGCCATCAAGAAGACGCTGCAGCCCCTGCTGGGCTGACACGCCGCCCACGCGCCGGGGCCCGCGCCCCGGCCGCGAACGACATCAGGAGACACCCTGTGAAGAAGATCCTCAACCAGCCTTCGGCCTACGTCGACGAGATGCTCGAAGGCCTGTGCGCGGCGCATGCCGGCCACTTCGCGCTCACCGGCGACGACCGGCGCGTCGTGGTGCGCGCGGGCGGGCCGGTGGCCGGCAAGGTGGGCATCGTCACCGGCGGCGGCTCGGGCCATCTGCCGGTGTTCCTGGGCTACATCGGCAACGGCCTGCTCGACGGCTGCGCCGTCGGCAACGTGTTCGCCGGGCCCCGCGTGGCCGATTGCCAGCTCGCGCTCTCGCAGTGCGACAGCGGCGCCGGCGTGCTCGCGCTCTACGGCAACTACGGCGGCGACCGCATGAACTTCGACATGGCCCAGGAGTTCCTGGAGCTCGAAGGCAAGTCGGTCGCCTCGCTGCGCGTGGCCGACGACGTGGCCAGCGCGCCCGCGGACCAGCGCGAGAAGCGCCGCGGCGTGGCCGGCCTCGTCTTCGTCTACAAGATCGCCGGCGCGCGGGCCGCGGCCGGCGCCAGCCTGGCCGAAGTGCATGCCGCCGCCCAGAAGGCCGCCGACGCGGTGCGCTCCATCGGCGTCGCGCTCACGCCGTGCATCGTCCCGGAATCCGGCAAGGCCACTTTCGAGATCGCCGACGACGAGGTCGAGTTCGGCATGGGCATCCATGGCGAGCCCGGCATCTGGCGCGGCAATCTCAAGAGCGCCGACGCACTGGCCGACGAGATGCTCGACCGCCTGCTGCCCGAACTGGGCGCCACGCGCGGCGCGCGCATGGCCGTGCTGGTCAACAGCCTGGGCGCCACGCCGCACGAAGAGCTCTACATCCTCTACCGCCGCATCGCGAGCCGCCTGGCCGACCTGGGCGTGACACCGGTCATGCCGCTGGTGGGCCGCTATGCCACCTCGATGGAGATGGCCGGCGCTTCGCTGTCGCTGATGCCGCTGGACGCCGAACTCGAGGCGCTGCTCCAGGCGCCTGCCGATTGCCCCTTCTGGAAGGTCTGAGATGGACGCGACGATGCTCAAGTCCGCGCTCGGTCGCTGGTCGAAGGCCATGGCCGCCGCCGCGCCCGAGCTCAACGCGCTCGACGGGCGCCTGGGCGACGGCGACCTGGGCGCCACGCTCGAGAAGTGCGCGGCCAACATCGACGCCGCGCTGCCCGGCCTGCCCGAGCGGCTCGACGAGCTGTTCAAAGGCGCGGCCCAGGCCTGCGCCAAGGCCTCGGGCTCCAGCTTCGGCACGCTGCTGGCGGTGGCCTTCCTGGGCGCTGCCAAGTGGGTGCCGCCGCGCGACACGCTGAGCCGTGCAGACCTGGCGGCCCTGCTCACGCAGACCGTGCAGACCCTGTCGGCCCGCGGCGGTGCCGCGCTGGGCGACAAGACCATGCTCGACGCGCTCGACGCCATCGCGCGGGCCATCGCCGCTGCGAAGGACGGCGACGACCTGCGCGCCACTGCCCGCACCGCCGCCGCAGGAGCGCTCGACGCCTTCCGCGACAAACCCAACCGCATCGGTCGCGCGCGCATGTTCGCCGAGAAGTCGATGGGCATGGACGACCCGGGCATGGTCGCCGTGCTGCGCATGACCGAAGCCCTGTAGGCGCACATTCAAGAGACAAGCGACGCACCGCCGCCGCACCCCGATGAAAGGACCCCGACCATGACCGACACCACCACCCGCCCCTTCCTGGCCTCCGCCCGCCGCCGCGTACTGATGGCCGCGCTGCCGCTCGCCCTGTCGCTCGCGCTGCCGATGGCCGCGCAAGCCCAGTCCCGCGATCTCAAGGCCGGCACCAGCATGGCGCCCGACCACCCGGCCGCGCTGCTGCTCAACAAGTTCTCCGAGGTGCTGGCGCAGAAGAGCGGAGGCAAGCTCAAGATGACCGTGCACAACAGCGGCGTGCTCGGCGCCGACATGCAGCAGCAACAGCAGCTGCAGGCCGGCACGCAGGACGTGATGACCACCGGCACCGCCACCATGGCCGGCCAGATCAAGGAGATGGCGATCCTCGACTTCCCCTTCGTCTTCCAGTCCGGCGAGGAGTTCGACCGCACCATGGACGGCGCCATGGGCAAGCTGCTGGCCGACAAGGCCTACGAAAAAGGCTGGGTCGTGCTGGGCTACACGCACAACGGCTTCCGCAACACCACCAACAGCAAGCGCCCCATCACCAAGTGGGAAGACTTCGACGGCCTCAAGCTGCGCGTGATCCAGAACGCGATGTACATCGACATGTTCAAGCAGCTCGGCGCCAACCCGACGCCGATGCCCGTCACCGAGGTCTACACCGCGCTCGAGACCAAGGCGGTGGACGGCCAGGAGAACCCGCTCGCGCAGATCGTCACCATGCGCATGCAGGAAGTGCAGAAGTTCATGAGCCTCACGCAGCACTCGATCAATTCCGAGGGCCTGCTGATGAGCCGCAAGACCTGGGACAAGCTCTCGAAGGACGAGCAGGCCATGGTGATGGCCGCCGCCACCGAGGCCAAACAGTACAAGCGCCAGCAGCTCGCCCTGCTCGAGAAGCAATGGCTCGAAGCCAGCAAGAAGGCCGGCATGCAGGTCAACGAGGTGTCGCTGGCCGAGCGCGAGCGCATGGCCGTGCGCCTGAAGCCGGTGATCGACCGCCAGAACGAGCGCGTGGGCGAAGACTTCGCGCGCCAGTTCTACGCCGAAACGCAGAAGCAGCGCGTCGCCGCCAAGTGATCGCGGCGCGGCCCGTGCCGGAACGCGCAGGCCGCCCGCCCTCTTCGAGGACATCTCATGCAAACAAAGCCCGCTGACAACGCGCAGCGCGGTGCGCTCGACCGCATCGCCGATGCCTACTTCAAGCTGATCGAGCTGGTGCTCGTGCTCTGCCTCGGCGCCATGGTGATCATGGTGCTGGGCAACGTCATCCTGCGCTACGGCTTCAATTCCGGCATCACCGTGTCGGAGGAACTCTCGCGCTTCCTCTTCGTCTGGCTGGTGTTCCTCGGCGCCGTCACCGGCATGCGCGAGAACGCCCACCTGGGCGTCGACATGCTGGTGCGCAAGCTGCCGGTGCTGGGCCGCAAGATCTGCCTGGGCCTGAGCGAGAGCCTCATGCTGCTGTGCTGCGTGCTCTTCTTCTGGGGCACCTGGCAGCAGCACGACATCAACGTGGGCAACCTCGCGCCCGTGTCCGAACTGCCGCTGGAATGGGTGTTCGGCGTGGCCTACGTCAGTGCCGGCTCGATGGCGCTGCTCATCGTCGCCAAGCTGTGGCGGCTCCTCACCGGCCGCATCCGCGACGACGAGCTGATCCAGATCGCCGAATCGGAAGAGCAGGCCGTCATCGACGCCACCACCGCCGACGAAGCCAACCCGGCTCGCAGCACACCGGCGCAAGCCGCCGTCGCAGGAGGCCGGCCATGACCGTCGCCGTTTTCGCCGGCTCCCTCATCGGCGCCATGATGCTGGGCATGCCGATCGCGTTCGCGCTGATCGTCTGCGGCCTCGCGCTGATGGTCTTCATGGGCAATTTCGACGCCCAGATCGTCGCGCAGAACCTGGTCAGCGG
Source organism: Variovorax sp. KK3 (assembly GCF_001984055.1). Classification (GTDB taxonomy): domain Bacteria; phylum Pseudomonadota; class Gammaproteobacteria; order Burkholderiales; family Burkholderiaceae_C; genus Variovorax. The sequence continues at coordinate 20,773 of NZ_LYVO01000049.1, forward strand.
CGCGGACAACTTCCCGCTGATGGCCGTGCCCTTCTTCCTGCTCGCGGGCGAGCTGATGAACCAGGGCGGCATGTCGAAGCGCATCGTCGACGCGGCGCTGGCCTGGGTCGGACACCTGCGCGGCGGCCTGGGCTACGTGGCCGTGGCGGCCTCGATCATGATGGCCTCGATCTCGGGCTCGGCCATTGCCGACACCGCCGCCATCGCCGCGCTGCTGATCCCGATGATGCGCAGCGCCGGCTACAACATCCCGCGCTCCACCGGGCTGATCGCGGCCGGCGGCATCATCGCGCCGGTGATCCCGCCTTCGGTCGGGCTGGTGCTGTTCGGCGTGGCCGGCGGCGTGTCGATCACCAAGCTCTTCATCGCCGGCATCGTGCCGGGCATCCTGCTGGGCCTGGCACTGGCCGTGACCTGGTTCATCGTCGCGCGTCGCGACAAGGTGGCCGTGACCACGTCGATGCCGATGGCCGAGCGCGTGCGGCTCACCGTGCGGGGCTTCTGGGCCTTCGTGCTGCCGATGATCATCGTCGGCGGCCTGAAGTTCGGCGTGTTCACGCCCACCGAGGCGGCCGTGGTCGCCGCCGCCTACGCCTTCATCGTCGGCAAGTTCATCTACCGCGAGCTGCAATGGAACATGCTCTACGGCGTGATGCTCTCGGCCGCCAAGACCACCGCGGTCGTGATGTTCATGGTGGCCGCGGCGCTGGTGTCGGCCTGGCTGATCGCCATGGCCAACATCCCCGCGCAGGTGACCGAGATGATGCGGCCCTTCCTGGGCAACCCGACGCTGCTGATGTTCGCGCTGATGGTGCTGGTGGTGATCGTGGGCACCGCGCTCGACTTCGCGCCCACCATCCTGATCCTCACGCCGGTGCTGATGCCGATGGTCAAGGAAGCCGGCATCGACCCGGTGTACTTCGGCGTGCTGTTCGTCATCAACAACGCGATCGGCCTCATCACCCCGCCGGTCGGCACGGTGCTCAACGTGGCGAGCGGCGTGGCCAAGGTGCCGATGGGCGACGTCATCAAGGGCGTGATGCCTTTCATGATCGCGCAGCTCATCGTGCTCTTCCTGCTGGTGCTGTTCCCGAGCATCGTGCTCGTGCCGCTCAAGTGGCTGCACTGAAGTCCGCATCGACCTTCACAACAAGGAGACTCTCATGACCACCCGTCCATCGCTCCGCCGCTGGCTCGCGGCCCTGCCCAGCGCCGCGCTCGCCCTGCTGGCTGCCGGCGCCCAGGCCGCCGACATCAACCAGCGCCAGATCAAGTTCGCCTTCGTCAACAACGCCGAGCATTCGCAGGGCATCGGCGCCAAGCGCTTCGCCGAGATCGTGGCGCAGAAGAGCGGCGGCAAGATCAACGTGCAGCTGTTCCCGGCCGGCGTGCTGGGCGGCGACCTGCAGGTCATCTCGTCGCTGCAGGGCGGCACGGTCGAGATGACGGCCATCAGCGCCGGCCTGCTGGTGGGCCGCGACAAGGCCTTCGGCATCTTCGACTTCCCCTTTCTGTTCGCCAACGCGAAAGAGGCCGACTCGGTGGTCGATGGCCCCTTCGGCAAGCGCATGAACGAGCGCACGCTGGCGCAGGGCCTGGTCAACCTGAGCTGGTGGGACATCGGCTTTCGCAGCGTCGCCAACACCAAGCGCCCGATCGTCAAGGCCGAGGACATCAAGGGCCTGAAGATCCGCGTGATCCAGTCGCCGATCTACGTCGACTTCTTCCGCACGCTCGGCGCGAACCCGGTGGCCATGCCTTTCTCGGAGCTCTACACCGCGATGGAGACGCGCACCGTCGACGCGCTGGAGAACCCGATCTCCAACGTGGAGGTGAACAAGTTCTACGAGGTGTCGAAGTACCTGTCGATCACCAACCATATGTACAACCCCATGATGATCATGTTCAGCAAGAAGATCTGGGACCAGTACACGCCCGACGAGCGCCAGCTGCTCACCGCCGCCGCCGAGGAAGCCAAGCTCTACCAGCGCAAGGTCTCGCGCGACCAGGACGCGCAGTCGCTCGCCACGGTCAAGAAGGCCGGCCTGCAGGTCAACGAAGTCGCGCCCGCCGAGCTGGCCAAGATGCGCCAGACCGCGCAGCCGGTGATCGACAAGTACCGCAAGGAAGTCGGCGAGGACATCGCCGACGCGATGGACAAGGCGGTGCAGGAAGCCCGCGCGGCGGCCAAGTGATGGCGCTGCGGCACATCGACGAACCCGCGCGCCGCACCCCGCTGGTCGACGACTACCAGGTGGTCGTGGCCGGCGGCGGCACGGCCGGCGTCATTGCCGCCATCGCAGCCGCGCGCAACGGCGCGCGCACGCTGCTGGTGGAACGCGGCGGCTTCCTGGGCGGGCACATCGCCTCGCAGCTGCTGGAGCACAGCGCCGGCTGGTTCGACGCACGCGGCACGCGCATCGTCGGCGGCCTGCCGCAGGAGCTGGTCGACCGGCTCGTGGCCGCGGGCGCCTCGCCGGGCCACGTGCGCGACGACACCGGCTACACGCTGTCGCGCGTGCCGGTGAACCACGAGCTTTTCAAGTCGGTGGTCACCGCCATGTGCCACGAGTCGGGCGTGGACCTGCTGATGTTCTCGCCGGTGGTTCAAGTGCTGCGCGACGGAGACCGGCTCACGGCCGTCATCGTCGAGAACAAGTCCGGCCGCACCGCCTACGCCGCCGGCGCGGTGGTCGATTGCACCGGCGACGCCGACGTGGCCGAGCGCGCAGGTTGCGCCTTCCTGTCCGAGCAAACTGGCGCAGGCGACACGCAACCCGTGAGCCTGCTCTTCAAGCTGGGCGGCATCGACCATGCGGCGCTGCTCGACCACGTCGACGCGCATCCCGAACAGTTCAAGCTGGGCGTCGCACCTGCTGCACTGCGCGGCGAGGCGCACGTCAACCTGTGGGGCTTCGGCCCGCAGCTGAAGCAGGCGCATGCCGATGGCGTGGTCTCGCTCGCGCGCAACGAACTGCACTACAGCGGTTGGGCGCTCACTGGCGAAGCGGTGATCAACGTGACGCGCTGCGCGGTCGACGCGACGCGCGCCGACGAGATGGGCCGTGCCGAGGTCGTTCTGCGCCGCCAGGTGCAGGAGTTCACCGAGTTTTTCCGGCGCTATATCCCGGGCGCGCAGAACTGCTTCCTCTCGGCCAGCGCCTCTTGCGTGGGCGTGCGAGAGAGCCGACGCATCCGCGGCCGCACGGTGCTGCGCGACGACGACGTGCGCCGCGGCGCGCGCTTCGCCGACGGCGTGCTGCGCGGCGGCTTCCCGATCGACAGCCACGATCCGAAAGGCGCGAGCCTTGACGCGGCCGAGCACGTGGCCGGCGGCTACGACATTCCGCTGGGCGCATTGCTGCCCGAGCGCATCGACGGCCTGCTGGTGGCCGGCCGCTGCATCTCGGCCGAGCGCCGGGCGCTGGCCAGCGCGCGCATCACCGGCACCTGTATGGCCATGGGCCAGGCCGCCGGCACCGCGGCCGCGCTGGCCGCGCACGACGGCCTGGCGCCCGGCGCCATCGACGTCACGCTGCTGCAGCGCACGCTGAAGGCGCAGGGCGCGATCCTCGGAGACGGCGCATGACGGGACAGATCGTCATCAGCGGCCTGGCCATGGGCGCCATCTACGCGCTGATCGCACTGGGCTACGCCTTCGTCTGGCGCACGATGGCGATCGTCAACTTCGCGGCCGGCGAGTTCGTCACCTTCTCGGCCTACATCTTCGTCGCCACCTTCGTCACCGCCCTGGGCTTTCCCTTCCTCGTCGCGGCGCTGTCGGCGGCGGTGGTGATGGCGCTGCTGGGCGCCGTGTTCTCGCGCGTGGTGTTCGCGCGGCTGCAGTCGCAGCGGCCGCTGGTATCGATCATCGCCACCGTCGGGCTGGGCATCTTCCTCAAGGAAATGGCGCACATCATCTACGGGCCCGAGCCGCTGCTGTACCCCAGCCCGCTGGGCCAGGGCGGCTTCCAGTTCCTGGGCATCACCGTGGCCTGGCAGCAGCTGCTGATCCTCGGCGTGGTGGTCGTGCTGACGCTGCTGCAGCAGCTCGTGCTGCGCCGGACCATGGTGGGCAAGATGATGCGCGCCGTCGCGCAAGACCGCGACACCGCGGCGCTGATGGGCATCCCGGTGCAGAAGGTGCTGGCCGGCACCTTCGCCTATTCGAGCGTGCTGGCCGCGCTGGCCGGCATCCTGCTCGCACCGCTCTTCTTCGTGACCACCGAGATGGGCGGCATGGTCGGCCTCAAGGGCTTCGTCGCGATGATCATCGGCGGCTTCGGCAGCATCCCGGGCGCAATCGTCGGCGGGCTGCTGCTGGGCGTGGGCGAGAACCTGGGCGCGTACTGGATCTCGTCGACCTACAAGGACGCCATCGCCTTCGTGCTGCTGCTGCTCTTCCTCGCAGCGCGCCCACAGGGCCTGCTGCCCGAGCGGCAAGCGGACAGAGCATGACGCAGGAAGCCACGATGACCACACGCAAGCTCCTGCTCGCCGCGATCCTCGCCGCCTTCGCCGTGCTGCCCTGGGCCGGCGGCATCAGCAGCTACTGGGTGCACATCCTCAACCTGACCTGGATCGCCGCCATCGCGGCGCTGGGCCTCAACATCGCCACCGGCATGACCGGCCAGATCGTGCTCGGCCAGGCCGCGCTGATGGGCGTGGGCGCCTACGCCACCGGCCTCGCGATGGTGCGCCTGGCCCTGCCGTGGTGGGTGGCGCTGCCGGGCGCGATGGTGATCGCGGCACTGGTCGGCGTGGCGCTGGGCCTGCTGTCGATGCGCATCAAGGGCCACTACCTCGCCATCGTCACGCTGGCGCTCAACGAGATCTTCCGCCAGGTGGTGCTCAACGAGGACAAGGTCACCGGCGGCCCGATGGGCCTGCGCGACGTGCCCGCGCCCTCGCTCTTCGCCGGGCTCGGCGCGGATGCCGACATGCAGCTCTACCTGCCGCTGCTGGCCGCGATGGTGGCGGTGTACGCGGTGGCGCTGCGCCTGTACGGCCACAAGCTGGGCCGCCAGATGCGCGCGGTGCGCGACGACGAGCTGGCGGCCGAATCGATGGGCGTGAACTCGCGCGCCACCAAGATCCGCGCCTTCGTGCTGTGCAGCGTGTTCGGTGCGCTGGCGGGCGGCCTCTACGTGCTGGTCAACGGCTTCTGCTCGCCCAACAACTTCCTGATTGCCGAGAGCATCAAGCTGCTCTTGATGACGGTGATCGGCGGCCTGGGCTCGATCGGCGGCACGGTGCTCGGCGCGGCGGTGGTCACCATCCTGCCCGAGGCACTGCGCGACCTGCAGCTCTACTACATGGCGGCCTTCGGGCTCGGCGTGGTGGTGGTGCTGCTCGTGGCGCCGCGCGGGCTGGGCATCGTCGGCGACTGGCTGCTCGCGCCCTGGCTGCCGCGCACCGCGCATGGTCGCCAGCCGGGCGGCATCCTGGGGCTGCCCGAGGCACCCGCCGACGCGCCGGAGCCCCCGCGGCCGATGCCACCGGGCGACGACGCTCCCGTGCTGATGCGCGTGCGCGGCGTGGCCAAGCACTTCGGCGGCGTCTACGCGCTGCAGAACGTGGGCCTCGACGTGCGCGAAGGCGAAATCCTCGGCGTGATCGGCCCCAACGGCTCGGGCAAGTCGACCTTCATCAATGCCTGCTCGGGCATCGTGCGAGCCGACGCCGGCACCATCGAACTCGGCGGCGAAGACATCACCCGGCTCGCGCCCTGGGACATCCATGCCCGCGGCGTGGCGCGCATCTTCCAGAACGTGCGGCTGTGGGACTCGATGACGGTGCTCGAGAACGTGATGCTGGCCTGGCGCGCCCCCGGCGGCGAAGCGGCCGCCTCGAACGAGGAAGCGGCACGCACCGCCGCCCGCGAGGCGCTCGACGCGATGGGCATCGGCTTCCTGGCCGAGCGCCGCGCGGGTGACCTGTCCTTCGGCCAGAGCCGGCTGGTGGAGCTGGCCCGCGCCACCGTCACGCGCCCACGCCTGCTGCTGCTCGACGAGCCCGCGGCCGGCCTGCGCGGCGGCCTGGTCATGGAGCTGGCCGGCATTCTGCAGCGGCTGCGCGCGCAGGGCACCACCGTGCTGGTGGTGGAGCACCGCATCAAGCTGGTGATGGCGATGTGCGACCGCGTGGTCGTGCTGAACCTCGGCGAAAAGATCGCCGAGGGCACGCCCGCGGCCATCCAGGCCGACCCGGCCGTGATCGAGGCCTACCTGGGCGAGCGCGCCGGCTACGACGCGGCGCACGCCCTTCCAAATCCGCAGGACGACGCGGCGCTGCCGGCGCTGCGGACGGCCTGACCCCCTCACTGCACCCGACCACCAACGACAACGGAGACACGACACATGGCATTCGCAACCCGCCCCCTCGCCGCGCTCGCCGCCGCACTGGCCTTCACCGGCGGCCTGGCAGCGACCGCGCCCGCCGCCGCGCAGGAGGGCGTCACCATCGGCGCCGCCGCACCGCTCACCGGGCCCCGCGCCAACCTCGGCCGCTACTTCAAGCAGGGCGTCGAGATGGCGGTGGAAGAAATCAACAAGAGCGGCGGCGTGCTCGGCAAGCCGATGAAGGTGGTGTTCGAGGACGACCAGGCCGACAACCCCAACGTGGCCATCAACGCCGTGAACAAGCTGGTGAAGATGCACAAGGTGCAGGCCTTCCTCGGCCCGCACTTCTCGGTGGCGCAGCTCGCCACCCAGAAGATCTACTGCGACAACGCGGTGTCGGTCACCGGCGCCAGCGGCGTGCCCGTCACCGCCAACAACTGCAAGACCGTGATCCGCAACCGCGCCAACGACAACCTGCAGGCCAAGGCGCTGGTGGAGTACGCGCGCAACACGCTGAAGATCGACAAGCTGGGCGTGCTGTCGATCAACGACGACTTCGGCAAGGCCGGCTCGGCGCGCGTGATCCAGCAGATCGAGGCCGCGGGCCTGAAGCCCGTGCGCGTGGAGTCGCACAACCCCGAAGACAAGGACTTCTCGGCCCAGCTAGGTCGCTTGCGCGATGCCGGCGTGGGCCTGGTGATCATGTGGACCCACGACAACGAGGCCGCGCTGATCGTGCGCCAGGCCAAGCAGCTGGGCTTGACCATGAAGTTCGCCGGCAGCACCTCGCTGAGCCAGCCGGTCTTCGTCAAGCTCGCGGCCGATGCCGGCGACGGCGCCTTGAGTTCCAGCGACTTCGTGCCCGGCAACCCCGACCCGGCCGTGCAGGAGTTCGTCAAGAAGTACGAGGCCCGCACCAAGACCGAAGCCGAGCTTTACGCCGCCACGTACTACGACGCGGCCTGGATGCTGTCGAAGGCCATCAACCAGGCCGGCTCCACCGAGCCCGCGAAGGTCCGCGAGGCCTTCAACAAGCTCCAGCACAAGGGCGTGCTGGCCGACTACCGCTGCGAGGCCAACGGCGACTGCAACCACCAGATCAACATCATCGAGATCCAGAAGGGCCAGCCGGCGGTCAAGACCACGGTGCGCTTCTGATGACGCAGGCCGTGCTCGACCTGGCCCGCCCGGTGGCTGCGCCCACCGGCGACGCGCCGATGGTGCTGGACATCCGCGCCGCCGATGCCTTCTACGGCAAGGCGCAGGTGCTGTTCGGCGTCAGCGTGTCGGTGCGGCGCGGCCAGGTGGTGTCGCTGATCGGCGCCAACGGCGCGGGCAAGTCCACCACGCTCAACCTCGTGATGGGGCGGCTGCGGCCGGCCACGGGCAGCGTCGAGCTCGATGGCCGCTCGATCGCGGGCCTCTCGACCGAATCCATCATCGCCGCCGGCGTAGCCTGCGTGCCGCAGCGTCGGCGCATCTTCTCCACCTTGACCGTGCTGGAGAACCTGGAGGTCGGCGCCTACGTGCGCCGCAAGGACCGCGCCGGCGTGGCGCGCACGCTCGAGGAGGTCTGCGCCCTCTTCCCCGTGCTCGCGAAGAAGGCGCACATGATGGGCGGCGTGCTGTCCGGCGGCGAGCAGCAGATGCTGGCCATCGGCCGCGGGCTCATGTCCAACCCGTCGCTGCTGTTGCTGGACGAGCCGTCGATGGGCATTTCGCCCAAGCTCACGACCGAGATGTTCGCCGACATCCGCCGCATCGCGGAGACCGGCCGCACGGTGCTCATCGTCGAACAGAACGCCTATGCGGCGCTCGGCATATCCGACCACGGCTACGTGCTGGAGAACGGCGCGGTGGCCCTCGAAGGGCCGGCCGCGCGCCTGATGCATGACGACTATGTCCGACAGACCTACCTCGGCGCCTGACCCCCACCGCGCCCGGACCGCGCAGCGCGTGCAGGCCCTGCTGCCGGCGCTGCGCGAGCGCTTCGGCGAGCGCGTCTCCATTGCCGGCGCGGTGCTCGACCACCATGCCGGGGGCGGCGAGGGCGTGCCCATCAGCAGCCGGCCCGACGCGGTGGTGTTCCCGCTGGACAACGACGAGGTGGCCTTCGTCGCGCGCTGCTGCAACGACGCAGGCATCCCCATCGTGCCCTACGGCACCGGCACGGGGCTCGAAGCGCACGTGGCCGCGGTGCATGGCGGCATCAGCCTCGACCTCTCGCGCATGGACCGCATCCTGACGGTGAGCGGCGATTCGCTGGACTGCCGCGTGCAGGCCGGCGTCACGCGCCTGCAGCTCAACGCCGCCGTGCGCGACCAGGGCCTGTTCTTCCCCATCGACCCGGGCGCGAACGCCAGCCTGGGCGGCATGGCGTCGACCCGCGCTTCCGGCACCGCCGCGGTGCGCTACGGCACCATGCGCGACGCGGTGCTTGGCCTCACGGTGGTCACGGCCGACGGCCGCATCGTGCGCACCGGCACGCGGGCGCGCAAGACCGCGGCCGGGCTGGACCTGACGCGGCTGTTCGTGGGCGGCGAGGGCGTGCTGGGCATCGTCACCGAAGTGCAGCTGCGGCTGTGGGGCCTGCCCGAGACGGTGCAGGCCGCGGTCTGCCAGTTCGCGAGCGTCGAGGCCGCCATGCAGGCCGTGATCGGCACGCTGCAGATGGGCATCCCGGTCGCGCGCATCGAGCTGCTCGACGCCGTGCAGATGGGCGCCTGCATCGCCTACTCGAAGCTCGAAGGCATGCAGCCGCAGCCCACTCTTTTCGTCGAGTTCCACGGCACGCCGGCCTCGGTACGCGAGCAGATCGAGATGGTCGAGCAGCTGGCCGGCGACGCCGGCGGCAGCGGCTTCGCCTGGGCCGAGCGGCCCGAGGACCGCAGCCGCCTGTGGAAGGCGCGCCACGACGTGACCTATGCCAACCTGGCCTTGCGCCCGGGCTGCCGGATGATCGGCACCGACGCCTGCGTGCCGATCGCCGAACTGGCCGAATGCATCGCGCAGACGCTCGACGACGTGGCACGCAGCGGCCTGGTCGCGCCGCTGGTGGGCCACGTGGGCGACGGCAACTTCCACCTCGGCATCCTGTTCGATCCGGCCAACGGCGAAGAGCGCGAACGTGCCGAAGCATTGGCCGAGCGCGTGTCGCTGCGCGCCATCGACTTCGGCGGCACCTGCACCGGCGAGCACGGCATCGGCCTGCACCGCCGGCACCAGCTCGTGGCCGAACACGGCGAGGGCGTGGAATTGATGCGCGCGATCAAGCAGGCGCTCGATCCCAAGGGCATCATGAACCCGGGCAAGATGTTCCTGCCCGTCGAATCGTCGAACCAGAAGGAAGCGGCACCATGAGTCAGGAATCCGTCGGCTGGGGCTTCGTCGGCGCCAGCACCATCGCACGCGAACACATGCTGGCCGCGGTGCGCGCGCAGCCCGGCCACGCCGTGGTGGCGGTCGCCAGCGGCGATGCCGCGCGCGCCGAGGCTTTCGCCAAGGAGCACGGCATCGCCCGCGGCTACGGCGGCATCGCCGCGCTGCTGGAAGACCCGGCCGTGCAAGCGGTCTACATCAGCAGCACCAACGAACAGCACTGCAGCCAGGCGCTCGCCGCGCTGGCCGCGGGCAAGCACGTGCTGTGCGAGAAGCCGCTGGCCACCACGCTCGAGGATGCGAAGCGAATGGTCGCCGCCGCGCGCGAAGCCGGCCTGGTCTTCGCCACCAACCACCACCTGCGCAACGCGGCGACGCATCGCAAGGTGCGCGCGCTGATCGACGGCGGTGCGATCGGCCGGCCGCTGTTCGCCCGCGTCTTCCACGCGATCTACCTGCGGCCGCAGGTTCAGGGTTGGCGGGTCGACAACCCGGCCGCCGGCGGCGGGGTGATCCTCGACATCGGCGTGCACGCGGTCGACACCCTGCGTTTCGCGTTGGCGGCCGAGCCTGTGGAAGCCATCGGCATGGCCCAGGCCGGCTTCCTCTCGAAGAACGGCGCCGAAGACGGCGTGATGGCGGTGCTGCGCATGGACAATGGCGTGCTCGCACAGATCCACGCCGCCTATACCGTACGGCACGCCGACACCGGCTTCGAGGTCCATGGCGAACAAGGCTCAATCGTCGCGCGCGACGTGATGACGGTCAGGGCGGCGGGCCAGGTGCTGCTGCGCGATGCCGAGGGCGAGCGTGCCGTGCCGGTCGAGCACGAGGGGCTGTACGTGGTGGGCGTACGTCGCTTCTGCGAGGCCATGGCTGGACGGGGCCGCCCCGCGGCGAGCGGCGAGGACGGCGTGCGCTCGCTCGAGGCCGCGCTGGCCATCGTCGAGGCCTGCAAGAGCGGCCGCAGCGTGCGCATCGCACCGCCCGACGCCGTCCGCTGAGCGCAGGTCGAAGCAGAACTTTTCCTCGGCATCCGCACGCTTGATGCGGTTGCGCAACGAAATCTTCTTGTCAGGCACGTAAAGTGCACCGTACATTGCGAAAAATTCGACGAGGACGGGAATGGACTCAGGCGACCGCGCCGGCGGCGAGGCCTTCGTGCATCGCACACGCGCAACGGCGGCGGCTTTCACGCGGCAACTCAAGCTCTATGCGACGGTCACGTCCGACGCGGACGACGCACGCATCGACCGGGCCGTGCGCGACGTGCTCAAGCTGGTGCGCGAGCACCTGCAGATGGACCTGGCTTTCGTCTCCAACGTGCGGGACGGCCGCCGCGCCTTTCGCAACATCGACCCGCCAGACGGCCGGCAGTTGATCGAGGAAGGCGCTTCCGACCCCGAAGAGGTCAGCTTCTGCCGCCAGGTCATCGACGGCCGGCTGCCCCAGCTGGTGACAGACGTGGAAAGCTACGCGGGCCGGGCCCAGCTTCCGCCCACGCCGTTCCGCATCGGCGCCCACATGAGCGTGCCCATCACGCTGGTGGACGGCACCGTCTACGGCACGCTGTGCTGCTTCAGCTTCGCGCCCAACCCGACCCTGGTCGATCGCGACCTCAAGCGCCTGCAGATGGCGGCGCAGATGGCGGCGCGGCTGGTCGACCAGGCGCGCCGCAACGGCAAGGACATCAGCCAGGCCGATTGATCCGGCCGCGCCGGCTAGAGCCATGCGGCGCGTGCGATCAACGCGCCGATCATGACGAACAGGAAGCAGCGCAGCAGCGCGCGAAAGCGCGCCTCGGAGAACCGGTTGGCCAGGCCGTTGCCGAGGTAGTAGGCGGCGCCGCTGGCCGCGGTGCCGAGCACCATGGCCATGCCGCCGACATGCGGAACGCTCGTCACCGAGATCAGCCCGACCTGGATGGCCTTCGCCAGCGCGAAGCAAAGGTTCAGCACGACAAGCTGCTCGATGCGGTTCAGCCGCGCGAACGCACCGTAGAGCAACGCGAAAGGCGCACCGACGTTCAACGCCGATTCAGTCATGCCGGCCAGCCCGCCGAACACGGCGCCGGCCTTCTCGCGCGATGCCGTTTCGGGCGGCTGCCAGCGCGCCAGGGCCCAGGTGGTCAGCACGCTGGTTGCCAGCAACGAGGCCAGCAGCAACAGCGAAACCCGCTCCGGCAGGCCCGCCTGCAGCGCCGCGCCGAGCGTTGCGCCGACGGCGATGGCCGGCAGCAGGCTCGACGGAATGCGGCACAGCCGCAGCTGCCGGCGGTGGACGGCCAGCCAGGACGAGGCCATCAGCAGCGAGGGCACGGCCACCATGAGCACCGCCACGCGGTAGTCGAGGAACAGCGCCAGCAGCGGCGTCGCGATCATCGCGAAGCCCAGGCCGAAGATGCCGTGCGCGAATCCCGCGGTCGCGAGGATCGCCACGCTGGCCCACAGCGGCCACTCGAAGACGAACATGCGGCACCGCGATCAGGTCACGATGTTCGAGCGCACGCGGCGGGCGGCCTCGTTCAGGCGCGCGACCGCCGCTGGCATGTCGACCGCCAGCACGCGGCCGTTCTCGACGATGGTCTTGCCGTCGACCATCACGCGGTCGACGTCGTCGCCCGTGGCCGAGAGCACGAGGAACATGAAGGGGTCGTAGGCCGGCGCGGCCTTGAAGGTGTCGGTGCGCACCATCACGATGTCGGCCTTGCAGCCCGCCGCCAGGCGGCCGAGGTCCGGCCGGCCCAGGGCATCTGCGCCACCGACGGTCGCCATGGCGAAGACGTCCGCCGACGTGGCGACGTCCACCGAATGCTCGACGATGCGGCACACGGTGGCCGCCATGCGCATGTCGTTGAACATGTCGAAGGGAAAGGTGTCGGTGCCCAGCGATTGCCGGATGCCGAGCTGCCGGTACTTGTGGATGGAGTTGATGACGCCGCCGCGCCGCGCCTTGACCCAGGGCAGGTGCACCACGGTGGTCTGTGAATCGCGCAGCGCCGCCACCTCCGACGGGTCGAGCGAGGCCATGTTGCCGTCGCGGGTCATGACCTGGCCATGGCCGATCAGGCAATCCGGGCCCAGCAGGCCGGTGTCCTGCATGTACTCGACCGTGCTCATGCCGTACTCGGACCGGATGCGTTCGTACTCGTTGGGCGACTGCCCGGCATGCACCTGGATGGGCAGCCGGTGCGCGCTCGCGACGCGCCGGGTCTCGCGCAGCAGTTCCGGGTCGCAGGTGTCGATCTGTCCCGGCGCCAGCATGGTGCGCAGGCGGCCGTCGTAGCGGCCGTCCCAGCCGGTGCAGAAGTCGACGCAGTCGCGAAAGCGCCTGCGCCCTTCGTCCGGGTACTTCTCGTACCAGACCTTGCCGCCCGGCGCATGCCCGTAGTGCATGGCCCGGAAGCGCGGGCCCGAATAGCAGCGCAGGCCGGTCGCCATGGCCACCTGCGCGACCTGCTCGGTCATCGCGATGGCGCCGTCGCCACCCACCTCGTAGTCGTAGCCGAGTTCCACCACCGTGGTCGACCCGGTGCGGGCCAGCTCGGCGAACGCGCATTCGGCGGCGATGACCTGCGCCTCGGGATCGACCGCGTGGCGCACGGCCGGCAGCGTGCGGTAGAGCGTGCCGTAGTTGGTTTCCTTGGCCTGCGCGCTGATGTTGGTGGATTCTTCGAGATAGCCTTTGGTGTAGAGGGTGTCGGTCACGTGCAGGTGCGTGTTCACGAAGCCGGGCATGACGATGCGGCCGCGCGCATCGATGCGTCTCGCGCTGCCGTCGGCAGGCACCGCGATGCCGGAGCCCACCTCGACGATCACATCGCCCTCGATGACGACGACGCCGCCCTCGATCACGCGGTGCGCGCCGTTCTGCCAGGCGATGACGGTGCCGTTCTCGATATAGGTTTTCATGGTCGTTCCGATCGTTCGATTCATTCCGGCTTGATGCCCGCGGCCTTGATGGCCTCGCCCCACTTGCGGTGCTCCGCCACCATGAAGCGGCCGAAGGCTTCGGGCGTGCCGGGGAAGGGCTCCAGGTAGTTGGCCTTGAGCTTCTCCACGATGTCGGGTGCGCGCAGCACCTTCACGAACTCGGCGTTGAGGCGCGCCACCACGGCGGGCGGCGTCTTCGCCGGCACCAGCAGGCCGGCCCAGCCGTAGCTCTCGATGCCGGCAATGCCGAAATCGGCCAGCGTGGGCACGTCGGGAATGGTCGAATCGCGCTGCGAGCCCAGCACGACCAGCGGCGTGACCTTGTGCTTGGCATCCCGCACGAAGGACATGAAATTGGCCGGGTTGGTCGCGGCGTACTGGATGCTGCCGCCGAGCAGGCTGTTCATCATCGGCGAGGTGCCGGTGTAGGTGACGTGCTGCATCGCCAGCCCGCTGCGGCCCTTCAGCATCTCGACGGCCAGGTTCGACAGCGAGCCCGGCCCCGGCGAACCGTAGTTGAGCGATGCCGTGTCCTTGGCGGCCAGCAGCTGCTTCAGGTCCCGGTGCGGCGCGCTCGGCCCGGCCACGATCACGTTCGACCAGCGCACCAGCGTGCCGACCGGCGCGAAGTCGTCGCGCTTCCAGCGGATGCTGCCGAAGACGAACTCGTTGGTGACGATGTTCGGCACCTGGATCAGCACCGTGTAGCCGTCCGGCGCGGCGCGCGCGACGTATTCGGTGCCGATGTTGGTCGAGGCGCCGCCCCGGTTCTCGACCACGACGGGCTGCCCGAAGGCGTCGGCCAGCCTGGGCTGGAACAGCCGCGCGACGAAGTCGGTGGCGCTGCCCGGCGGATAGGGCACGACCAGCGTGATGGGCCGGGAGGGGTAGTCCTGCGCCTGGGCCAGCGGCGACGCCAGCCAGACGAGCCCCGCGACGAGGGGTGCGACCCTTGCGAAGGTGGTGCGGAACCGGGTGAGGAACATCGAGATCTCCTGTGTCCTGTGATGACTAGCCGTGGCCGTCGCGGCCAGCGAGGAGGAGTGTGCGCAGGCCGACGCGTGCCCGCCAGCAACTAATTGCCGGCCCGGTGTCAGCGCACCGCGGCAAGCGCGGCCGGCTCCGGCACGAGGTAGGCGCCATCCGTGTGGCGCTCGATCAATCCCTCGTCCTGGAAGCGCGCGAGCGTGAGCGACACCCACTGGCGGGTGGAGCCGATCATGCTCGCGAGCTCGCCGTGGCTCAGCCCGCGCACCGCGCCGCTCTCGCGCGCCGCCAGCATGGCCAGCAGCCGCGCCAGCCGCACGCGCATCGAATGCGTCGCCAGCAGTTGCAGCAGCGCGCAGTAGCACTGCATCTTGTGCACCATGGCGTCGATGAGGGCGAGGGCCAGGTCGGGATGGCGCGTGGTGATGTCGCGCAGCTCGGGGCCGGGCAGTTCGAGGCACCGGGTCGGCGCCACGGCCACCGAGGTCCACGCATGCCGGCCGCCGCCGAAGACCTGCGGAGCCCCGACGTAGTGGCCGTGGGTCCAGAAGCCGAGCGTGAGCTCCCGGCCGTCTTCCGACACGTAGTAGGACTTCACCACGCCGGCCTCGATCAGGTGAATGCCCTCGTGCGCATCGCCCTGCCCGAACAGCAGCTCGCCGCTGCGGAAGTCGCGCCGCCGCCCGAGCGCCAGCACCGCATTCAACGTGGCCGGCTGCAGGCGTGCCAGCAGGTCGGGCGCCACGGCCGCCGCGTCGGGCACCGGGGACAGCAAGGTGGCCTGCCGCAGCGGATGCGCGGGACCGGAGGCGCGCTCACGGGCGGCGGCGGGAATCATGAGGAGGCGGTACGAAGGGCCATCACGCCGGGGAACTTACCACCATCGGACACCGCAATGCCTCGCGCTCGCGCTCGCGCTCGCGCTCGCGCTCGCGCCCGCGCTGTCCGACGCCGCCGCGGACCGGCGACTCACCGACTCACCACGGCAGCGTGAAGGTCTTGCAGTTCGTGAAGGACTTGATCGCTTCCTGCACGCCTTCCTTGTAGCCCAGCCCCGAATCCTTGATGCCACCGAAGGGCGTGAGCTCGATGCGGTAGCCCGGCACTTCCCACAGGTTGACGGTGCCCACTTTCAGCTCCTTGGCGAAGCGGGTGGCGTCATCGAGCCTGTCGGTGCAGATGCCCGACGAGAGACCGAAGGCGGTGCCGTTCGAGATGGCGATCGCTTCGTCGATGGAGCCGAAGGTGATGATCGGCGACACCGGGCCGAAGGTCTCTTCGCGCACCACCGTCATCTCGGGACGCACGCGGTCGAGCACGGTGGGCGAATACAGCGCGCCCTCGCGGCGGTTGCCGGCCAGCAGGCGCGCGCCCTGGGCCACGGCTTCGTTCACGAGCGATTCGAAGTGCCGGGCCGCCGCCTCGTCGATCACCGTGCCCATCTCGTTGCGCGTGTCCATCGGGTCGCCGTAGGTCCAGGCGCGCGTCTTCTCGACGACGAGCTCGGTGAAGGCCGATGCGATCTTCTGGTGCACCAGCATGCGCTTGACGGCGGTGCAGCGCTGGCCCGAATTCTTGTACGAGCCTTGCACGGCCAGGTCGCTGGCCCTGTCGAGGTCGGCGTCGTCCATCACGATCAGCGGGTCGTTGCCGCCCAGTTCGAGCACGATGCGCCGGTAGCCCGCCTTGGACGCGATGTACCTGCCGATCGGCACGCCGCCCGTGAAGGTGATCAGGTCCACGTGCCGATGGGTGAGCAGTTCGTCCGCGATCTCGCGCGGGTCGCCCGTCACCACCTGCAGCATCTCGGGCGGCAGACCCGCCTCGTAGAGCAGGTCCGCGAAGTAGTAGGCCGAGAGCGGCACCTTCTCGGACGGCTTGAGCACCATGCGGTTGTTCGTGGCCACGGCCGGCACGACCTTGTGCGCCACCTGGTTCATCGGGTGGTTGAAGGGCGTGATGGCGGTGATGACGCCCAGCAAGGGCTCGCGCATGGTGATCACCTTGCGCTGCTTGCCGTGGGGCGTCAGGTCGCAGGAGAAGACCTGCCCGTCGTCGCGCAGCGCTTCGGCAGCGCCGAAGTTCAGCACGTCGGCCACGCGGCCGATCTCGTACGCGCTGTCCTTCTTCGACAGGCCCGACTCGCTCGTGATCAGGTCGGACGCCGCGTCGATGCGTTCGCGCAGCAACGCTGCGGCACGGTTCAGGATGGCCGAGCGCTCGTAGCGCGAGAGCTTGGGAACGTAGGCCTGCGCGATGTCGAAGGCGCGGCGAACGTCTTCCACACTGGCCATCGGCGCGGTGCCGACGCGCTCGCCGGAATAGGGGTTGCACACGTCGATGCTGCGCGCGGTGCGCACCTCGGCGCCGCCGATGCGTAGCGCTTCCGCGCGGAATTCGATGCTCTGGGGGTGGGCGCTCATGCCGGATCCTTCATCACGATGGCGATGACATCGCTGCCCCCGAATGTGCCAGAGTCCCTCAGGCCAGCAGGCTCCGCGCGATGATGTTGCGCTGAATTTCCGACGAACCCTCGTAGATGCGCAGGATGCGCGCGTCGCGCACGTAGCGCTCCAGCGGCAGTTCGCGCGTGAAGCCGTAGCCGCCGTGGATCTGAAGGGCCGCATCGGCGACGAAGCCCGCCATCTCCGAGGCATGCAGCTTGGCCATGGCCGACTGCTGCGTGAAGGGCCGGCCGGCCTCGCGCAGTGCGAGCGCCTGCAACGTCAGGCCCCACGACGCTTCGAGGCGCAGCTTCATGTCGGCCAGCATCCACTGCAGGCCCTGCTTGTCGGCCAGGCGCTCGCCGCCGACTTGCCGCTCCTTCATCCAGCCGACGGCGGCATCGAGCGCGGCCTCGGCGATGCCCAGGGCCGTGGCGGCCACGTCGAGGCGGCTGTTGTCGAGCACCTTCATCGCGGTCCTGAAGCCCGTGCCTTCATCGCCCAGGCGATGGTCGGCCGGCACGCGCACGTCGTCGAAGGCGACTTCGAAGGCATGGCCGCCGCGGATGCCCATCAGCTTTTCGGGCGATGAGACACGCACGCCGGGCGAGCGCGTGGGCACGATGAAGGCGCTCACGCCACGCGCGCCGGCATCGGCATCGGTCTTCGCGAAGACGACCAGGAACGCGGCCTCGCCGGCGTTCGAGATGAACTGCTTGGCGCCATCGATGCGATAGCCGTCGCCGTCGCGCACGGCGCGGGTGCGCAGGTCGGCGGGGTGCGAGCCGCCGCGTGGCTCGGTGAGCGCGAGGCCGGCCAGCCATTCGCCGCGCGCGCACGGTGGCAGCCAGCGCGCGCGCTGCGCGTCGTCGCCGCCGATCAGCACGGCGTCGGTGCCCAGGTAGTGCGCACCGAGCAGCGACGAGGTGGCGGCGCAGGCGCGCGAGATCGCCACCAGCGACAGCAGCATGGCGGTGGGCGACACGCCCGGGCCGCCGAAGCGCTCGGGGATGTTCATCCCCATCACGCCCAGCGCGGCGAGGCCGGGCAGGTGGCAGGTGGCGGACAGCGCCTGCTCGTCGATCTCTTTGGCGCGTGGCGCCAGCGCCTCGGCGGCGTAGCGCGCCACGGCGTCTGCGAGGGTCTGGTCTTCGTCGGCGATGCCGAAGCGGGGGGTGGTCATGCGGTGGTCTCCTCTGGCGCGGCGGCGGGGTGTGCGGGTGTGCCGAACGCGCCGGCGGCGCGCAGCTCGGCCAGGCGGCCGGCGCCGTGGCCGAGCAAGGTCGCGAGCAGCTCGTCGGTGTGCTCGCCGAGCGCAGGCGCGCGCTCGGCGCGATTGGGCGCGGCGCCGTTGAAACGCACCGGTTGCGTGGGCAGCCGCAGGCCGGGCAGGCGTGCGTCTTCCACCGGCTGCAGCAGGCCGCGCGCGCATGCCTGGGGCGACTCGAGCGCCTGCGCGATGTTCCAGATCGGCGCGACCGGCACACCGGCGCTTTCGAGCAGGGCGATGACGGCGTCGACCGGCCGGTCCGCGGCCCAGGCCTCGATGGCCGCACGCAGCGCGGGCTCGTGGGCCGATCGCGACTCGTCGCCGGCGAAGCGCGGGTCGCGCAGCAAGGCAGGCTGCTCCATCGCACCCGCCAGCGCCTCGAACAGCTTTTCGTTGAGCACGGCCAGGGCGAAATGGCCGTCTTGCGCGCGGTACACGCCGAAGGGCGCCGACAGCGGGTGCCGGTTGCCGACGCGCCGTGCAGGCCGCCCGGTGAAGAGGTAGCGCGCCATCGAGGTGGCGAGGAAGGCCAGCGTCGTGTCGAACATCGCCACGTCCACGTGCTGGCCTTCGCCGGTGCGCCGCGTCTGCAGCAGCGCCGCCAGCGTGGCCCACGATGCGAAGAGCCCGGCCACCACGTCCGACACCGCCTCGCCGACCAGCGTGGGCGGGCCGTCGGGGTCGCCGGTGGCTTCCATGAGGCCGCTCATGGCCTGCACCACGATGTCGTAGGCGGGCCGATGCGCCAAGGGGCCGGTCTGGCCGAAGCCCGAGACGCTCACGTACACCAGCATCGGGTTGAGCCGCCGCAGCGCGTCGGGCCCGACGCCGAGCCGCTCGGCCACGCCGGGGCGGAAGTTCTCGACGACCACGTCGGCCTGCGCGGCCAGGCCATGCACGAGTTCGACGGCCTCCGGCGACTTGAGGTCGAGCACCAGGCTCTTCTTGTTGCGGTTCATCACCGTGAAGAGCGCGCTCTGCCCGCTCTGCATCGGGCCGATGGCGCGGTAGTCGTCGCCCTGCGGCGGTTCGATCTTGATCACCTCGGCGCCCAGGTCGGCCAGCAGCGCGGTGGCCATGGGGCCGGCCAGCACGCGGGTGAAATCGAGAATGCGCACGCCGTCGAGCGGGCGGGCAGCGGTGGTCATCGTCGGGCCTTTCGCGTGCAATGCAAGAGTGCAGGTGTCCGATGCTCCGCTCGTATTGGATCAAAGGAAAATATTCGTTTTGGATAGCCTGGATCAAGAAAGATGATTCACCTGAACCTGCGCCAGCTGGAGTACTTCGTCGCTGCCGCGCGCCATGGCGGTGCGGCACGCGCGGCCGAGTCGATGAACGTGTCGCAGCCCTCGATCTCGAAGGCGATCGCCGACCTCGAATCGCTGTGGGGCGAGCCGCTGTTCGTGCGCCTGCATGCGCGCGGGCTCGCGCTGACCGCGGCCGGCGCCGCGCGCCACCGCGAGGCGCATGCGCTGCTGACGCAGGCCCAGGCGCTGGAAAGCCCGCGCTCGCCCGAGCTCGCCGGCCTGCTGCGCGTGGGCTGCCTGAGCACGCTCGCGCCGCGCTGGCTGCCGAGCATCCTCGCGCAGCTGCGCGCGTCGCATCCGGCCGTCGAGGTGCAACTGCACGAGGGCGACACCGAGACGCTGACGCGCATGCTGGAACGCGGCGCGCTCGACGTGGCCCTGCTCTACGACCTGGGCCTGGCACGCCCCGGCGTGACGATCGAGCCGGTCGCCGGGCTCGTGCCCTACGCGTTGCTGCCCTGGGGCCACCGGCTGGCGGCGCACGGCAGCCTGGCCTTGGCCACGCTGGCGCGCGAGCCGCTGGTGCTGATCAACCTGCCGCACAGCCGCGAGTACTTTCTCTCGCTGTTCCGCCAGGCCGGCGTGGCGCCGGTCGTGGCCTACGAGACCACGTCGCTCGAGATGGTGCGTTCGCTGGTCGCCAACGGACTGGGCGTGTCGCTGCTGACCACGCGACCGGTGCACGACCGCAGCCAGGATGGCAAGCGCATCGCCTGCCGGCGCCTGCGCGGGCCGCTGGCGGCGCAGGCCGTGGCGCTGGCCTATCCGGCGGCGGAGAGCTTTCGCAGCGCGCTGGCGGCGCCGTTCGCCGCGGCGGTGCACCAGGGCTTCGCGGCGGCGCAGGGCTGAACGCTGTGGGCAGGACGCGGCGTCGGGCGCAAGGTCGGTCGCAAGTTCGCGCGCATCATCAGGCGCCGCGCCCGGCCAGCGACGCCGGCTGCACGCGATCGATCCACTCGGCGACCACGGCCGCCTCGGCCGGCGGCAGCAGGCCGCCGCGCAGGCGCTGCTGACGCGCGACTTCGCGAATGCGCCATTCGAGCTCTTCGACCAGGGTCACGGTCTCGGTGTAGACGCTGGGGTCGCGCAGCGCCGCCAGCTCGGCCAACAGTGGCGCGGGTGCCTGTGCGTCGAGCCCGGCGCTCGAGAACGACGCCTGGATGACCAGCATGCGCCGCAGGCCGATGTCGAGCACCCGGCGCAGCTCGCCGTCCGCCTGCGCGATGCGCGCATCGATCCAGCCGCGCGCCTGCCTGAATCGCTCCAGCACGCCGATCAGGTGCTCGATGCGCTGGGCCGCCTGCTCCAGCGGCGCCGCCGCCTCCAGGTCGACCGGGGCATCGGGCGCCGCGCGTGCACCGGCCGACACGGCGTGCAGCAACGTGGGGCTGAACTCGCCGGGCACGAGCCGCTCGGCCATGCGCGCGCGGGTCAGCGGCGATGCGCCCGATTCGATGATCGCCATGAGCCATTCGGCCACGGCGAGGATCTGCCCGTTGCGCGTGAACGCCTCGCCCGCGACGCCGCGCGGGTAGCCGAAGCCGTCCAGCCTTTCGTGGTGCAGCAGCACGGCATCGGCCACCGCGCTGCCCGCGCCCGCCATGTCGCGCAGCACCCGGTGCCCCACCAGCGGGTGCACGACGATGTGGCGCCATTGCTCGATCGTCAGCCGTGCGCCGCGGCGCAGGTACTCGGGATCGATGTAGAGCTCGCCCACGTCGTGCAACAGGCCTGCGGTGGCGAGTACGCGCCCCGTTTCGGCATTGCTCGCCTGCAGGCGCCGGCCCAGCGACACCGCGAGCATGGCGACGCCGACGGCGTGCTCCAGGCGGTCTTCGTGCAGCTGGGTATAGATGGCGAGCAGCGCCCTCGGCTGGGGCGCCAGCGTGACGGCCGCGATGGCCGCGGGCACGTCGCTGGCAGGGCCGTCGGCGCACAGCGCACGCAGCAGTGCGTGCTTGTCGAGGAGCGTCTGCACCGTGGGGGCGAGGCGCGCCGTGATCGCGTCGTCGTCCATGCCGACCGACTGCTCCAGCGGCCGGCGCAGCTTGTGCGCGAGCAGCCGCTCGCGCACGCCGGCGTCGATGCGCGCACCACGGGCGAGCAGCTTGACGCCGCTGGCGGAGACGACGTCTTCGCTGGTGCCGATCGCATGCGACTGCGACGCCTTCACGACATGGCCGAGGTAATGCGGGTTGACGTTGTCGGAGGCGTTGGCGTCGGCAATGGCGTCGGTGGTCATTGAATGGCGTTGAGCGGTGGTAACGATGCGGGGAGGGCCCGACCAGGCGCAAACGAATGTACACAAACTATCGGGCGCGGCGCGCCTTGTCCCTCCAGGCCCGTGCCTCGCAGCCGAAGGCCTTTCGGAACCAGCGCGAGAAGGCGCTGGCCTCCGAGTAGCCGAGCAGGCCCGCGATGGCGCCGATGCTCTTGTCCGAGCGCGCGAGATAGCTTCGGGCCAGCTCGCGTCGCGCCGCCTCCAGCTCGCCCGCGAAGCTCATGCCCGCCACCGCCAGGTGCCGGCGCAGCGTGCGCTCCTGCAGGCCGAGCCGCAACGCGACGTTGGCCATGGTGCAGCGGCCGCTCGGCAGCATGACGTGGATCAACTCGGCGACGCGGGCATCGACCGGCCGCGCCTGCAGCCCGGCCCATGCTTCCACCTGGCGCTCCGACTCGCTGCGAAAGATCGGATCGGCTTCGGACACCGGCTGGTCGAGGTCCGGCTGCGTCATGAAGAGCGCGTTGCCGTCGGCGTCGAAGGCGACCGGGCAGCCGAAGTAGTGCCGGTACGGCCGCGCATCCGCCGGCGACGGGCGCGCCAGGCACACGGCCTGCGGATGCCATTGCGACCCGCGCAGGTGGCGCACGATCTGCAAGGTGCCGCCAACCACGAGGTCGACGACCTGCGGCGACGTGGCCGCCATTGCCTCGCTGTGGTGGACGCACAGCGCGACACCATCGCCGCCTTCCTGCAGGTCGAGGATCACTTCGGAATGCAGATGCATCCAGGCGCTGATGGCCCGCAGCGCGTGGCGCAGGTCGGGCTCGTCGCGCGCCAGCTTGCCCACGGCGCCGAAGTGCGACAGGCGGCGCGACGCCGACAGCCGCAGCCCCAGGTCGGGGCAACCCACCGCCTGCGCCGCGTCTTCCAGCAGCCGCGCCACCGAGGCCACGGGCAGGCGCGCCTGTGGATCGCTCAGCGCCGACAGCGGCACGCGCGCGCGCCGCAGCAGCGCCGCCGGGTCGGCGCCGAGCGAACGCACCAGCGCTGCGAAGCCGGTCAGGACGTTAGCGCTGGCAGTGCGGGGGGTGTCGCGGGCCATGTCCGCGAATGTCAAGAAAATGTCCGCGATGGTCAAGCGCCCGACGTCGGGCCGGGCCTAGATTCGAGCCCAGCGGCAGCCCACGTGCCGCAGGAGACAACGATGACAACACGATGCATCCTCGTCCGCGCCGCGGCGGTGCTGGCGATGGCCTGTGCCGCGGCCGGCCTGCACGCGCAGACCGCACCCGGCGCGCAGGCGGCGTGGCCCGCACGCCCGGTGCGCGTGCTCGTGCCAGCGGGCGCCGGCTCGGGTCCCGACGCCCTGTGCCGCCAGGTCACCCAGCGCTTGGGCGACCAGCTCGGCCAGCCCTTCACGCCGGACAACCGCCCCGGCGCGAGCGGCCACGTCGGCGCCGAGATGGCGGCCAGGGCCGCGGCCGACGGGTACACGCTGGTGTGCGGCGCCTCCAGCACCTTCGTCACCACGCCGCACCTGATGACAAAGCTGGCCTACGACCCCAACAAGGACCTGGTGCCGGTGGCGATGCTGGCGCGCGCACACCTGCTGCTGATCGCCAGCCCCGGCGTGCCGGCCGACGACCTGCCATCGCTGATCGCCTGGATCAAGTCGAACCCCGGCAAGGTCTCGTATGCGTCGCCGGGCATCGGCTCGAACGCGCACCTGGCCATGGAAGTGTTCAAGGCCAAGGCAGGGCTGGACATGGTGCACGTGCCCTACAACACGCTGCCGGCGCTGACCGATCTTTCGAGCGGAGGCGTGCAGCTCATGATCGAGCCGAGCGCGAGCGCCATCCCCTTCATCCGCGACGGCCGGGTCAAGTTGATCGCGGTGGCCAGCCCGACGCCGCTGCCCGAGTTTCCCAAGGCGCGGCTCACCACCGACACGGTGCCCGGCTTCGAGGTGATCGGCTGGGGCGGCCTGTTCGCGCCGGCGGCCACGCCGCGGCCGAGGTCGACAAGGCGCTGCGGCAGCCCACGCTGCGCGATGCCTTCGCGCCGCTGGGCTTCGTGCCCTACGACATGGGCCCGGATGCATCGCGTCGCTTCATTCGGACCGAATACGAGCGCTGGGGCGAGGTGATCCGCGCCGCGCACATCCGCCTCGAGTAACCGCCGGAGCCAGACCGCATGATCGACAACCTCTTCGTCTTCGACAACGTCATCCACCTGTACGACCTGTCGGCCGGCAACGTGCGCACCGACCGCGCCGACGCGCTGCCCGCGCGCGACCGCATCCTCGACTACATCCGGGCGCAGGTTCGCGACCCGCGTGCCGCTCCGGGCGGGCAGCGCGATTTTCAGTGGGACACGCGCTGGAGCGTGGCGCAGATGCACGAGCTGGTGTTCGAGAACTCGATGACCGACATGGCGATGGCCCAGACCGTGCCCATGTTCGACTGGTTCAAGGACTGGTATTCGCCGGTACAGACCCAGCACGCCATGGCCGCCGCCTACCCCGATCGCGTGCTCTTCTGCGGTGGCGTGGACCCCGGCCACCGCGGCCTGGCCGACGCGCTGGAGCAGATCGACCACCAGTCGCAGGCCATGGGTGCGCGCTCCTTCAAGTTCTACAACGGGCACGCGAAGCTCAAGGACTGCTGGCGCTGCGACGACGAGAAGCTGGCCTACCCGATGTACGAACGCGCACTCGCCAACGGCGTGCGGGTGCTGCAGTTCCACAAGGGCAACCCCTACGGCCTGCAGAACATGGAATGGCTGAGCCCGGTCGACCTGCAGGCACCGGCGCGCGACTTTCCGCAGGCCGACTTCATCGTGCATCACCTGGCCCTGCCCTACTTCGAGGAAATGGTGTCGATCGCCACGCGCTTCCCGAACGTGTACCTGTCGCTGGCCGGCTTCATGGCCTTCCATCGCGTGGCACCGCGACGCGTGCAGGAGCACATCGGCCGGCTGCTGCAGACGGCCGGGCCCGACAAGATCCTCTGGGGCTCGGAAGCCGCGCTCGCGGGCAATCCGCAGCCCTACCTCGAAGCCTTCATGGCGCTGCAGATTCCCGACGACCTGCGCGCCGGCTACGGCTACCCGCAGATCACGCGGGACGACCGCCGCAAGATCCTCGGCGAGAACTTCGCCCGCATCATGGGCGTGGACCTCGACGCCGCGCGGCGCCGGCTGGGCCTGGTGGCGGAGGTGGCGTGATGGCGCCCGACGTCCAGGCACGGGTGCGCGCGCTCGACACGCTGCTGCGATCGCATGCCGGCGGGCTCGAACTGCAGTCCTTCGATGCACGCGGCGTGGCGCGCGTGCGCTTCACCGGCATGTGCGTCGGCTGCGAGCTGCGGCCCGTCACCGCGGCGAACGTGGTGGCGCCGGCGTTGCGCGAATTGCCCGGCGTGACGGCCGTGGAGATTGCCGGCGGCCGCGTGTCGGAGCAGGCGCAGGCCACGCTCGAAGCTTCGGCGGGCTGCGGCGAGCTGGCGGCGGTCCTGCAAGCCGTTCGCCGTTGCGAGCAAGAGCACGAACAAGCGCGAGACCCCGAGGAGGACGCATGAAGCTGGTCACCTACATCGAACCCGGCGATGCGGCGCATCGCCTCGGCAGCCTGCAAGGCGAGCGAGTCATCGACCTGCGCCGCGCGTATGCGGCTTCGCTCGCGGACGACCCCTTCGCGGCGGAGATCGCGGCCGTGCGCATCCCGGGCGACATGGTGCGCTTCCTGGAAGGCGGAACACCATCGATGCAGGCCGCGCGCGAAGCCTGTGCGCACGCGCAGCGCGGCGACGTGCAGCAGTCGCTCGCATGCCGCATCGTGCAGGCGGTGGACGCGGTGCGCCTGCTGGCGCCGGTGCCACGCCCGCGCAAGATCATCTCGGCCGGCGGCACCTATCGCTCGCACGTCGACGAGGTGCACGCGCAGAAGGTCAGGCTCGACGTGCCCGACTACCCGCTCGCCTTTCTGAAAATGCCATCAGCCGTGATCGGGCCGGACGCCGACATCGTGCGTTCGCGACTCACCAAAGAGCTGGATTACGAGATCGAGATCGGCCTGGTCATCGGCACGCGCTGCAAGGACGTGCCCGCGCACGACTGGCGCGCGGTGGTCGCCGGCCTCACCGTAACCAACGACGTGAGCATGCGCGACATCATCTTGGCCGAGCAGACGCACGGCATCCACTTCCAGGGCAAGAACCTCGACACCTGCTGCCCCATCGGCCCATGCATCGCGACGCTCGACGAGGTCGGCGACACGGGAGACTTGGTCATGGAGCTGCGCGTGAACGGCGAAGTGCGGCAGCGCGACACCACCCGCAACATGGTGCACGACTTCGGCGCCATCGTCGCCTACTGGTCGCGCGTGACACTGGAGCCCGGGGATGTGATCACCACCGGCACGACGGCCGGTGTGGCGGGTTTCAACCGGCAAAGGCCGGCGTGGCTGCTGAAGCCGGGCGATGTGGTGGAAGCCGAAGTGCAGAACGTGGGGGTGCTGCGAAACCGCGTGGTGGACGAAGTGCTTCGCGACGGCTGAGCGTCGCGACTCCTGACGCGCCCCATCTCCGCTCACGAGGCCAGAGGAACCGCAGGGCAGGCCGCCCTGCAGCGCCTTCAGCTCGTCGCGTTCTTCAGCGACTTCTTCGCCTTTTCCTTCGAGGCGTTCGAGCGGTTCTTGTGATAGCCCGACTTGACGTTGTTCACCGCCTTGCCGACGGGCCCGCTTTTCTTCGCATCGCTCTCGGCGCGCTTCTGATCGATCTTGTGCTCGGCGGCATCGGTCGCCTCGGAGGCGGCCTTGCCCACCTGGGCGGAAGCGGTGCCCATCAGGGCGAGTGCGGTGGCGCAGGCGAAGAGGAATTTTTTCATTGCATGGGTGGAGGTTGACATCGTGGCGACGATGGTCGCACCGGCCCCGCCCGCTGCCCTGTCGGCCGCCCGCCCGAAGCGACGTCGGCACGGCGCTTCGATCGCTTCGAGGCGGCGGTGCTGGCGCGACACTTGCGTCCCGACACCAACCTCCCTTTCGAAAGCTTCCGATGAGACTCCAGGCCACCTGCAAGATCACCGTGACCGCCAACAGCGACTGCCCGGTCGTCGCGATGCTGCGCCCACGCAGCGGCGAAGCGCAGTGGATGGTGAGCGAGCGCTACGAACTGCACCCGTGGGTGCCCACCACGGAATACGTCGACAACTACGGCAACCTGTGCCAGCGCCTGAAAATTCCCCAGGGCGACATGCAGGTCGAGGTCGACATCGTGATGGAAACCGAGGACGCGATCGCCGTCGAGCCGAGCGCCGCCGCCGTGCCGGTCGAGGCGATGCCCTTCGATGCGCTCCAGTACCTGCTGCAAAGCCGCTACTGCCCCTCCGACAAGATGGAAGACCAGGCGAAGAAGGTGGTGGGCGATGCGCTGCCCGGCTACGCCCAGGTCGAAGCCATCCGAAGCTGGATCTACGACACCCTGGAATACAAGTACGGCGTGAGCAATGGCACCACCGACGCGCTGGACACGCTGAACGACGGCGCCGGCGTCTGCCGCGACTTCTCGCACGTGGGCATCAGCCTGTGCCGGGCCCTGCGGATTCCGGCGCGGCTGGTGGTGGGCTACCTGTACCAGCTCGACCCGATGGACATGCACGCCTGGTTCGAGGCCTTCGTGGGTGGGCGCTGGTACACCTTCGACGCCACGCAGAAGAAGCCGCGGGGCGGCCGCATCGTCGTGGCCTACGGCCGCGACGCGGCCGACGTGGCGTTCATTTCCAACTACGGCCCGCTGGAGATGAAAGAGATGATCGTGACGGTGACGAAGGCACCCGTCACGAAAGCGCCCAAGGCGAAATAGGCGCCGCGGCTGCGCGCCTAGCTGCGGGCGCGCAGCCGCATCTTCAGCCCCACCGGCGACATCGTGAACGCCAGCCGCTCCTGCACCTCCATGCCGCCGGGGCCGGCCACGTCGACGATGTCGAAGTGGCGCAGCAGCATGGCGGCGACCATCTTGATTTCCGACAGCGCCAGGTAGCGGCCGGGGCAGGTGCGCGGCCCGGCGCCGAAGGGCATGGCGACGCGCTTGGCCGAGCCCGCGGCGCGGCCCGGGCCGTCGCCGGCCAGCCAGCGCTCGGGCCTGAAGGCCTGCGGGTCGGCGAAGTTCGCGGCGCTCACGGCACCGGGGCGCATCAGGCACATCACGGGTGTGCCGGCCGGCACCTCGACGCCGTCGACCACCGTGTCGCGCACGGCCTCTTGAATGAGCAGCGGCGCCACCGGCTTGAGGCGCATGGTTTCGTGCGCGCATGCTTCCACGAAGTCGAGCTGGGCCAGCTGCTCGTGGGTGGGATGGGCCTCGGCGCCCAGCACGCGGTGCACTTCTTCCGCCGCCCGCTGCGCCGCCTCGGGATGGCGGTGCAGCAGCCAGATCATCCAGGCCAGGGTGTTGGCCGTGGTGTCCTCGCCGGCCAGCAGCATGGTCAGCATGTTGCCGGACAGGTCTTCGTCGCTCAGGTCGGAGCCGGGCCGGTCGCGCTCGGCGACCATGGCCTCGATGAGGTTGCGGGGCTGCTCGCGCAGCCCGGGCTCGTCGGCCAGCCGCCGGCGGGCCGCGGCGATGAAGCCGGACACGGCCTCGTGCACGGCCGCCAGGCCCTCGGCGACGGCCGGGTCGCGCCGCGTCAGCCAGCGCGGCAGCGGCGACAGCACGCGCTTCGCCAGCGCGGGCAGCAGCTTGTCCAGGTGGGTCTGGATCACCTCTTCGTCCGACTCGATGGTGTTGATGTCGGTGCCGAAGGCCAGGCCGGCGGTCACGTCGACGGTGTAACGCATCAGGTCGGCCTGCAGGTCGATGGGCTGGGCCGCCTCCGCCGCCCGGCGCCACCGGTTCGCGAAGCGCTCGGTCACCCTGACCAGGGTGGGGTGGAAGGCCTTGATGTGGGTCGGATCGAGGCCGCGCAGCACCATGGGCCGGTGCCGGCGCCATTCGTCGCCGTTGACAGTGAAGAGGCCGTTGAAGCCCAGCGAACGGGCGGCCGCGTTGAGCTTGGCGCCGCGCTGGAAGCCATCGGGCCGGTCGCGCAGCACGCCCGCCACCGTCGCCGGGTTGGAGATGACGACGAACTCGCGCGAGGCGATGCGAAAGCGGTACATCTCGCCGTACTCGTGCGCCCACTGCTCCACCTGCCGGTGCAGGCGTTCGCGCTCGATCTGCAGCGCGTTGCCCAGCAGCGGCAGGCCGCGCGGGCCGGGCAGTTCGCTGATTCGCCGCGCGGGCTTGTCCGCGCGCGGTTCATCGGAGGTGATCGCCATCTCGGCCCTTTCGTAGCAGCGTTCCAGGACGCTCTGCAGGGCGCCCACGAAGCGCGGAATCTTAGCTGGCGACTCGGGAATGACCGGCTCCGAAGTGGAAGAACTGGTTGTGCAGCCAGCGGCGCAGCAGGTCCATGGGCCCGGGCTCGGGCGCCAGCGGCGGCCGCGGCGTCACGCCGCGCTCCATGCGCAGCGCCGGCCGGCCGGGCTCCGGCGCGCAGGCGACGAAGCCCATGCGCTGCATGAAGCGGATCATCCGGCGGTTGGTGGCCGGCACCTCGGCGAACAGGCGGCGCAGGCCGGCGTCGCGCGCGGCTTCGACCAACTGCTCGAGCAGTTGGACGGCCAGGCCCTGGCCTTGCCAGATGTCGGCCACGGCGACGGTCAGGGCGGCGGCTGCGTCGGCGCCTTCGCCGCTGAGGGTGTAGCGTGCCTCGCCGATCAGCTCTTCGTATTGGTCACGCCGCACGGTGGCCACGTACGCGACCTGACGGACGCCGTCGGCGTTGACCAGGTCCACCAGCATGGCCGGCGAGCAGGCGCCGAAGCCGGGGCCGAAGCGCTCGCCGCGCGAGGCCGGCGACAGCCGGGCGACGAAGCCCGCGAAGCGCACCGTGTCCTCGGGGCGCACGACGCGGATCAGCGCCGGCGCACCGTTGCGCAGCCGCACTTGGCGGGGCACGCCCACGGCGCGCCGGGTCGCGGCGATGGCTGCAGCCGGTGTGGTGTTGAACGGTGGCATGGGGGGCTCCAACGTCTGCTGAGGGACCGCAAGCTTCGCGCGCGCCGCCCTCGCGGTCCTTAAGCCCGCCTGAAGCGTGCTGAAGCGCGACATCCGCCACCGATTTCAGAACGTTTAAGCCGCCGCTCGATGACGCCGCGCCGGGCTTCGGCGACAGTCCCGACACGGCCCGCCCGGGCCCGCGCGACATCCTTCGAACCATGGCCCTCACCGCACCCCGCTACGTCTGCCTGTCCGACCTCCACCTCGGCGCGGCCTACAGCACACTCACCTACGCCGACGCGGCGGGGCGGCCCGACCC
>NZ_LYVO01000050.1 GCF_001984055.1 Variovorax sp. KK3
GTCGGGGGCCTGAGCGGTGGGCACCGCCAATGGTGGCGGCTGCCGATCGCGGTCAGCCGCCGTTCAATCGGCGTCGGCCAGTTCGTCCGCCCGGGCTTGCGCGGCCGCGAAGTCGAGGTCGCCCGAATAGATGGCACGCCCGCAGATCACGCCCTCGATGCCATCCGGCTCCGCCGCGCAGAGCTTGTCGATGTCGGCCATGTTCGACAGGCCGCCCGAGGCGATCACCGGGATGCTGAGTGCCTGCGCCAGCTTGACGGTGGCCTCGATGTTGATGCCCGACAGCATGCCGTCGCGGCCGATGTCGGTATAGATGATCGACTCGACACCGTAGTCTTCGAATTTCTTGCCCAGGTCGGCCACCTCGTGGCCGGTGAGCTTGCTCCAGCCGTCGGTGGCGACCTTGCCATCCTTGGCGTCGAGGCCGACGATGATGTGGCCGCCGAAGGCGCTGCACGCGTCCTTGAGGAAGCCGGGGTTCTTGACCGCCGCCGTGCCGATGATCACGTAGCGCAGGCCATCGTCGATGTAGCGCTCGATCGTGTCGAGGTCGCGAATGCCGCCGCCCAGCTGTACCGGGATGTCGTCGCCCACCTCGCGCAGGATGGCCTTGATCGCCGCGTGGTTCTGCGGCTTGCCCGCAAAGGCCCCGTTGAGATCGACCAGGTGAAGCCGGCGTGCGCCGGCCTCGACCCATCGGCGCGCCATGGCGGCCGGGTCTTCGCTGAAGGTGGTGGACTGGTCCATGTCGCCCTGCTTGAGGCGAACGCAGTGACCATCCTTGAGATCGATCGCAGGAATGAGGAGCATGGTGCGGGAGTGCGCGGAACGAGCGATGGTGAGCAGCGAAAAACTGCTTCAGGGATTCCAGTGGAGGAAGTTTCGGTAGAGCTGCAACCCATGGTCCGCGCTCTTCTCGGGGTGGAACTGGGTTGCAAAAATATTATCGCGTGCGATGGCGGCGGTAAAGCGTGCGCCATATTCGGCCTCGCCCGCACTGTGGCGCGAATCCGCCGGTCGCGCGTAGAAGCTGTGCACGAAATAGAAGTAGCTGCCATCCGGCACCTGCGCCCAGACGGGATGCGGCATGGTCTGGATGACCTGGTTCCACCCCATCTGCGGCACCTTGAAGCGGCTGCCGTCGGGCTGGACTTGCCCCTCGAGTTGAAACTTGACCACCTGTCCGGGGATCAGGCCCAGGCCATCCGTCGGACCCTCGTCGCTGGCCGACAACAGCATCTGCATGCCCACGCAGACGCCGAAGAGCGGCTTGTTCGCGGCGGCCTCGAGCACCGATTCCTGCAGGCCGGAGTCGCGCAGCTCGCGCATGCAGTCGGGCATGGCGCCCTGCCCCGGCAGCACCACGCGGGTGGCGCGGCGCACCACGTCGGGGTCGGCGGTGACGAAGACTTCCACGCCGACCTGGTCGGCCGCATGCTGCACCGCCTGCGAGACGGAGCGCAGGTTGCCCATGCCGTAGTCGACGACGGCGACGGTGTTTCCAGTACGGCTCAGAGCGACCCCTTGGTCGATGGGATGACGCCAGCCGAGCGCGGATCGAGTTCGAGCGCCGCGCGCAGCGCGCGCGCGAAGGCCTTGAAGACGGTCTCGCACTGGTGGTGGGCGTTGACGCCCTTGAGGTTGTCGATGTGCAGCGTGACGAAAGCGTGGTTCACGAAGCCCTGGAAGAACTCGTGGGTGAGCTGGGTGTCGAAGCCGCCGATCATGCCGCTGGTGTAGGGCACGTCGATCACCAGCCCGGGGCGGCCCGAGAAGTCGACCACCACGCGGCTGAGCGCCTCGTCGAGCGGCACGTAGGCATGGCCGTAGCGGCGGATGCCCTTCTTGTCGCCCACCGCCTGGGCCACGGCCTGGCCGAGGGTGATGCCCACGTCTTCCACCGTGTGGTGGCCGTCGATGTGCAGGTCGCCCTGGCAGTCGATGTCGAGGTCGATCAGGCCGTGGCGGGCGATCTGGTCGAGCATGTGGTCGAAAAAGCCGATGCCGGTGGAAAGCTTGGCGCGGCCGGTGCCGTCGAGGTTGACGCGCACGCTGATCTTCGTCTCCGCCGTGTTGCGGGTGACGGAAGCGATGCGCGCGCCGGCGGCAGTGACTGCTTCGGGGGCCGTGGGGGTGTTCATAGGGAGGCTTCGAGGGCCGCGAGCATCTGCGCGTTCTCGTCGGCGGTTCCGACGGTCAGGCGCAGGCAGTTCGCGAGCAACGGGTGCATTTTAGAAACGTTCTTCACCAGCACGCCGCGCGCCTTCATGCCCTCGAAGGTCTTGGCGGCATCGGGCAGGCGGACCAGGATCATGTTGGCATCGCTGGGCCAGCTCTTCACGCCTGGCATCGTGGCCAGTGCTTCGGCGACGCGGGTGCGCTGTTCGCGGATCTGCGCCGCCTGGGCCGCGAAGACTTCTGCATGCTCCAGCGCGAAAAGCGCGCACTCGCAGTTCAGCACGCTGATGTTGTACGGCGGGCGCACCTTGTCGATCTCGGCGACGAGCGCCGCCGGGCCGACCAGGTAGCCCAGGCGCACGCCGGCCAAGCCGAACTTGCTGAGCGTGCGCATCAGCAGCACATGGCCGTGCCGCGCCACGCGGTCGATATAGCTGCGGGCGGCGAAGGGCTGGTAGGCCTCGTCGATCACGACCAGCCCGTCCTGGCGGCCCTGGGCCTGGACGATGCGCTCGACGACGGTGTCGTCCCAGAGGTTGGCGGTGGGGTTGTTGGGATAGGCCAGGTAGACGATGGCGGGCTTCTCGCGCTCGATGGCGGCCAGCATCGCGGCCTCGTCCAGTTCGAAATCGGCAGTGAGGGGCACACCGATGAAGCGAAGGCCCTGGAGCTGCGCGCTCATCGCGTACATCACGAAACCCGGCTCAGGCGCGACGATGGCGGCGCCCGGCACATCGCAGGCCATGGCCAGCAGCGAGATCAGCTCGTCCGATCCGTTGCCCAGCATCAGGCCGAAGCCTTCGGGCACCCTGGCATGGGCCGCCAGGGCCCGCTGCAGATCGGCGCCGCGCGGCCCGGGATAGCGGTTCAGCGCCAGCGCACCCAGGCGCTCGCCCAATGCCGCCTGCAGCTCGGGCGGCAGGCCGTAAGGGTTTTCCATGGCGTCGAGCTTGAGCAGGCCGCGTGCGTCCTGCACGGCGTAGGCGTGCATCGATCGGACGTCGGTGCGGATGCGGCACGCCGCGCGGGCGGTGTCTTCGGAAGCGGAGGTCATTCGGATCAGTTGCAGCGATAGCTGTTGCGAAGCGCGGCCGAGACGACCAGCTGCACCGGCATGTCGGCCTCGTAGCTGTCGGCATTGCGCGTGAGTTCGGTCTGGTAGAGCGTACGCGCCATCGAGGGCTCGAGCCGGCGACCGTTGACGCAGAACAGCGGCTTCTGGCCGGCACGCTGCTCGGCCTCGCTGGCCTCGCGCAGGCCCTCGACCACGCCGACCAGGTAGTAGTTGGCGTAGAGCTTGCCGTCTTTCTCGTTCGATTCGAGCAGGCGCAGCTCGCGGATGCTCATGGCTTGGCTGGCAGTGCTTACCGCAAACAAGCCCAGCAGGGCCACGAAACCCAGGCAACGCGAAGACCAGCGCGCCGCAGATGTCATCACGGCTCCCGGCGCAGGCGCAGCCGCGCGGCCTCGGCGTGGGCCTGCAGGCCTTCGCCCTCGGCCAGCGTCACCGCCACCGGGCCCAGCACCTGTGCACCCGCCTCGCTGACTTCGATCAGGCTGGAGCGCTTCTGGAAGTCGTAGACGCCCAGCGGCGAGCTGAAACGGGCCGTGCCGCTGGTGGGCAGCACGTGGTTGGGGCCAGCGCAGTAATCGCCCAGGCTTTCGCTGGTGAAGGCGCCCAGGAAGATCGCGCCGGCGTGGCGCAACAGCGGCTCCCAACGGGCCGGCTCGCGGCTGCTGACCTCCAGGTGCTCGGGCGCGATGCGGTTGCTGATGGCGCAGGCCTCTTCCATGCTCTTCGTGTGGATCAACGCGCCGCGGCCGTCGAGCGAGGCCGCGATGATGGCCGCGCGCGGCATGGTCGGCAGCAGGCGGTCGATTTCCTGCTGCACGCGCTCGATGTAGGCGGCGTCGGGGCACAACAGGATGCTCTGGGCCAGCTCGTCATGCTCGGCCTGGCTGAACAGGTCCATCGCCACCCAGTCGGGCGGCGTGCTGCCGTCGGCCAGCACCAGGATTTCGCTGGGGCCCGCGATCATGTCGATGCCCACGGTGCCGAACACGCGACGCTTCGCGGCTGCCACGTAGGCATTGCCGGGGCCGGTGATCTTGTCGACGGCCGGGATCGTGGCGGTGCCGTAAGCCAGCGCGGCCACGGCCTGGGCGCCGCCGATGGTGAAGGCGCGGGTCACGCCGGCCACGTGTGCCGCGGCGAGCACGAGCGTGTTCTTCTCGCCGCCGGGCGTCGGCACGACCATGATGATTTCGCCCACGCCTGCCACATGGGCCGGAATGGCGTTCATCAGCACGCTCGACGGGTAGGCCGCCTTGCCACCGGGCACGTAGATGCCGACGCGGTCGAGCGGCGTGACCTTCTGGCCCAGCAGCGTGCCGTCGGCATCGCGGTAGCTCCAGCTCTCGCCGCTGGCCTTCTTCTGGGCCTCGTGGTAGCTGCGCACGCGCCGCGCCGCAGCTTCGAGCGCCTCGCGCTGCACGGCAGGCAGGCTGTCGAAGGCGGACTGCAGCTCGGAGGCGCGCAGCTCGAGCGCGTCGAGGCTGGCGACGTCCAGCCGGTCGAAGCGGCGGGTGTATTCGAGCACGGCCTCATCGCCGCGCTGGCGCACGTCGTCCAGGATGTCCACCACCACCTGCTCGATCGCGGCGTCGGTGTCCGCCGACCAATGCAGGCGCGCCTTGAAGTCGGCCTCGAAGGTGGCCGAGGCTGTCGACAGGCGGGCGGGCGTGGCTTTCAGGTTCATCTCAGGCGGAAGGAATGGCCGACGCGAACGCGTCGATGATGCGGCGGATCGGCGCCTGCTTGAGCTTGAGCGCGGCCTGGTTGACCACCAGCCTCGCGCTGATGTCCATGATGCGCTCGACCTCGAACAGTTGGTTCGCCTTGAGGGTGTTGCCGGTCGACACCAGGTCGACGATGGCATCGGCCAGGCCGGTGAGCGGCGCCAGCTCCATGCTGCCGTAGAGCTTGATCAGGTCCACGTGCACGCCCTTGGTCGCGAAGAAGTCGCGCGCCAGGCCGACGTACTTGGTCGCCACCTTGATGCGCGAGCCCTGGCGCACGGCCGAGGCGTAGTCGTAGTCCGCGCGCACCGCCACGCTCAGGCGGCAGGCCGCGATGCGCAGGTCCAGCGGCTGGTAGAGGCCCTGGTTGCCATGTTCCAGCAGCACGTCGAGCCCGGTCACCCCCAGGTCGGCACCGCCGTACTGCACGTAGGTGGGCACGTCGGAAGCGCGCACCAGCACCACGCGCACGTCGGGCCGCGAGGTGCCGATGATCAGCTTGCGCGATTTCTCGGGGTCTTCGCTCACCTCGATGCCGGCGGCCGCCAGCAGCGGCAGGGTCTCGTCGAAGATGCGTCCCTTGGACAGTGCGAGCGTGATCACGGCTGGTACTCCGCCGGGCCGGCGACCCGCTCGATGTCGGCACCCAGGCCGCGCAGCTTGCCTTCCATGCGGTCGTAGCCGCGGTCGAGGTGGTAGATGCGGTCGACCAGCGTCTCGCCATCGGCCACCAGGCCGGCGATGACCAGGCTGGCCGAGGCACGCAGGTCGGTCGCCATCACGGTCGCGCCCGACAGCTGAGGCACGCCCTCGATCACGGCCACTTTGCCGTCGGTCTGGATCTTGGCGCCCAGGCGCAACATCTCGTCCACGTGCATGAAGCGGTTCTCGAAGATGGTTTCGGTCACAGTCGAGGTGCCCTCGGCGATCACGTTGAGCGCCATGAACTGCGCCTGCATGTCGGTGGGGAAGCCCGGGTACTCGGTGGTGCGGAAGCTCTGCGCCTTCAGGCGGCCCTGGCTGCGCACGCGAATGCCTCCATCCACCGCACCGACCTCGGCGCCGGCTTCGCGCAGCTTCTCGATGACGGCGTCCAGGTGGTCGGCGCGGCCATGCCTGAGCAGCACGTCGCCGCCGGCGGCCGCGACCGCGCACAGAAAAGTGCCGGCCTCGATGCGGTCGGCCACCACGCGGTGGGTCGAGCCGTGGAGTTTGTCGACGCCCTGGATGTGGATGCGGCTGCTGCCGTGGCCTTCGATCTTCGCGCCCATCTCGATGAGCATCTCGGCCAGGTCGGTGATCTCGGGTTCCTGGGCGGCGTTTTCGAGCACGGTCTCGCCATCGGCCAGCGCGGCGGCCATCAGGAAGTTTTCGGTGCCGGTGACGGTCACCATGTCGGTGGTGATGCGCGCGCCGTGCAGGCGCCGGCGTCCGCCTGCGATGCCCGCCACCATGTAGCCGTGCTCGACCACGATGTCCGCGCCCATGGCCTGCAGGCCCTTGATGTGCTGGTCCACCGGCCGCGAGCCGATGGCACAGCCGCCCGGCAGCGACACCTTGGCCTTGCCGAAGCGCGCGAGCAGCGGCCCGAGGGCGAGCACCGAGGCCCGCATCGTCTTCACCAGTTCGTAGGGCGCCTCGGGCGTGTGGAGCGCGCCGGCATCCAGCGCCACCGTGCCGTTGTCGTCGCGCTCCGCCGTCACGCCCATGTTGCGCAGCAGCTTGAGCATGGTCGACACGTCGTTCAGGCGCGGCACGTTGTGCAACGTGATGGGGCGGTCGGTGAGCAGCGCCGCGCACAACTCCGGCAGCGCGGCGTTCTTCGCGCCGGAAATGAGTACCTCGCCGCGGAGCTGCCGCCCGCCGCGAATCAGGAGTTTGTCCATGAAAGGTCCGCGAGAAAACTAGGAGTTCTGGGCCGCCCATTCCGCGGGCGTGAAGGTCTTCATCGAAAGCGCGTGCACCTCGTCCGTGTGCATTTTGGCACCGAGGGTGGCGTAGACGCGCTGGTGTCGCTGGATGGCGCGCTTGCCCTCGAACTCGGTGGAAACGATGGTGGCGTACCAGTGACGACCGTCACCCTCGAGGGTGATGTGTTCGCAGGGCAGGCCGGCCTGAATGATGGATTGGAGTTCTTCGGCAGTCATAAGAGGGAAAGAGCCGGCGCCGGGCCGCCCCAAGGCGGCTCAGCCCCCTCGGGGGGTGGCGTTACGCGAGCGCAGCGAGTGAAAAGCCTGGGGGCCATGTCCTTAGCCTCGGATCTTGTAGCCGATGCGTAGGAGGTGG
Organism: Variovorax sp. KK3; assembly: GCF_001984055.1. GTDB lineage: Bacteria > Pseudomonadota > Gammaproteobacteria > Burkholderiales > Burkholderiaceae_C > Variovorax. The sequence goes on from NZ_LYVO01000050.1 coordinate 7,264, forward strand.
ATGGCGATCGCGCTCACGACCAGCCAGGCCCCCCCGACAATCGACAGGCTCACCCAGGGCGAAATGTCGCTGATGCCGAAGAAGCCGTAGCGGAACCCGTCGATCATGTAGAAGAAGGGGTTCAGGTGGCTGACCTTCTGCCAGAACGGCGGCAACGAGTTGATCGAATAGAACACGCCCGACAGAAAGGTCATGGGCATGATCAGGAAGTTCTGGAACACGGCCATCTGGTCGAACTTTTCGGCCCAGAGTCCGGCGATCAGGCCCAGCGTACCGAGGATGGCGGCGCCCAGGAAAGCGAACACGACGATCCAGATCGGCGCCTCGAAGCCCGGCACCGCGAAGAGCGCCGTCACGATGAAGACCCCCAGGCCCACGGCCAGCCCACGCACGATCGACGAGCCGACATAGGCCATGAACCAGCCCCAGTGCGACAGCGGCGTCAGCAGCACGAAGACCAGGTTGCCCATGATCTTGCTCTGGATGATCGAGGACGAGCTGTTGGCGAAGGCGTTCTGCAGCACGCTCATCATGACCAGCCCGGGCACCAGGAAGGCCGTGTAGCTCACCGTCCCGTAAACCTTGACGTGGTCTTCCAGCACGTGGCCGAAGACCATCAGGTAGAGAAGCGCTGTCAACACTGGCGCGCCGACGGTCTGGAATCCGACCTTCCAGAAGCGCAGTGTTTCCTTGTAGAGCAGCGCGCGCCAGCCCAGCGCATTGATCATCATCGTGCGACCTCCAGGGGCGTCTGTTCGCCGGCCATCAGGTCGATGAACACATCTTCGAGATCGGCCTTGCGCATTTCCACGTCCTCGACGTCGAGCCCTGCTTCACGGATCGCGGCCAGCAGTTGCTCGACCTCGTGCGCGTTCTGGGCCGGCAGCTGCACGATGCGGCCGGTGATGCGCGCATGCTGCGCCAGTTCCCAGGGCAGCATGCCGTCGGTCTTGAAGCGCAGCACGTTGCTCGCCGCCGAGCGCAGCAGCTCGCTGGTGCGGTCGAGCGCGATCACGCGTCCCTGCTTGAGCATCGCGATGCGGTTGCACAACGCCTCTGCCTCTTCAAGGTAATGGGTGGTCAGCAGCACGGTGCTGCCCTGCTTGTTGAGCTTGGCGACGAACTGCCACAGAGTCTGCCGCAGCTCGACGTCGACGCCGGCGGTGGGCTCGTCGAGCACGATGACCGGTGGCTTGTGCACCAGCGCCTGCGCAACCAGCACACGGCGCTTCATGCCGCCCGAGAGCTGGCGCATGTTGGCGCTGGCCTTGTCGGCAAGGCCCAGGCTGCTCAACAGCTCGTCGATCCAGTCGTCGTTGTTCTTGATGCCGAAGTAGCCGGACTGGATTCGCAACGACTCGCGCACGTTGAAGAAGGGGTCGAACACCAGCTCCTGCGGCACCACGCCGAGCTGGCGCCGGGCCTGGCCGTAGTCGCGCTGCACGTCGAAACCATGCACGCTGATGGTGCCGGCACTGGGCCTGGAAAGGCCGGCCAGCATGCTGATCAGGGTGGTCTTGCCGGCGCCGTTGGGGCCCAGCAGGCCGAAGAACTCGCCTTCCTCGATCTGAAACGTGACCTGGTCGACGGCCTTGAGGCCGGGTTTTCCCTGGGCGCGCTGTTGGCGCGAGGCGGGGTAGGTCTTGGAGACCGATTGGAAGGAGATCGCGGGCATGAGAGCCCGGGATTTTAGGGCCCCGGCGTTTTCGCGCTGCCGGGGCGGCCAAAGGCCTCTCGGCTCAGGGTGCGGCAGGCAGCAGGCCCGCGACGCCGTAGAGCGACGCCAGCTCGCGCAAGCGCGGCGGCAGCCCCTTGACCGCGAAGCCGCGCCCCAACGCACTGGATTCACGCCGGCATTCGAGCAGCACCGCGAGTGCGGACGAGTCGAAATGCTCGAGGGCGGTCGCGTCCACCACCGTGGACGAGGCGCCCTGCCCCGCCAGGCCCTGGCGCAGCATCAGCACGCAGGCCGGCGCTTCGTCGTGCGTGAGCCTGGGCGGCAAAACGAGCATCGCGCGAATGCCCTTACTTCTTGCCGTTGCGCGAGTTGCGCTCCGCCAGCGCGGCGATCAGGCCGTCGATGCCCTTCGAGCTGATCTCCTGCGAGAACTGGCTGCGATAGGTATCGACCAGCCACACGCCGAGCACATTGAGGTTGTAGACCTTCCAGCCGCCGCCTTGGCCCGGGGTCTTTTCGAGGCGGTAGTCGAGTTGCACCGGATCGCCGGTGCCGCGGACCTCGGTGCGCACCAGCACTTCCTTGTCGTCGGGCGATCCGCGGAAGGGCCGCACGGTCACCGACTGGTCGCTCACCTGGTCGAGCGCGCCCGCATAGGTGCGCACCAGCAGCTTCTTGAATTCATCTTGCAGGCGCTGTTGCTGCTCGGGCGTGGCCTGGCGCCAGGCCGGGCCCACGGCGGAGGCCGTCATGCGCTGGAAGTTGACGTTGGGCATGATCTTGGCGTCGACCAGAGCCATGATCTTGGCCACGTCGCCGGCCTTGATGGACTTGTCGGCCTTGATGGTTTCGAGCACGTCGGTCGAGATGCGCTTGACCAGCTCGTCGGGCGTCTCGTCGGCAGCATGCACGGGGCGCACGAAGGCGGCGGCGCCCGCGAGCAGCAGCCCGGCCAGGGCCAGGCGTCCGAGGGAGCGTCGTTGCAGGGTCTGGATCATCGAAAAAAGTCCCTTTGTGAAGTTTCAGGTCCGGCGTCCGGTCTGGGATTGGAGGCAGCTCTGCAACGGCAGGTTCCCGCCGCAGGGCGGGCACCGGCAACGGGATGCAAACGCGCGCGTCTCCGACCTCAATCGGTGTCGTCGTCCGGCGTCTCGCCGTTGTGGATCTCGCTGCGCCGGCGCTGCAGATAGGCGTCGCGCGTGAACGAGTACTTGTCGAGGGCGGCTTCGCCCAGCAGTTCGCTGGCGCGCAGGAAGTTGGAGCGGGTGTCGACGACGCGCAACACGTACATCGAATTGCGCCACGGGATATCGTGGATCCGGTTGACCAGATCGCCCTGGCGATCGACCAGCAAAGCCGAGCCGTCGCGAACGGTGGACGGGCCGAGCAGCGGAAGCACCAGGTAGGGGCCGCTGGGCACGCCCCAACGCCCGAGGGTCTGGCCGAAGTCTTCGGAATGGCGATCGATGCCGGCTTCGGTGGCGATGTCGAGCAGCCCGCCCAGGCCGAAGATGGTGTTGACGTTCACCCGCATGAAGTTGTCGGCGCTGTAACGCAGGTTGAGCTGCAGCACGCTGTTGGCGAAGCTCCAGACGTCCGACAGGTTGCCGAAGAAGTTGTTCACGCCGGTGCGCACGAAGGACGGCAGCACGCGGCGGTAGGCGCTGGCCACCGGCTTGAGCACCGCGTCGTCGACGCTGTCGTTGAACCGCGAGACGCCGCGATTGAATGGCTCGAACGGATCGCGGGGGTTGGCGCCCGGGCCGGTCGCGCAACCGGCCAGCAGGGCCAGGGCGGCTGCCGCCACCAGGGTGCGGAGGCCCGGCGAGGTGGGTCGTGGGGTCGGAGTTTTCATTTCTTGTTGCTGTTGGCCGGCGCGCTCGCGGCCGGTGGGGTGCTGCCGTCGGCGGCCCTGTTGTAGAGGAACTGGCCAATCAGGTTTTCGAGCACGACGGCGGACTGCGTCGAGGTGATGACGTCACCGGCTTGCAGGTTCTTCTCCTCGGCGCCCGCTTCGATGCCGATGTACTGCTCGCCGAGCAGGCCGCTGGTCAGGATCTTGAGCGAGCTGTCTTTCGGGAAACTGTAGCGGCTTTGCAATGCGAGCGTGACGCTGGCCTGGAAGTTCTTGTCGTCGAACGTGATCGATTCGACGCGGCCGACCACCACGCCGGAACTCTTGATGGCGGTCTGTGGCTTCAATCCGCCGATGTTGTCGAAGCGCGCGGTGACCGCGTAGGTCTTCTGGAAGTTCAGGCTCAGCAGGTTCGCGGACTGGAGCGCGAGGAACAGCAGCGCGGCAGCGCCGATGAGCACGAACAGGCCGACCCAGACGTCGTTCTTGGAGCGTTGCATGGTTGGTTTCTACTAGATGCTGAACATCATGGCAGTGAGAAGGAAGTCGAGGCCGAGGACGGCCAAGGATGCAGCGACCACCGTGCGCGTGGTCGCACGCGACACGCCCTCGGGCGTCGGCTGCGCCTCGAAGCCCTGCAGCAGCGCGATGAAGGTCACGGTGAATCCGAACACGATGCTCTTGACCACGCCGTTGCCCACGTCGCGCCAGACGTCGACGCCGCCCTGCATCTGGCCCCAGAAGGCACCGGGGTCGACGCCGAGCATCAGCACGCCCACGACGTAGCCGCCGATCACGCCGACCGCGCTGAACACCGCGGCCAGCAGCGGCATGGTGATCACGCCGGCCCAGAAGCGCGGCGCCAGGATGCGCTGCACCGGGTCGACCGCCATCATTTCCATGGCGCTGAGCTGCTCGCCGGCTTTCATCAGGCCGATCTCGGCCGTCAGCGACGTGCCGGCGCGGCCCGCGAAGAGCAGAGCGGCCACCACCGGGCCGAGTTCGCGCACCAGGCTGAGCGCCACCAGCAGTCCCAGCGCCTCGGACGAGCCGTATCGCTGCAGCGTGTAGTAGCCCTGCAGCCCGAGCACGAAGCCGACGAACAGGCCCGACACCGCGATGATCGCCAGTGAATAGTTGCCGAGAAAATGGATCTGGTCGCGCACCAGGCCGAAGCGGCGCAGGCTGCGCGCGCCGCGGAAGCTGAGGCTCAGGAACAGGCGCAAGGCCGCGCCCAGGTCGACCAGCTTGGAGCGGACCGCGAATCCGACGTCGGCGGGCTTGTACCAGCTCACGCGCGTTCCCCGTGACTGTTGTTGCCGAAGTCATCCTCCACGGTGACCCCGGGATAGTGGAAATGAACCGGCCCGTCGGGCAGCGCGTTGACGAACTGATGCACCAGCGGCTCGGTGCTTTCGCGCACCTCTTCGGGCCGGCCCTGCGCGGCGATGCCGCCGTTGGCCAGGATGATCACGTGGTCGGCGATGCGGAAGGTCTCTTCCAGGTCGTGCGACACGACCACGCTGGTGAGGCCCAGCGTGTCGTTGAGCTGGCGGATCAGCCGCGCCGCCGTGCCCAGCGAGATCGGATCGAGGCCGGCGAAGGGCTCGTCGTACATCACCAGGTCAGGGTCGAGCGCGATCGCCCGGGCCAGTGCCACACGGCGGGCCATGCCACCCGACACTTCGCTGGGCATCAACTGGCGCGCCCCACGCAGGCCCACGGCATCGAGCTTCATGAGCACGATGTCGCGCACCAGCGCCTCGGGCAGCCGCGTGTGTTCGCGCAGCGGGAAGGCGACGTTCTCGAACACGCTCATGTCGGTGAAGAGCGCACCGAACTGGAACAGCATGCCCATTCGGCGACGCGCGGCATAGAGCGCGTCGCTGCCCATGCGGCCGATGTCCTGCCCATCGAGCAGCACTTCGCCGCGCTGGGCGCGCACCTGCCCGCCGATCAGCCGCAGCACGGTGGTCTTGCCGCCGCCGGACGCACCCATGAGCGCCGTCACCTTGCCGCGAGGCACGGTGAAGGACACGCCGTCGAGGATCGCGCGATCGCCATAGCCGAAGCGGACGTCGCGAAACTCGACCAAAGAGGGATCTGATTGATTCATGGGCAACAAAAAAGCCGGGGCGCCTGAGGCATCCCCGGCTCACGGAGGCCGACCATGATAAATGAAGCATGGGGCGTGCCCATCCGACGAACGGAGGGGCTAATCGCCCGCTAATTCCCCACGATAACCTGGGATTTCCTGCGATTCCTTGCTGACTGGCCTCGTCAGCGCGGCAAATCGCTGTAGCCCATCAGAAATTCGTCGACCGAGCGCGCCGCCTGGCGGCCTTCGCGAATGGCCCACACCACCAACGACTGGCCGCGGCGGATGTCGCCGGCAGCGAACACCTTGGGCACGTTGGTCGCATAGCCACCAATGAACTCGACCGAGGCCTTGGCATTGCCGCGCGCGTCCTTCTCGACGCCGAAGGCGTCCAGCACGTTGCCTACCGGGCTCACGAAGCCCATCGCCAGCAGGACCAGGTCGGCTTTGAGCACCTGCTCGCTGCCCGCGACCTCGACCATCTTGCCGTCCTTCCACTCGACGCGAACCGTCTTGAGGCCGGTGACCTTGCCCTTCTCGCCGATGAATTCCTTGGTGGAGATCGCGAACTCGCGCTCGCAGCCTTCTTCGTGGCTGGAGCTGGTACGCAGCTTGTAAGGCCAGTACGGCCAGGTCATCGGGCGGTTCTCTTCCTCGGGCGGCTGCGGCATCAGCTCGAACTGCGTGACGCTCACCGCGCCATGGCGGTTGCTGGTGCCCACGCAGTCGGAGCCGGTGTCGCCGCCGCCGATCACGATCACGTGCTTGCCGTCGGCCCGAAGCTGGCCCTTGACCTTGTCGCCGGCATTGAGCTTGTTCTGCTGCGGCAGGAACTCCATGGCGAAATGAATGCCGTCGAGCTCGCGGCCCGGCGCCGGCAGGTCGCGCGACTGCTCGGCACCGCCGGTCAGCAGCACGGCGTCGAATTCCTTGTCGAGCTGCTCGGGCGTCACGATTTCCTTGGCCCAGTTGGTGACCTTGGAGCCCTTGCCCAGCGGGTCCTTGGCCGCGCCGACCATCACGCCGGTGCGGAAGGTCACGCCCTCGGCCTTCATCTGCTCGACGCGGCGGTCGATGTGGACCTTCTCCATCTTGAAGTCGGGAATGCCGTAGCGCAGCAGGCCGCCGATGCGGTCGTTCTTCTCGAACAAGGTGACGTCGTGGCCGACGCGCGCGAGCTGTTGCGCCGCGGCCATGCCGGCCGGGCCGGAGCCGACCACGGCGACCTTCTTGCCGGTCTTGTGCTTGGCCGGGCGCGCCGCGACCCAGCCTTCGTCCCAGGCCCGGTCGATGATCGCGTGCTCGATCGACTTGATGCCGACCGCGTCGTCGTTGACGTTGAGCACGCAGGCGGCCTCGCAGGGCGCGGGGCAGATGCGGCCGGTGAACTCGGGGAAGTTGTTGGTCGAGTCGAGCACGACGAAGGCGCTCTGCCAGTCGCTCTGGTAGACCAGGTCGTTGAAGTCCGGAATGATGTTGTTGACCGGACAGCCGCTGTTGCAGAACGGCGTGCCGCAGTCCATGCAACGCGCGCCCTGCACCTTGGCCTGCTGTTCGTCGAGGCCGACGACGAATTCCTTGTAGTGCTTGACGCGCTCTTCGACGGGCTTGTAGCCCTCCTCGATGCGCTCATGCTCCATGAAGCCGGTGATCTTTCCCATCGTGGTTCCTTCTGTTCCTTGTCGTTCGCGAAGCCGGCGTCAGACGGCCGCCACGGGCTTGCTGGCGGTCGCGTGCGGCTCCAGGCCGACGTGCGCGTTGTTGCCGCTGCTCGTGAGCTCGACCTTGCGGTCGTGGATTTCGGCCAGAGCGCGCTTGTATTCGTTCGGGAACACCTTGACGAACTTCGTGCGCGTCACGGCCCAGGTGTCGAGGAGTTCGCGTGCGCGCTTGCTGCCGGTCCAGCGGTGGTGCTCCTCGAGCAGCTTCTTGAGCTGCGCCTCGTCGGTCTCGCCGTCGTGCCAGATCTTGCGGTGCACGCTCGCGGTCTGCTCGGCGGAGGTGAGCACCTTGTCGAGCGACACCATCGCGAGGTTGCAGCGCGAAGCGAACTGGCCGTCCTCGTCGTAGACGAAGGCGACGCCGCCGCTCATGCCGGCCGCGAAGTTGCGGCCGGTCTTGCCGAGCACCGCGACCGTGCCGCCGGTCATGTATTCGCAGCCGTGGTCGCCCGTGCCCTCGACCACCGCGGTCGCACCCGACAGCCGCACCGCGAAGCGCTCGCCGGCCACGCCGCAGAGGTAGGCCTCGCCGGTGGTCGCGCCGTAGAGCGCCGTGTTGCCGACGATGGTGTTGCGCACCGCTTCGCCGCGGAAGTCCAGGCTCGGCCGCACGACCACGCGGCCGCCCGAAAGGCCCTTGCCGGTGTAGTCGTTGGCGTCGCCGATCAGGTACAGCGTGATGCCGCGCGCGAGGAAGGCGCCGAAGGACTGGCCGCCCGTGCCTTCGAGCTGGATGCGGATCGAATCGTCGGGCAGGCCCTGCGGATGCACCTTGGTCAGGGCACCCGACAACATCGCGCCGACGGAGCGGTTGACGTTGCGCGCGACCTCGATGAACTGCACCTTCTCGCCCTTGTCGATCGCCGGGCGCGACTTCTCGATGAGCTTCACGTCGAGGCTCTTCTCGAGGCCGTGCTCCTGGTTCTCGACGTGGTAGCGCGGCACATCGGCCGGCACGTTCGGCTGGGCGAACAGGCGGCTGAAGTCGAGCCCGCGCGCCTTCCAGTGCTCGATGCCCTGCCGGGTGTCGAGCAGGTCGGCACGGCCGATGAGGTCGTCGAACTTGCGGATGCCCAGCTGCGCCATGATCTGGCGCACTTCCTCGGCGACGAAGAAGAAGTAGTTGACGACGTGCTCGGGCTTGCCCGAGAACTTCTTGCGCAGCACCGGGTCTTGCGTGGCCACGCCCACCGGGCAGGTGTTGAGGTGGCACTTGCGCATCATGATGCAGCCCTCGACCACCAGCGGCGCGGTCGCGAAGCCGAACTCGTCGGCGCCCAGCAGCGCGCCGATGGCGACGTCGCGGCCGGTCTTCATCTGGCCGTCGGCCTGCACGCGGATGCGGCCGCGCAGGCGGTTGAGCACCAGCGTCTGCTGCGTCTCGGCCAGGCCGATTTCCCACGGGCTGCCCGCGTGCTTGATCGAGGACCAGGGCGATGCGCCCGTGCCGCCGTCATGGCCCGCGATCACCACGTGGTCGCTCTTGCACTTGGCCACGCCGGCCGCGATGGTGCCCACGCCCACTTCGCTCACGAGCTTGACGCTCACGCTCGCATGGGGCGCGACGTTCTTCAGGTCGTGAATGAGCTGAGCCAGGTCTTCGATCGAATAGATGTCGTGGTGCGGCGGCGGCGAGATGAGGCCCACGCCCGGCACCGAGTAGCGCAGCTGGCCGATGTAGTTCGACACCTTGCCGCCCGGCAGCTGGCCGCCTTCGCCCGGCTTCGCGCCCTGCGCCATCTTGATCTGCAGCTGGTCGGCCGACGCCAGGTACTCGGCCGTGACGCCGAAGCGGCCCGACGCCACCTGCTTGATGCGCGAGCGCAGCGAATCGCCGTCCTGCAGCGGCAGGTCGACCTCGACGTTGGCTTCGCCGATCACGCTCTTGAGCGTGTCGCCCATCTTGATCGGGATGCCCTTGAGCTCGTTGCGGTAGCGGTTCGGGTCTTCGCCGCCCTCGCCCGTGTTGCTCTTGCCCCCGATGCGGTTCATGGCGACGGCCAGCGTCGAGTGCGCCTCGGTGCTGATCGAGCCGAGCGACATCGCGCCGGTGGCGAAGCGCTTGACGATCTCGCTCGCCGCTTCGACCTCGTCGACAGGAATCGCCTTGGACGGATCGATCCTGAACTCGAACAGGCCGCGCAGCGTGAGGTGTCGGCGGTTCTGGTCGTTGATGAGCTGCGCGTATTCCTTGTAGGTGTTGAAGTTGTTCGAGCGCGTGCTGTGCTGCAGCTTGGCGATGGCGTCGGGCGTCCACATGTGCTCTTCGCCGCGCGTGCGCCAGGCGTATTCGCCACCGGCGTCGAGCATGTGCGCGAGCACCGGGTCGTCGCCGAACGCGGCCTTGTGCATGCGAATGGCTTCCTGCGCGATCGCGAACACGCCGATGCCTTCGACGCGGCTGGCGGTGCCGGTGAAGTACTTCGCCACGGTCTCGCTGTTGAGCCCGATGCATTCGAAGAGCTGCGCGCCGCAGTAGCTCATGTAGGTGCTGACACCCATCTTCGACATGATCTTCGACAGGCCCTTGCCGACCGCCTTGACGTAGTTGTAGATCGCCTTCTCGGCGCTCAGGTCGCCGGGCAGGTCTTCGTGCATCGCGGCCAGGGTTTCCATGGCAAGGTACGGATGCACGGCCTCGGCGCCATAGCCGGCCAGCACGCCGAAGTGATGCACTTCGCGCGCGGAGCCCGTTTCGACGACCAGGCCGGCCGTGGTGCGCAGACCTTCACGCACGAGGTACTGGTGGATGGCCGACAGCGCCAGCACCGCCGGGATCGCAACCTGCGTCGGGCTCACCGCGCGGTCGCTCACGATCAGGATGTTGTTGCCGCCCTTGATCGCATCGACCGCCTCGGCGCACAGCGACGCGAGCTTGGCCTCGACGCCCTCCTCGCCCCAAGCGAGCGGATAAGTGATGTCGAGCGTGTAGCTCTTGAACTTGCCCTGCGTGTACTTGCCGATGTCGCGCAGCTTCGCCATGTCGCCGAAGTCGAGGATCGGCTGGCTCACTTCGAGCCGCATCGGCGGGTTGACCTGGTTGATGTCGAGCAGGTTCGGCTTCGGGCCGATGAAGGACACCAGCGACATCACGATCGCCTCGCGGATCGGGTCGATCGGCGGGTTGGTCACTTGCGCGAACAACTGCTTGAAGTAGTTGTAGAGCAGCTTGTTCTTGTTCGACAACACGGCCAGCGGGCTGTCGTTGCCCATGGAGCCGATGCCCTCTTCGCCGGCCTGCGCCATCGGGCTCATGAGGAACTTGATGTCTTCCTGCGTGTAGCCGAAGGCCTGCTGGCGATCGAGCAGCGCGACCTGGCTGACGGGCGCCTGCACGGTCTCGGCCTCGACGCTGTCGAGCTTGATGCGCAGGTTCTCGATCCACTGCTTGTAGGGCTTGCTGTTTGCGAGCGTGGCCTTGACTTCCTCGTCGTCGATCATGCGGCCCTGCTCGAGATCGATCAGGAACATCTTGCCGGGCTGCAGGCGCCACTTGCGCACGATCTTCTGCTCGGGCACGGGCAGCACGCCGGACTCCGAACCCATGATGACCAGGTCGTCGTCGGTGACGCAATAGCGCGACGGGCGCAGGCCGTTGCGGTCGAGCGTGGCGCCGATCTGGCGGCCGTCGGTGAAGACGATGGATGCCGGGCCGTCCCACGGCTCGAGCATGGCGGCGTGGTATTCGTAGAAGGCGCGGCGGCGAACGTCCATCGTCGCGTGCTGTTCCCACGGCTCGGGAATCATCATCATCACGGCCTGGCTGATCGGGTAGCCGGCCATCGTGAGCAGTTCGAGGCAGTTGTCGAAGGTGGCCGTATCGGACTGGTCGGCGAAGCTGATCGGGTACAGCTTCTGCAGGTCGGCGCCCAGCACCGGCGACGACATCACGCCTTCGCGCGCCTTCATCCAGTTGTAGTTGCCCTTGACCGTGTTGATTTCGCCGTTGTGCGCGACGTAGCGGTACGGGTGGGCCAGCGGCCACTCGGGGAAGGTGTTGGTCGAGAAGCGCTGGTGCACCAGGCCCAGGGCCGAAACGCAGCGCTTGTCCTGCAGGTCGAGGTAGTACGTACCGACCTGGTCAGCCAGCAGCAGGCCCTTGTAGACCACAGTGCGGCTCGACATGCTGGGGACGTAGTACTCCTTGCTGTGCTTGAGCTTGAGGCGCTGGATGTTGGCGCTGGCCGTCTTGCGGATGACGTAGAGCTTGCGCTCCAGTGCGTCTTGCACGATCACGTCGTTGCCGCGGCCGATGAAGACTTGGCGCAGCAGCGGTTCTTTCTTGCGCACGTTGGGCGACATCGGCATGTCGCGGTTGACGGGCACGTCGCGCCAACCAAGCAGGACCTGGCCTTCGGCCTTGATCGCGCGCTCCATCTCCTGTTCGCAGGCTTCGCGCGAGGCATGTTCCTTGGGCAGGAAGATCATGCCGACGCCGTATTCGCCGGGCGGCGGCAGCGTGACGCCCTGCGCGGCCATCTCTTCGCGGTACAGCAGGTCAGGCAGCTGGATCAGGATGCCGGCGCCATCGCCCATCAACTTGTCAGCGCCCACGGCCCCGCGGTGGTCGAGATTTTCGAGAATCTTGAGACCCTGCACCACGATGTTGTGGCTCTTCTCGCCCTTGATGTGGGCGACGAAGCCGACGCCGCAGGCATCGTGCTCGTCGGCGGCCGAATAGAGGCCGTGTTGTTGGAGATATTCGATCTCGGCAGCCGTCGTCATGGCGCACTCCTTCAGTTTTTTCGCAGGGAGGGGAAGGATATTGCGTTGCACAAACAATGCCAAGCACTTAATTCGGGGTCAGATTCCAATTAAATGTTGACTTTTTGCGTCGGATTAGAAAAGGGGACAGATTGAATTGAGCGACTGCCGCTCCGCGAGCGACAAGCCGGCAAAGGCAAAAATGCTGTCGGCTCAGCCGCGCGAAAGAGGCGGTCGTCCCGGCCGAGCCTTGAGCACACGACGCACTGTGTTCTTCTGAAGCTTCTCGATGAATTCAGGACTGCCGACCGCCCAGCCGTGCAAGGTGGCGTCCGTCAAAGCGAGCTGGTCGGCCGCTGCGACGCCCCCGCGCACCAATTCGGCGTAGGCCGCCTCGCGCGCGAAGGGCGTGTTGCCGAGCGTCCAGTACAGCGAATGGGGCGTCAGCAGCTTGTCGTGGCGCAGGCCTGCGTAGTGCGCATGGCTCGACCACGGATAGTCGCGCGCGTCGTTCACGAGCCCGGCCCGCACCGGGTTCAGGTCGATGTACGCCATGCAGGTCAGCAGGTAGCGATCCGTCTGGATCAGCGTGGACTTGTACCTGCCCTCCCACAAGGTGCCGGTGCGGCCGTGGCGATCGTTGAAGTAGCGCACATAGCGGCGCCCCACCGACTGCATCCACAAGGGCAGTCCATCGTCGCTGGCCGGGGTGGCGAGCAGGTGGTAATGGTTGTCCATGAGCACATAGGCATGGAGCGCGATGCCGAAGCGCTGGGCGTTCTCGCCGAGCAGGCCCAGCAGCATCTCGCGGTCGGCATGGTCGACGAAGATGGGCTGGCCGTTGTTGCCGCGCTGGATCACGTGGTGCGGCTGATCGGCCAGCGTCAGGCGAGGCAGGCGTGCCATCTTTTCAGCGCAGGCTGAAGCGCGTTTCCAGCAGTGCCTCAAGGCCGAACTGGGCCAGCAGTTCCTGCAGCCGGGCCGCGGCGCTGGCTTTGCGGTGACCGGTGCGGCGGGCGATGATGAGCTCGTTCTTCAGGCTGTGCTCCCAGCCGACCAGCTCGGTCACCGTCACCTGGTATCCGTGCGCCTCGAGATAGAGGCAGCGCAGCACGTTGGTGAGCTGGCTGCCGATCTCCCGCGTGTGCAGCGGGTGCCGCCACAGCTCGGCCAGGGGCGTGCGCGACAGCGAAAGCGCCTTGCCCTGGCGCAGGCAGGCCGCCACCTCGGCCTGGCAGCACGGCACCAGCGCCATGAAGCGCGCCTGTTTCGCCAGCCCGAAGGCGATGGCGTCGTCGGTGGCGGTGTCGCAGGCATGCAGCGCCGTCACGACGTCGATTCGCTCGGGAAGCTCGGCAGCGTCGGCAGATTCGGCTGCGCTGATGTTGAGGAACGACATGCGGTCGAACCCCAGTCGGGCAGCCAGCGCGCGCGACCTGTCGACCAGGTCGGCCCGCGTCTCGATTCCGTACACGTGCCCGCCGGCGCGTGCCCGGAAGAACAGGTCGTAGATGATGAAGCCGAGGTACGACTTGCCGGCCCCGTGGTCGGCCAGAGTAGCTTCGCCGCCCTCTTCCGGCAGCTCGGCCAGCAGCTTCTCGATGAACTGGAACAGGTGGTAGACCTGCTTGAGCTTGCGCCGCGAATCCTGGTTGAGCCGCCCCTCGCGGGTGAGGATGTGCAATTCCTTGAGCAATTCGACCGACTGCCCCGGACGCAGAACCTGCTGGAGTTCCGCCTCCGCCTTCGTCGGCGCTGCCGTGACTGCTTTGCTCATCGTGTTGCTCCTCCCGGCCCGACATCGAGCGCCGCCCAGCCGTCGGCGCCCAATTGCTCCAGGGTCTGCATGTTGCGCTCGAAGATGGCCTCGGCGTCCGGAAACGCATCGACGGCACGGCTCACGCTGTCTTCGCGCAGCAGGTGCAGCATGGGATAAGGCGCGCGGTTGGTCGCGTTCGTGATGTCGTCGGAATCGGTGCCCGCGAACTGGAAGCGCGGGTGAAAGCTGGCGAGTTGCAAGTCGCCCTCGAATCCCGCGCGTTCGAGCCGGCGCTCGGCACGGCCGGTGAACGCGTTGAAGTCCAGAAAATCGGCCAGGCTGTTCGGCACAATCAACAGCGTGGTGTCGCGCTCGGCGGCACTGCAGGCGGCCAGCGCATGGGCCTCGTCGAGCAGTGCGTCCAGCAAGCCACCCTCGTCCGCCGGCAGGTAGACGGCGTGATGAATCTGGCCTCGCACGTGCACGGCCTTCGCGAACGGGCACAGGTTGAGCCCGATCACCGCGCGCTCGAGCCAACGCCGGGTGTCGGCCAGCGCCTGTTCGGCGGACACAGGGGCAGCGCGGTTCATGCGACATTTCCCGAGCGTGCCCGCGCCGGAACCAGGCGCGCCGCCAGGGCCAGGCCCGCCATCGAGCAAGCCAGCGTGACGGCCCAGGTCCACTGCCACCCGCCCACGCGATGCGCAATCCATGCAACCACCGGCGGCGCGACGAACTGACCCAGCGACGAGGCCTGCTGCATCATCCCCACAGTGGTGGACACGGTCGACGGCCCGGGCGCAAGCCGCACCGACAGCATGAACAGGGTGGCCGGAATCATGCCGCCCCCCAGCGAGAACAGGCAGATGGCCAGGTAGCGCAAAGCCGGCGGCAGGCTCACCGCACTGGCTGCAGGCCCGATCTGCGCGAAGGCCGCGACGCTGGCGAGCGCCATCACTACGAAGCCCCAGCGCAACAGCCGCTCCGGCGCAACGCCGCGCTGCAAGAAGCGCCCGCCGAAGACGTTGCCGACGATGTTGGTCGCAGCGGCCAGGGCGGTGAGCCCCGCGCTCCAGCCGGCTGGCACGCCGGCTTCTGCATAGATGGCGGGCAGGAAGCCGATGACGGCCATCCATTGCGACGAGTACACCGCGAAAGCCAGGGCGAGGGTCCAGGGCTCGCGGGATCGGACGGTGTCGAGCAGGCGGCTCGACCCTTGCGCCGGCATCGCTTCTTTCACAGGCGATGGCTTGTCCACCGGCACGACCCGCCAGACCCACAGCGCCGCGGCTGCCGAAACGGCTGACAACATCCACCACCAGCCTGGCCAGCCGCGCCAGGCGATCAGCAGCGGACCGAGCAGCAGCGCCAATGCCACACCCAGCGGCATATAGGCACCCCAGAGGCCCAGCGCCTTTTTCTCTGCATCCGTTGGTGACAGGGCGCGTATCAGCCCGGGCCCCGGCATCACGGCCAGCAGAAAGCCCACGCCTTCGAGGGCACGCAAGGCGAACAGCCAGCGGACAGTGGCCGGGCCCGGATCGGGTGCGCCACCGACCACGCCGCCGAGGATGCTGGCCACCGTAACCACCACCAGGCCGGCCAGCATGCTGCGCCGCAAGCCGACGGTGTCGGCCATCAGCCCGACCACCATGCCCAGGGTCATGCCGGCCACCTGCACCAGCGACAGCAGGAAGCCCGCTTCGACCAGCCCGATACCGAGCGTCGCCTGCAGCGCCGGCACGGCGGGCGGCAGCTTGCCCAGGTGCAGCGCCGCGGCGACGCCGGCCAGCACGACGGCAAGCGCAGCGCCGGGAATGCGGTCGGCGGCCTTCGCCGGATGAAGCTGCTTCATGGTTCGATCCACCGCCGACCCGTCAGGCGCTCGTGCTCGCGCATCGCGAAGCGGTCGGTCATGCCGGCGATGTAGTCGGCCACCGCACGTTGCGGGTCATCGCGTTGCGTATAGGACGCCGGCATCTGGGCGGGGTCGTCGGTGTAGGCGGCGAACAGCTCGCGGACCACCTCCTGCGCCCGGCCGGTGGTCTGCATTACGCGCGGGTGACGGTAGAGGTTGCGAAAGAGAAACTGCTTCAGTTCGATGGACTGCGCACGCATGGCCGGACTGAAATGCACCAGCGGCGCGGCACGGCGCACGGCATCCGCATCGGCCGGGGCCGCCGCTTCGATCGCACTGCCGGTCGCGTCGATCACATCGTAGACCTGCGCGCTCAGCATGCGCCGGATGGCTTCGTAGAGAACGCGCCGCCCCTGAAGCTGCGGATGTTCGTGACGCGTTTCGCGCAGGTAGCGGCTGAAGAGCGCCACCTCGTCGAGCGCGTCGAGCTCGATCAGCCCCGAGCGCACGCCGTCGTCGATGTCGTGCGCGTTGTAGGCGATTTCGTCGGCCAGGTTGCACAGCTGCGCTTCCAACCCGGGTTGGCTGCGCTCGCAGAAGCGGCGGCCGATGCCGCCCGGCTCGGCCGCCTCCAGTCGTTCGGCGTTGGCGCGCGAACAGTGCTTGAGGATGCCCTCGCGGGTCTCGAAGCTCAGGTTGAGACCGTCGTACTGTGGATAGCGGAGTTCGAGCGCATCCACCACGCGCAGGCTCTGCAGGTTGTGCTCGAAGCCGCCGTGCCCGGCCATGCAGGCGTCGAGCGCGTCCTGCCCGGCATGGCCGAACGGCGTGTGGCCCAGGTCATGGGCCAGGGCGATGGCTTCGACCAGGTCTTCGTTGAGGCGCAATGCCCGCGCGATCGAGCGACCGAGTTGCGCCACTTCGAGCGAATGGGTGAGCCGGGTGCGAAAGAGGTCACCTTCGTGGTTGAGGAAGACCTGCGTCTTGTAGACGAGACGTCGGAAGGCGGTCGAATGGACGATGCGGTCGCGGTCGCGCTGAAAGGCGTCGCGCGTCGGCGCCGGCGGCTCCGGGTGTCGCCTGCCGCGAGAACGCGCCGGGTGACTGGCGTAGGGGGCCAGGTTCACGGGATCGCCTTGCTCACGTTCGCCACCGGCTGCGCCTTGCGCGAGCGCTTCACAAGGAAGAGTCGAACGCCTTCGGGCGACCGGGCGGAGCGCACGTGCAACGTCCTGGTCAGGCCGCGCAGCCTTGCGCCAGCACCTCGCGCACGATGGCATCGGGGGCGCCGCGCATGACGGCCGAGCCAGGCTTGTCGATCACCACGAAACGGATCTCGCCGGCTTCGGATTTCTTGTCGATGCGCATCAGCTCGAGGTAGCGCTCGGCGCCGAGCGCTGGCGCCACCACCGGCAGGCCGGCCCGCTCGATCAGGGCTGTCAGCCGCTGCACGAAAGCTTCGTCCACGCCGCCGAGCCGCTGCGACAGGCGTGCCGCCAGCACCATGCCGCATCCGACGGCTTCGCCGTGCAGCCACTCGCCGTAGCCGAGACCCGATTCGATCGCATGGCCGAAGGTATGGCCGAAATTCAGGATGGCGCGCAGACCCGTCTCACGCTCGTCCTTCCCCACCACGGCTGCCTTGATCTCGCAGCTGCGCCGCACCGCATGCGCCAGCGCGGCCGGGTCGCGGGCCATCAATCCGTCGATGTGTTCCTCGATCCAATCGAAGAACGCCATGTCGTAGATCGGGCCGTACTTGATGATCTCGGCCAGGCCTGCGCTCAGCTCGCGTGCCGGCAAGGTCGCCAGCGTGGCCAGGTCGCACAGCACCAGCCTCGGCTGGTAGAAGGCGCCGATCATGTTCTTGCCGAGCGGATGGTTGATGGCCGTCTTGCCACCCACCGACGAATCCACCTGTGCCAGCAAGGTGGTCGGCACCTGGACGAAGGGCACGCCCCGCATGTAGCTCGCCGCGGCAAAGCCGACCATGTCGCCGACCACGCCGCCACCGAGCGCGAACAGAACCGTCCGGCGATCGCAGCCGTGACCCAGCAGCGCGTCGAAGATCAGGTTGAGCGTCTGCCAATCCTTGTGCACTTCGCCGTCGGGCAGTTCCAGAACGTGCACCGCCTGGAAGCGGCCGGACAGGGTGTCGCGCAAGGCTCGAACGTACAGGGGCGCAACCGTGGTGTTGCTGACGATCAGGGCCGCGGCGGCGGCAGGTACGGCATCGAAATGGCCCGGCTCGCCGAGCAGGCCACTGCCGATCAGGATCGGATAGCTGCGCTCGCCGAGCTGGATCTCGACCCGCTCGGGGGAGACGGACACTGGCATGGCCCCGAGTGTAGGCGCATGCCGCGCGGCCTTCGGCTCAGTGATGCGGATCGCTTCCCGTGCCGGGGGGTATGAGGCCCGCCATTTCCAGCTGCATCACGATGATGTTCACCAACATTGCGACCGATGGCCGGCCCGTCTCGACCACGTCGTGCGCCGTTTCGCGGTAGAGCGGATCGCGTGCGCTGTAAAGCTCATGCAGTCGACCCAGCGGGTCGGCCACCTGGAGCAAGGGCCGCTTGACGTCGTGGCGCAGTCTGCGGAACAGATCCTCGGGCGAGGAGCGCAGGTAGATCACGTGAAAACGTTCGCGCAGCTGCAGGCGGTTGGCCTCGCGGAGCACCGAGCCGCCGCCGGTGGACACGATGCCATGCGAGGCGGCCGCCAGTTCTGCGATCACTTCTTGTTCGAGATCGCGAAAGCTCTGCTCGCCTTCGCGCTCGAAGTAGTCTCGGATGGAGCAGCCGATGCGCCGCTCGATCAGGTCATCGCTGTCGATGAAGGGCAACTGGAGCCGCTGGGCCAAGCGCCGGCCCACTGCGGATTTTCCGGCGCCCGGCAGGCCGATGAGTGCGACCGCCACGCGTGTTGCGAACGCCGGCGCGCGTCAGCGCGCGGCGTTACGGTCGGTAATCATCTTCGGGGTGATAAAGACGAGCATTTCTGTCTTGTTGATAACGCGCTCGCGTTTGCGGAACAGCGCCCCCATATAGGGAACTTCACCCAGCACCGGCACACGCGATTCGTTGTTGGTTTCGGTGAGCTCGAAGATACCACCGATGACCACCGTGCCGCCGTTTTCGACCAGCACCTCGGTCTGCACGTGCTTGGTGTCGATCGCGAAACCGGCGGTCGTCGCCTGGCCCACGGTGTCCTTGTTGACGTCCAGCGTCAGGATGATGTTGCCCTCGGGCGTGATCTGCGGCGTCACCTCGAGCTTGAGGTTGGCCTTGCGGAACGCGATGGAAGTCGCACCGCTGGAGGTCGCGACCTGGTAGGGCAGTTCGGTGCCCTGCTCGATCAGCGCCTTGGTCTGGTCGGCCGTCACCACGCGAGGGCTGGACACCACCTTGCCCTTGCCATCGGCTTCGAGCGCCGAGATTTCGAGGTTCAACATGCGCGAGAAGCTCGAATTGAACAGCGAGATGGCGAAGGTGCCGGGTGCATTGCCGTTGCCGGCCACGCCGGTGGAAGGCAAATTGACGAAGTTCGAATTCGTGAAGGTGGTTAGCGCACTGCCCGGGGTCGTCCCGGTCGCTGGCGTCACCGTCGGGAACGCGCCGACGTTGCCGAAGATGGGACGGCCATTGTTCGAGCCCACCGTGCCACCGGCGACGCCGCCGCCGAGCCTCACGCCCAGCGACTTACCGAAGGTGTCCGACGCCTCGACGATGCGCGCTTCGATCAGCACCTGGCGCACCGGAATGTCGAGCTTCTGGATCAGCTCGGCAACCTGCTGCAGCCGCGACGGGATGTCCGACACGAACAGCTGGTTGGTACGCGATTCGGCGATCACGCTGCCGCGCGGGCTCAGGATGCGGGTCGTGCTACCAGAGCCGCCACCGCTGGCCGCACCGGAGCCGGTCAGGCCCTGGGCGATCGTGACCGCCTTGGTGTAGTTGAGCTGGAAGGACTGCGTGCGCAGCGGCTCCAGGTTCTGGATCGCGGCCTGGGCCTCGAACTCGAGCTTTTCCTTGGCGTTGATCTCGTCCTTGGGTGCGATCCACAGCACGCTGCCGTTCTTGCGCATGCCCAGGTTCTTCGCCTGCATGATGATGTCGAGGGCTTGGTCCCACGGGACGTCCTTCAGGCGCAGGGTGAGCGCACCCGTCACCGAATCGGAGGTGACGATGTTGAAGTTCGTGAAGTCCGCGATCACCTGGAGCAGCGAACGGATCTCGATGTTCTGGAAGTTCAGCGAGAGCTTCTCGCCGGTGTAGCCGACACCCTGCGTGAGCTTGGTCGGGTCGACCTTGCGGGCACGCACTTCGACGACGAACTGGTTCTCGCTCTGGTAGGCGCTGTGCTCCCAATCGCCACGCGGCTCGATGATCATGCGCACGCGGTCGCCCGCCTGCTGCGTCGTCACGGTCTGGACCGGGGTGCCGAAATCGGACACGTCGAGGCGGCGGCGCAGGCCTTCGGGAAGCGTGGACTTGGTGAACTCCACCACCAGGTTGCGTCCCTGCTGGCGGATGTCGACGCCCACCTGGTTGTTGGCCAGATCGACCACCACGCGGCCGGTGTTGTCCGAACCGAGACGGAAGTCGACGTCGCGCAGCGGCAGCATGTCGCGATTGCGATTCTCCGAGAAGGCCTGCGGCGTCGAAGCCACGAGCGCCGCACCAGGGACGGGCTCGAGCGACACCAGCAGCGATTTGCCCTGGACCTCGGCCTTGTACGCGGTCGCCTGCTTCAGGTTGAGAACCAGGCGCGTGCGTTCACCGGCCTGCACGACATTGATGGACCGCAGATTGCCCTGATTGACGTCGATCGTCGAGCGCCCGATGGCATTGGAGACACCCGCGAAATCGAGCGCGATGCGTGCCGGCGTCTGGATCGCGAAGCCGGGAGGCGCTGCATTCAGAGGTTGAGCCAGGTCGATACGGACGACCTCCGCGCCGGATTGCAGCGAGGTCGTGACCGACTCGATTGCGTTCTGCGCATGCGCCACGGCCATCGCGCCACAGGCGAGCAGGCCGGCGCCAACGACGCGCAACCACTGCGCGACCTTGAAATTCTTGCGTTTCATTTCGACCTCTCTTGCAACTGCAGCGTCGCCACGCGTTCGATCCATTCACCGGCGGCGTCCTGCACGATTTCACGCAAGGCGAGTTCGGTTTCGCTGATACGGGTAATGCGCCCGTAATTGAGTCCCAGATAGTTGCCGACCCGCACTTGGTAGAGCAGTTTGTCGACCGTGACCAGCCCCACGGGCTGGCCATTACGCATCATGCTGCCGACCATGGCCATCGAGTCGAGCGGGAAGGCTTCGAGCGCTTCCTTGCGCCGTGCCAGTTCCGGTGCGATCAGCCCTGATGTGCTGGGTTGGCTCGAATCCCGGCGCAGGGCTTGCGTCAGCTTTTGCATGTTGAAGGGCTCGAAGGCACTTCCCTCGGTGAAAGCCTGGGGCGTGAACTTCTTGGGTTCGGTGATCGGCGGCACGGTCGGCCGCACCTGTGCCTTTTGATCGGCCATCCAGCGCGCGAGCTCTTCCTGGTCGGAGCCCATGCAGCCGCCGAGACCGAAGGCCGCGGCGCAGAGACACAGTGAGTAAATGAGCCGTTTCATCTCTTCTTCGCTGCTTCGGCAGCGGCGCGCTTCTGCGCCGCCTGCTCTTCCTCGTCCAGATAGCGGAAGGTCCGCGCCGTGGCGTCCATGGTCAACGCACCGTCCTTGCCGGGGGTGACCGTCAGGTTGTTGAGGGTCACGATCCGCGAGAGATTGGCGACGTCGGCGACGAAGGCACCCATGTCGTGGTACCGGCCCGTCACACGCACGGCGATGGGCAGTTCGGCGTAGTAGTCCTTCACGACGACCTGGCCGGGACGGAACAGCTCGAACTGGAGGCTGCGGCCGAGTCCCGCCTGGTTGATGTCGGAGAGCAAGGCGTCCATTTCGGCCTTGCTCGGCAGTTGCTTCTCGAGCAGCGTCACGTACTGCTGCACCTGCTCGCGCTGCTTCTTCAGCAATTCGAGGTTGGCGGCCTGCCCCACCTTCTTCTGGTAGTCGGCCCGCAGTGCGACTTCCTTGGCCTTCTCTGCCTCGAGTTCGTCGTTCGAATTGGTGAGCCACACGAACCAGAGAGCGACCAAGACCACGATCGCGACCAGCACGCACAGCGCATAGCGCGGCACCGCTGGCCAAACCGAAGGGTCATTGGGGTTGAGGTTGCGGAACTGATCGCCGAAGCGCTGCACGGCAGCGCCGATGTCGATGTTGGATGCGCGTTTGGTTGCCATGTGCTGCTCAACCCTTGATTGCGGCAGAGCCCGTGGCGCCCGCTGCGCCCGGAGCCTTCTGGGCGTCCGTGGGCCGCTTGAGGCCGATGCGCATGGTGAAGTTCGCGACGCGGCGCTGGTCGCGCGCGCTCAGGCTGACGTTGCCGGCCGTGATCTCGACCAGTTCCGGCTTGACCAGCCAGGGGCTGTTGTTGCCGAGGTTGCGCAGCAGTTCCGACACACGCTCGTTGGACTGGGCCTGGCCCAGCAACGTGACGGTCTGGTTTTCCTGCTTCATGCTGGTCAGGTAGACGCCGTCGGGCAATTGCCGGACGAGCTCGTTGAGCAGATGCACCGGCATGTTGCGGTCACCCTGGAGATCTTCCACCGCCGTCTGGCGTGCACGCAGTGCCGCGATCTCGGCCTGCAGAGTGGAAATTTCCTTGATCTCGATTTCGAGTTTGGTGATCGCTGCTTGGAGCAGGCTGTTTTTCGTTTGCTGGCCGGCGATTTGCGCCTGGTACCAGAGAAAAGCCGCACCGGCGATCACGCAGCCCAGAACGGCCGAAGCGCCCAGGGTCGCATAAAAAGTCTCGCGCCGGCGCTTGCGCGCAGCCTCCCTGTGCGGGAGCAGGTTGATCAGGATCACTGCAGAAACCTCCGCATCGCGAGGCCGCACGAGGTCAGGTACGAGGGCGCCTCGCGCCGAACTTTCTTCTCGCGGATGCCGCCGCCGATTTCCATGCCATCGAAGGGATTGACGAGCGAGCAGGCAAACGACGTTTGACGGGTCACGGCGCTCGTGAGGCCCGGCAGTGCAGCGGAACCGCCGGCAAGCAGCACGTAGTCGACGCGGTTGTGCGGTGTGCTGGTAAAGAAGAACTGGAGGGCCCGCGCGATTTCCTGGGCAATGCTCGCGACGAAGGGCTTGAGCACACCGGAGCCGTAGTCATCAGGCAAGTCGCCGCTGCGCTTCTTGGTTTCGGCCTCTTCCGCGGAGAAGCCGTACTGGCGCACGATCAGTTGCGTGAGCTGGGCGCCGCCGAAAGCCTGGTCGCGGTCGTACAAAACTTCCTGGTTACGCAACACCTGCATGCTGGTGGTGAAGGCGCCCACTTCGAACAGCGCTACGACCGCGTCGCGGCCCTGCCCTGGAAGTTGCTCGATCAGACGCGCAGTGGCCAGTCTCGATGCATACGACTCGACGTCGAGGATGACAGCCTTGAGGCCGGCTGCTTCCGCGAGGCCCTGGCGGTCCTGCACCTTTTCTTTGCGCGAAGCGGCGATCAGGACCTCGACGTCGCCGACCGTGCTCGCGCTCTGGCCGATCACGCAGAAATCGAGGCTCACTTCGTCGAGCGAGAAGGGGATGTACTGGTTGGCCTCGGATTCGACCTGAATCTCGAGTTCCTGCTCGCTCATGCCGCCGGGCAGGACGATCTTTTTGGTGATGACGGCGGATGGCGGCAGCGCCAAGGCCGCGCTCTTGGTGCGACTGCCGCTCTTGCGCACGACGCGCCGGACGGCCTCTGCCACTTCGTCGAACTTCTCGACATTGCCGTCGGTGATCCATCCGCGCTCCAGAGGCTCGATCGCGCAGCGCTCCAGAACCAGCTTGCCGCTGGCATCGCGGCCAAGTTCGACCAGCTTGACACTGGACGAGCTGACGTCCAACCCGAGCAAAGGCGCAGGTTGACGGCGAAACAGCGTTCCGAGAGCGGCCAAGATAAATCCCGTTCCGTTTGTAACGATTAGAAATATTTGCGTGTGGGTGCATGCTAGCAGGACGTTTACGGCCCACCAAGCGCGACAACCTCAAGTGTTGTATCAAGCGTTGTCAAAAGGGAACGTAACACGCCGGATTCACAACTTACGTCACGAATGCGAGTACTTGGGTTTTATCTCCCTCGCAACACCCGCCTGAGGGGTCCGCTTTTTATAATCGGCGTTGACTTCACCTCCCCCTCATGCCCGAAAAGACACGCCCCAACGGGCCCGCCAAGCCATCCCCATCCACCACGCGCCCCGCCTGGCTCACCTGGCTCGTGCGCATCGTGCTGTGGGGCATGGGCATGGTCGCGGCGGGGGTAGTGGCACTCGCCTGCGTCGTGGCCGTGGCATTGGCCGTCGCCTACCCGAACCTTCCCGACATCTCCGAACTCGCCGACTACAGGCCCAAGCTGCCTCTGCGCGTGTTCTCCTCCGAAGGCATTCTGATCGGCGAATTCGGCGAGGAGCGCCGCAACCTGACGCCGATCGCCACGATTCCGAAGGTCATGAAGGACGCCGTGCTCGCTGCGGAAGATGCGCGCTTTTACGACCACGGCGGCGTCGACTACAAGGGCCTGGTGCGGGCCGGCCTCGCGAACATGAATCGCGTCAAGAGCCAGGGCGCCTCCACCATCACGATGCAGGTGGCGCGCAACGTCTACCTGAGTTCCGAGAAGACCCTGACGCGCAAGATCTATGAAGTCCTGCTCACCTTCAAGCTCGAACACCTTCTGAGCAAGGACCAGATCTTCGAGATCTACCTCAACCAGATCTACCTGGGCAATCGCGCCTATGGCTTCGCGGCCGCCTCGGAGGCCTATTTCGGCAAGCCGCTCAAGGACATCTCCATCGCCCAAGCCGCGATGCTGGCCGGGCTGCCGAAGGCACCGGGCGCGAACAATCCGGTCAACAACCCGTCGCGCGCACGCGGCCGCCAGTTGTATGTGATCGACCGCATGCAGGAAGCCGGATTCATCACGGCCGATCAGGCTGCCGAGGCCAAGAAGGAAGAACTGCACCTGCGCGACGGTGCCGACCCGACGCGCCTGCACGCCGAGTACGTGGCTGAAACGGTGCGGCAGCTGATGTATGCGCAGTACGGAGACAGCACCTACACACGCGGCTTGAAGGTCTACACGACGCTGGTAGCGGCCGACCAGGCGGCTGCCTACAAGTCGCTGCGCAAGGGCATCATGGATTACGAGCGGCGCCAGATCTACCGAGGCCCCGAGAAGTTCGTCGACCTGCCCACCAATCCGAAGGAGCTGGATGAGGCCGTCGACGACGCGCTGGCCGAGCATCCCGACAACGGCGACGTGATGTCGGCCGTGGTGCTGAAGGCGAGCCCCAAGGAGATCACCGCCGTTCGCGGCAACGGCGACACGCTGCAAATCGTCGGCGAAGGGCTGCGGCCCGCGCAGTCGGGCCTGGCCGACAAGGCACCGCCCAACATCAAGATCCGCCGCGGTGCAGTGATCCGCGCCGTGAAGACCCCGAAGAACACCTGGGAAATCACGCAGCTGCCCGAGGTCGAAGGCGCCTTCATCGCGCTCGACCCACGCGATGGCGCAGTCAAGGCCATGGTCGGCGGCTTCGACTTCGACAAGAACAAGTTCAACCACGTCACGCAAGCCTGGCGCCAGCCGGGCTCGAGCTTCAAGCCTTTCATCTACTCGGCTGCCCTCGAAAAAGGTTTCACGCCGGGCACGGTCGTCAACGACGGCCCGCTGTTCTTCGACGCCGGCACCACCGGCGGCCAGCCCTGGGAGCCGAAGAACTACGACGGCAACTTCGAAGGTCCGATGTCGTTGCGTCGGGCGCTCGCCAAGTCGAAGAACATGGTGTCGATCCGGGTTCTTCAATCGATCGGCACGCGCTATGCGCAAGACTGGATCGGCAACTTCGGCTTCGAGCGCGAAAAGCATCCTGCCTACCTGCCGATGGCGCTGGGTGCCGGCGCGGTCACCCCGATGCAGATGGCCACGGCGTATTCGGTGTTCGCCAACGGCGGCTATCGGGTCAACCCATACCTCGTCACGAAGATCACGGATCACAAGGACAAGGTCTTGGTGGAAACACAACCGCCTCTGCTCAACGAGACGATGCGCGCGATCCCGCAACGCAACGCCTTCATCATGGACAGCCTGCTGCAGGAAGTTGCCCGCAGCGGCACGGCCGCCAAGGCGCAGGCCACGCTCAAGCGGCCCGACCTCTACGGCAAGACCGGCACCACCAACGATTCACTCGATGCGTGGTTCGCTGGCTTCCAGCCGACCATGGCCGCGGTGGCGTGGATGGGCTACGACACGCCACGAAAGCTCGGCGATCGCGAGACTGGCGGCGGACTGAGCCTGCCGATCTGGATCGGCTACATGGAAACCGCCATCAAGGGCGTGCCCGTGACGGAGCTGACGGCGTCCGCACCGCCCGGCGTGGTCAACGTCGGTGGCGAGTGGTACTACGACGACTACGCTCCTGGCCGCGGCGTGGCCACGCTCGGCGTCGAGGCAGGGCCGACGCCGTCGGCCGAAGCGATTTCCGGTGCGCCCATCGGCCCGGCGCCACAGCCGGAAGAGCGCAGCCGCATCCTCGACCTGTTCCGCAACTGACGCCGACGCTGGCTCAGCCGGCCGCGAACTGCAGCGCCAGGCCCGATTGCGCGCTCGCCTCACGCGTCAGTTGGCCGAACAGTTCCTCCCCGCTCTTGGTGTCGACCCACGCGCCGCCGTCATGCCGGTAGTGGTAGCCGCCCGAGCGCGCAGCGAGCCATATCTCTTGCAACGGCTTCTGCAAGTTGACGATGAGCTGGCTGCCGTTGAGAAAGGTGATGGTGATCATGCCGCCGACGCGCTGGTTGTCCAGGTCGGCATCCGTCGTGTCGTTGATGTGGTCGCAGCTGCGCTCGATGGCGGCCAGCGCCGCTTCGGCGCGGTCCATGTACTCGGGGTCGGTCATTACAATTTCTGCATGTCGAATGTCCGTCAAATTCTAGTGAGCGCCATTGGCCTCGTGCTCGTCGGGGTCGCGCTCGGCGGCTGCGGCCAAAAGGGCGCCCTTTATCTGCCGACCGATCCTGCCGCCAAAGGCCGCGCCACGCTGCCCGAACTGGTGATGCCCCGCACGGGCGGCAGCGATGCCGCGAGCGGCGGTACCGGCAACACGCCCGTGCAGCCCCCCGCCGACGCCAGCGGCACTTCGACCCCCCGGAACGAAGGAACGAAGTGAGCGACCCGACGCAAAGCCTGCCGGGCCATCCGCACATCGCGTACCGCGGTGGCGCACTCCACGTCGAAGGCGCATCTCTCGCTGCACTTGCGCAGGAGCACGGCACTCCCCTCTTCGTCTACTCGAAGCAGTGGATGCTCGACGCACTGGCGGCCTACCAGCGCGGCTTCGAGGGCCGCGACGCACTGGTCTGCTACGCGATCAAGGCCAACTCCTCGTTGGGCGTGCTGCGTATCTTCGCAGAAGCAGGCTGCGGCTTCGACATCGTTTCCGGCGGCGAACTCGCGCGCGTGCTCGCGGCCGGCGCCGATCCGGCGAAGGTGATCTTTTCCGGCGTCGGCAAGACCAAGGCCGAGATGCGCCAAGCCCTGGCTGCCGGCATCGCCTGCTTCAACGTCGAGAGCGAAGCCGAGATCGACGTGCTCAACGCGGTCGCGCTGGAAGAAGGCCGCCGCGCCGCGATCAGCGTGCGCATCAATCCTAACGTCGACCCTAAGACGCACCCCTACATCTCCACCGGGCTCAAGGGCAACAAGTTCGGCATTGCGCACGATCGGGCCGTGGCCATCTATCGGCATGCAGCCTCGTTGAAGGGCCTGCAGGTGGTGGGCATCGATTGCCACATCGGGTCGCAGATCACCGACGCCGCGCCTTACCTCGAAGCACTAGAGCGCGTGCTCGACCTGGTCGAGGCCATCGAGAAGGCGGGCATCCCGCTCCATCACCTGGACTTCGGCGGCGGACTCGGCATCGACTACAACGGGGACACGCCGCCTGCGGCCGATGCGCTGTGGCGGCAGTTGCTGGCGCGCCTCGATGCCCGCGGCTTCGGCAAGCGCCGGCTGGTCGTCGAGCCGGGCCGTTCGCTGGTCGGCAATGCGGGTGTATGCGTGACGGAGGTGCTCTACACCAAGCCGGGTGAAGCCAAGAACTTCTGCATCGTCGATGCGGCGATGAACGATCTTCCCCGGCCCGCGATGTACCAGGCCTTCCACCGCATCGTGCCGCTGGCGCCGCGCCAGGGCGGGCACGCTGTCAGCTACGACGTGGTGGGCCCGGTCTGCGAAAGCGGCGACTGGCTCGGCCGCGACCGCACGCTCGACGTGCAGGCGGGCGACCTGCTGGCGGTGCTGTCGGCCGGCGCCTATTCGATGGCGATGGCGAGCAACTACAACACGCGCGGACGTGCGGCGGAAGTGCTGGTCAGCGGCGAGCGTGCCAGCCTGATCCGCCGGCGCGAAAGCATCGAGGACCAGCTGCGCACCGAACGCCTGGCCGACTGAGCCGGCATCACTTGCTCATCTGCACGCGGCCGGCCGGAGCGGCCTGCGGCCCACTCTTTCTGTTGCGGACGAAGTTCCACACGCGCCAGCCGAGCAGCACCGCCACGATGGCGGCATAGACGAACACCTCGGCAAAGTTGTTCTTGCCAGCCCGCATCCAGAAGAAATGCAGCAGGCCCAGTCCCGCGATCACGTAAACCAGCTTGTGCAGCGCCTGCCAGCGCTTCGCGCCCATTGCCTTGATGGCCCGATTGAAAGACGTCGCCGCCAGCGGCGTCAGCAGCACGAAAGCGCTGAACCCCACGAGGATGAATGGACGCTTGGCGATGTCCTTGGCGATCTCTGCGAGGTCGAAGCCCATGTCGAACAGGCTGTAGCTCAGCAGGTGCACCACGACATAGAAGTATGCGAAGAGCCCCAGCATGCGCCTGAAGCGTGCCAGCGCGTTGACCTTGAAGGTGACGCGCAGCGGCGTGACGGCAAGCACGATGCAGATGAATCGCAGGGTCCAGTCGCCGGTCGATCGGATCAGGTGCTCCGCCGGATTGGCGCCCAACCCGTCGGTGAAGGCGCCATAGGCCAGCCACGCAAAAGGCAGCAGGCACAGCACGAACACCAGCGGCTTGGCGGCCGGGTGCAACAGCAGCTTGTTCATGGCACGGCCTGGCTCAGTAGAACTTCTTGAGGTCCATGCCGGCGTAGAGCTGGGCGACCTGCTGCTCATAGCCGTTGAACAGCAAGGTCTTGTGCCGCTTGGCGAACAGCCCCGAGCCATCGCCGATGCGCCTTTCGGTCGCCTGGCTCCAGCGCGGATGGTCGACGTTGGGGTTCACGTTCGAGAAGAAACCGTACTCTTGCGCCGCCGCCTTGTTCCACGCCGTGCCGGGCTCCTTCTCGACGAAGCGGATCTTGACGATGGATTTGGCGCTCTTGAAGCCGTATTTCCACGGCACCACGAGTCGCACCGGTGCGCCGTTCTGATTGGGCAGCACCTCGCCGTACATCCCGAAGGTCAGTAGCGTGAGCGGATGCATGGCCTCGTCCATGCGCAGCCCTTCGGCATACGGCCAGTCGAGGACGCGCGAGCCGACGAAAGGCATGGTCTTCGGGTCGGCCAGCGTCACGAACTCGACGTACTTGGCGTTGCCCTGCGGCTCGACCCGTTTGATCAGCTCGGCCAGCGAGTAGCCGACCCACGGGATGACCATCGACCAGCCCTCGACGCAGCGCAGCCGATAGATGCGCTCTTCCTGGGCGCTGAGCTTGAGCAGGTCGTCGATGCCGTACTTGCCGGGTTTCTTGACCAGGCCTTCGACCTCGACGGTCCAGGGCCGGGTCTTCAGCGTGTGCGCGTTCTTGACCGGATCGCCTTTGTCGGTGCCGAACTCGTAGTAGTTGTTGTAGCTCGCCGCGTCCTTGTAGTCGGTGAGCTTTTCCATCGTCTGGGCGCCGGCCACTCCCGACTTCTCACCCTTCAGCGCAGCCAGCTTGCCGGGTGCGGCGGCTTGCGCCAGCGCGTCGCGGCCAGCCCAGGATGCCAACGCCGCACCGGCCACGCCGCCGGCCAGCAGCCTGAGCATGTCGCGCCTTCCTTCATAAGCGGCGCGCGGCGTGATCTCGCTGGAGCGGGGGTGATTGAAGCCGGAATCATCGGAACGAATCAACATGGAGCGCCTTTCAGCTGTTTTGTCGTACTGGGATCAGTTCGTCCCAAGAGCTGATTAGGTTACGCATCGGCGGTTCCTGTGGATTCGTCCTCCGCTACAGGGTGCCGTAGCTGTGCAATCCGCTCAGGAACATGTTGACGCCGAGGAAGGCGAAGGTGGTGACGGCCAAGCCAGCCAGCGCCCACCAGGCGGCCACGGTGCCGCGCAGCCCCTTCACCAGCCGCATGTGCAGCCATGCCGCGTAGTTGAGCCAGACGATCAGCGCCCAGGTTTCCTTCGGGTCCCAGCTCCAGTAGCCGCCCCAGGCATCGGCAGCCCACAGTGCGCCCAGCACGGTGGCGATCGTGAAAAAAGCGAAGCCGACGGTGATGGCCTTGTACATCACGTCGTCCAGCACCTCGTTGGCCGGCAGCCGGGCCGCGATGCGCCGGCGCCCCAGAAGGATGCCCGCGGCGATCAGGGCCGAGATGGCCGCATAGACGAACCAGTAGCTGCCACCGGCTTCCTGCGCACGCTGGCGGAAGGCCACGGGGACGAAGCACAGCGCCACGCCCAGCAGCCACATGGGCGTAAGCCGGTACCAGCGCGTCTCGGTCGCCTGCTCCTTGATGAGATAGGCGAACGCCACCATGGCCGCCAGCGCGAAGGTGCCGTAGCCGATGAAGTTGGCCGGCACGTGGAGCTTCATCCACCAGCTCTGCAGGGCAGGCACCAAGGGCTGGATCTCGTGGGCCTCGCGTACCAGCGTGTACCAGAGCAGGAAGCCGACCGCCGCGCTCACCACCAGCATCACGAAAGCGCCGAGAGCGCGCGTGCCGTAACGCGATTCGTAGTAGAGGTAGAAGGTGGCCGTGAGCCAGCAGAACAGCACGAACACCTCGTACAGGTTGCTCACGGGGATGTGGCCGATGTCCGGGCCGAGCTGGTGGCTCTCGTACCAGCGCACCATGGTGCCGATGAGCGCCATCGTCACTGCCGCCCAGGCCAGGCGCGAGCCGATGAGGTCCATCGTGTCGCCCTGCTTGCCGGCGAAGAAGCCGATCCAGTAGAAAAGGGTGCTCATGAAGAAGAGCACGCTCATCCAGAGGATGGCCGACTGGCTGGAAAGAAAGTACTTGAGCCAGAAGACCTGGTCGGCGCGCGCCAGGTCGCCCTGGTACGAGACGATGCCCAGCAGCGCCGCCGCCGCGACCACGATGGCCAGCACGCTCAAGGGCCGCCAGAACCAGCCCAGCCAGATGGCGAAGGGCATAGTCCCCAGCAGGATGACCTTCTCGTAGACGTCCATCGCATTCGCGTAACGCGAGAACGCGAACAGCCCGCCGGCCAGCACGAGCACGGCGAACACCCAGTCAAAGGCGTTGCGCCGCGAAAGCCAGCTGTCGTGAAGCGTGAGGGTGGTGGTGCTCATGGTGCACTGTCCTTTCGGAGGGCGAGCAGCCGGTCTTTCAGGCGCTCGAATTCGCGGTCGCTGTCGATGGTCTTGCGGTTGACCGAGAAGGCCATGGTGGCGGCCGTGCCGTCACCCTCCGCATCCTTGGCCAGCCACACCCAGAGCCTGCGTTCGCGGACGTAGAGCATGGCAAAAATGCCGACGATCAGCAACAGGCAGCCCAGGTAAACGATGTTCTTGCCAGGGGCGCGGGCCACCTGGAACACGCTCGCCTGCACCTGCTGGAAGTCGGTGAGCATCATGGCGACCGGGGCCGGGTAGAAATGCGCGTCGCTGAGCGCGAGCACAGCCTGGGTGAGGAAGGCCTGTGTCTTGTCGTCGGCGGGCAGGGCGGCGAGGCTCGCCTTCTCGCGGCTCAAGTTCAACACCTCGTAGAGCACGTCGTTGAGGATGCGCACCAGCACCGCCCCGGCGCGCTCGCGCTCGGCCTCGGGCACGTTGGCTTCCATGAATTCGGCGATCGCCTGCCAGCCGCCGTTGCTCACGGCATCGGCCCTGGCGCGCTCGGCGCCGGCGAAGAGCGCCAGCGCCCGCGCGGCAGACGAGCGCAGTTGCTCGGCCAGTTCGGGGCGCTTGGGATCGGTGCTGCGCGCGATGTACCGCTGGATCGCGGTGGAGCGCATCTCGGCATCGTTCAGTGCGGCGCGCATGCGCACGAAGCCGTCCATCGAACCCTGCTCGTCGGAGGGCACGCGCAGGTAGCGGAAGGGATCTTCCGGTCGTTCCCGCATGCCGAGCAGGAAGACCGGTTGGCCGTCGCCGGTGTCGACGGGCACCATGTAATTCTGATACTCCCGGGCCTGGCCGGCCGCGTCGCGCAGCTTGTAGCCGATGCTAGGACCGATGTTGCGCAGCACCTTGGGCTTGTTGGTCTTGTTGGCCGCGCCGAGCCGCGACTCGATGTCGCTTCGAAGATCGACCTTGCGTACGTCGGCGCCACTGGTCAGCGCGCCAGCGTCGGCGAAGTTCTCGACGTTGATCACGCGCAGCGCCGTGTATTCGAGCGTCAGACGCTCCGTGCCGTTGGTGATCTCGGCCGTGTTGCCGATGATGCCTTCGAGCTCGAACGTCTTGGCCGACGCCCCCATGGGCACGGCCTTGAGCTTCACGCTGGAGCCGCCGTCGTCGAAGCTGGACTGGTAGATCTCGATGCCCTTGTAGCTCGCCGGGTGGTTCACCTCGATGCGCGCCGGCACCTGCTGGCCGGTCTCGCGGTCGTGCAGCACGACCTCGCTGGCGAAGAGCTTCGGCATGCCGGTCGCGTAGTAGTCGACGATGAACTTCTTGAGCTCGATGGAGAAGGGCAACTCCTGCAGCAGCACACCGTCGGACTGGTTCAGGATGGCGACGCTGCCCTGCCCTCCTTCGGGCACCAGGATGTTGCCGCGGAAGGTGAGGTTGTTCGGCGACAGGCGGTGCTGCGGCGCCACGTCGGCGATGAGCCCGCCCCCGGTGTAGACGCTCTTGCCGTTGAACCAGGTCTGGGCCCGCACGATCAGGTCGCCGTCGAGCAGCCCGCCCAGGCACACCAGCACGATCGCGCTGTGCGCCGCGATGTAGCCCAGCTTGTTCGCACCACCCGCACGCGCCGCCACCATCCAGCCGTCACCGTCGCGGTGCTGCAACTTGACCTTCCATCCGCCGCCCGCGAGCAACTGGCCGATGCGGTTGGCCGCGACGTCGGGCGTCTCCCCGAGCACGGCCTCCGCTCGCTGGCCGAAGGCACGCAGGCTCTGGACGCGGATGCTTTCCTTGTAGTTCTTCAAATCGGCCAGGATGCGCGGCGTGTTGCGTCCGATGCACAGCGACGTGCTGATCACCAGGAAGGCCAGGATCAGCAGAAACCACCAGGCGCTGTAGATCGAATCGAGCCGCGCCGCGCGGAACACCTCGGCCCAGAAGGGTCCGAACTGGTTGACGTAGTTGTTGATCGGCTCGTGCTGCTTGAGCACGGTGCCGATGATGGACGCGATGCAGATGACCGTCAGCAGCGCGATCGCGAAGCGCATCGACGACAGCAGTTCCACCAGCGCGCGAAGCGCGTGGGGGCCGCTGCGCACGCGTAGGCCGTGGGTGGAAACTGACATGACGCAGGATGAGAAATGCAAAAGGGCGGGCGATCCTCCCTGGGATCGGCCCGCCCTGTTGGGGTTTGTTATCGGCGGTTAGTTCAGGCTGGTGCGCCTGGAAGGATCAGCGCAGGCCGGCGATGTAGTCGGACACGGCCTTGATCTCGCGGTCGTTGAGCTTGGCGGCGACGCCGGTCATCTGCGGGCTGTTCAGGCGGGCGCCGTCGCGGAACTGGTTGAGCTGCACCACGGTGTAGTCGGCATGCTGGCCGCCCAGGCGCGGGTACTGGGCAGGGATGCCGGCGCCGTTCGGGCTGTGGCAGCCGGCGCAGGCCGGGATCTGGCGTTCGCCGATGCCGCCGCGGTAGATCTTCTCGCCCAGTGCGACCAGGTCCTTCTCTTTCGAGAAGCCGGGCTTGACCTTCTTGGCGCCGACGAAATACGCGACGTTGCGCATGTCTTCGTCGGACAGGGCCGAGGCCAGCGGCTTCATGATGGCGCTCTTGCGCTTGCCGGACTTGAAGTCCTGCAACTGCTTGAGGATGTATTCGGGGTGCTGCTGCGCCAACTTGGGGTTGGCCGCGATGGCCGAGTTGCCGTCTGCGTTGTGGCACGACGCGCAGCTCTGGCTGTTGGCCGGGGTGTTGTTGAAGATGGTGTCGCCCTTGGCGGGATCGGGCTTGGCAGCCTTGGCAGGCGCCGCGGCGGCGGCCGGCTTGCTTGCTTGATCGTCGTCTGCCGCGACGCTGGTGCTGGCGGCGACGCCCATGAGGGCTGCAAGCAGGATACTGGCGAACAACTTCATATCGGGGGCTTGGGATTTATGGCGCAAAACCGGCGGATTCTACAATGTGACGCCCCGTGACCCTGGCTCCAACGATGACCGCTCCGAGCCGCAAGCCGGCAACCCCCTATCCCCGCAAGACCGCCGTCGCCGACAGCGCGGCCGCCGAACGCTTCCGCGCCGCCCGCGGTTGGCTGCATACCGCGCACTTCCTCACCAGCGCTCCGCAGCTCGAACACCTGCCGCCCGTCGGGCTGCCAGAAATCGCCTTCGTCGGCCGTTCGAACGCCGGCAAGTCCACCGCCATCAACACGCTGACCCAGCAAACGCGCCTGGCCTACGCCTCGAAGACGCCGGGCCGCACCCAGCACATCAACCTGTTCGGCGTCGGCCGGCAGAAGACGGACGACGCAGTGCTGGCCGACCTGCCCGGCTACGGCTATGCGGCCGTGCCGCGCGAGGCCAAGCTGCGCTGGCAACGTGTGATGGGCAATTACCTGATGACGCGCGAGAGCCTGCGCGGCGTGGTGCTGATGTGCGATCCGCGCCATGGCTTGACCGAGCTCGACGACATCCTGCTCGAGGTGATCCGCCCGCGCGTCGAGCAGGGCCTCAAGTTCCTGGTGCTGCTGACCAAGGCCGACAAGCTCTCGCGCGCCGAGGGCGCCAAGGCGCTGTCGATCGCGCGACTACAGGCCGGCGGCGGCGAGGTCAAACTGTTCTCCGCCTTGAAGCAACAGGGCGTGGACGAAACGGCCGAGCTGCTGTGGCACTGGACGCATCCGCAGAAGACCGACGAAGATGCGTCCGCCGAGTCGACAGAAGGAAAAGAAAGAGACAGCCCGCCATGATCCAGACCTTTGCCCGCACGCTGCCCAACGGCACCACGCTCAGCTGCCGCGCCGCCGGCGAGCCCGGCCGCCCGTTGATGGTGTTCCTGCACGGCTTTCCGGAAGCCGCCTTCATCTGGGACGAGCTGATGGAGCACTTCAGCCGGCCGGAGCATGGCGGCTGGCGCTGCGTGGCGCCCAACCTGCGCGGCTTCGAGAAGTCCAGTTCGCCCAAGGAGGTCGAGGCCTATCGCGCGCATCTGCTGGTCCAGGACATCGAGCAACTGGCGCGCAGCGAACGCGACGACGGCCGCATCGAAGTGCTGATCGCGCACGACTGGGGCGGCGCCTTCGGCTGGGGCTACGGCAACCAGCACGGGGACACGCTGGGGCGGCTGGTCATCATCAACTCGCCGCACCCGGGCACCTTCATGCGCGAGTTGCGCGACAACCCGGCCCAACAGGCGGCCAGCATGTACATGAACTTCCTGGCGCGGCCCGACGCCGAGGCCATGCTTTCGGCCGACGACTACAAGCGCCTGTGGCTGTCGTTCACCCAGATGAAGGCCGGACCCGACGGCTATGGCTGGCTCACCGAAGAGGTCAAGAACCAGTACCGCGAGGTCTGGGACCACGGACTCACGGGCGCCTGCAACCTCTACCGCGTGACGCCGATGAAACCGGCGATTCCCGGCAAGCCGGCGGCCGAGTTTCCCGAACTGCCGCGCGAACGGCTGGTGGTGAACGTGCCGACCTTCGTGTTCTGGGCCCTGGACGACGCTGCATTGCTGCCAGGCCTGCTCGAAGGTTTGGAAGACTACGTGCCGAAACTCGATCTCAAGAAGGTGCCCGACGCGACCCACTGGATCGTGCACGAACAGCCGCAATACGTGGCCAGCGAGATCGAGGCTTTTCTCGCGCGCACTCAGTAGACCGACGCCGCGCCATCGGGCCGAGTCTTGAAGCGCCGGTGCACCCAGTAGTACTGCGAGGGCATGGTGTCGATGTAGCCCTGCAGGCGCTCGTTCATCAGCGCGGTGTCGGCCACCACGTCCTCGGTCGGGAAGTCGGCCCAGGCGGGCAGCACCTCGATTTCGTAGCCCGTGGGCGTGAGCTTGGAAACCACCGGCACGACCTTGGCACGACCCAGCCGTGCGAAGCGCGACAGCGACGGCACCGTCGCGGCGGGCACGCCGTAGAAGGGCACGAAGACGGTCTGGTCGCGGCCGAAGTCCATGTCGGGCAGCAGGTACAGCAGCCCGCCCTTGCGCAGCCCCGCGATGATCGGCTTGATGCCATCGACCCGGTTCAGCGTGATCACGTTGCCGAAGCGCTTGCGGCCCTCTTTGATCCACGCATCCACCATCGGGTCGCGCTGGGTGGTATAGATGGTGGTGGAAGGCCGTGCCGTGTGCATGGTCAGGGCCGTGGCCGCGGCATCGAGGCCATAGAAGTGCGGCGCGAACAGGATCATCGGGTCGGTACCGTTGGCGATCTCGTCGATCTCGCCGGAAGCGCCCTTCACCTTGAGGCGGGCCGCCACGGTGGCTTCGGGCGCATGCCAGAGCCAGCCCCGATCGAGCCATGATTGCGCGACGTAGACGAAGGTCTCGCGCGCGATGCTTCGCCGCTCGGCCTGCGACTTCTCGGGAAAGCACAGGGCGAGGTTGGCATCCACCACCTTGCGCCGCGACCCTGCCACGCTGTGCAGCACGTGGCCCAGGAACGTGCCGAAACCGCGTACCACGGGCAGTGGAACGTGAGCCAAGGCGCGCATGAACCCGATGCCGATCTGGGAAAACAAGCTCATGGCGTCGACTCCGCCACGACCGGCGCTTCACCGCGCGGCTGCTTGTAGCGCG
The DNA here is from genome assembly GCF_001984055.1 of Variovorax sp. KK3. Taxonomy (GTDB): domain Bacteria; phylum Pseudomonadota; class Gammaproteobacteria; order Burkholderiales; family Burkholderiaceae_C; genus Variovorax. The sequence continues at coordinate 44,158 of NZ_LYVO01000050.1, forward strand.
CGTAGTCCCAGACGTACTGCCCCGGCAGCGCGCGGATCAGCGCGGCGATGCCCTCGTTCATGGCCGCCGCGGCGGCCTCGGGCGTGGCCTTCGGATCGCCCAGCGCGGTTCCCTCGCAAGGCGTCAGGCGAATGGCGTAGCCCGCACCGCGCGGAAGCCGCTCGCACACGCCGAAGAACACGCGCGCACCGGTCTGCTGCGCCAGCCGCGGCAGCAGGGTCATCGTGTAGGCAGGCCGCCCGAGGAAGGGCGCCCACACGCCCTGCCCCAGCGGCGGCACCTGGTCGGGCAGGATGCCCGTGTAGCCACCCTGGCGCAGCGTGCGAATGAGGCCGCGCACGCCCGCGACGCTGGTCGGCAGCGTCTGCAAACCGCGCCGTTCGCGCGAGCCCGAGGCGAGCAGGTCGGCCATCCACTTCTTGCGATGCGGCCGGAACAAGGCGGTGATCGGTCCATGCGTGCCGACGAAGCGCTCGCCGAGCGCCTGCCCCAGGATTTCCCAGCAGCCGATGTGCGGCGACGCGATGATCACGCCCTTGCGGGCCGCGAGCGCGGCCTCGAGTTCGTCAACGCCATCCCAGCGGACGATGCGCGGCAGCACGCTTTCGTCCTGCCCGCGCGCCCAAAGCCACGGCAGTTCCGCCGCCATCGCACCCGCGGCGCCGATGGCGGGGCGGTACTGGTCGGGGCTGAAGCCGGCACGCTCCGCGTTCTCTCGAAAACGCCGACGGTAGGTCGGCGAGCCCCACCAGACGAGCCAGCCCAGGCAGCGGCCGGCGGCCTGCATCCATCGCAGCGGCACGTGGGCGAGCAGTCGAAACAGAAAAATCATCCAGTCGGAGGGGGTGGAAAACCAGGCGCGCGCGCAGCGTACCGCGCGGCTCGAATAGAATGCAAATTGTCGCTGAGTTATGGAACTACTTGCAGGGCGACGTTAAACATCACTGCTAAAGCGTTCGCCAGACTCCCGACGGATCGGCAACGCGCCGATTCAACCACAGGAGTTTTCACGACATGGCGAACGACTTTCTCTTCACTTCCGAATCCGTTTCCGAAGGCCACCCCGACAAGGTTGCCGACCAGATCTCGGATGCCATCCTCGACGCGATCTTCGAGCAGGACCCCCGCAGCCGCGTGGCCGCCGAGACGCTGACCAACACCGGCCTCGTGGTGCTGGCCGGCGAGATCACCACCAACGCGCACGTCGACTACATCCAGGTCGCACGCGACACCATCAAGCGCATCGGCTACGACAACACCGACTACGGCATCGACTACAAGGGCTGCGCCGTGATGGTCTGCTACGACAAGCAGTCCAACGACATCGCCCAGGGCGTGGACCACGCGAGCGACGACCACCTGAACACCGGTGCCGGCGACCAGGGCCTGATGTTCGGCTACGCCTGCGACGAAACGCCCGAGCTCATGCCCGCGCCGATCTACTACGCCCACCGCCTCGTGGAGCGCCAGGCCCAGTTGCGCAAGGACGGCCGCCTGCCCTTCCTGCGCCCCGACGCCAAGAGCCAGGTGACGATGCGCTACGTCGACGGCAAGCCGCACAGCATCGACACCGTGGTGCTCTCCACGCAGCACCATCCCGACCAGAGCGAAACGCCGACCAAGATGAAGGCGTCGTTCAACGAAGCCATCATCGAAGAGATCATCAAGCCGGTGTTGCCGAAGGAATGGCTCAAGGACACCAAGTACCTGATCAATCCGACCGGCCGTTTCGTCATCGGCGGCCCGCAGGGTGATTGCGGCCTCACCGGCCGCAAGATCATCGTCGACACCTACGGCGGCGCCTGCCCTCACGGCGGTGGCGCCTTCTCGGGCAAGGATCCGAGCAAGGTCGACCGCTCGGCGGCCTACGCCGCGCGCTACGTGGCCAAGAACATCGTGGCTGCCGGCATCGCGCGCCAGTGCCAGATCCAGGTCGCTTATGCGATCGGTGTCGCACGCCCGATGAACGTCACGGTCTACACCGAGGGCACCGGCAAGATTTCCGACGAGAAGATCGCCGCGCTGGTGCAGGAACACTTCGACCTGCGTCCGAAGGGCATCATTCAAATGCTCGACCTGCTGCGCCCGATCTACGGCAAGACCGCCGCCTACGGCCACTTCGGGCGCGAAGAGCCCGAATTCAGCTGGGAGCGCACCGACAAGGCTGCGGTCCTGCGCGCCGCGGCAGGCCTTTAAGCCTTCTGCTGCCAGCGACACGGCAAGTTGTCGCGCGGCTCGCCTGCCACACGGCGGACGAGCCGGCGTTTCACCAATGCATCCGCAGGCCGGCCGAGGCGTTGAGTTGCGACTTCACGCGTGACTCGCCGCCGACGGCCCACAGCCTGCCGACCTCGCCATACACGCTGGTCGACGCGTCGAGCGACAAGGTGAAGCCCGCCGACAGTTCCGCAGAAGCGCCGCCGGTGCTGCTGACGATGGACGTCACGGCGGCCGGACTTGAGAAACGGGCTACGTCGTTTCCGCGCGAGGCTCTGTAGAGATTCAGCCGCGCATAGGGCTGAAGCCGGCCTGCGCCGGTAAGCACATCCCCCTTGAGGCGTATCCCGAGGCGAGCCAGCCAAGTTTCGGCCCGGTCCTGCTGCACGCGAGCACCAACGATGTCGACTGCGTCGAGCTCGTTGTGCAGATGCACCAGCTGCAACTGCGGCTCGACGTGCCAGCCCTCGCCGAGCCTGAACAGCTGCCCGGTTTCCAGCGACGCACTCAGGCTGCCGCCCTTGCCTTCGACACGCTGGCCGCCGAACGGCTCGAGCACGTAACGATGCCGGCCAGCCTGCAGCACCGCATCGACGTAGAAGCCCTCCGCATCGCGGTAAGTCGCGTAGCCACCCGCGTACTGGTTGCGCAACTCGTTGCTGCCCACCGCCAGGTTGGCCACCCCGCGCGCGAAACCTCTGACGCGCGCATCGCCGTCGAGCTGGCCGATGTAGATGCCAGCACGCCAATCCGAATCGACCCACAAATCGGTGCCGGCCTGGATTCCGCCCAGTCGTAGCTCGCTCCAGGGTGTGACCATGCCCGCCTGCCGAAGAGTCCGGCCGGCGCCGACCACTCGACTCCAGAAGCGGTGCCCGTCTCGAGGTTGTCCTTCCGTGTCGCTCGCCGACGAACGCAAACCACGATCGTCATCGCCGATGCGCTGGTGCAGGTTGCCCAGCATGACGAGGTGACCCTGGCGCAATTGCTCGGGCAACGCGGCAAGGAGGGGGACCTCGGCGCGGTAGGTTGGAAGCAAGATGGCCGCAAGCGAATCGGTAGGAGGCTTCACCGTCTCCGTCGACGTTGCCGCTGCCGAGGACGGGGCCGTTGCCTCTGACGGAGCCTTGGCCGGTTCGGACGAAGCTGCCACGGCAGTGGAGCGCAGGTACCAGTTCTGCCCGGCACCACGGAGATCGCCGGCATGCAGGCGGTATTCGTAGGCACCGGCGTCCACGTGCTCGCCCAGCAGGGAGAAGGCATCCCGGGTGCCCTGAGCCGTGGTGGCGGCGCCGTTGCTGGCGCCGACGAGCTCGATGCCGTTTCCGGTCGTCAGTGCACCCAGGCCACCCTGGTTGAGAACCTGGATGACGGTACGGCCGCTGGCGATGGCGCCAGCGCCATCGAGGACGAGGCGATCGCTGACGCTGCTGCTGCTCTCGAGGAAAGTGCCCAGCCGCAAGACGCCACGGGTTCCGGCATAAGCACCGGTGACGGTGAGCGTCGTTCCGGGCACGACGCCGACCAGCGACACCACCCCACCGTTGTTGAGGCCGGCCATTCGCTGGCTGAAGCCGGCCAGGTCGATCACAGCGCCCGGGACGACGTCGTGCACGGAGCCCGCACTGAAGGTGCCGGCAACCGCGGCGCGCAGCGTGCCCTCGTTGACCGCCGTGGTGCCGGCATAGGTGTTGACACCGGCAAGGACGAGGGTGCCGCTTCCAATCTTGCTGAGCATCCCCGGGCCGCTGATGCCGCCGGCGATGGTCGCAGTGAAGGGGCCTGTGTCGATGGTTGGATCCACGGCATCGGTGAACACGATGGGATTGGCCACGACAAGGCGATCGGCAGCGAAACGAAGGGTGGTGCCTTCGTGCATGGCGAGGCCTCCGCTGCCCAAGGCATTGTTGTTGCCGATGGCGATTCCACCCTGCTTGAGGTCGGTGCCGCCGCTGTAGCGGTTTTCGGCTGCAAGTGTCAGCATGCCGCCCCCGGTCTTGATCAACTTGCCGATGCCGGTGACGGTGTTCGCCAGCGTGGCATCGGAGGGCTGGTCGATGTGCAGTTCGGCGGCGTTGTCGATGCGCCCGCTACCGAAGCTTGCCGCATGGCCGCGCAGGGTGCCGGTCCGGATCGTCGTGCCGCCCTCGTAGCTGCCGGCATTCGCGAGCACGAGCGTGCCCGCGCCGTCCTTGGTCAAGGCCCCCTGCCCCGTGACTGCCTGTTCAACCGCAAAGGTGGCATCGACGCCGACGATGTCGATGCCGCCGCCGTTCGCGCCCAAGAAGACGTTGCGCGATGTCGCCTCGAACGCAGTGCCGGTGACCTGGAGGGTTCCGCCATCGAGTGCGAGGCGGCCTGACCCGAGCGGACGATCGGCAGACACAGACAGCTTTCCGTCGATGATCGTCGTGCCGCCGCTGTAGGTGTTGGCACCGGTGAGGGTCAAAGTGCCGGAGCCTCGCTTGACCACCGCTCCACTGCCGCTGATGGCCCCCGGGAAAGTGCTCGCATCGCCGCGGTTGAAGACCAGCGCGCCATTGTTGGTCACGTCACCCACGATGGCCCCATGGCTGCCGCCGTCGCCCACCTGGAGGGCGCCCGCATCGATGACGGTGCCGCCCGTGTAGCTGCTCGTGCCCGTCAGGACCAGCGTACCGGCACCTGTCTTGCCGAGCGAGCCACGGCCGCTGACGGCGTTGGCGAACACGGCATCGACGGGCTGGTCGATCAGAAGCGCTGCGTTGTCGACGATGCCACCACTTCCGAAGCTGCCGGCGCTGCCGACCAAGGTGCCGGCGTGCAGCGAGGTGCCACCGGCGTATCGATTGGTGCCCGAGAGCACAAGCGTCCCTGCGCCTTCCTTGCTCAGACCGCCGGGGCCCGCCAGCGCCTGGGGCACGGTAAAGGTGGTGTCGGATTGGACGATGTCGAAACCGCCTCCGGCGACACCCCACGTGATGGTCCTGGGCGTCGAGACGAAGGCACCTCCGGTGACTTGCAGGGTGCCTCCATCGAAGGTCATCGAGCCCGAGCTGGAGCCGAGGTTGGCGTCGGCCGAGACCGACAGTTTGCCCTCCGAGAGCACGGTGCCGCCGGCATAGGTATTCGGCCCCGTCAACGTGAGGATGGCAGCACCGCGCTTGACGAGGAAGCCCGTTCCGGCAACGACCCCGGCCAGACGAAGATCGGCGTCGGTCTGAAACCCACCGCCGCCGGCCCAGAGGACGATGGCGCGACCTGTCGTGAGGGCCACTGTGTTCTGCAGGGCACCGCCGTCGAGCGTCAGCGTCGAGTCGGACGCTCCGAGATTCTGATCGGCTTCGATCGACAGCCGGCCTCCGGTGACGATGGTTCCACCGCTGTAGGTGTTGGCGGCCGCCAGCACCAGGCGGCCGGCGCCTGTCTTCACCAGGCCGATGCTGCCGGCGTGGGCACCGGCTCCGCCGGACCCGGTCTGATCGGCGATCACATCGCTGACGGTCTGCAAATTGCCGACGTCCGGTGCAAATGTCAGCGCGCTGGAGCCCCCTTGCATGAAGATGCCGGAGCCGAAGGCAGCACCGCCTTGCGCACCGCCGCCGCCGGCCGCGCCGCCAGCCACGCTGTTTCCGCGCACCTCGAAGCGGCCGCCCAATGTGAGCGAACCACCGTCCATGACGAAGACTGCGCCTCCCATGCCGGCGCCGCCACCACCGCCGCCATTGGCCGGCGACGGCACTCCGGAGTAATCGGCGCCTCGTCCGCCATGGCCTCCGCCAAAGCCCCCGGCTCCAGCGCCGGAGACCGCTGAACCACCGCCACCGCCACCGAAGCCGCCGGCCGCGCCGGCAAATGCATACGTTCCACCGCCGCCGCCGCCGAAGCCGCCCGCGCCGCCCGAGCCC
>NZ_LYVO01000051.1 GCF_001984055.1 Variovorax sp. KK3
GGTGGAAGTGGCCATGGTTCAGCGTTGGTGTGGTTGCTATTCTTCAGCGAGCAGCCGCTGGGCGAAGGCCCGATCAAGCGGGGGAAAGGGCCTCAGATCGCGCGTTGCGCGGATGCACCGGGCACGCGCTCGACCTGCGCGGTGCGTCGCATCAGGCGAAGGTGTCGATGCCGCTGCTGCGCGCTGCAGCCGGGGCGCGGGTCGTCGGCGGCAACGCCTGCGCATCGGCGCCACGGGCCGCGCCCGCATAGCTGCCTGCGCTGCCGGACGAAGGCTGGCGCTGCTGCTGTTGTTGTTGCTCGAAGCCGCCGGCCATGCCGGCCCAGGGGCGCGCGTCGGCGCCCACCGAGGTCTGGCCCAGGCTGATGCCCTGCTCGGCCAGCGTACTGCGCAGTTGCGGCAATGCGGCTTCCACTGCCTTGCGCACCGACTCGTGGGCCGAGACGAACATGGCCTGCACCTGGTTGTCGCCGAGGCCCAGCGTGATCTTGAGCGGACCCAAACCGGCGGGGTTCAGGCTGAGTTCGGCGACTTGCTGGCCACCGGCGCGCATGCGCAGCATCTGGTGCCCCAGGGCCGGTGCCCATTCGGGCGTGCCGACCGGCGGGGCGAGGGTCTGCGCGGCAGCGGCGGGTGCGGCGGCCGGGGCGCGGTCGAGGGCCGGCTGCATCGGGCTCGCGGCCGTGATCACGGTAGGCGCGGCAGGCGACGGCGCATCGGATGGCTGCGTGGCGGCAGCGGAACCGGCCGTCGCGGGTTGTGCGGCTTCGAGCGCGCTTGCGGCATCGGGCTCGGCCTGTGTCCGTGCCATGTCCGTGGACGTGGCCGGGGTGGTGGCATCGCTCGCCGCCGCTGCACGCGGTGCACCTTGCAAGGCGGCCTGGGGCGCTTCGGCAGATGCGACGGACGCAGCAGGCGCCGGCACGGCAGGGTCGGTCTTCGTAGTCGGCTGTGCGAGCGCCAGCGCCGCCACTGCGGCTTCCGGTTCGGCGCTTGCGTCCGCGGACGGCGTAGCAGCCGTACTCGCGTCGGTGGGCGCCTGGACCTGCGCGAGCGCGGCGTCGCCGGTGGCTGGCAGTGCACTCGCGGTGGGGATGGCCGTTGCGTCGGTCGCCGGTGCCGCGCTCGGCGCGGCACCGGACAGGCCCGCGTCGGTCGCCGTCGCCAGCGCCGTCGCGGGCGCCGTTTTCGCGGCGGCGCCTGCCCTGCCGGCTGCGGCTGCGGCAGCCGCTGCGGGTGAATTGGCCTGGATCTGCGGCGTGAAGAGGGCGATGGTCAGCAGCTCGGAGCCGGGCTCGTCGTCCTTGCGTGCGATGCCACGACCGGGCTTCTGCGGCGTCGTTTCGGCCTGGCCCGCCTGCGCGCTTTCCTGCGAGCCGTCCTGCGTGCGCCGCGCGCCGGCACGCGAGCGCTCAAGCGCGGCACCGAAGCCGCGTCCGTCGTCGTCGCCGCCGCGGCTGCGTGCGCCTTGCGGCGCGGAGGTCTGCGTGGAGGTCTGCGTGGAGGTGGCCGCGACGGTGGCGGAGGGGATGAAGGTAGGCATCACGTTCTCTGGCAAAAAGGTCAGTGGTTCGCTTGCGCAGCGCGGTCGATGAACTTGCGCGCCGCGCGCTCGTCGCTGTCGCGCTGTTCGCGCTTGGCCTGCATCAGGCTTTCCTGGCGCCGCAGCCGATCGGCCAGCGTGTCGAAGGAGTTCAGGCGCCGCGCCTGGTGCTGCCAGTCGCCGCGCCCGCGGTCCAGCCGCGCGGCGGCCTGCTTGACGATGGCGCGCTGCTGCTCGATGGCGCCATCGAGCGTGCCCAGGAAGTTGTTGAAGTTGCGCCACTGCGAAGCGGGCAGGCCGTCGGCCATCAGCGCCTGCAGCTGGTTTGCATAGTCCTGGCGGTACTGCAGCAGCAGGTCGAGCTTCTGGTGCGCGCTGACCTGCGCGGTCTGCAGCACGCCGAGCCGGCGGGCCGCCTCTTCCTTGCGCTTGCGGGCCAGCTCCTGCAGGGTTTCGAGGGGCAGCTTCGTGGGCATCGTCGGCTCCTTGCGTTGGGTCGGTGGGTCAATCGAAGAGGCCGGCCATGCGCGCCACGGAGGCCGCATAGTCGGTGCGCTCGTCCATGCTCTGCTGCAGGAAGGCTTCCATCTTGGGATAGAGGGCGATGGCCTGGTCCAGCTGCAGGTCGTTGCCGGCCGCGTAGGCGCCGACGCTGATCAGGTCGCGGTTGCGCTGGTAGCGTGACAGCATCTGCTTGAAGCGGCGCACGCTGTCGAACTGCGTGGACGGGATCAGCGCGGTCATCGCGCGGCTGATCGAGGCCTCGATGTCGATGGCGGGGTAGTGGCCGGCCTCGGCCAGCGAGCGCGACAGCACCACGTGGCCATCCAGGATGGCGCGCGCCGAGTCGGCGATCGGGTCCTGCTGGTCGTCGCCTTCGGAGAGCACGGTGTAGAAGGCCGTGATCGAGCCTCCACCCTTCGCCCCGTTGCCCGCGCGCTCCACCAGCGCCGGCAGCTTGGCGAACACCGAGGGCGGATAGCCCTTGGTGGCGGGCGGTTCGCCCACGGCCAGCGCGATCTCGCGCTGCGCCATCGCGTAGCGCGTGAGCGAATCCATGATCAGCAGCACGTCCTTGCCCAGGTCGCGAAAGTACTCGGCCAGGCAGGTGGCGTAGGCCGCGCCCTGCAGGCGCAGCAGCGGCGAGTTGTCGGCGGGGGCGGCCACCACGACGGCGCGCGCCAGGCCTTCCTCGCCCAGGGTGTTCTCGATGAAGTCCTTCACCTCGCGGCCGCGCTCGCCGATCAGGCCCACCACGATCACTTCGGCGCTGGTGTAGCGGGCCATCATGCCGAGCAGCACGCTCTTGCCGACGCCGGAGCCGGCGAACAGGCCCATGCGCTGGCCACGGCCGACGGTGAGCATGGCGTTGATGGCGCGCACGCCGGTGTCGAGCACCGAGTCGATGGGTGCGCGCGTCAGCGGATTGATGGGCTGCGCCGACAGCGGCACGCGGCGCGCGATGTCCAGCGGGCCCAGGCCATCGAGTGGGCGGCCGACGGCATCGACCACGCGGCCGAGCATGCCTTCGCCGACCGGCAGGCGCTTTCCGTGGGCGTCGCCGGCGTTGGCGCCGGTGCCGGGCCGGGCGAACACGCGGGCGCCGGGCAGCAGGCCGGACACCTCGCTCTGCGGCATGAGGAACAGGCGGTCGCCGGCGAAGCCGACCACTTCGGCTTCGGCATGGCGCTGCGGATAGCCGGGCGGCAGCTCGACCAGGCAGTCGCTGCCGACGGGCACTTGCAGGCCCACGGCTTCGAGCACCAGGCCCACGGCGCGCGTGAGGCGGCCCGACTGGACCACGGTGGACCCCGTGCGCGCGATCTCGGCGCGCGCCTGGTTCAGCGTGCCGAGCCAGGACTGGAGATGGGGGTTGGCGGCGGCGGTGGACATCGGTCAGAACTCCGCGGCGTCGACGTCGCGGCTCAGGGCAGCGGTAACGGTCTTCCAGCGCGACTCGAGGCTGGCATCCATCTCGCCGCTGGCGGACTGCACGCGGCAGCCGCCGCGCGCGAGCGTGTCGTCGGCACGAACCTGCCAGCCGGCGACCTGCAGCTCGTTGCCCAGGCTGTTCTTGACCAGTGCCACGTCGTCGGGATGCAGCATCAGGCGCGGCTCGCCCTGCAGCGCCGGCTCGGCATGCATGAGGTCTTGCACCAGCGGCAGCACCCATTCGGGCTCGGCGCGCAGCGTGCGGTGCACCACCTGGCGCGCGACGTCGAGCGCCAGCGTGAGGATGGCGTCGGCCAGCTCGCTCTCGGCATGGCGCAAAGCGGCCGGCAGGCTGGCGGCCAGCGCGCGCAAGCGTTCGGCATGGGCGGTGGCGGCGGCGAGCCCGGTGGCCAAGCCTTCTGCATGGCCTTCCGCGTGGCCCAGTGCCAGCCCTTCGCGATGGCCTTCGACACGGCCCTCGTTGCGTGCGGCGAGGCGCAGGCGCGACAGCTCGTTGTCGCGCGCCAGCGTCTCGGGGTCGACGCGCGGAACGACCGATGCGTGGACGGTGTCGGCCGCAACGGCCTCGTCTTCCAGCACGCCCATCTCCCAGCGTTGCCAGGCGGAGAGGGTGGGCTTCGGTGCGGCCGCGGGCTTCGGATCGGCATAGGCCGCGGCGAGCCGCGTACCGCCGAAGGCATTGCTTCTCGACAGGTTCATATCAATGCCCCATGGCTAGCGAAGCGAGGCCTGTCCGGGGAACACCACGGAACCGGCTTTGCCGGGCCGCTGGTGTTGCCCCCGGTGAGGGGGTTGGCGGCCACATGAAGTGGGCAAGCCTGGGGGAGAGCCAGGTCATACGAATTCATCTGCGCCTGGGGCCGAGATCGTTATTTCGCCGCCATCCGCCAAGCGGCGCACCACCTGCAGGATGGCCTTCTGCTCGGCCTCGACCTGCGAGACCCGCACCGGGCCGCGCAGTTCGATGTCTTCGCGCAGTGTCTCGGCGGCACGCTGCGACATGTTCTTGAGGAACTTGTCGCGCAGCTCCGGCGTGGAGCCCTTGAGCGCGATGATGAGCGACTCCGACTCCACGTCCTTGAGCAGGCGCTGGATGAAGCGGTCTTCCAGGGTGAGCAGGTTCTCGAAGACGAACATCTCCTCGACGATGCGCTGCGCCAGCCCCTCGTCGTGCTCGCGCACGTGGGCGATGGCCTCTTCTTCCTGCGAGGTGGTCATCAGGTTGACGATCTCTGCCGCGGTGCGCACGCCGCCCAGGCGGCTGCGCTTCAGGCCTTCGCCCGACAGCATTTCGGTGAGCACGTCGGTCAACTCGGCCAGCGCCGCGGGCTGCACGCCGCCGAAGGTGGCCACGCGCAGGATCACGTCGTGCCGCAGGCGGGCCGGCAGCTTCTCCAGCACTTCCGATGCCTTCTTTCGGTCGAGGTGGATCACCAGCGTGGCGAGGATCTGCGGATGCTCGTCGCGGATCAGCTCCACCACCTCGCCGGCTTCCAGGTCGTTGAGGCGTTCGAGGCCGCCATGCGGCTCCTCGGGCTGCAGGATGTCTTCGAGCAGGTTGCTGGCACGGTCGTCGCCCAGCGCCTTGCGCAGCACGGCGCGGATGTAGCCGCCCGAGCCCAGGTGCAGCGCCGACTGCTGTTCGGTCTCCATGCGGAATTCGCCGAGCACGGCGGCCAACTCTTCCTTCGACACCTGCGTCAACTTGGCCATGGCGGTACCCAGGGCCTGAACATCGGTGGTGGGCAGATGGTGCAGCGTGGCGGCCGCGCGGTCTTCGCCCAGGGCCATCAGGAGGATGGCGGCTTTTCGGGTTCCTGCTTCGCTCATCGGAGTGCCTCGCTCGGGCTGGTGGTGTGGTCGTTGATTTCGCGCATCACGGATTCATCCATTGCTTGACCAGGGAGGCGACCAGGCGCGGGTCTTGTTCGGCAACCTGCTGTGCGTAGTCGAGGTCGGCCTTGCGGCGATCGGCCTCGCGCTGGCGGGCGCTTTGCTCCGCGACCTGGGCTTCGTCGTTCGGGTCGATCGGCGGCTCCGCGAAGGCGGGTGCCTCGACGACCGGCGCGGCCGGCGGCGCCAGGTGCTTGCGCAGCAGCGGGCGCAGCACCGAGAACCAGGCGAACAGCGCGAGCAGCGCGATCAGCAGGTAGAAGCTGACGCTCTTGGCGAGCTCGATGTTGTCGCGGTCCTTCCAGATGGGCACTTCGGCCTTCTGCTCGTCCTGGCCGTCGCGGGCGAAGGCGCTGTTGACCACGTTGAGCGAGTCGCCGCGCTCCTGGCTGAAGCCCACGGCTTCCTTGGCCAGGTTGCGCACCTGCTCGAGTTCGGCCGGTGTCAGCGCGCGCGGCTTGCCGTCAGGGCCGGCGAGGTGGTTGACCACCACGGCCACCGACACGCGCTTCACGCCGCCGGCCGCCTGCTGGATGTGGCGGATCGATCGGTCGAGTTCGTAGTTGGTGGTGACGTCCTTGCGCAGGCTGCTGGGGCCGGTGGCCGCGGCGCTGGCGCTGGAGGTGGTGTTCGTGGTGGCGGCTGCCGCAGCGCCGTTGGCAGGTGCTCCGGGGGCGCCTGCTGCGGGCGTGCCCGGGGCAGCAGGCGCACCGGGCGCACCCGGCGCCCGCGGCGTGGTGATCGGCGCGCTCGGCGTGGCAGGCGGCTGGTTCGACAACGCGCCTGGCACGCCGCCCGGCGGCGTCGTGCCCTGCTGGCTCGACTCGCTCGACTGCTGGCTGCGCACCGCGGCGTTGCGCGGGTCCTGGTTGGGGGCGAACTTCTCTTCGGTGCGCTCGACCACCGAGAAGTCGATGTCGGCCGCGACCTGGGCGCGCACATTGGCGGCGCCCAGGATGGGCTGAAGGATCGCCTCGATGCGGCGGATGTAGCCCTGCTCGATTTCCTGCGCGTACTTGAGCTGGCTCACGTCCAGGCCGCGCGCGCCGGCGTTGGCGGCCGACAGCAGGTTGCCGCGCTGGTCGACCACCGTCACGCTCTTGGGGTCGAGCTCCGGCACGCTGCTGGAGATCATGTGGACGATGGCGCTGACCTGGCCTTCATCGATGCTGCGGCCGCGGTGCAGGGCGAGCACCACAGAGGCCGACGGCTTCTTCTGGTCGCGCACGAACAGCGAGGGCTTGGGCAGCGCCAGGTGCACGCGGGCCGATTCGACGGTGCCGATCGATTCGATGGAGCGGGCCAGTTCGCCTTCGAGCCCGCGCTGGTAGTTCACCTGCTCGGCGAACTGGCTGGTGCCGAACTTCTGGTTGTCCATCAGCTCGAAGCCGACGCCCCCGCCCTTGGGCAGGCCCTGGGCAGCGAGCTTGAGCCGAACTTCGGGCACCTTGTCGCCGGCGATCAGGATCGCGTTGCCGCCCTCGGCGAACTTGTAGGGCACGTTCATCTGCGTCAGCGACGCGATGATCGCGCCGCCGTCGCGGTCCGACACGTTGGTGTAGAGCACCTTGTAGTCAGGGGCGCGGCTCCAGAGCATGAAGGCCGCGGCGACGGCCACCAAGGCGGCGCCTCCCACGATCAACGCCAGCTTGGGCTGGCCGCGCAGGCGCTCCAGCAATGCGGGCGCAGCCGGAGCGTTCGGCGCGGCGCCAACGGACGCGGCCGCGGCGGTCATGCGTGCACTCCAACCACGGGGGCCGGGGGAAGTCGTCGGAAAAGTTGGGTCATGCCGAGAGATGCAGCGAGGCTTTTTGTTCGATCTGATTCTCTGCAGACCCTCGCGAATCGATTGGCCGAACAGCCGGGGTTTTTGCCATCAGTTGCGCGCTTCCGTTCCCGGCCCCCGCGGTTACGCTGAAAGCATGCGGGATAGCCACGACCTCTCTGTAGCGACCCCGCTGCTTGTCCCTGCTTTCAAGAACGTACCTCAACGTACCCAAAGGTTCTCAATGTCCATTTCAGCCATCGAATCCGTCCTGCAGCAGATGCGCGTGACCGCGCTTCAGACCGGCATCGCGCCGCGCGTTGCCGAGGCATCGGCCCCGCAAGGCGGGTTCGCCGCCGAACTCAAGCGCTCGCTCGAGGGCATCAGTGCCGCACAGAACGGCGCCAGCGCCCAGGCCGAGGCCTTCGAGCTCGGCAAGCCGGGCGTGGCGCTCAACGACGTCATGGTCGACATGCAGAAGGCCGGCCTGGCCTTCCAGACCGGGTTGCAGGTGCGCAACCGCCTCGTTCAGGCCTATCAGGAGGTGATGAGCCTGCCGGCTTGACGCCACATCGCTCATCTGCGCACGTTGCGCCGGGTTCGTGAAAAAGTGCACAGCACGAAGTTCGTACTCCCCCCTAAAGGTTTGGAAACCGCTGCCGATAACTTCAACAACGATGGCTTGACTCTCACTGTGGGATCGGGTCCAGCGTTGCGGCCGCAGGGCCGGATTCCACAACCTTTGTCATCAGGAGTTTGAAATGGCGCAAGTCATCAACACCAACAGCCTCTCGCTGCTCACGCAAAACAACCTCAATGCGTCGCAGTCGTCGCTGAACAGCGCGATCCAGCGCCTGTCCTCCGGCCTGCGGATCAACAGTGCCAAGGACGACGCGGCCGGCCAGGCCATCGCCAACCGCTTCACGGCCAACATCAAGGGCCTGACGCAAGCCCAGCGCAATGCCAACGACGGCATCTCGCTCGCGCAAACGACGGAAGGCGCGTTGAAGGAAGTCAACAACAACCTGCAGCGCATCCGCGAACTGTCGGTGCAAGCGGCCAACGGCAGCAACTCGTCGAGCGACCTGAAGTCGATCCAGGACGAAATCAACCAGCGCCTGGACGAAATCAACCGCGTGTCGGCCCAGACCGACTTCAACGGCGTGAAGGTTCTGTCGAACAACAGCAAGCTGTCGGTGCAGGTCGGCGCGAACGACGGCGAAAAGATCGACATCGACCTCAAGAAGATCGACAAGGCCTCGCTCGGCCTCGAAGGTTTCTCGATCTCGAAGAAGGCACTCAACGTCGGCGCCGCTGAACTCTCCGTCGACCCGGGCACGGGTGCACCGGCTGCCGTGGACCTCGGCGCTGCCGCCACCGCGCTGTCGACCGCGACCGGCAAGACCGTGGGCGCCGGCGACCTGTCGCTGCACAACGTGAAGGACGCCAACGGCGGCGCCACCGACCAGTTCGTGGTCAAGTACGGCGACGACTACTACGCTGCCTCGGTCGACTCCGCCACCGGTGGCGTGGACATCAACACGGTCGACGTCGACTTCGCGGACGCTGCCAACGGCATCGCCACCGCCGACGCCGTGACGCTGACGGGCCAGCTGGTCAAGGTCGGTGCCGACGCCAACGGCGCCGCGCAAGCCTACGTGACCGTGCAAGGCAAGAACTACACGACCAACAACGACGCCCTGGTCGACGCCGACTCCACCACCGTGACGACGGGCACGTCGCCCGCCACGATCGAACTGAGCAGCGCCGGCGCCACGACCGCCACCGCCGAGTTCGCCGGTGCCTCCACCGTCGACCCGATGAAGAAGCTCGACGCGGCGCTGAAGATGGTCGACGACCTGCGCAGCTCGCTGGGTGCGGTGCAGAACCGTTTCGACTCCACGATCGCCAACCTCGGCACCACGGTGACCAACCTTTCTTCGTCGCGCTCGCGCATCGAAGACGCCGACTACGCGACCGAAGTGTCGAACATGACCCGCGCGCAGATCCTGCAGCAAGCCGGTACCTCGGTGCTGGCTCAGGCCAACCAGACCACGCAGAACGTGCTGTCGCTGCTGCGCTGATCGAGAGAGCACAGAAGGAAAAGGCATCGCAGGCCTTCGGGCGAAAGCCCGGCAGCGCCTGCGCTGTCCCCTGCGGCCTGGCTCCGTGCCAGGCCGCAGCGGACAGCGAATCAACAACACGAAGGTGACAGCCATGTCGATCCCCGTCGCCGCCGCGACAGACCACAACGCCCGGTGGGCGCAGCTGGTGCCGAGCCGCACCGGTGCCGCGATTGCGGCCGAAGAGGTCAACGCGCCTGCGGACGCGGTGGAAGCCGCCACGCCCGTGCAGGTCGAGCGCGCGGTGAGCGAGGTCAACGCGACGCTGCAGATGCGCTCGGTCGGCTTGCGCTTCGAGGTCGACCAGGACATCGACAAGGTCATCGTCAAGGTGGTCGACCGCGACAGCGGCGAGCTGATCCGCCAGATCCCGACGGAGGAGGCGCTGCGCATCGCCAAGGTGCTGGGCCGCACGCCGGGGCTTCTGATGGACCAGTCGGCCTGAACCACGAGCAACAAGAAAAGCAAGGAACGCATTCATGGCATCGATCAGCAGCCTGGGCATCGGCTCCAACCTGGACCTGAGCACCTTGCTCACCAACCTGCAGACGGCGGAGAGCCAGCCGCTGTTGCAGCTGCAGCAGCGGCAGGTGAGCTACACGAGCAAGCTGTCGGCCTACGGCCAGCTCCAGAGCGCGCTGACCACGCTGCAGGCGTCCGCCAAGAAGCTGGGCGATCCGGTGTTCTTCCAGGGCGTGAAGGCGGCCGCGGGAACGGCGGAAGTGCTGTCCGCGAGCGCGGGCGGCACGGCGGCGCCCGGCACCTACAACATCAACGTGACGCAGATGGCCCAGGCGCAGTCGCTGGTCGCAACGGGCCAGGCGAGCGCCAAGACGGCCATCGGCAGCGGCACGATCACCATCGATTTCGGCACCATCGGCGGCGGCACCTACGACGCTGTGACCGGCAAATACAGCGGCGCCAGCTTCACGCCGGACGCCGAGCGCACGGCCAAGAGCATCACCATCGACCCCGCGAAGAGCACGCTCGAGGACATCCGCGATGCGGTGAACGCGGCCAAGGCCGGCGTGACGGCCAGCATCGTGAACGACGGCAGCGGCACGCCCAACCGGCTGGTGCTGAGCTCCACGGAGACGGGCAAGGCGTCGAGCATGCGCATCGCGGTGGCCGGCGATGCCGCGCTCGCGAACCTGGTGTCGCACGACCCGGCCGGCTCTCAGAGCCTGCAGCAGACCATCCAGGCGCAGAACGCCGAGCTCACCGTCAACGGCATCGCGGTCACGAGCAAGAGCAACACGGTCAAGGAATCGATCCAGGGCGTGACGCTCAACCTGCTGAAGGTGGGCACCAGCAGCCTGGGCGTGACGCGCGACACGGCGACCATCGAGACCGCCATCAACGATTTCGTCAAGGCCTACAACGCGCTGCAGACCACCGCCGGCTCGCTGACCGCCTACGACGCCGGCACCAAGTCGGGCGCGGCCCTGATGGGGGATTCGACCCTGCGCAACATCCAGGTCGCCATCCGCCAGGTGCTGACCAACCCGCAGTCCGGCGTGATGAAGACCATGTCGGAAATCGGCGTCGGCTTCACCAAGGACGGGACGCTGGCGCTGGATTCGGACAAGCTCAGGAAGGCCATGGCGGACAACCTCGAAGGCGTGGCCGGCCTGTTCTCCAGCGCGACCGGCAGCACCGAGGGCTACGGCAAGCAGCTGAGCGCCCTGGTGGACAAGCTCACGTCCACCGGCGGTGCACTGCAGGCGGCCACCGAGGGCATGAAGGCCTCGATCAAGGACCTGGACGATCAATACGACGACATGCAGGAGCGCGTGGACGCCAAGATGGCGATCTACCGCGCCCAGTTCACGCAGCTCGACTTGCTCGTGAGCCGGATGAACAGCACCAGCACCTATCTCACGCAGCAGTTCGCCAGCATGTCGAACAGCAGCAAGTAATACCGACAACGCCCGAAACGACCGACACAACGCAGCAGCGCACCATGTACACGCCCCACACCCATCGCGCCGGCGCCGGCGCCTATGCCCGCCTCGGCGTCGAAACCCAGGCCATGAGCGCATCGCCGCACCAGCTCATCAGCATGCTGTTCGACGGCGCGATCACCGCCGTCGGCATGGCGCGGCACCACATGGCGGCGCGAAACATCGTGGCCAAGGGCCAGGCGATCTCGAAGGCGGTCGGCATCGTCGACAACGGCCTCAAGGCGGGGCTGGACGCGAAGGCGGGCGGCGAAGCCGGCGCCGCGCTGGTAGCCAACCTGTCGGGCCTGTACGACTACGTCGTGCGGCGCCTGCTGCAGGCGAACCTGCACGACGACGCCGGCGCGCTCGACGAAGTCGAATCGCTGCTGCAGGGCCTGGCCTCGGCCTGGCGCGAGATCGGCACGGCCGATCGCTGAACGACACACCAACAACATCACGGATCAAGGAAGGGAGATGAACATGGCAGCCTCGAGCGAAGTCGTTCATTGCTATGCCCAACTGGCGTCGACGCTGTCGCTGATGGTGACGCTCGCGCGCGCCAGGGAATGGGATCGCCTGCCGGAGCTGGAGGCCCAGTGCAACGCGCTGGTCGACCGGCTGCGGGTGGTTTCACCGCAGGAGACGCTGGACCCGGCGCAGGTGGAAGAGGCGCGCGGCCTGATGCGGCGCATCCGCGCCGATCAACAGACGGTGTGCGAACTCGTCAAGCCGCAGCTCGCCAGCCTGGTCGCGCACATGGCCGACCTGCAGAAGCGCAGCGAGATCGACCGGGCCTACGGCCTGTCGCGCTGAGGCCTGACGACGAAGGTGTAAACGAACCCGGCGATGAACAAGCTCGGCTCGGGCCCCGACCACGCGCTGCTGGCTGCCAAGCTCGCGCCGCGGCTGGAACTGGTCGCGCTGCAGCAGGGCCAGGTCGCGACCGATGCCGCGGCCGGGCCCGTGGTCGAGGTTCAAAAGGTCGCGAATGAAGTCCGCCTGCCATCCCACATCGCGCTCGAGCGGCAGCTGCCGGCGGCATCGCCCGGGACAGCGCCTGCGCCCGACGCGGCCTCGCCCGCGGCGGCGCGCCTGTCGTCGACGGCACGCCTGATCGGCGCGCTGCTGGCCGAGCTGCCCGACGCCGGGCCGCTGCGCGGCGCGGCGCCGCTGTGGCCCGCGTCGGCGCAGGGCGTCGGTGCATCGGCGTTGGCGAGCGCCTTGGCGCAGGTGGTGGACCGCAGCGGGTTGTTCTATGAATCGCACCTGGCGCAGTTCGCCGCCGGCGCACGCACGCTGGGCCAGATGGCGCAGGAGCCGCAGGCGCGCTGGGCGCCGGCAGCCTTCGCGCGTCACGAGGCAGGGGCGGCGCCTGCTGCGGCGCCCGCTGCCGCCGCGCCGGCTACGGAGGTCGAGAGCGCGCGGCCCGTTGCGCTGCCGGCTTCGCTGCCGCTCGCGCCGACGCCAGCGAGCGTCGGCGGGACACCGGCGCAGGCACACGAACATGCCCAAGCCCGGGGCGCGCCAGCCGGGCACCTGCCCGCCGCGCCGCGGCCTGCGGGGGGAGAAGCCGTCACGACGGTGCCGCCGCCGCTCGACAGCGGTACCGCGCCGACGGCCGATGCACAGCGCATGCGGGCGGCGTACCGCGCGGGGGAGGGCGGCGCGCCCTCCGCACCCGATGACGCCGAGCGCCACCGCATGGAGATCGACGGCGTGCGGCGTCTCGCGGCCTCGGCGGCAACGGCGCTTGCAGCGCCGATGCCGCAGGCCGGAGAGATGATCCATCCGCAGGCCGTGACGGTGGTGCACCAGCAACTCGACCTGCTGGCCACCGCGGTGTTCCGCTGGAACGGCCAGGCCTGGCCGGAAGTTCCGATGGACTGGTCCATCCACGAGGAGCAGGCCCATCCGCAGGGGGACGACGCGCAGGATCCACAGCCGCGGCGTTGGAGCACGACGGTCTCGCTCGATTTGCCGCGCCTGGGGCCGGTGGAGCTTCGGTTGTCGCTGTCCGGTGCCGCCGTGCAGGCGCAGATGGTGGCCAGCCGCGACGCCACCGCCGCACGCCTGCGCGCCGATGGCGACGCGCTCGAACGCCGCTTCGAGGCTGCGGGGCTGCGGCTCGACGCCTTGCGCGTCAGCGAAACGAGCCGGCCGTGACAGAGGAACACCGCCCCAGCGCCGTGGCCTTGTCGTACCTCGACAAGACCCGTGCACCGATCGTGGTGGCCAAGGGCTATGGCACGGTGGCCGAATCGATCATGCGCGAGGCGCGCACGCATGGCCTTTATGTGCATGCCTCGCCGGACCTGATCCGCCTGCTCATGCAGGTCGACCTGGACCGGCAGATTCCGCCCGAGCTCTATGTCGCGGTGGCCGAAGTCATGGCCTGGATTCACGATCTGGACGCCCTGCAGGGCGCGCAAGCCGGCACTTGAATTGGGTATTCAGTCTTTTTGGACTAGTACTTTATTACGGCTGTCCAAATCGGTTTTATTCGTGTAACTGGAAATTACTACTTCTTTCTACCGAATTGAACGCCACGGTACTTATGAAAATGCATGAGTTCGTCTTAAGCGTCCTCCGCCCTCTGTGGTCTCTGTAGGACGTTTCGTACAAAGACTGTTATTTATTCCACATTTCCTGCGACATAAAGCGACAAACGTTACAAACGATAAGCGACCTCCGTACACTCAAGCAAAGTTCGGAACGGAGTACGAGGTGGAAACAGAGAAGCTCAACAACGCTGCTGCCGGCGGCGATATTTCCAAAGAAATCGGCGACATCAACCTGGCCTACATGCTGCTGGCGCAAAAGCTGGTCAAGCAGGACCGGGCCGCCGCGATGTTCAAGCTGGGGGTCAGCAGCGAACTGGCCGACATGCTCGCGAACATGTCGCTGGGCCAGATCCTGAAGCTGGCGACGTCCAACTTCCTGCTGTGCAGCTTCCGCATCGACGACCACCCGTCGATGTCGGCGGTGGTCGGCGAGGCGAAGGACCCGACCCTGCAACTGGCGCACATGTCGATCCTGATGTCGGCGCGCCGCCTGCAGATGCTCGCCTGAGCACCGCATGTCACAAAAGAGCGTCCTCGCCGAAGTGCGCGAGGTCCAGCTGGCCATCGAGCTGATCGAGCTCGGGGCCCGGCTGCAGTTTCTGGAGGCCGAGGTCAACCTCAGCCGCGAGCGCCTGATCCGGCTCTACAAGGAGCTCAAGGGCGTGTCGCCACCCAAGGGCCTGCTGCCTTTTTCCACCGATTGGTACATGACCTGGCTGGCCAACATCCACTCGTCGATGTTCTACAACATGTACCAGTTCATGTTGAAGCATGCGAACGAGGGCGGCCTGCAGGCGCTCATCAAGAGCTACCGGCTCTACGCCGAGCAGGTCGATGCCCAGGGCGGCGAACTCGTCCTCGACTTCACGCGTGCCTACACCATGGTGCGCTTCTTCGACAGCGACATGCTGCAGCTCAACGGCTGCACCCGCTGCGGCGGCAAGTTCGTGGCCCATGCCCACGACAGCCGTCACGGCTATGTCTGCGTGCTCTGCCGCCCGCCTTCGCGCGCCGGCAAGGTCCGCGCCCCCCGTCGCACGACTTCTTCGGAAGAATCTGCGCCGGCACTCAAGGAAAGCACTTCCCCTGCCGATATACCGGTTGCGGCACCCGTTGGCAGGGCGTCGCAGGCGGCCCTGTCCGGAGGACAGGTTCTCGGTGTGACGCCCTGAGGGGCGAAAGGGGTAGCTCGTGCTCGTTCTGGTTGGGTATCTGGTGGTGTGCGGCGCCGTCTTCGGCGGCTATGCACTGATGGGCGGGCACTTCGGCGTACTCTTCCAGCCGATCGAGCTGTTGATGATCGGAGGCTCCGCGCTCGGCGCCTTCATCTCCGGCAACAACGGCAAGACCATCAAGGCGACGATCAAGGAACTGCCGCTGCTGCTGCGCACTTCCAAGCACAACCGCCAGCTCTACATGGACCTGCTGGCCCTGCTGTACGAGCTGCTGGCCAAGGCCCGCAAGGAAGGGATGATGAAGCTGGAGTCCGACGTCGAGGCGCCGGCTTCGAGCGAGATCTTCCAGCGCTACCCGAGCATCATGGCCGACCACGAGGTGATGGAGTTCCTGTGCGACTACCTGCGCCTGGTGATCAGCGGCAACACCGACGCGTTCGAGATCGAGGCCCTGATGGACCACGAGATCGAGACCATCCGGCACGAGGCCGAAGTGCCCAGCCACAGCCTGACCCGCGTGGCCGACGCGCTGCCCGCGCTGGGCATCGTGGCCGCCGTGCTGGGCGTGGTGCATGCGCTCGCCTCGGCCGATCTTCCCCCTTCTGAAATGGGCGCGTTGATCGCCCACGCCATGGTCGGCACCTTCCTCGGCGTGCTGATGGCCTACGGCTTCGTCGCACCGCTGGCCACCGTGATCGAGCAGAAGGTGGAAGAGGGCATGAAGGTCTACCAGTGCGCCAAGGTGACGCTGCTGGCCAGCCTCAACGGCTATGCACCGCAACTGGCGGTGGAGTTCGGGCGCAAGGTGCTCTTCTCGTCCGAACGCCCCACCTTCACCGAGCTCGACGCGCACGTGCGTGGCGTCAAGGCGCGCTGAGCGCGGCGCGGGAGCACGATCATGAGCGAAGGAAAAGCGCGCATCGTCGTCAAGCGGGTCAAGGGCGGCGGCGGTGGACACCACGGCGGCGCCTGGAAGATCGCCTTTGCCGACTTCATGACGGCCATGATGGCCTTCTTCCTGGTGATGTGGCTGCTGTCGAGCGCATCGCCCAAGCAGCGCGCAGGCATTGCCGAACACTTTCGGATGCCGCTGAAGGTGGCGCTCACCGGCGGTGACAAGAGCAGCACCAGCGCGAGCGTGATCCCGGGCGGCGGCATGGACCCGTCGACCACCAACGACGGCGAGGTGCGCCTGGCCCAGGCCGACACGGAGAACTCGGAAGACACGGCCGACAACGACCGCCTGGAGAGCATGAAGAAGCGGCTCGACGACCTGATCGAGAGCAGCCCGGTCTTCAAGCAGTTCCGCTCGCAGATCCTGATCGACATCACGACCGAGGGCCTGCGCCTGCAGATCGTCGACAACGAGAACCGCCCGATGTTCGACCTGGCCAGCGCGCGGCTGCTGCCGCACGTGCGGCTGATCCTGCGCGAGATCGGGCCGGCGCTCAACGAGCTGCCCAACAAGCTCACGCTGTCGGGCCACACCGATGCCATCGTCTACACCAACGGCGACCGCGCCTACGGCAACTGGGAGTTGTCGGCCGACCGCGCCAATGCCTCGCGCCGCGAGCTGGTGATGGGCGGC
The DNA here is from genome assembly GCF_001984055.1 of Variovorax sp. KK3. Taxonomy (GTDB): domain Bacteria; phylum Pseudomonadota; class Gammaproteobacteria; order Burkholderiales; family Burkholderiaceae_C; genus Variovorax. The sequence continues at coordinate 16,545 of NZ_LYVO01000051.1, forward strand.
ATGGTCGAGAACAAGGTGCTGCGCGTGGTCGGCCTGGCCGACAGCCAGCACATGGACAAGGCCGAGCCGCGCAACCCGATCAACCGGCGCATCAGCATCGTCGTGCTCAACCACCGCACGCAGCAGCAGATCGAGCGCGAGAACAGCGGCAACGGCAACGGCACCACGCGCGCCGGCCGGCCGCAGCGCGCCGCGCCACCGACCGACAACGTCAAGGTGACGGCCTACAAGGGCCCGGCACTCGCGACGAACTGACACGGCTCCGAGAAGCCGGCAACCGAGCAATCCATGGATCTCAGTCAATTCACACAGGCATTTTTCGTCGAGGCGGTGGAGCTGCTGTCGGAGATGGAGCAGCTGCTGCTCGAACTCGACGTCACCGCGCCCGATGCGGAGCACGTCGCGGCCATCTTCCGGGCCGCGCATTCGATCAAGGGCGGTGCCGCCACCTTCGGCTTCACCGCCCTCACCGACACCACGCACCTGCTCGAGACCCTGCTGGACCGCGCGCGCCATGGCCAGCTGCGCCTGAGCGCGCCGATGGTCGACGCCTTTTTGGAAACGAAGGACGCCTTGCAAGAACAACTGACGGCCTACCAGGCGGGCCATGAACCCGAGCCTGAACGGGTGGCGCGGATCTGCGCCGTGCTTCAACAGCTGGCGATGGAGAACGAGGCCGCCGACCACGCGACCGCACCCGCGTCCAAGCCGGCACCGGTCGCCGTGGCAGCGACCGTCCAGGCCGCATCCGCTGAGCCGGCAGGGCAGGGCGCCCTCGACGTGCGCTTCTCCGGCCTGTCGGACAGCGAATGCGACCTGCTGGCGGACGAACTCGCGAACCTGGGGCAGGTGCGCTCGCGCACGCGCAGCGGCGAGCAGCTGACCGTGGTGCTCGACACCACCTGCAGCCCGGACGACATCGTGGCCGTGTGCTGCTTCGTGATCGACGAGTCGCAGATTCACATCACTTCCGCCACGCCCACCGCGCACACCGCGCATGCCGAGCCCGAGGCCGGGCAAGTTCAGCCCGTGCAAGCGCCTCTTGCCGAGGCGGCTGCGCCGGCGCCGGATCGATCGGCCGCCGACGCCATCGAACCCGCACAGGCCGCCGCACCGAAGGCCGCCGCTGCCTCGGCGACGGCCAAGGAGTCCAGCTCGATCCGCGTCGACGTCGAGAAGGTCGACCAGCTGATCAACCTGGTGGGCGAACTGGTGATCACGCAGTCGATGCTGACGCAGGCCTCGACCATGCTCGACCCGGTGGCCTACGAACGCTTCCTCAGCGGCCTGGGCCACCTGGAGCGCAACGCGCGCGACCTGCAGGAATCGGTGATGTCCATCCGCATGATGCCGATGGACTACGTGTTCAGCCGCTTCCCGCGCGTGATCCGCGACGTCAGCGCCAAGCTGGGCAAGCAGGTGCGGCTGGACACCTACGGCAAGGAAACCGAGCTCGACAAGGGTCTCATCGAGCGCATCGTCGACCCGCTGACCCACCTGGTGCGCAACAGCCTGGACCACGGCATCGAGACGCCCGAGCAGCGCCTGGCCAAGGGCAAGGACGCGACCGGCCAGCTGCTGCTGTCGGCGCAGCACCACGGCGGCAACATCGTGATCGAGGTCAGCGACGACGGCGCCGGCCTCAATCGCGAGAAGATCCTCGCCAAGGCCCGCCAGCAGGGCCTCGCCGTGAGCGACGCCATGCCCGACGACGAGGTCTGGCAGCTGATCTTCGCGGCGGGCTTCTCCACCGCCGAGCAGGTCACCGACATCTCGGGGCGCGGCGTCGGCATGGACGTGGTCAAGCGCAACATCCAGGAGATGGGCGGCCACGTCGAGATCGCCTCGCGCGAAGGGCGTGGCACCACCACGCGCATCGTTCTGCCGCTCACGCTGGCCATCCTCAACGGCATGTCGGTCAAGGTGGGCGACGAGGCCTACATCCTGCCGCTGTCTTACGTCATCGAGTCGTTGCAGCCGCTGCCGGAGCACCTGCACTCGATCACCGCCGACGGGCACGTGATCAAGGTGCGCGGCGAATACCTGCCGCTGATCGAGCTGCACCGCGTGTTCGACGTGGCCAACGCGCAGACCCAGCCCACGCAGGGCATCCTGGTCATCGTGCAGGCCGACGACACGCGCTTCGCGCTGCTGGTGGACGAACTGCTCGGCCAGCACCAGGTGGTGGTGAAGAACCTCGAGACCAACTACCGCAAGGTGCCCGGCATCTCGGCCGCCACCATCCTGGGCGACGGCAGCGTGGCTTTCATCATCGACGTGGGCGCCATGCCGCGCATCCAGCGGGCGCAGGCCGCGAGCGTGGCGGCGCTGGCAGGTGCATCGAGACTGGGCGCGTTGGCCGCCTGAACCAGGGGAACCGAGTCATGCGCTTCGACATCTTCCGGCGCCACACGCAAGACACCGCGCCGATGCCCTTGCCCGAGCCCGACGCCGGCGGCTACGTGACCTACACCCAGCTGCTCGACCCGGCCCGCCGGGTCATGGGCTACCGCATGGGCTGGCGGCCGGCCGCACCGGGGGCGGGCAGCGACGCCGTGTCGCGGTTCAAGGCGCTCGCCACCTGCGTCGGCGAGCACCTCAACGACGGCCGCGGCGGCTGGGCGCTGGGCCGCACGCTGCTGTTCTTCGACATGAGCTTCGAGACCATCGTGGCCGGCGAGCTGCAGATGCTGCCGGCCGAGAACGTCGTTCTGTGCATCGGCTCGAACGTGCTCGACAGCGAAGACCTGCGCCCGATCCTTCTGTTCATGCGCGAGCAGGGCTTCGGCTTCATGCTGTGCGGTGCCGATGCGCTGCCGCAGGACGACGAAGCGCGTTCGCTCATCACCCATTTCGACGTCGGCACCGGCGAGCCGCAGCGCGTGCAGAGCCTGCGCGCCGCGCTGGAGCCGGGGCACCCGCCGATCCAGTTCATCGCGACGCAGGTCGGCGACTGGCAGGATTTCGACGCCTGCGCCGCGCAGCAGATCGACGTGTTCGTGGAGGGCCAGGCCCTCGTGCCTGCGGGCGAAGAAGACGAGCCCGGCAGCCGCACGCTGCAGCCCGAGGCGATGGCGATCGTGAACCTCATGCAGATGATCCAGCGCAACGACGAGCTGCGCGACATCGAGTCCGTGCTCAAGCGCGACGCGGTGCTCACCTATCGGCTGCTGCGCTACATCAATTCGCCGGCCATCGGTGCGGGCGTCGAAATCCATTCGCTCCGCCACGCGGTCACGATGCTCGGCTACGCGCCGCTGCTGCGCTGGCTGTCGGTGCTGCTGGCCACCAGCAATGCGAAGGCCAGCCCGCCGTTCATGACCAAGAAGGCCATCATGCGCGGCCGCTTCGTCGAGCTGATGGGCAAGGGCATGCTGTCGTCCGGCGACGCCGACAACCTGTTCGTGGTCGGCATGTTCTCGCTGATCGACCGCCTGCTCGGCGTGCCGATGGCGGAAGTGGTGCGCAAGGTGCAGCTGAACGAGGCGGTGCTGCAGGCGATCCTGTCGCGCGACGGCGCCTACGGGCCCTTCCTGTCGCTCGCCGAGAGCTGCGAGGAAGATGGCGCGCGCGCCGCGAGCCTCGCCGAGTCGCTGTTCCTGAGCGCGGACCAGGTCAACGCCGCGCACCTGGCGGCGCTGGCCTGGGCGCAGGACCTGGCGCCCGTGGTGGCCGAGTGAAGAAGGCACGCGAGATGCAAAGCCTTCTTCCGATCGATCGATTTTTTTGTTTCGAAGCAGGTGAGCGACATGGTGGTTGAAGCTCAGGCGCGCGCGCCGGTCGTGAACGCCGAGTTCGTCTTCACCGACCACGATTTTTCCCGCATCCGCACGCTGATCCACCGCCGCGCCGGCATCGCGCTGGGCGAGCAGAAGCGGCAGATGGTGTACAGCCGGCTGTCGCGCCGCCTGCGCGAGCTGCAGGTGCCCGAGTTCTCGCGCTACCTGGAAATGCTGGAGTCGAGCCACGACGGCGAGGAGTGGCAGGCCTTCATCAATTCGCTGACCACCAACCTGACCTCCTTCTTCCGCGAGGCGCATCACTTTCCGGTGCTGGCCGAGCACGTGAAGCGCAGCAAGCAGCCGGTGACCATCTGGTGCGCGGCGGCCTCCACCGGCGAAGAGCCGTACTCCATCGCCATCACATTGGCCGAGGCGCTGGGCGAACGCGCCGCCACGGCGCGCGTGATCGCCACCGACATCGACACCGGCGTGCTGGCCAAGGCCTCGGCCGGCGTCTTCACCATGGAGCAAGTAGCCAAGCTGCCGGCCGAGCGGCTGCGGCGCTTCTTCAACAAGGGCACCGGCACCAACGCCGGCAAGGTGCGCGTGCGGCCCGAACTCGCCTCGATGGTGCGCTTCGAGCGGCTCAACCTGCTGGACCCGGTGTGGCCGGTGAAGGAGCCGGTGGACGCGATCTTCTGCCGCAACGTGATGATCTATTTCGACAAGCCGACGCAGAAGAAGATCCTCGACCGCTTCGAGCCGCTGTTGAAGCCCGGGGCGCTGCTGTTCGCAGGGCACTCGGAGAACGCTTCGCTGGTCAGCCCGAGCTTCAGGACCATCGGGCAGACGGTGTATGTGACGGGTGGGAAGGGCAGGGCATGAGCCCCATGACCGCTACCGCGCCGGGCTCCATCGCGAGCCACCACTACTTCGACCGCGACTTCGACCGCATGGCCGTGAAGCTGCTGCCTTCCGAGTACTACGTCACCGCCACCGACACGGTGATGAGCACCGTGCTGGGCTCCTGCGTGGCGGCCTGCCTGCTCGACCGCGAAGCCGGTGTCGCCGGCATGAACCACTTCATGCTGCCCGAAGACGCCGAGCCGGGCACGCGCGGCCAGGCCGAATCGATGCGCTACGGCACCTACGCGATGGAGGTGCTCATCCGCGAGCTGCTGCGTGCCGGCGCACGGCGCGACCGGCTGCAGGCCAAGGTATTCGGCGGGGCGGCGGTGCTGGCCAACATGACCACGCTCAACATCGGCGACCGCAACGCCGACTTCGTGCTGCGCTACCTGGCGCAGGAGCGCATCGCCATCGCCGCGCAGGACCTGCGCGGCCAGCATGCGCGCCGCGTGTGCCTGCTGCCGCACAGCGGCAAGGCGGTGGTGCGCAAACTGCGCACCCAGGTCGACATGCTGTCGGTGCAGCGCGAAGAGGGCGAGCTGCTGCGCAAGCTCGCGGCCGTCGACCGCAAGAACAAGGGGAGCTGCGTGTCATGAAGAAGATCAAGGTCCTCTGCGTCGACGATTCGGCGCTCATCCGCAGCGTGATGACCGAGCTCATCAACAGCCAGCCCGACATGACCGTGGTGGCCACCGCGGCCGACCCGCTGCAGGCGCGCGACCTGATCAAGCAGACCAACCCCGACGTGCTGACCCTCGATGTCGAGATGCCGCGCATGGACGGGCTCGACTTCCTCGAAAAGCTCATGCGGCTGCGGCCCATGCCGGTGGTGATGGTGTCGTCGCTGACCGAGCGCGGCTCTGAAATCGCGCTGCGCGCACTGGAGCTGGGCGCGATCGACTTCGTGACCAAGCCCAAGCTGGGCGTGCGCGACGGGCTCATGCAATACACGGAGCTGATCGCCGGCAAGGTCCGCGCCGCTTCTCAAGCGCGCCTGATGCCTGCGCGGGCTGCGGCAGCGCAGCGCGCCGCCGCCGAGGGCGTGCACGAGCCGATGCTGCGCAGCCCGCTGCTGTCGACAGAGAAGCTGATCATCATCGGCGCCTCCACCGGCGGCACCGAAGCCATCCGCGAAGTGCTGCAGCCGCTGCCGCCCGATGCGCCGGCGGTGCTGATCGCACAGCACATGCCGCCCGGCTTCACGCGTTCGTTCGCGCAGCGGCTGGACGGCCTGTGCCGCATCCACGTGAAGGAAGCCGAACACGGTGAACGGGTGTTGCCGGGCTATGCCTACATCGCGCCCGGCGGCTGGCACATGTCGCTGGCCCGCAGCGGCGCCAACTACGTGGCCCAGCTCGACCAGGACCCGCCCGTGAACCGCCACCGCCCGTCGATCGACGTGCTGTTCGATTCGGTGGCCCGGCATGCGGGCAAGAACGCGATCGGAATGATCCTGACCGGCATGGGCCGAGACGGCGCCGAAGGCCTGCTGCGCATGAAGCGGGCCGGTGCCCACACCCTGTCGCAGGACGAGGCGAGCTGCGTCGTCTACGGCATGCCGCGCGAAGCCATGCTGCTGGGCGCCGTCGATGAAGTCGCCCCCCTGAGCGAAATGACGCGCCGCGTGATGGCGCACCTGCGGACCTTCGGCGAGCGCGCCAACCGGGTCTGAACCGAGTCCCACCCTGAAACATTGAACTGCTGAAGCTGGAGAACACGTGATTGACAAGAGCATCAAGATCCTGGTCGTGGACGACTTCCCGACCATGCGCCGCATCGTGCGCAACCTGCTGAAGGAGCTGGACTTCCTCAACGTCGACGAGGCCGAGGACGGCGCCGCCGGCCTCGAGAAGCTGCGCGGCGGCAACTTCGGCTTCGTGGTGTCGGACTGGAACATGCCCAACATGGACGGCCTGACCATGCTCAAGACCATCCGCGCCGACCCCGAGCTGGCCAGGCTGCCGGTGCTGATGGTCACCGCCGAGGCCAAGAAGGAGAACATCATCGCCGCGGCGCAGGCCGGTGCCAACGGCTATGTGGTGAAGCCATTCACGGCGGCGACGCTCGAAGAGAAGCTCACGAAGATCTTCGAAAAACTTCAAAAAGAGGCCGCATAGGATGTTGCTCTCCCCCAGGCTCCCCCACTTCGTGTGGTCCGCCAACCCCCTCACCGGGGGCAACACCAGCGGCCCGGCAAAGCCGGTTCCGCGGTGGTCCCCGAACTGCGCATCGCTTCGCCGCGCGATGGAGGAAACGACATGACATACACCATGGCCGAAACCAATCAGGGCAACACGCACGACGAACTGCTGGGCCGCATCGGCCAGCTGACGCGCCAGCTGCGCGAGGGCCTGCGCGAGCTGGGCCTCGACAAGCAGGTCGAACGCGCCGCCCAGGCCATCCCCGATGCGCGCGACCGCCTGAGCTACGTCGCCACCATGACCGAGCGGGCCGCGCACCGCGCCCTCAACGCCATCGACGTCGCCCAGCCCATGCAGGAGGCGCTGTCGAACGGCGCCAAGGACCTGAGCGGCCGCTGGGACCAGTGGTTCGCCAACCCGATCGAGCTGAACGATGCGCGCGAGCTCGTGATGGACACGCGCGGTTACCTGCAGCAGGTGCCCGAACGCGCCGGCGCCATCAACTCGCAGCTCATGGAGATCATGATGGCGCAGGACTTCCAGGACCTCACCGGCCAGGTCATCAAGAAGATGATGGACGTGGTCAACGAGGTCGAGACGCAGCTGCTGCAGGTGCTGATCGACAACGCGCCGGCCGAGAAGCGGGCCGATTTCGCGTCGAGCGAGCAAGCCGGGCTGATGAACGGGCCGCAGATCAAGGCGAACAACCCCGAGGCGGTGACGGACCAGGCGCAGGTGGATGATTTGCTGGAGAGCCTGGGCTTCTGAGCGCTACGCCGCGCGGGTTCGTACAGATGCCTGGCTAACTGTCATCGTTGTCATCCAGCGTCGGAATTCGCAGCTGGATGTCGCCCTTGGGCGGCTCGAAGTCGATGTCGCCGCCATCCTCCATGGCGAGCGCTTCCATGAGGTCTATGGACAACAACACGATGCTCCTTATTGCCTCTCAGGGCGACGATTGCTTTGGCCGCCTCCCGACGTCTGATGTCCCAGTGACGGCCACCGCACTTGATCAATATTTGATGGCCGCCCAATGTTTGCCTTGCGTCTGGACGCTCAGTCGCCGAGCGCCATCATCAGATTCGAACCAGTTCAGCAGCAGTCGATCCTGGAAATCACTTGTCGTCATCGATAAAAGCTCCATGTCGCCGACCGCGAAGTCGAAGTCGAAGTGAATGTCGTGGAGAGACGGTACCGCAAGCGTTCCACACTCGACGGAGTAGGTTGCCCATAGGTAGACCGGTGAAGGATTCGAGATGGCCAGCCTGTCAATGAGGGCGTGGAATCGCCCGGTCATCTTCTCGCAGAAGTCGATCTCGTACGCCGTGATCGGGGCGGCTCGAAAATGCTGGGAGGCTTGCCGCAACTGCTCGGTTTGCTCGAGACTCAAGAGCTCTTCCGCTGCGACCCGGCGACCAAGGAGCACCTGCAGTTCTTCGAGATGCAGTTTCATGTGGATCTTTTTCGCGATCAACTTTTGTCGGCTTTGGGACATGGCTCCCTCAGTAGTTGACTTTTGACTTGCCGTTTCGCAGTGCCGGGCGTCCATAAGCGTTCTGGAGCACGGAGCCGGTTTCTTTGTCGACCTTCACTTGCCCCGCTTCCCAGTGAGCTTGGCCCGGATGGCTTCTGTCCATCGTTTGTTGTTGCACCGACATGATCTGAGATCCGCCGCCTGGAGCGGGCACTTCATAGGAATATTCGCGGCCCGACGCATTTCGAGATTGCGAGATCGGCTGCTGGCTTGTTGGAACCCCGACATCGCGCATGACCTCTCTTCGCGCTGCATCGGAAGTAACAGGTGGGCAATTTGGCAACCCCATGGTGCCCCTGCCAGCGCCGGCGCTTCCACCCCCAGTGGCGGGCCCGCCAACTCCACCGCCGCCCTCGAGCAGCTGATTCTCAAGGGGGCGCCCAGGTCGTGTCTGCTGCAATCCATCCGGATCGACATACATGAGCGGATTCGCGTCGGCGTAGACAGCATGTGCTCCACCCACCAAGCCCATCAACAGCGCTACCGACGCGCCGACCTTTCTTACCCATTCACCCATCGCTTGCTTCCTTGGTTTGGATTCGTTGTGACATCAGCGGTCGATGCCGGCCCTGGCCTGCTTGATCCGCTCGCGGTACGCAGCCTGCTCCGCCGCGGTCGGCGCCTTGAAGCCCAGCGCCTTGGCCCTGTGGCCCCAGTACTGCCAGCCGTCGCTCAGTTGTTCGAAGCGACGCCGCATGTGCACCGGGATGTCCGATGGCCGTGGGTACTTCTCGATGAATTGCCGTTGGCGCAGGCCCTTGTAGCCAAGATAGGCATGGAGGATCGCCACCATGTCCTTCGGGTAGTGCTCGACGAGGAGCAGGGCCAGCTTGATTCGCGCCTCGTCGGCCTCGTCGGAGTTCTGAAGTTCGTATTGCTCCAGCAGCGAGTCGATGGCGACGACGGCCGCTTCCTTTCGCGTCAGCGGCTGCAGGTAGACCCCGTTCGCGATGGATTCAGGCGTGATCGACGGGAAGTTCTTGCGCTGCCACGCGTCGTCGGCCCAACCGCCGCCATTGGTCGCCTCGACGCCGTACCACAGGCCGTTGTCGCCGCGAAACTTCAGGTAGAGGTGCTCGGGTGCCGAGGCCAAGGCCACCGGAATCCCGAGCTTCTGGCCGAGGATCACGAACAGCGTCGGCATGGAAACGCAGTTGCCGCGGCGCGTGTTCAGGTACACGGGCAGCAGCTTGGCGCGGAGGCTGCGGTCATCCTGAAAGTTGTAGAGGTACGGCTGGCGTCCACCGACGAGGGGCGGCCGGTACAGGTAGTCGCGCAGGGCCTTGAACTTCTCGAGGTTCGAGGCACCTGCCGGAATCGTGGCGCGGATCGCGGCGGCCAGATCGTCGATCTGCTTCACGGAAGCCTTGATGTCCAGGGACGGATCGATCATGTGATCGACGGTCAGCTTGATGGCACCCGGTCCATCTGCGACTCGGGCTGCTTCAGCAGGGCCTGAACCGTACGGAAGTCGGACGCGTAAGTGGCTGGCGCCGCGCGCTGCGCCTGGGCATGCGAAGCCATGGCCAGCGCCAGCAACAGCCACGGCAAGCCGGCCCGGACGGCGACCCTGAGGAAGGTTTTCACCATTCTTCTTGTATGTTTGATTTTGTAACGGCGCGGAGGATATCACTCGTCGGCGGCCCTTCCGCCGACTAACCCGTTCGGGGTATCGAGCAAGCTCCAACCGCCGAGAAGGAGGGCAATCCGCCCCCTGATCGATCGATTGTTCGAAGGGGGTCGACCGAATAATCCAGCCACGACTCGGCGATGTCCGCCGAAGCTCCCTCCGGGGCATGAATGGCTGAAGAAAGCGATCTCGAAAAGACAGAACCAGCCTCACCGCGGCGCCTGGAGAAGGCGCGCGAAGAGGGGAACGTGGCGCGCTCGCGTGAGCTGGTCACCTTCGTTCTGCTGGCCGCTGCGGTCGCGGGCCTGTGGGCCATGGCGGGGCCGCTGGGCCACACCTTTCGCGCGTCGCTGAGCCACGGGCTGCGCTTCGAGCGCGCAGCGGCCTTCGATCCGCACTACATGATGAGCCAGGCCGGCCTGCAGGCCATGAAGGCGCTGGTGGCCCTGGCGCCGCTGATGGGCATCTTCATGGTGGCCGCTCTGGTGGCGCCGCTCATGCTGGGCGGCTGGCTGTTCTCCACCCAGGCCATCGGCCCCAAGTTCGACAAGCTCAACCCCATCGCCGGGCTGGGCCGGCTGTTCTCGGCACAGTCGCTGGCCGAGTTGTTCAAGGCGCTGGCCAAGTCGCTGCTGATCGGCGGGGTGGCGTGGATGGTGATCATGGGCGGCATCGAGGAGGTGAACGCGCTGATGGCCCAGTCCGAACGCGCCGCGCTGCCGCAGATGATCATGCTGGTGGCACGCAACTGCGCGCTGATCGTCGCCGCGCTGCTGCTGATCGCGCTGATCGACGTGCCCTTCCAGCTGTGGAGCTACTACCGCAAGCTGCGCATGTCGCGCGAAGACCTGCGCCAGGAGCACAAGGAAAGCGAAGGCGACCCGCACATCAAGGCGCAGATCCGCCGCCAGCAGCAGGCGGTGGCACGTCGCCGCATGATGACCGAGGTGCCCAAGGCCGACATCGTGGTCACCAACCCCACGCACTTCGCGGTGGCGCTGAAGTACGACGACGGCCAGATGCGTGCCCCGCGCGTGGTGGCCAAGGGCATGGACCTCGTGGCCGCGCGCATCCGCGAACTCGCGGCCGAGCACAAGGTGCCGGTGCTCGAAGCCCCGCCGCTGACCCGCGCGCTCTACAAGAACACGAAGCTGGGCCAGGAGATTCCGGCCGGGCTCTACACCGCGGTGGCCGAGGTGCTGGCCTGGGTCTACCAGCTCAAGCGCTGGAAGGCCGAGGGCGGTGAAGCGCCGCGCACGCCGGGCGAGCTGCCCATTCCCGAATCACTCGAATACAACCCCAGCGCCGCATGAACGCCATCGCCAGCTTTTTGCGGCTGCCGCCGCAAAGTTTCTCCGGTGCCGCCATGAAGGGCCTGGCCGGGCCCATCCTCATCATCCTCATCCTGAGCATGATGGTGCTGCCGCTGCCGCCCTTCCTGCTCGACCTGCTGTTCACCTTCAACATCGCCATGTCGATCATGGTGCTGCTGGTCAGCATGTACACCATGAAGGCGCTGGACTTCGCGGCCTTCCCGGCCGTGCTGCTGTTCTCGACGCTGCTGCGCCTGTCGCTCAACGTGGCGTCGACCCGGGTGGTGCTGATGCACGGCCACACCGGGCCCGACGCGGCCGGCAAGGTGATCGAGGCTTTCGGCCACTTCCTGGTGGGCGGCAACTTCGCGGTGGGCGTGATGGTGTTCATCATCCTGGTGATCATCAACTTCATGGTGATCACGAAGGGCGCGGGCCGAATCGCCGAGGTCGGCGCGCGCTTCATGCTCGACGCCATGCCCGGCAAGCAGATGGCGATCGACGCCGACCTCAACGCCGGCCTGATCGGCGAGGACGTGGCCCGCAAGCGCCGCACCGAGGTGGCGCAGGAAGCCGACTTCTACGGCTCCATGGACGGCGCCAGCAAGTTCGTGCGCGGCGATGCGATCGCCGGCTTGCTGATCATGGTGATCAACATCATCGGCGGCCTGGTGGTGGGCATGCTGCAGCACGACCTGGACTTCGCGACCGCCGGCAGAACCTACACGCTGCTGGCCATCGGCGACGGCCTGGTCGCACAGATCCCGGCGCTGGTGATCTCCACGGCGGCCGGCGTGATCGTGTCGCGCGTGACCACCGAGGAAGACGTGGGCAGCCAGCTCACCGGCCAGCTGTTCTCCAATCCGCAGGTGCTGTTCCTCACGGCCGCGATCATCGGCCTGATGGGCATGATCCCCGGCATGCCGAACATCGCCTTCCTGCTGATCGCGGGCGGCCTGGTGTGGTTCGGCCGCCGGCTGCTTTTGCAGGCGCCGCAGAAGGCGGCCGAGCAGGCCGCGGCGGCCAAGGCGGCTGCCATCGCCGCGCCGGCGGCCGCCGAAGCGGCCGAAGCGAGCTGGGACGACGTGGCCCTGGTCGATCCGCTCGGCATGGAAGTGGGCTACCGCCTGATCCCGCTGGTGGACCAGTCGCAACAGGGCGAGCTGCTGGGCCGCATCAAGAGCATCCGCAAGAAGATCGCGCAGGACCTGGGCTTTCTGGTGCCGGTGGTCCACATCCGCGACAACCTCGAGATCAGCCCCAATACCTACATCGTCAGCCTGAAGGGCGTGGAGATCGGGCGCGGCGAGGCCTTTGCGACGCAGTGGATGGCGATCAACCCCGGACAGGTCTCGGGCTCGCTGCCCGGCACGCCGACGCAAGACCCGGCCTTCGGCCTGCCGGCGGTGTGGATCGACGCGAGCCAGCGCCAGCAGGCGCAGGTGCTCGGCTACACGGTGGTCGATGCCTGCACGGTGATGGCCACGCATCTGAACCACCTCATCCAGACCCACGCCGCCGAGCTCCTGGGCCGGCAGGAAGTGCAGCTGTTGCTCGACCAGGTCGGCAAGACCGCGCCCAAGCTCACCGAAGACCTGGTGCCGAAGGTGCTGTCGCTCAGCACGCTGCACAAGGTGCTGCAGAACCTGCTGGACGAGGAAGTGCCGATCCGCGACATGCGCACCATCCTCGACGTGATGGCCGAGCATGCGCCGACCGTCAAGGACGCGACCGAGCTCACGTCGATCACCCGCCTGGCCCTGGGCCGCGCGATCGTGCAGCAGCTGTTCCCGGGCGATGCCGAGATGCAGGTGCTCGGCCTGGACAGCACGCTCGACGGCATGCTGCAGCAGGCCATGACCAGCAACAGCGGCATCGAGCCGGGCTTGGCCGACAACCTGCTCGTGCAAACGCAGGCCGCCATGGCGCGGCAGGAGCAGATGGGCCTGGCGCCGGTGCTGGTGGTGCAGCACCCGCTGCGCGTGCTGCTCTCCAGATTTTTGCGGCGCAGCCTGCCGCAGCTCAAGGTGCTCTCGCATGCCGAGATCCCTGATTCCCGTCACATCAAGATCACCGCCACCATCGGAGGAAGAGTTTGAACATCATCACGGACGTGCGCAGCGCCGCACGCAAGTTCGTCGCCGCCACCAGCCGCGAAGCGCTGCGGCTGGCACGCGAGGCCCTGGGTTCCGAAGCCATGGTGCTGACCAACCGCGTCACGGCCGAAGGCGTCGAGATCGTCGCCATGGCGTCGGACGAAATGGAGCAGGTCGCCGAACAGGCCGAGCCCGCGGTAGCCGTGGCGATGCCGGTTGTGCTCGAAGCGGCACCGGCCCCCGCTGCCGTGCCGGCCGTCGCCGCCGCTTCTGCGGTCATCACCGCTGCCGCACCTGCCGTCACCACCGCGACCGCCGCCATGCCGGCCCCGGTGCCGGTGCCCCCGATGCCCTTCGTGCCCTCGATGGTGCCGCCGCGGCCGGCTGCGCCCGAGGTGGCCGACCCGGTGCTCAACGAGCTGCACTCCATGCGCGGCATGATCGAAGAGCAGCTTGCCACGGTGGTCTGGAACGACCGCCAGCGCCGTGACCCGATGCGCGGCCGCCTGCTGCGCACCTTGCTCGGCGCCGGCTTCAGCGCGCGCCTGTCGAAGGCCATGCTGGAGCACCTGCCCGCCGGCCAGAGCTATGCCCAGGGCATGGCCTTCGTGCGCTCGGAGCTGATGCGCACGGTGCCGTTGATGGAAGACGAAGACGCGCTGCTGGCCCAGGGCGGCGTGTATGCGCTCGTCGGCCCCACCGGCGTGGGCAAGACCACCACCACCGCCAAGCTGGCGGCACGCTGCGTGATGCGCTTCGGTGCCGAGAAGCTGGCGCTGGTCACCACCGACAGCTACCGGATCGGCGCCTACGAGCAGCTGCGCATCTACGGCCAGATCCTCAACGTGCCCGTGTACGCGGTGAAGGACGCGACCGACCTGCAACTGGTGCTCAACGACCTGCGCAACAAGCACATGGTGCTGATCGACACGGTGGGCATGAGCCAGCGCGACCGCGCGGTGTCGGAGCAGATCGCGATGCTGTCGAGCAGCCAGCGGCCGGTGAAGCGGCTGCTGCTGCTCAACGCGGCCAGCCACGGCGACACGCTCAACGAAGTGGTGCATGCCTACCGCCAGGGCGGTGGCGCCGGCGGGTTGGCCGGCTGCATCTTCACCAAGGTGGACGAGGCCACGCACCCGGGTGCGCTGATCGACACCGTGATCCGCCACCGGCTGCCGGTGCACTACGTCTCGTGCGGCCAGAAGGTGCCCGAGAACCTCATGACCGCCGACCGCGCCGCGCTGATCGACAGCGTGTTCGAGGCCAAGGCGCCCAGCGCGCTCTTCGTGCCCGGCGAAGGCGACCTGCAGGACAAGCCGGCCGGCGAGGCAGCCAGCCAGGTGGCCGAGGCGCAGGCCGAGACCGAACGGCTGCGCCTGCGCTACCAGCGGCTGATCCACGCCATGGCACACGATGCGCAGGAAGTGGCATCGGCCGCCAAGGCCTTGGGGACCGCCGACCTGGGCTTCGACACGGCGCGCGAGCTGTGGCGCATGGCGGGCGACGAGAACGTGCTGCACAAGGCCGTGCTGCAGTCGCTCAAGGCGCATGCCTGGAGCGAAGTCGCCACCGGCTGCGATCGCTACGCGTTGGCGCTGGGCGGGCAGGTGGGGCTCAAGTCCAACGAAGGCGGCGATGCCTACAGTTGCGAGGGCAGCCTGCTGCTGTCGGACCGCACCGGCCTGCCGCTGGCTGCGCCCAACCAGTGGCTGTCGACCGCCGGCGCACGCGCCGGTGCCGAGCGGCGTGGCATGCGCCAGCTCCAGTGGCTGGCCCAGCAGGATTTCGGCAAGCCGGTGGTGCACGTGTGGCCGCGGTTGCCCGGCACCGACACGCTGGCCGAGGTGCAGGCACGCGGCCTGGCGTGGCTGGCGCGCGCGGCAGGCGCCACCGCGGTGGCGGAGGCGCAGACCGGCCGCAACTGCACGCTGGCCCGGCTGACGCTCGAATTCGGCGAGGGCCGACCGGTGCGCTTCAAGGGCAAGCCGGCGCTGCGCGCCGAAGCGCAGGCCGATGTGACGCTGCGCGGCGAGCATGGCCTGCCGGCGCTGCGCTGCGTGGTCAGCCGCATCATGGATTCGAAGAGCGGCAAGATCCTGGCGCAGAGCTACCTGCTGTCGAACATGGGCCCCACGGTCGCCGCGTCGCAGCTCGCGCAGTGGCAGGCCTGGGCCGCCGAGGCCGAGCCCTGCTTCCGCCTGATGCGCCAGGGCCTGCAACTGGTGGGCGGCCTGGGCGAGGTGGGCGACCCGCACATGATGAAGCGCGTGCTGATCGCGGGCCAGGCCACCACCACGGTGTGGCGCCTGCTGCACGCACAGGACGAATGGGCCGGCCGCACGCGTGCGCTGCTCGGCCAGCTGACCGGCCGGCGCATTCGCCCCGACCGCGCACCTTCGGGCAACGTGCTCTACGAGGGCATGGCGAAGCTGTTCCTGCTGCTGGAGGCGCTCGGGGCGTGACCAGCATGGTGGACCAGGCCGATGGACTGCGGCGCCTGCTGGCGCAGACGCGCACCCGGGTGCTCGCCGTGGCGAGCATGGGCCGCGGGCTGGGCGGCACGACCGCCGCGATGAACCTGGGCGCGGCCCTCGCGCTGCAAGGCCGCGAGGTGCTGCTGCTCGACGAGCATGGGGCGGGGCCGGGCACGGCCTCGGCCGAGTGGAGCTTGGCGCCGGCCGGCACGCTGATCGATGTGGCCGGCAAGCGGCTGGCCCTTCAGAGCGCCGCCGCGCGTGCGGGCTGCGGCGTGCAGGTGCTGCCCGCGGTGTCGCCCACGGTGCCGCCTACTTCGGCGGGCCACCCCGACCCGCGCGCCCTGTGGCAGGGCGATGTGATCCTCATCGACGCGCAGCTGGACGGCGAGGGCCGGCTGTCGGCCCTGGCGCAGCAGGCCGACGACCTGGTGCTGGTGATGCAGCCGCATGCGGCCTCCATCACCGCCACCTATGCGGGCATCAAGCAACTGCACTACGCGCATGGGTTGCGGCAGCTGCGCTTTCTGGTCAACGGCGTGGCCGAGCCGCGGGCCGCGCAGCAGGTGACCGACAACCTCGCGCAGGCCGGCAGCCGCTACCTGGCGGTGTCGCTGCAGCCGGCCGGCTGGGTGCGCGCCGAACCCCACATGCGCGACGCGCGGCGGCTGAACCGCACCGTGGTCGAGGCCTTTCCCGCGAGCCCGGCGGCGGCCGACTTTCGCCGCATCGCCGACGAGATGGGGCACTGGCCCTGGCGCCCGGGCGCGAGCCTGGTGGCGCTGCCACCCGCGCCCAAGGCGCGGGCTGCGAACACCGCCGAGGCCTGCTGAGGCCGCGGCACAGGAGAAGGAAGAAGGACGACGTGTACACCGCCCAGGGAACCATTGAGAAGTCTCATCTGCTCAAGCAGCACCAGCCGATGGTGCGGCGCATGGCGCTGCAGATGCTCGCCAAGCTGCCGGCCAGCGTGGAGCTCGACGACCTGATCCAGGCCGGCATGATCGGCCTGCTCGACGCGTCGAGCCGCTACCAGGACAACCGCGGCGCGCAGTTCGAGACCTTCGCCAGCCAGCGCATCCGCGGCGCCATGATCGACGAGCTGCGCGCCAACGACTGGGGTTCGCGCGGGCTGCGCCAGTCGGCGCGCAAGGTGGAGCAGGCGGTCCAGGCGCTGGAGCACCGCATGGGGCGCGCGCCGTCCGAAGGCGAGATCGCCAAGGAGCTGGACGTGACGCTCGAGGCCTACCAGGGCCTGCTGCAGGAGATCCAGGGCTGCCAGCTGCTCTACGTGGAGGATTTTTCGGTGGACGGGGAGGGCGACAACCCCTTTCTCGACCGCCATGCCAGCGAGGCGCGCGGCGAGCGCGGCGGTGACGCCGACGACCCGCTGGCCCAGCTGATGGAAAGCGGCTTCCGCCACCAGTTGGTGGCGGCGATCGGCGAGCTGCCCGAGCGCGATCAGCTGCTGTTGAACCTGTATTACGAAGAAGAGCTGAACCTGCGCGAGATCGGCGCCATCCTCGAGGTGAGCCAGTCGCGCGTGTGCCAGCTGCACAGCCAGGCGATCAGCCGGCTGCGGGCGAAGCTGCAGGACATGCTGTAGCAGCCCGCAACAAATTCTGCGCACCCTGTAGGAAAACTCCGCGAGCCGCGCGCAGGGGTTTGATTTCCGTCGCGCGATCACCCAGCATGGCTGCCATGGACACGCCCATCTTCAGCGCGTTGCCCGGCGCAGCCTCGATGCTCGCCGGTGAAGGACCGATGCTCGTCGAGCCCGGCCTCCAAGGCTCCGTCGTCGCACTGACCGCGGACCACCATGCCTACGCCAGCGACCACGAGCGCGCGACGCGCGCCCAGATCGCGTGGCGCCTCGCCCGGCTCAAGAAGTCGCGCTTCGAGGGCGAGTACGACCGGGCGCGAAGTTATGCGGCGCCGGTGTACTTCGTCCCCAGCGACACGCTGGTGGGCTCGGCGCTGGCCGGCGACCTGGGCATCCAGGGCCAGCATGCGCTGTTCGGCGGCGTGGTGCCGCACCCTTTCGTGCTGACCAAGACCATTTCACACGGCCTGGTCGACCCGGCTGCCGCGGCGCCGTCGGGCTGGTGCCACGCCTTCGCCGGCCAGGTCGGCAACGCGGTGCTGCAGGGCTACTCGGTCTTCTCGCCCGAAGACGCGCGGCGCGCCGGCCTGCGCCTGCTGGAAACGGGCCCTGTGCGACTGAAGCCCACGCGCGCCACGGGCGGGCGAGGACAGCAGGTGGTGCGCGACCGGCAGGCGCTGGACACTGCGCTGGCCGCCATGGACGCAGCGGAAATCGCCGAGCACGGCCTGGTGCTCGAAGAGAACCTCAAGCAGCCCGTCACCTACAGCGTGGGCCAGGTGCACGTCGGCACGGCCGTCGCCAGCTACTACGGCTGGCAGCGCCTGACCACCGACAACAACGGCCAGGAGGTCTATGGCGGCTCCGACCTGACAGTGGCGCGCGGCGGCTTCGACGACTTGCTGGCGCTGAGCATGCCGGAAGAGCTTCGGCTGGCGGTGGAGCAGGCGCGTATCTTTCACCGCGCGGTGGAAGCATCGTTCCCGGGCTTCTTCGCGTCGCGCATCAACTACGACGTGGCGCAGGGCGCCAACGAGGCCGGGCGCTGGTGCTCCGGCGTGCTGGAGCAGTCGTGGCGGGTCGGCGGCGCGAGCGGCGCCGAGATCGCGGCGCTCGAGATCTTCGACGAGCAGCCCGATCGCCGCGCGGCCAACGCCTCGTGCTTCGAGTTCTACGGCGACGGCGTGGTGCCGCCGCCCAATGCCTGCGTGTATTTCAACGGTGTCGATGCCAGCGTCGGTCCGATCACGAAGTACACCGTGGTCGAACCCTGACATGCCGCGAACGATGCGGCCATACAACTCCTAGATGCCCACCAGACAGGCACTGATCGACATCCCCGTCGACGGCGTGCACATCGCCGGCACGCTGATCGCGCCATCGGCCGTAGTGCCCGGCGTGCTGCTGGTGCACGGCTGGGACGGCAGCCAGCAGCAAGACGCCACGCGCGCCCGCGAACTCGCGGCGCTGGGCTGCATCTGCCTGACCTTCGACCTGCGCGGCCATGCGCGCCACGTTTCCCAGCGCGAGGCCGTGACCCGCGAAGACAACCTGCACGACGTGCTGGCCGCCTACGACACGCTGGTGGGGCATCCCGCGGTCGACCCGAACGCCGTCGCCGTCATCGGCAGCAGCTACGGCGGTTACCTGGCCGCAGTGCTGACATCGCTGCGTCCCGTGCGCTGGCTGGGCCTGCGGGTGCCTGCGATCTACCGCGACGAGAACTGGGAGCAGCCCAAGCGCCGGCTCAACGGCGACGACCTGACGCTGTATCGCCAGACCAGCATCGAGCCCGAGAAGAACCGCGCGCTGGCCGCCTGCGAGGACTTCCTGGGCGACGTGCTGCTGGTCGAATCGGAGAACGACACCATCGTGCCGCACCCGGTCATCGAAAACTACCTGGGCGCCTTCAAGCATTCGCGATCGATGACCTACCGGGTGATGGAAGGCGTCGACCATGCGATGTCGAAGCGCGTCTGGCGCGAGGCCTACACGCAGATCGTGGTGGCCTGGATGACCGAGATGCGCCTGGCCGCGAAAGCCGAAGAGAAGATCCGGCCTCGGCAGCATCCCCGGCGCTACGAGAGCTGGCCCAGCGCGGCGCCCGAGCCGGCACCGTCGCAGGCACCGGCACGCGGGGCGCTGCACGAATCGCGAAATATTTAATACCCCGGTTTGCTGTCGACCCTTCAGGAATCGCGCTCGTGAGCCGTAAAGCTCTCAGAGTGCAATTCAAAGAGGAGCAGCAACATGTCCAGACTCATCATCCTTGCCCGGCATGGCAGCGTGCGGCAGGTCAACATCAAGGGCTCGCTCACGTCCGTGGGCCGCGATCCGCAGTGCGACGTGCACATCGACAGCCTGGGCGTGAGCCGCCGCCACGCCAGCATCCACTGGACCGGCGACCGCTTCGTGCTGACCGACCTGGCGAGCTTCAACGGCACCTTCGTCAACGATCAGCGCATCGAGTCGCACCCGTTGAAGAACGGCGACGCGATCACGATCGGCGACTGCCAGTTGCGCTTTCTGTACAGCTCGCAGCCGGTGCCCAAGGACGAAGCGCTGCGCCTGGTGACCCAGGTCGACGGCCTGCACCATGCGCATGCGGCGCGCGAGCGCAGCGACTGGGCGACCTTCTTCCGCCGCAGCGCCGGCCGTGCCCCGGCCGGCAGCCAGAGCGGAACGGTGGCGCGCTACCGCTGAGGGATGGGCGAGGCGCCGGCCGGCAGCTGGCGGCCGGCGGCCGTGGGGCAGCGGGAAAATGGAGAGTCGCCGCCGCCGCGTCACGCATGTGACTTGCGGTCGCTGAGACAATAGGCGGGTGTCTGCCGCCTTTCCATCCGTCCGTTCAGACGCGCCCGTCGCCCGTCGCCTCATGAGTCCAAAGAGCCAGAAACCTCAGAAAAGCCAGAAGAACCTTCGCATCTCCGTCGGCCCCCGGTGGTCATCGTTCACCTACGAGCGGGACGGCATGGAGATGCTGGGAACCGTGCAGCGCGGCATGCAGATCGGCGCGCTGGTCCGGCTGGCGGACGGCAGCTACGCGCAGGTCAACGGCGACGTGATCGAAGTGCTGAACAAGAGCAAGGTCGAGTTCGTGCTCGGCCCGACCGCCAGGCGCGAGCTGAATCCGACTTACAGCATTCCGACCCAGGCGCCGTCGACGGCGGTGGTGGTGATCAAGAAACGCAGGCGGATCGTGCCGCCGCCGGGGCAGGCCTGACGCATCGTTCACCCGCCGCCGCCTCAGCAAGAGCGGCCATGAAAAAAGCCCCGTTGCAGTGCAACGGGGCTTTTTCAATGTGGTGCCGGAGAGATGATTCGAACACCCGACCTTCTCATTACGAATGAGCTGCTCTACCAACTGAGCTACACCGGCTTAGCCCGCGATTATAGCGTCGGGTGATAGCCGGTCACGCGCTCGACCTCGTTCTTCGACCCCAAAACCACAGCCACGCGTTCGTGCAGCTTGGTCGGCTCCAGGTCCATGATGCGCTGGCGCCCGTTGGTGGCGGCGCCGCCGGCCTGTTCGACCAGCCAGCTCATGGGGTTGGCCTCGTACATCAGGCGCAGCTTGCCGGCCTTCTCGGGCTCGCGCTTGTCCCAGGGGTACATGAAGACGCCACCGCGCATCAGGATGCGGTGCACGTCGGCCACCATGCTGGCGATCCAGCGCATGTTGAAGTCCTTGCCGCGCGGGCCGTCCTTGCCGGCCAGGCATTCGTCGATGTAGCGCTTCACCGGTTCGTCCCAGTGGCGCATGTTGCTCATGTTGACGGCGAATTCCTTGGTGTCGGCCGGGATGCGGATATCTTCCTGCGTGAGCATGAAGGAGCCCTGCTCGCGGTCGAGCGTGAACATCGAGACGCCGTTGCCCACCGTGAGCACCAGCGTGGTCTGCGGGCCGTAGATGCAGTAGCCCGCGGCCACCTGCTTGGTGCCGGGCTGCAGGAAGTCGGACTCCTGCACGCCGGGCGAGCCTTCGGGCTTCTTGAGCACGCTGAAGATGGTGCCGATGCTGACGTTGACGTCGATGTTGCTGGAGCCGTCGAGCGGGTCGAACAGCAGCAGGTATTCGCCTTGCGGGTAGCGGTTGGGCACCACGTAGATGCTGTCCATTTCCTCGCTGGCCATGGCCGCCAGGTGGCCGCCCCATTCGTTGGCCTCGATCAGCACCTCGTTGGCGATGATGTCGAGCTTCTTCTGGACCTCGCCCTGCACGTTCTCGCTGTCGGCCGAGCCGAGCACGTTGCCCAGGGCGCCTTTGTTCACGGCTTGGCTGATGCCCTTGCAGGCGCGCGCCACCACTTCGAGCAGCAGCCGCAACTGGCCGGGGATGAGGCCGTCGGCGCGTTGTTGTTCGATGAGGTAGCGGGTGAGGGAAATGCTTTTAGCCATTCAGTAACTCCAATATCGTCTTGTCTTCACGGGGAACACCGCGGAACCGGCTTCGCCGGGCCGCTGGTGTTGCCCCCGGAAGGGGGTTGGCGAAAGCGACACGAAGTGCGCGAAGCCTGGGGGAGAGCCTTGTTCACGAGGCGAGGGCGCGGGTCACGACTTCATGCGTGTCCTTGCTCAGGTCGGGCTTGGAGGCGACGCGCATGATGGCCTCGCGCGCCGCGCTGCGGTAAGGCTCGGCCAGCTTGCTCCAGCGGTCGAGGGCACGCGCGAGGCGGGCCGCGACCTGCGGGTTGATGGCGTCGAGCTCGATCACGCGCTCGCACCAGAACACGTAACCCGCGGCATCGGCGCGGTGCAGGGCGCCGGGGTTGCCGCTGCAGTAGCTGAAGATCACGCTGCGCGCGCGGTTCGGGTTCTTGAGCGAGAAGTCGGCGTGCTTCATCAGCTGCTTGACAAGCGGCAGGATGTCGCCGCCGCGGTCGGGTGCGCCTGCCTGCAGCGAGAACCACTTGTCGATGACCAGCGCTTCGTCCTTGAACATCGTGTGGAAGCGCGCCAATGCCTGGGCCGCCAGCGCATGGCCCGACGAGACCAGCGCATTGAGCGCGTTGAAGCGGTCGGTCATGTTGCCGGCTTCCTTGAAGCGCTGCAGTGTCTTGCCGGGCCAGACGGTGTCGCCCGACGCGCGTGCCGCCAGGCACAGGCTGGTCAGCGCCAGGCCGGCCAGCGCGCGGCGGCCGGCGGACTTCGGGTCGGGGCTGTAGGCGCCGGTGTCGCGGTTTTGCTCGTAGGCCTGCTCCCAATCGGCGAACAGGGCGGTGGCGAGCTGAGCGCGCATGGCTTCGCGCACCGCATGCACGCGCTGCGGATCGACCACGTCGAGCTGCTCGGCGATGTAGGTTTCCGAGGGCAGCGTGAGCACGAGCTCCTTGAAGGCCGCGTCGAGCTGCGGGTCGCGCAGCACGCTGCGCAAGGCCTCGACACAGGACTCGCCGAGCGGTGCCTCGGCAGCACCCGTGACCGGCGCGCCGATGGCCTGGATGGCGGCGCGCAGCGCCAGGCGCTGGCCGGCTTCCCAGCGACTGAACGCGTCGGTGTCGTGGGCCAGCAGCGTGAGCAGTTGGGCATCGCTGTAGTCGTGGTCGAGGATCACCGGCGCGCTGAAGCCGCGCAGGATCGACGGCACCGGCTCTTCGTCGACGTCGACGAAGGTGAACTGCTCGCCCGCGCGCGTGAGCACCAGCGTGCGCGTGCCCGTGCTCGCTGCTTCTTCGCCTTCCAGCTTCAGCGGCAGTTCGCGGCCATCGGTGCCCAGCAGGCCCAGGTTGACCGGAATGACGAAGGGCTCCTTGAAGGGCTGGCCCGGCGTGGGCGGGCAGCTCTGCACGAAGCTCAGTGTGTAGGTGCGCTGGGCGGCGTCGTACACGCCGTGGGCCGACAGGCGCGGCGTGCCGGCCTGGCTGTACCAGCGCTTGAACTGGGGCAGCAGGCGCGCGAGTTCGGAGTCGGGATTGGCGTCGGCGATGGCCTGGGCGAAGTCGTCGCAGGTCACGGCCTGGCCGTCATGGCGCTCGAAGTACAGCGTGATGCCGCGCGCGAAGCCGGCGCGGCCGACCAGCGTCAGCATCATGCGCACCACCTCGGCACCCTTTTCGTAGATGGTGACGGTGTAGAAGTTGCTGATCTCGATGTAGCTGTCGGGCCGCACGGGGTGCGCCATCGGGCCCGCGTCTTCGGGGAACTGGGCGGTGCGCAGCACGCGCACGTCCTCGATGCGCTTGACGGCACGGGCCGAGGGCTCGGCGCAGAGATCCTGGCTGAACTCCTGGTCGCGAAAGACGGTGAGGCCTTCCTTCAGCGAGAGCTGGAACCAGTCGCGGCAGGTCACGCGGTCGCCGCTCCAGTTGTGGAAGTACTCGTGGCCGACCACGCTCTCGATGTTGCTGTAGTCGGCGTCGGTGGCGGTAGCCTGGTTGGCCAGAACGTACTTCGTGTTGAAGATGTTCAGGCCCTTGTTCTCCATCGCGCCCATGTTGAAGTCGCTGGTGGCGACGATCATGAAACGGTCGAGGTCGAGCGGCAGGCCGAAGCGGGCTTCGTCCCAGGCGACCGAGTTGATCAGCGAGTTCATCGCATGCTCGGTCTTGTCGAGGTCGCCGGCGCGAACGTAGACCTGCAGCAGGTGGTCTTTGCCGTTGCGCGCCTTGATGCGCTGCTCGCGCGCCACGAGCTTGCCGGCCACCAGCGCGAACAGGTAGCTGGGCTTGCGGAAGGGGTCGACCCACTTCGCGAAATGGCGGCCCTCGGGCAGCTCGCCCTGCTCGACCAGGTTGCCGTTGGACAGCAGCACGGGATACGCGGCCTGGTTGGCGCGCAGGGTCACCGTGTAGCTGGCCATCACGTCCGGCCGGTCGAGGAAATAGGTGATGCGGCGGAAACCCTCGGCCTCGCACTGGGTGAAGAAGGTGTCTTCGCTCACGAACAGGCCCATGAGCTTGGTGTTCTTGGCCGGTGCGCAGGTGGTGAAGATCTCCAGCTCGAAGGCGCCCTCCTCGGCGGAGGGGAGGTTGTCCAGCACGAGTTGGTCGGCTTCCATGCGAAACGAGGCGCCCTGGCCGTTGACCAGCACGCGCGCCAGGTTGAGCTCGTCGCCGTCCAGGCGCAGCGGCTCGGCCGCCACCTCGGGATTGCGGCGCAGGCGCATGCGGTTCAGCACGCGGGTCTTGGCCGGGTCCAGGTCGAAGGTCAGGTCGACCGTGTCGATCCAGTAGGCCGGGGCGCGGTAGTCCTCGCGACGGATCGCGACGGGCTCGGCTTGGGCATCACGAAACAACATCGAGCGTCTCCAGAAAGTTTGTTTTGACGAGTTCGTCGTAGTCGCGCACGGCCGCGATGACGTGCGGCCCTGCAAGTTCGGACGCGGAATGGCTGCTGCAGACCGCCACCGCGCGCATGCCGCCGCGGCGTGCGGCCTCGATGCCGAAAGGCGCATCTTCGAAGACGATGCAGCGTTCGGGCGCGACGCCGATGCGGCGCGCGGCTTCGAGAAAGATGGCGGGTTGCGGCTTGCCGGGCAGGCCTTCGTCGCCGCCGACGATGGCGAGCGGCGCCGGGTTCATGCGCAACTGCGACAGCACGAAGGCGATGTTGTGCTTGTCGCCCGCGGTGCCGACCGCGATCTTGAACCCGCGCGCCGCGGCGGCCTGGGCGAACACGCTGAAGCCGGCCACCTCGCGGAAGTCCGCGCGGAACAGCTCGCGGTAGATGGATTCCTTGGCGTCGGTGATCTCGAGGCTTTCGGCTTGCGTCACCTCGCGGCCCATGAGCTCGCAAGCGCATTCGAAGGCGGTGCGGCCGGTGGTCCGGCGCATGAAGTCGGGGATGTCGATCGACAGGCCCTTGCGCCGCCCGTACTCGACCCAGGCCTTGGCGTGCCAGGGCATGGAGTCGACCATGGTGCCGTCCATGTCGAAGATGAAGGCCTCGGTCCTGAGGCTCCTCTGGCTGGCAGCACCCATCACACCCCCTGCTTCAAAGAGGCTTCGATGAACGCGTCGAGATCGCCGTCGAGCACCTTCTGGGTGGCGGAGATTTCGACGTTGGTGCGCAGGTCCTTGATGCGGCTGTTGTCCAGCACGTAGCTGCGGATCTGGTGGCCCCAGCCCACGTCGGTCTTGCCTTCCTCGAGCTTCTGCTGCTCTTCCATGCGCTTGCGCATCTCGTGGTCGTACAGGCGCGAACGCAGCCGCTTCCAGGCCACGTCGCGGTTGCTGTGCTGGCTGCGGCTGTCCTGGCACTGCACCACGATGTTGGTCGGGATATGCGTGAGCCGCACCGCGGAGTCGGTCTTGTTGATGTGCTGGCCGCCGGCGCCGCTCGCGCGGTAGGTGTCGACACGCACGTCGGCCGGGTTGATCTCGATCTCGATCGAGTCGTCGATTTCCGGGTAGACGAAGATGCTGGCGAAGCTGGTGTGCCGGCCGCCGGAGGAGTCGAAGGGCGACTTGCGCACCAGGCGGTGCACGCCGGTTTCGGTGCGCAGCAGCCCGAAGGCGTATTCGCCCTCGACCTTGATGGTGGCGCTCTTGATGCCGGCCGTGTCGCCGGGCGTTTCGTCTTCGACCGTGGTCTTGAAGCCCTTGCGCTCGGAGTACTTGAGGTACTGGCGCAGCAGCATGCTGGCCCAGTCGCAAGCCTCGGTGCCGCCGGCGCCGGCCTGGATGTCGACGAAGGCGTTGAGCGGGTCGGCCGGGTTGCTGAACATCCGGCGGAACTCGAGCTGCTGGATGTCGGCTTCGAGTTTGGCAGCGTCGTCACGCAGGGCCTGCAGGCCGTCGATGTCGCCGTCTTCCTTGGACATCTCGTACAGCTCGGTGTTGTCGGACAGGCTGCTGCCCAGCCGATCGAGCGTGAGCACCACGTCGTCGAGCGCCTTCTTTTCCTTGCCCAGTTCCTGGGCCTTCTTCGGGTCGTTCCAGACCGCGGGATCTTCGAGCGATGCGTTGACCGTCCTCAGACGTTCGGATTTGGCATCGTAGTCAAAGATACCTCCGTAAATCGACCGCCCTGGCGCTCAGGTCCGCGAAGGTGGCGCCGATTTGATTGATTTGCTCTGCATCCATGGGGAATCCTGACGATGTTCGGGGGAAACCGCGGATTTTCTCATGGTCCGTCAAGGCCCTTCGGATGCGAGGAAAGCCTCGATCAGCGCGGCCACCCGTTGCGGCTGGTCGTGGTGCAGCATGTGGCCGCAGTCTTCGACCCGGGTCAGGCGCGCATCGCGCACCGACTTCAGGCGGTCCCGGAAGTCGTCCAGCGTGTAGCGGCCTTTCCACCAGCCGCCCAGGCTGTCGTCGGAGGCCACGATGGCCAGCACCGGCGCCTCGATCGCAGCGTAGAGGGCCAGGGCCTCGTCGACCCGGAAAAGGTTGGCGTTGATGATCTTGTGCGCGGGGTCGCCCAGGATCTCCCAGCGCTCGGTACCGCCGTCTTGCGGCCGCGCCACCGACCAGTGGGCCGCCAGCCAGTCGGCCTTGTCATGCGACAGGCGCGGGTTGGTCTTCATCAGGCGGCGTGCCACGCCCTCGGGTCCGGGGTAGCTGGCCAGGGCCATCTCGCCACGGTCCAGCTTCTTGAGCTGGTCGATCCACTTGGCATAGCGGCCGGGTGCCTCGGCTGGCTCCAGCAAGGGCATGCCGAAGCCTTCGAGGTTGACGAGGCGCCGGATGCGCTGGGGCCGCACGCCGCTGTATTGCATCGAGATGTTGCCGCCCATGCTGTGACCGACCAGGTCGACCGGAGCGTCTCCGGCGTAGTGGTCGAGCAGCCAGTCCAGGTCGGCCAGGTAGTCGGGCATCCAGTAGTTGTCGACCGGGCCGCCGTCGCTGAGGCCGAAGCCCCGCCAGTCGGGTGCGATGACGTGGCGTTCGGTGGCCAGGGCATCGACCACGAACTGCCACGATGCGGCCACGTCCATCCAGCCGTGCAGCAGCACCAGCGGCGGGCGCGTCGGGGAGGGCGAGCCCCAGGTGCGGACGTGGTAGCGCAGCGTGCGCACGGGAACGAACTCGCTGCGGGAGGGGCGAAGGGCTTGGTACATGACCGATCGATGATACGGAGCCCGCGGCCGCGGCGCAGTCCGGCAGCGGACAGCGCCCGTCAAAGTGTGACCCGCGTTAGCATTCCGCGCATGCAAAAGATTCAACTCGGGCAGAGCGAGCTGCGCGTCGCGCCGGTCTGCCTCGGCACCATGACCTTCGGCGAGCAGGTGGACGAGCCCACGGCCCATGCCATCCTCCAGCGGGCGCTCGAACGCGGCGTCGACTTCATCGACACGGCCGAGATGTACGCCGTACCGGCCCGAAAGGAAACCTGCGGCGCCACCGAAACCATCATCGGCAACTGGTTCGCCCAGAACCCCGGCGTGCGCCAGAAGGTCGTGCTCGCCACCAAGGTGGCCGGCCCCTCGCGCGGCATGCCCTGGGTGCGCGAAGGCAGCGGCATGACGGCGGCCGACATCGTGGCATCTTGCGATGCCAGCCTGCGGCGCCTGCAGACCGACGTGATCGACCTCTACCAGATCCACTGGCCCGAACGCCATGTGCCGAACTTCGGCAACATGTACTACGACCCGTCGCGCGAGACTTCCAAGACCTCGATCCACGAGCAGCTCGACGCCTTTGCCGGGCTGGTGAAGGCGGGCAAGGTGCGTGCGATCGGGCTGTCGAACGAGACGGCCTACGGCGTGCACGAGTTCGTGCGCCTGGCCGAGCAGCACGGGCTGCCCCGCGTGGCCTCGGTGCAGAACGTCTACAACCTGCTGCACCGTGGGCTCGAGAACGGGCTCGACGAAAGCATGCACCGGCTCGGCGTCTCGCTGCTGGCCTATTCGCCGCTGGGCTTCGGGCTGCTGACGGGCAAGTACGACGACAGCGGCATCACCGGGTCCGGTGCACCGCAGAACGCGCGCATCACGCGCTACGAGTCGGTCCGCAAACAGCGCTGGGGTCGTCCGGAAGCGCTGGCCGCGGCCCGGCGGTACAACGCGCTGGCACGCGCGACCGGCATGACGCCGGTGCAGTTCGCACTGGCCTTCTGCTACAGCAAGTGGCAGGTGGCGAGCACGATCATCGGCGTGACCTCGCTGGCCCAGCTCGACGAGGACATCGACACCTGGGGGCACAAGCTGTCGGCGGACCTGCTGGCCGAAGTCGACAAGCTTCGCTGGGAAATGCGCGACCCGGCGATCTGACGCGGGCACTGCGACGGCTTCATGAGCAGGAAGAAGGCGCACATCAGCGAGACACCCGCCACCCAGCTTTTGCGGGCGGCAGGCGTCGCATTCACCGAGCATCCGTACGAGTACCTGGAGCACGGCGGTGCACAGCATAGCGCCGAGGTGCTGGGCCTGGACCCGTTCTCCGTCGTCAAGACGCTGGTGATGCAGGACCAGGACGCCAGCCCGCTGATCGTATTGATGCACGGCAATCGCACGGTGTCGACCAAGAACCTGGCGCGGCAGATCGGCGCCAAGTCGGTGGAGCCCTGCAAGCCGGAGGTGGCGAACCGGCACAGCGGCTACATGGTGGGCGGCACCTCGCCCTTCGCCACCCGGCGCGCGATGCCGGTGTACATCGAGTCGACCATCCTCGACCTGCCGAAGATCGCCATCAACGGCGGGCGGCGTGGCTACCTGGTCGGCATCGACCCGCAAGTCTGCATGCGCCTGCTGGACGCCAAGGCGGTGCAGTGCGCGCTGGCAGAATAGCCGGCCGCCGGCGGCCCCCACGTCGACCGGCTCGATTGGAGACACCGTGAGTTCGTACCTGCCCTCGTTGATCGCGATCGTCCTGGCTTACCTGCTGGGCTCGCTGTCGTTCGCCGTGATCGTGAGCAAGGCCCTGGGCATGGACGATCCCCGCAGCTACGGCAGCAAGAACCCGGGCGCCACCAATGTGCTTCGCTCGGGCAACAAGGGCGCAGCGCTCGCGACGCTGCTGCTCGACGCGATCAAGGGATGGTTGCCGGTGTTCCTGATTCATCGCGTGGGCGATACCTACGGGCTGGGGGAGGGCACGGCGGCACTGGCGGGGCTGGCGGCGTTTCTCGGTCACCTGTACCCGGTGTTCTTCGGCTTCAAGGGTGGCAAGGGCGTAGCGACCGCCGCTGGCGCGCTGCTGGGCATCGAGCCCTTGCTGGGGCTGGCGACCGGCGTGACCTGGCTGATCATCGCCGTGTTCTTCCGTTATTCATCGCTCGCGTCCATCGTGGCCGCCTTCTTTGCACCGGCCTACTACCTGATCGGTGGCGGCATCGCCTGGCCGCTGAACCGCGAGGTGATGCTGGCGCTGATCGCGATCAGCCTGCTGCTCGTGTGGCGCCACCGCGAAAACATCCGCCGCCTCGCGGCCGGCACGGAGTCCCGGCTGGGCTCCAAAGCCAAGACTTGAAAGGAACTTCATGGCCCAGATTCAACGCTTCCACGTCGGCCCTCGACTGTCGGAAACCGCCGTCCACAACGGCACCGTCTACCTCGCGGGCCAGGTGCCGGACGACACGACCCAGGACATCCGCGGCCAGACGGCGCAGGTGCTGGCCATGGTCGACCGGTTGCTGGCCGAAGCGGGCAGCGACAAGTCGCGCCTGCTGATGACGCAGATCTTCCTGGCGGACATCGGCGACATCGGCGCCATGAACGAAGTCTGGGACGCGTGGATTCCGGCGGGCAACACGCCGCCACGCGCCACGGTGCAGGCGGCCATGGCCAATGCGGCGTACAAGATCGAGATCGTGGTGACGGCTGCGGCTGCCTGAGCCGGCCGCGGCGCCTCTCCAGGGGGCACTACGCGTGCGAAACGCGTCAAAGGCCGAAGGGCCTTCTCAGAACCGCTTTTCCAGGACCATCTGGTCCGCATCGCGCCGCATCGAGAAGCGGCTGATGAAGCTGTTGCCCAGCAGCACGAAGGGCATGGGCTGCTGCGAGACCACGGCTTCGACGTCGTAGACCTCGACATCGCCCACCCGCACCGAGTTGAGCCGCACCCGCCAGCCTTGCGTGACGCCGTTGGCCGTGTTGATGCGGATCGGCTGGCCCTTGCTGTAGTCCAGCCCGATGCGCTGGGCGTCGGCCGCCGACAGCGCGACGGCGGTCGCGCCGGTGTCGAGCATGAAGCTGACGGTACGGCCGTTGATGCTGCCCTGGGTCAGGAAGTGGCCGCCGCTGTCGACCGGCAGCACGATGCGGCTGCCACCTGCGCCGCTGCTACCGCCGCCGCCGATGCTGACCGGCTGGTCCATGCGCAGCGCCACCCGCTTGCCGCCCGCCTCGACCGTGGCCTGCTCGGGCGTCAGCGACAGCAGCTTGACGCCCTTGAAGCTTTCGCCGACGGCGACCGTCTTGGGCGCGCTGCCGTCGACGATCAGGATGGCGCGGCTGCCGATGGTGCCGGTCAGCATCACCGACTGGGCCTGCGCCAAGCCGCATGCCGCAGCCAGCAGCACAGTAACCAGATGGGCCTGGGCCTTCATCGGGCGCGTGGCTCAGTCGCGGAAGTTGTTGAAGGAGAGGGGCGTGTCCGGCACGTCCTTCTTGATCAGCGCCATGGCAGCCTGCAGGTCGTCGCGCTTGGCGCCGGTCACCCGCACCGCGTCGCCCTGGATCGCGGCCTGTACCTTGAGCTTGCTGTCCTTGATGAGGCGCTGGATCTTCTTGGCGGTTTCGCTCTCGATGCCGTTCTTGATCTTGATGACCTGCTTGACCTTGTCGCCACCGATCTTCTGGACGTCGCCCTTGTCGAGGAAACGCACGTCGACGCTGCGCTTGGTCAGCTTGTTGCGAAGGATGTCCTCGACCTGCACGAGCTGGAATTCGGCGTCGCCGATCATCGTGATTTCCTTGTCCTTGAGCTCGACGGCGGCTGCGGTGCCCTTGAAGTCGAATCGGGTGCCGATTTCCTTGGCCGTGTTCTCCACGGCGTTCTTGACTTCGGGCAGATTGGGTTCGCAGACGGTATCGAATGACGGCATGGACGCCTCTCCTGGATGGCACGGTACGGATGCGACAATTCTCCCATGATCGTGGAGCACAACGTACCGCTGCAGCCGCACAACAGCTTCGGCATCGTCGCGCGCGCCCAGCATCTGGTGCGCATTGCCGACGAGGCCGACATCGCGGCGCTTCTGGCGGATGCGCACTGGCACGCGGCGCCCAAATTCGTGCTCGGCGGCGGCAGCAACATCGTGCTGACCGGCGACGTCAAGCCGCTGGTGGTCAAGGTCGAGATCAAGGGGCGCCGCCTCATCGAAGAATCGCCCCGCGCCTGGATCGTGGAGGTGGGTGCCGGCGAGGTTTGGCACGACACCGTGCGCTGGATGCTCGACGGGGGCTACCCCGGCCTCGAGAACATGGCGCTGATCCCCGGCACCGTGGGCGGCGCCCCAGTGCAGAACATCGGCGCCTATGGCGTCGAGCTGCAAGACCGCTTCGAGTCGCTCGATGCCGTCGACCTCGATACCGGCCGCCAGTTCACCCTCGATGCGGCCCAGTGCGCCTTCGGCTACCGCGACTCGGTGTTCAAGCACAGCGCCAGCGGCCCGAACGGCTTCGGCCTGGCGGGCCGGGCGCTGATCACGCGCGTGCGCTTCAGGCTGCCGCGGCCGTGGAAGCCGGTGCTGGGCTACCTCGACCTCGAGCGCAAGATGGCCGAGACCGGCAACCAGGCGCCCAGCGCGCAGCAGATATTCGACTGGATCTGTGCCATTCGCACGGCCAAGCTGCCCGACTGGCGGGTGCTGGGCAATGCCGGCAGTTTCTTCAAGAACCCCACGGTGACGCCGGAGCAGTGCGCCGACATCATCGCCCGCGACCCGAAGATCGTGCATTACCCCATGGACGACGGCAGCATCAAGCTGGCGGCAGGCTGGCTGATCGATGCCTGCGGCTGGAAGGGCAAGACCATGGGCAATGCGGGCGTCTACGAGAAGCAGGCGCTGGTGCTGGTCAACCGCGGCGGCAAGGCACACCCGGCCACGGGCGGTGAGGTGATGACCCTGGCCAAGGCCATCCAGACCAGCGTGTACGAGCGCTTCGGCATCCGGCTCGAGCCCGAGCCCGTGGTGGTGTGACGGAGCTGCTGCAGCTCAACTTCAGGCGCCGCATCCAGGCGCTGGTGTGGAGCCGGCGGTCGATCTGGGTCGTCGGGCTGTTGGTGGTGCTGCGCTACCGCACCTCCGGCGCGCTGATCGCATCGGTGCTCATCGGCCTGGTGCTGGCCGCCGCGCTCAAGGCGTGGGAGATGAGCGAGCGACGCCGGTTCGTGCGCGAGGCGCATTTCCCGCGTTTCCTGGGCGCGAAGCTGCGGGCCGCCTACCCGCAACTGCAGGATCGCGACACCGACCTGGTGCTGCGCGGCCTGCGCCAGTTTTTCATGGCGCACCTGCGCAGCAAGCGCCAGTTCGTGGCCATGCCGTCCAAGGTGGTCGATGCGGCGTGGCACGAGTTCATCCTGCATACCCAGGGCTACCAGCGATGGTGCGCCGCGGCCTTCGGCGGCCTGCTGCACCACACGCCGGCCGAGGTGCTGGGCCGCGACGCACGCCGCAACGACGGGCTGCGCCGCACCTGGTACTGGTCGTGCAAGGAGGAGAGCATCGATCCGCGCCAGCCGGCACGGCTGCCGCTGCTGTTTGCACTGGACGCCAAATTCGGCATCGAGGGCGGCTTCCGCTACGTGCCGGACTGCAAGGACATCGACGCCCGCTCCAGCTCCGATGCCTACTGCGGCAGTGCCTTCGGCGAATCGGACGGAGGCAGCTCAGGCGATGCCGACGGATTCGGCGGCAGCGAGTCGAGCAGCGACGGTGGGGATGGCGGCGGCGACGGCGGGTCGGGCTGCGGCGGAGGCGGCGACTGAGCCAGCCCCGCGCCTGCGT
>NZ_LYVO01000052.1 GCF_001984055.1 Variovorax sp. KK3
GAAGTCGGTCTCGCTCGTGATCAGGCCGTTGGCGTCCTGGGTGCGAGAGGCCGCATCGGATTCACCTTCGCCCGAGGGCAACGAGCCCGCCGTGACCGCCAGCTTGCCCTTGGTGGTGCCGTAGCTGAAGTTTCGGCTGGTGCTCAGCGGGTCGATGACCGTTGCAGCGCTGGCAACGGGATAACTCACTTGATATCGGCTGACCCCGCCGGCCAACTCGGTGCTGATCGCTCGTCCTTGTGCGTCGTAGGCGAAGCTGCCCCAGCGAGCGCCGCTCTCGTCCTGGATGCCGGTCAGCGCATGCGGAAACGACGCGTTCTCGTAGGCGAAGCTCCTCGTCTTGCCACCGGGATAGGACACCGATGAAAGACGACCGGTGGCGTCGAATGCGTACCCGGTCTGGCGTCCGTCGAGCGTGGCGACGGAAAGCAAGCGGCCGTTCGTGTCGTGAACGAAAGTCAGGCCGTGGCCGAAGTTGTCGACGACGGTGGCAAGTTGGCCCGCTGCGTTGTATGAATAGCTGTGAGCCCATCCATTGCGTTGGCTGACCGACTGCAGCTTGCCCGAGGCGTCGAACCTGTATGTGGCATCGTCGTCGGCGCGTCGGTAGATCCAGCCCTGATCGCTCGATCGGGCGAGGGTGTCCGCGCCGTTGGTGGCGCTCCACGCCTGAGCGCCTGCGGTGCTGCCGAAGGTCCTGACGAAGCCCTCGGAGAAGTTGATCGCGACGGCCGTTGCCCCACCCGAGGCATCGGAGGCCGTAGTCTTGAGCGAGGTCTCGTGGTTGTGCGACCAGGCCTTGCCGAGCGCGCCACCCTGGCGCCCCGCATCGAGGCCCCAGGCGCTGTGGTACGACCGCGCGAAGGTGAGCCTGGTGCCCGCGGTGATGACGAGATCGATCTCGAACCGGGACTTGTCGCCGCTGGCGGGCGCCACCGGCGCTCCGAACAGTTCACCCGCGCTCGAGGAACGTCCGGGTGCCTTGCAGCTTTGCGCGGAGCCGCTGAGCTGTTGCGGCTCGGGCAGTGCCGCCAGGCACGACGTCTGGCTGCCGTCCTCCTGGTAGCCCGTGTCGCAGCCGCAACCGCCCGAGATGGATGAACTGTTGATCGGGCATCTGTTGCGCAGGAGCTGATAGATGCCGGCTGTTGCCGACGAGCCCGTACAGAATCCATCGCTGAGGCATTGCCCGATCTGGACATCACAGAAGTGGCTGACCGGATCATTCCCGGCAGGACGGACTGTGGCCGAAGTGACCCAGGCCGAGGCCCAGCCGATTCGCAACGCGGCGTTGGCGAAGTCGTCGGCAAAGGCGCTGCAAACCGCCTGCGGCGATGTGGCATCGGCATTTCCACCTGTGGCACCCGAAGGGGTGAGCGAATACACCGACACGCTGGGAGGCGCAAACACAGCCCAGCTCGACGCGCAGAACACAAGCAGCACGAACGCGGTGAATTGCTGGAGCAGTTGCCGGAAAGGCGATGTCTTGATCCGGCGTGAATGCGATGGGAACTTGCGCGCACGGGCGCGACGCGCCTCTTGCGAGCCGATAGGTGGCGGCATGACTTCCTCCCCGTCCTGCGGGTCGTTGTTCTTGATGGGCGCGGATGATAGCCGCAGTTTCTTCACCAAATCACCGCCAACTCCCGAACGCGACCATCACTCACATTTGCAGATCAACCGACTGCTCCCTGTCCCAACATCAGTGCGATCTGCTCCGTCATCAGGCACGCGGCCATGCTCATCGAGTTGACCCCGCTGGCGTCGTAACCACGGACAAATGTCTTGGCCTCTTTCGCAGTGACCACCGGAACTTCCTTGACATCTGTCAACGCGATTCCTAGTATTTCCTCGGCTTCTTGACAGTCGTCCAAACACAACAGGAGACAACCATGAGTGCAACTGACCTGACCGGCCGCAAGGCCCTGGTCACTGGTGGCGCGCGCGGGATCGGCGCGGGCATTGCCCAGGCGCTGGCGGCGGCCGGTGCTTCCGTGATGATCGGAGACGTGCTTGCGCCGCTGGGACGAGAGACGGCAGCGGCCATCGCGGCCGGCGGCGCCAAGGCCGGCTTCGTGCCGCTGGACGTCACGCAGGACGCCGACTGGGAGGCCGCGGTCGCCGCCACGGTGAAGGAGTTGGGCGGCTTCGACCTGCTGGTCAACAACGCCGGCATCGAGATCACGGCGCTCGTGGCCGACATCGATGCGGCCGACCTGCGCCGCATGCTCGACGTGAACATCGTCGGCACCGCGCTCGGCATGAAGCACGCCTTTCGCGCGATGCGGCCGCAGGGCCAAGCCGGCAAGGGCGGCACCGTGGTCAACATCGCATCGGTGGCCGCCACCATCGCCTTCCCGGGCATCGCCGGCTATTCGGCGACCAAGTCGGCGGTCGACCGGCTCACGCGCGTGGGCGCCATGGAGGCCGGCAAGCTCGGCTACGGCGTTCGCGTCAACTGCATCTACCCGGGCCTGGTGCCTACCGAGATGGGCCAGAAGCTGGCCGGCGACGTCGTCACGGCCGGGCTCTTCGCTTCGCCCGAAGCCGCCGTGGGCGAGGTGATCGCGCAGACGCCGATGGGCCGCCTGGGCGAGGTGCAGGACATGGCCGATGCGGTGGTGTTCCTGAGCAGCGACGCATCCCGCTTCATCACCGGCACCGGCCTGGCGGTCGATGGCGGCATGGGCATGTAAGCCCCGAAAGGACAGCACCATGAGCAAGAGCAGCAAGAAGCCGGTCGTCGTCTACGGCGCCAGCGGCTACACCGGCCGGCTGGTGTGCGAGTACCTGCGCGAGTACGGCATTCCCTTCATCGCGGCCGGCCGCAGCAAGGAAAAGCTCGATGCGGCGATGCAGGCGAACGTGCCGGGCATCGAGACCGCCGACTTCGAAGTGGTCGAGGTCGCGCACACCACCGAGGCGCTGACCGCGCTGTTTCGCGGCGCGTCCGTGGTCCTGAACACGGTCGGCCCCTTCGCCCGCTTCGGGCCCGAGGTGGTGCAGGCTTGCCTCGCCGCCAAGTGCCACTACACCGACACAACCGGCGAGCAGGATTGGCTGATCACGCTCGACCAGGAGTACGGCGAGCGCTTCGCGAACGCGGGCCTGCTGCTGTCGCCCGGCCTGGCGCAGATGTACACCACCGGCGAGATCGCGGCGCAGCTCTGCCTCGAAACGCCCGGGCTCGACACGCTGGACATCGCCGTGTTCTGGGGCGGCAGCCCGACCATCGCGTCGACGCAGACCATCCTGGTGAACGCTGCGACCTCGAAAGCCTTCTACCTGCAGCAGGACCAGTACGTCGAATGGCAGCCCGATGCGGGGCTGTACCACCTGTCGATTCCGGGCCAGCACGAGGCCGCTCTGGCGCTGCCGTGGGGCGGCACTTCGCACCCCGTGTGGTTCAGGCGCGACCCGCGCGTGGCCAACGTCAAGGTGCTGGGCGGCGTGTTCAACAAGCCGCTGATGCTGGGCGTGCCGCAGATCGTGGCGGCCGCGCTCGAAGCCACCAAGGACCTGGCGCCCGATGCGCGCTACGAAGCGCTCGCGAAGACCGCGGCCGGCGTGATGAACACGATGCCGCCGCGCGAGAACCCGCGCATCAACAAGTCGGTGGACTCGGTGCATGCATCGGGCCCGCTCGGCCGGGCGCATTGCGTGATCTACGGCAACTGCAATTACAAGCAGACCGGCCTGCTGCAGGCCCATGCCGCCATGTCGCTGCTGCAGCAGGCGCCCCTGCGGGCGGGCTTCGCGAGCGGCTGCCAGGCTTTCGGCCACCGCGAGCTGCTCGGCGTGCTGCGCAGCTTCGGCCTGGTGCAGCCGCCGGTGATCACGGTGCACGCCTGACGGAGCGACCGCCATGCGCCTGATCGACTACCTCGACAAGGGCGCCCAGCTGGGGCCCGGCGCGCCCTGCCTGAGCATGGGCGATGCCGACCTCAGCTACGCCGACGTACAGCGCATCAGCCACCGCGTCGGGCGCGCGCTGCAGCGCGACGGCATCGGGCCCGGCGACAAGGTGGCGGTGCTCAGCAGCAACGACGCGAAGGCCTTCGCCTGCGTCTTCGGCATCTCGCGTGCAGCCGGCGTGTGGTGCCCGATCAACCCGCGCAACGAAGCGGCCGAGAACCGCTACGTGCTCGAGCGCTTCGACTGCGCCTGCCTGATCTTCCACAGCGCCTATGCGCCGATGGTGGAGCAGATGCGCGCCGGCCTGCCCGGCGTGCGGCAGTGGGTGTGCCTGGACCAGGCGCTGCCCTTCGCGCCGTCGCTGGCGCAATGGCTCGACGGCGTGCCCGACGCGCCGCTCACGGTCGCGCCGGTGGACGACCTGGCGATGATCGCCGGCACCGGCGGCACCACCGGCCAGCCCAAGGGCGTGATGCTGTCGGGCCGCAACCTGGAAGCGATGTCGGCGCTGACCTTGATGGGCTACCCCTTCGAGGGCCGGCCCGCCTACCTGGCGCTGGCGCCGCTCACGCACGCGGCTGGCGTGCTGTGCCTGCCGGTGATGGCGCTGGGCGGCCGCATCGTGATCATGCCGAGGCCGGACATCGGCGAGTTCCTCGGCTTGATCGAGCAGCACCGCATCACCCACGCCTTCCTGCCGCCGACGCTCATCTACATGCTGCTGGCGCACGAGAAGCTGCCCGCGACGCGGCTGGATTCGCTGCAGTGCTTCTGGTACGGCGCCGCGCCGATCTCGCCGGCGCGCCTGGCCGAGGCGCTTGAAAAGATCGGCCCCGTGATGGCGCAGCTGTTCGGCCAGACCGAGGCGCCGATGATGGTGTCGATGATGGCGCCCAAGGAGCACTTCATGCCCGACGGCAGCGTGGCGCAAGCCCGCCTGGCCTCGGCCGGGCGGCCCGGGCCGCTGGTGCAGGTCGCCACGATGAACGCCGACGGCGAGCTGCTGGCAACTGGCGAAACCGGCGAGATCGTGGTGCGCGGCTCGCTTGTCATGATGGGCTACTACAAGGACGCCGACGCCACGGCCGAAGCCGGGCGCCACGGCTGGCATCACACCGGCGACATCGGCCGCCTCGACGACGACGGCTACCTCTACATCGTCGACCGCGCCAAGGACATGATCATCACCGGCGGCTTCAACGTCTACTCGGTGGAAGTCGAGCAGGCGCTGATGCAACACCCCGGCGTCCAGGACGGCGCCGTGGTCGGCTTGCCCGACGAGAAGTGGGGCGAGCGGGTCGTGGCCGTAGTCCAGCCCAAGGCCGGCCATGCGCTCGACCGGGACGAGCTGCAGGCCTTCGTGAAGGCCCGCATCGGCAGCGTGAAGGCGCCCAAGCAGGTGGACATCTGGCCCGATCTGCCGCGCTCGAAGGTGGGCAAGGTGCTCAAGAAGGACATTCGCGCCGAGTTGCTGCGGCGCGCGGGCTGAACGCTCAGCGCATCAACCCATTGAGCTTCGCACCCGCCGCCGCATCCGCGAACCCGTCGAAGCGCCCCTCCTGCAGCCCACGAGCGGCCCGCATGAAGCCGCCCCACGCGGCCCGCGCGAGCCCGCCGCCGACGCTGACGCGGCGAACGCCCATGGCCGCGATGTCCTTCAGCGTGAATTCGCTGGTGCCGCCCACCAGCAGGTTGACCGGCTTGGGCGCGACCGCGGCGACCACGGCCTCGATCTGCTCGCGCGTGCGGATGCCCGGCGCGTAGAGGCAGTCGGCACCGGCGTCGGCGTATGCCTTGAGGCGGGCGATGGTGTCGTCGAGGTCGGGCCGGCCGGCGAAGAAGTTCTCGGCCCGGCCGACCAGTAGCGTGTCGCCGCCCTCCTGGTCGACGGCCGCGCGGGCGGCGCGCAGGCGCGCGACGGCGACGTCGATGTCGAACAGCGGATGCGCGGGGTCGCCGGTGGCATCCTCGATCGACAGGCCCGCCACGCCGGTGTCGATGGCCATTCGCACGCTCTGGGCCACGCCTTGCGGATCGGCGGCGAAGCCGTTCTCGAAATCGGCGTTCACGGGCAGGTCGGTGGCGCCGACCAATTCGCGCAGGTGGGCCAGCACGGCCTCGCGCGACAGCGCACCGTCGGCACGGCCGCGCGACCACGCGAAGCCCGAGCTGGTGGTGGCCAGGGCCTCGAAGCCCAGGCTGTGCAGATAGCGCGCGCTGCCCACGTCCCACGGGTTCGGCAGCATGAAGCAGCCCTGGGCATGCAGCGCGCGGAAGGCGGCGCGTTTCTCGGCGACGGAACGTGTCATGGCGACCTCGGTAGAAAGTGGAGCGGAGCGCCTCGAACGAGGCCCAGGGCCGGTTTATAGAACAGCGGCGTGGCGCCCGTGCGGCCTGCATGCAAAATGCGCGCATGAAATGGCTCGCGTCCCTCCCCATCGCCCTGATCGTCGCCGGCTGCGGCGTGCCTCCCAACCAGGTGGTGCCGATGCGCGACGGCACGCTCAAGGCCATCACCTACGTGGCGGCTTCGAACCATTGCGAGGAGAAGGGCCTCACCGCCCGGATGATGGGCAAGGCGCCGGCCGAACAGGGCGTGCTGTTCCGCTGCGAGTAAGGGCGCTCAGCCCCGCCGCATGTCGAGCGGCGCGAAGGAAGAATCGAGCTCTCGCCCGGCGAGCACCGCCATCATCGCGCGGTACAGCTGGCTCGGCAGCACCGGCTTGTGCAGCAGCGGAACGCCGGTGGCGCGCGCCTCGCGCAGCCGTTGCGGCGCGGTGTCGCCGGTGATCAGCAAGGCCGGCAGGTCGTAGCCGAACTCCGCACGCAGCGTCGCGATGGCCTCGGCGCCGGTGCGCAGCTCGCGCAGCCGGTAGTCGCTGATCACCAGTTCCGGCTCGCGGGCACGCGCGAGCGCCTGCGCGTCCTCGATCGAATCGGCCGTGTCGCAGGTGCAGCCCCAGGCCATCAGCAGCTGGCGCATGCCGGTGCGGACCGACTCGTCGTCGTCGATCACCAGCACGTGCAGGTCGAAGCTGCGTGCCGCTGCTGCCGCCGGGCGGCCGCCTTCTTCTTCCACGACGGCGGCACGCGCCAGCGGCAATACGACCCGGAACACGCTGCCCCGCCCCGGCACCGACGACAGCGACAGCGGCTGCCCCAGCGCGCGCGCCAGGCCTTGCGCAATGGCCAAGCCGAGGCCGAGGCCCTTGCGCCGGTCGCGCTCCGCGTTGCCGAGCTGGTGGAACTCGCGAAAGATGGCGTCGTGCTGGTCGCGCTCGATGCCGATGCCGGTGTCCCACACCTCCAGCGACACGTGCGCGCGGCGCGCACGGCAGGCGACCAGCACGCCGCCCTCTTCCGTGTAGCGGATCGCGTTCGACACCAGGTTGCGCAGGATCAGCGCGACGAGCGCCGGGTCGGACCGCACCGCGGCATGCGTTTCGCGCGAGCGGTAGACGATGCCCTTGGCGTCGGCCTGCGGCGCCAGTTCGTTCTCGATCTTGTTGAGCAGCGGCTGCAGCGCGAACACCTGCATCTGCGGCTCGACCACGCCGGCCTCGATGCGCGAGAAGTCGAGCAGGGTGTCGAGCATCTCGGCCGAGGCCTGCCAGGTGGCGCGCGCGTTGGCCAGCGCGTCGTACTGGTCGGTCGACAGCTTGCTGCGCGACAGCACCTCGAGGAACAGGCCTTGTGCGTGAATGGGCTGGCGCAGGTCGTGGCTGGCCGCGGCGAGAAACCGGGACTTGGCCTGGTTGGCTTCGTCGGCCACGCGCTGCGCGGCCTGTGCGTGCTCGGTCTCGACACGCAGGCGCTCGATCAACTCGTGGTTCTCGAAGCGCAGGCCGATCGCGCGCCGCGCCGCGCGCGAGCCGTTGCGCGCCTGGCCCAGCAGCGCGGCCGTGTAGAGCACCGCGGCCACGGCCAGGCCGTTGTAGGCGGGGTCGTCCATGGTCCACAGCTTGGCGCCCAGCACGCCCAGCTCGGCGATGCCGAACACCACGAAGACCGGATAGATGGGCGCCAGCGAGGACATCGAACTCCCCGCCACACCCGCCAGCACCGCAACCACGAGCACGCTGCCGGCCACGCTGGTGGTGCCCAGCGCCGCCCAGGCCAGCGAGCCCCAGATGGCGCCGTCGATCGCGTTGATGACCAGCTTACGCCGCAGCAGGCGGCGCGCATGCTCGGGGCTGATCTCCATGGCCAGCAGGCGCTGCGCGTCCCAGGCGAGGTACAGCTTCATGAGGATGGTGACGCCGGCCCACAGGCGGATGGCCAATGCATTGGCCTCGTTCGACAGCACCCAGACCAGCAGCAACGCGAGCAGGATGGTCGGGATCACCGAACTGCCGATGTTGCCGAGCTGCAGCCGCAGCTGTTCGACCAGCATGCGGTCTTCGGGCAGGCGCGGCCGAACCATCGATGAGGCCGTCGGTCGGTCAGGCGACCAGGCCGCGCTGCCGCGCCGCGAAGCCGGCCTCGGAGCGGCTGGACACCTGCAAGGCGGCGAGCACCGCCTGGACGTGGCCGCGCACCGTGTTCTCCGACAGGTTGAGCCGCCGGCCGATGAGCTTGTTCGACAAGCCCTGGCACATGAGGTCGAGCACCTCGCTCTGGCGCGGCGTGAGCAGTGCGGCGCCCGCGTCGCCCACCGGCGCCTGGGCTGCTTCGCCTGCGACGGGCAGGCCTTGGCGCAGCTGGCCGATCACGCCGAGGATGCGGTCGGCCGGCTCGGCCTTCGAAACGAAGGCCGCGGCGCCGCGATCGAGCGCCAGCCGGATCTTCTGCGGCGAGACATCGGACGACAGAATGACCACCGCCGCCTCGGGCCACTTGCGCTTGACCAGCGCGATGCCCTCGAGGCCGTTGAGCCCGTGCAGCTGGATGTCAAGCAGCACCAGCGCCGGGTCCTGCATGGGGGTGCGCAGCGCTTCCTCGAGCGAGGCCGCCTCGGCCACTTCGAGCCCGTCGATGCCGGCATCGAGCACCATGCGCAGCCCGCAGCGGAACAGCGCGTGGTCGTCGACGAGGAGGATGCGGGGCGGCAACATGGGGAAAGCGAGCGTGGTGCCCACGCATTTTGCCGAAGTCGCCCCCTTGCGCGGCCGGTCCAAATGGACTATTTACGCCGGCGCGCACAGCGGCGACCATCGCTGCAACAACAATTTCACGCTTGCTGCGCCTTCCGTCTTCGACATGAAACCCCTGGTCGAAATCCAGTGCCTCGGCCCCGAAGCCTTCACCTACCGCATCAGCGCCTTCGTCGCCGGTGCGGAGGAGGCGGGCGACAGCGCGACCTTCGATTCGTTGTCGCACTGCCTGTACGACGCCGGCGCCGTGCTGGCCAACTACTTCTCGAGCGTGGAGCTCAACGTCGACGGGCTGTTCGTGGGCTCCTACGCGGTCGACGCGCTGTGCCGCCACTCCAGGCGCGTGGCGCAGCGCATCCAGCAGCACTTTCAGCCGGCCTGAGGCCGCGCTCCTCTCCCCTCATTTGTCCTTCAGCGCACGCCGCAGCGTGTCGATGAAGCTGCGGCTGGCCGCCGACAGCGAACGGCCGCGCTTCGTCACCACGAAGACGTCGCGCGACACGCGAGGCGCCGTCAGGCTGCGCACCACCAGCGAGGCAT
This sequence comes from Variovorax sp. KK3, assembly GCF_001984055.1. GTDB lineage: Bacteria > Pseudomonadota > Gammaproteobacteria > Burkholderiales > Burkholderiaceae_C > Variovorax. Next base: position 9,549 of record NZ_LYVO01000052.1, read on the forward strand.
CGCCGGACGCCCGGGCGAAGGCCGACGGCATGATCGACGGGCCCATGCCGCTGGCCGTCATCCACAGCGCGGTGGACAGAAACGACACCTCGTTGACCACGTTGAGCGCCACGCCGGCCTGCGCCGCCGTGCCGTCGATCAGCGGGCGGATGCCGTAGCCCGGCCGCACGGTGATCAGCGCGTGTCCGGCCAGCTCGGTCCAGCGCACGGGCTTCGCGCTGGCCGCCAGCGGATGCCCGCGCGCGCACACCAGGCTCAGGTGGTCGCGCAGCAGGGTCTGCGTTTCGACCTCGGCGCCCGCGCGCTCGGGCGTGCCGATGCCGAAGTCGACGTGCTCGCCGATGATGCGCGACACGAACTGGTCGGGCGCGCAGTCGTCCACCACCACCCGCACCTGCGGATGGGCCTCGCCGAAGCGGCGGATCGCGGAGGGCATCAGAAACGACGCCAGCGTGGGCGTGATGGCCAGGCAGACGCGCCCGCGCTGCAGTTGCGACAGCTCGCGGAAATCGGCCGACAGCGAATCGACGTCGCGCAGGATGCGCTCGGCCGCGGGCAGCATCTCGTCGGCCGCCGCCGTGGCTTGCAGCGAACGCGTGGTGCGGTCGAAGAGGCGCGTGCCCAGTCCCTCTTCGAGCTGGCGGATCAGCATGCTCACCGCCGACTGCGTGACGTAGAGCTTCTCGGCTGCAGCGCTGAGCTTTCGCAACTGGTACACGGCGAGGAAGGCGCGCAGTTGGCGGATCGTCGGGCTGAACTTCGGATTCATCAGGTCAGATCATATTTCGTTCGAAATTTATTGATTTACGAATGAATGACGCTGCCGTTCAATCGGCCTCGGAGACATCACGAGAGACATCACGAGGAACATCGATGAAGACATTCGCCCGCGCCCTTGGCTGGTTGGCCGCTTCCGCCGGCCTGCTCGCCGCTGCACCTGCGTACGCGCAGGGAGCCGACGCCTATCCCTCGAAGCCGATCCGCATGATCGTGACCTTTCCGCCCGGCGGCAGCGCCGACGCGGTGGTGCGCATGCTGGTGCCGCGGCTCAACGACAAGCTGGGCCAGCCGGTGGTGGTTGACAACCGCCCTGGTGCCGGCGGCAACGTGGGCCTGACGGCGGTCGCCAAGTCGCCGGGCGACGGCTACACGCTGGGCGTGGGCGCGGCCGGCGCGCTGTCGGCCAACGCCAGCCTGTACGCGCAGATGCCCTTCGACCCGATCAAGGACTTCAAGCCGGTCGGCATGCTGGCCGCGATTCCGTTCGTGATCGTGGGCCATCCCTCGCTGGAGGCGAAGACGCTGCCGCAGCTCGTCGCGCTGGCGCGCTCGCAACCGGGCAAGCTCTCGATCGGCCATGGCGGCAACGGCACGGCGATGCATCTGTCGTCGGCGCTCTTCGCGCAGATGGCGCAGCTGCAGCTGGTCGAAGTGCCTTACCGCGGCTCCGGCCCGGCGGCGGTCGACGCGATCGCGGGCCAGGTGCCGCTGGCGGTGGTCGACCTGCCCTCGTCGCTGCAGCAGATCAAGGCCGGCAAGCTGACCGCTTTCGCCGTCACCAGCCCGCAGCGCCTGCCCATGCTGCCGGAGGTGCCGACGGTGGCCGAAGCCGGCTTGTCCGGCTACGACGCCGTCGGTTGGTTCGGCGTGGTGGCGCCGGCCGACACGCCGGCACCGGTGGTCGCGCGACTCAACGCCGAGCTCAACGCAGCCCTGCGCGACGAGAACACGCAGGCGGCCATGCGCAACCTCGGCGTGGAGCCGGCACCGGGCACGCCCAAGGCTTTCGAGGACTACATCCGCAGCGAAACGAAGAAGTGGTCGCAGGTCATCAAGACCGCCAACATCAAGCTCGATTGAAATGAACGAAGCAATGAAAGCCGACGTCCTGATCGTGGGCGCCGGCCCGGTCGGCCTGACCCTGGCCATGGACCTGGCCTCGCGCGGCGTGAAAGTGCTGGTGGCCGAAACGCGCCGCTACGCCGAGCCGCCCAACGTCAAGTGCAACCACGTGTCGGCGCGCAGCATGGAGGTGTTTCGGCGCCTGGGCGTGGCGCAGAAGCTGCGCGATGCGGGCTTGCCCGCCGACCATCCGAACGACGTGGTGTTCCGAACGAGCGTGACGGGCATCGAGCTCACGCGCATCCCCATCCCTTGCCGGCGCGACCGCTACACCGAGACCGAAGGCCCCGACGCCTGGTGGCCGACGCCGGAGCCGCCGCACCGCATCAACCAGCTGTTCCTGGAGCCGATCCTGCTCGAGCACGCCGCTTCGCAGCCGAACATCACCATCCTCAACCGCACCCAGGTGACGGACTTCGAGCAGGACACCGATGGCGTGAGCGCGAACGCCATCGACCTGGATGGCGGCCCTGCGCGCCACATCCGCTGCCGCTACCTGGTGGGATGCGACGGCGGCGCTTCGGGTGTGCGCAAGCGCATGGGCGCGAAGCTGGAGGGCACGGCGGTCATCCAGCGCGTGCAGTCCACTTACATCCGTGCGCCGCAGCTGCGCGCGCTGATCCCGGGCAAGCCCGCGTGGTCCTACTACTCGGTGAATCCGCGGCGCTGCGGCACGATGTTCGCGATCGACGGGCACGAGACCTGGCTCGTGCACAACCACCTGAACGCCGAAGAGCCCGAGTTCGATTCGGTCGACCGCGACCGCTCGATCCGCGAGATCCTCGGCGTGGGCGACGACTTTCGCTACGACGTGATCAGCAAGGAAGACTGGGTGGGCCGCCGCCTGGTGGCAGACCGCTTCCGCGACCGCCGCGTCTTCCTGGCCGGCGACGCCGCCCACCTGTGGGTGCCCTATGCGGGCTACGGCATGAACGCGGGCATCGCCGACGCGGTCAACCTGGGCTGGCTGCTCAGTGCCTGCGTGCAGGGCTGGGCCGACGAGCGCTTGCTCGATGCCTACGAGGCCGAGCGGCAGCCGATCACCGAGCAGGTCTCGCATTTCGCGATGGACCATGCGCAGAAGATGATCCGCGCCCGCCGCGCCGTGCCGCCGGACATCGAGGCGGCCGGGCCCGCGGGCGATGCGCTGCGTGCCGAGGTGGGCCGCGAGGCCTACGAGCTCAACGTGCAGCAGTTCTGCTGCGCCGGGCTCAACTTCGGCTACTACTACACGGGCTCGCCGATCATCGTGGCGGACGACGAAGCGCCGCCGGCCTATTCGATGGGCGGCTTCACGCCTTCGACCGTGCCGGGCTGCCGTGCGCCGCATCTGTGGTTGGCCGATGGTCGCTCGCTGTACGACGCCTTCGGGCCGGGCTACACCTTGCTGCGCTTCGACCGCAGCGTCGACATCCGCGCGCTCGAAGAAGCAGCCCGCGAGTCCGGCATGCCGCTGGTGGTGCTCGACGTGGAAACGGATGGGTTGCCGAGCGCCTACCGGCACCGCCTGGTGCTGTGCCGCGCCGACCAGCACGTCGCCTGGCGCGGTGACGGGTTGCCGGCGAATGCAGGCGCGCTGGTCGGCACGCTGCGCGGCGCCGGCTGACGCTTGTTCACGAATCAGTGCATGGCCGCCTGGCCCGACCGGCTGCGCCGCCATGCCGCCGGCGGGCATCCGTACTCGCGCCGGAACGCGCGGCTGAAGGCCGTGTCGGTCTGGTAGCCCACGTCTTCGGCGATGCGCGCCAGCGGCGCATTGCTGCGACTCAGCAGGTTGGCCGCCATCAGCATGCGCCACTGCGTGAGGTACTGCATGGGCGCGCTCCCCACCAGCTGCTGAAAACGCTCGGCCAGCACCGAGCGCGAGGTGCCGGCGGTGCGCGCCAGTTCTTCCAGCGTCCAGGCCTGGGCGGGGCTGCCGTGCAAAGCCGTCAGCGCACTGCCGACGATGCGGTCGCCCATGCCGGCCAGCCAGCCCGTGCGGCCTTCGTCCTGCTCGTTCATGTACAGGCGCAGCACCTCGATGAAGAGCAGCTCTGCCAGCTTGGCCAGCACCCCTGCGCCGCCGGGGCGTGGCGAGCGCGCTTCGGCCAGGGCGTAGCGCACCGAGCTTTCGAGCCAGATGCCGGCGTCCGAACCGCGCACGTTCACGCGCACCAGCCGCGGCAGGCCCGTGAGCATCATGCGTGCGAGCTTGGCGTCGCAGGCCAGGTAGCCGCAGACCAGGCGCGTGGTAACACCGCCGCCGCCATAGGCCAGCATGCGCGGGCGGCGCGACAGCACCTGGTCGAGGCGGGCGCCGGTGGCCGGCGGCAGGCCGGGCTCGGAGGTCATGCGGTGCGCGTCGCCGTGCGGGAACACGATCGCATCGCCGGCGACGAGGCGCACCGGCGGCTCGCCGGCCATCTCGACGAAGCATTCGCCGTGCGTGATCAGGTGAAAGATCACCACCCGCTCGGCACCGGGCTCGAGGAAGGGCGCCGCCACCTCGGCGGGCGGCGACTGGTAGCACCAGGGCGCGCTGAAGCGGGCATGGATGAAGATCGCGCCCACCAGGCGAACCACGCGCAGGATCTCGGAAAGTGCGTCCATGGCCGTGAACGTCCGCGGTGCGGTCAGGCCAGCTCGACGTGCAGGGCCAGCGGCGTGGCGTTCTGCGTCGCGTTCGGAATCGGCGAACGACGGATGGCCGCCTCGACCAGCAGGCGCAGCCGCTCCGGCGCCACGCCCGCCGCGCCGATGCGCACCTGCAACTGCATGTCGCGCGGCCCGGCATAGACGGCCTGCCCATCGGGCTCCGCCACGCCGACCAGCCCGCGCGTGTCCGAGCGGCTGCCCACGTGCGCCTCGAGCGCATCCAGCGCGATGCCTTCGGCCGCCGCCGCCATGGCGACGGAGGTGGCGGCGCAGGCTGCGATGCCGGCGCGGAACAGCCAGCCGGGTGTGACGCGGTCGCCGGTGCCGCCGAGCTCGCAGGGCATGTCGGTCATCAGGCGGGTGCCGTTGGCGTGGGTGGATTCCACGCGCACCCCGCCTTGCCAGCGCGCGGTGGCCGGCGCGTCGTCGTGCAGTCCCATCTCGGGCCGGCGCTCCAGCACCGTTCCGGCGCGTTGCAATGCGGCAGCGATGTCTTGCATGCTCATCGTTGTCTCTCCGGGGGTGGGTGGTCGGAATTGTGGTCGCCTCGCGCTCGGGGGCCAACTAGGCCGAACAGCCGATGCCATCACGCGGACGATCGGTCAAACCGCGGCGACGCAGGGGCAGGACGCGCGGGGGCCTTGCGTGTTCCAGTTCAGTCAGGCCCGACGCACCTGTGCAGGCCGGCCTTTCGAAGTTCCATTCATCCCATCGATCCCCTGGAGCACTGCAACATGAATGCACCGACCACCGACCTCAACGCCCTCAAGACCCGCCAGCAGGCGGCCTGGTCGAGCGGCGACTACGCCATCATCGGCACCACGCTGCAGATCGTCGGCGAACAGCTGGCCGAGGCCTGCGACCTGCGCTGCGACGAGGCCGTGCTCGACGTGGCCGCCGGCAACGGCAACGCCACGCTGGCGGCGGCGCGGCGCGGCTGCCGGGTCACGTCCACCGACTACGTGCCCTCGCTGCTGGACCGTGGCGCCGAGCGCGCCAAGGCCGAGCGCCTGGACGTGAAGTTCCAGGTCGCCGACGTCGAGGCCCTGCCCTTCGGCGACGCGAGCTTCGATGCCGTGCTGTCCACCTTCGGCGTGATGTTCGCGCCGGACCACGCGAAATCGGCCGCCGAGATGCTGCGCGTGGTGCGCCCCGGCGGACGCATCGGCATGGCCAACTGGACGCCCGAGGGCTTCATCGGCCAGCTGTTCAAGACCCTGGGCCGCCAGGTGCCGCCGCCCGCGGGTGTGCAGCCGCCGTCGATGTGGGGCAACGAAGCGCACCTGCGCTCGCTGTTCGGCGACGCCGCGGAGGTGCGCACGGCCTCGCGCATCTTCAACTTCCGCTACCGCTCCGCGGCGCACTTCATCGACGTCTTCCGCACCTGGTACGGCCCGGTGCTCAAGGCCTTCGCAAGCCTGCCGCCCGAGAAGGCGACGGTGCTGGAACAGGAACTGACCGAGCTGCTGAACCGGCTGAACGTCGCCGGGCCGGATTCGCTGGTGGTGCCGAGCGAATACCTCGAGATCGTCGTCACACGCCGCCGCTGAACGCCGCAGGCGCCACGCCGCCGCCGAACGCCGACGGACGCCGCCGACGAGGGGCCGTCATGGAGCCACGCCTGCAGCGCAGGATCCAGCGCTACGGCTGGGACCTGGCGGCCACCGACTACGAGCGGCTGTGGCAGGCGCAGCTGGCACCGGCGCATGACGCCGTGCTGGCCCATGCCGCGCTCCGGCCCGGCGAGCGCGTGCTCGACGTGGCCTGCGGCACCGGCCTGGTGTCGCTCGCGGCGGCCGAGGCGGTGCGACCGGCGGGCCACGTGCTGGGCACCGACCTGTCGCAAGGCATGGTCGACGCCGCGCGCGAGCGTGCGGCCCGGCAAGGCCTGCACCACGTCGACTTCGAGCGCATGGACGCCGAGCAGCTCGCGCTGCCCGATGCGGGCTTCGACGTGGCGCTGTGCGCGCTCGGCCTCATGTACGTGCCCGGACCGGAGGCCGCGCTGCGCGAGCTGCGGCGCGTGCTGCGCCCCGGCGGCCGGCTGGTGCTGGCCGTATGGGGCGAACGCGCGCGCTGCGGCTGGTCCGCCCTGTTCCCCATCGTCGATGCCGAGGTGCGCAGCGAGGTCTGCCCCTTGTTCTTTCGCCTCGGGCAGCTGGACACGCTGGCCCGGCTGTGCACCGAGGCGGGCTTCGGGCGGGTCGAGCACCAACGCATCGCCACCACCCTGCGTTATGCCGACGGCGACGAAGCCTGCGGTGCCGCCTTCGCAGGCGGGCCCGTCGCGTTGGCCTGGTCGCGCTTCGACAGCCCGGTGCGCTCGCGCGTGCAGGGGCGTTACCTCGATGCGATCGCCGGCTGGCGGGAGGGGCAGGGCTATCGCATTCCCGGCGAATTCGTGATCGTCTCCGCCACCACGCCGCGCGTCGACTGAGCGTGCTGCGTCCGCGCAGGCGCAGGCGCAGCTGATGGCACACACAGCCTGACGCGGGCCGCCGGCGAACCCCGCGAGCCCGCCGTGGGCCGCCTCATCGCGTTCTTTTCCCCGCACGGCGCCCCAGCGCGGCGCGCAGCTCACCGACCATCAACGCTGCGTAGGGGCTGGGATCGGCGCGCCGATGCACCAGGTAGAGGCTGGACACCGCGCCCTTGTCCGCGACGGGCTGGTAGACCACGCCCTCGAGCTGGATGCAGCGCGTGTCGCCCGGCACCAGCGCGATGCCCACGCCCGCGGCGACCAGGCCCACCAGCGTGGAGGCATCGCGCGCCTCCTGCACCATGCGCGGCCGGAAGCCGGCCTTGGTGCACAGCGCCTGCACCATCCAGTACAGGCCGATGCCGGCGTCGCGCGGATAGGTGAGCAGCGGCTCGTCGCGCAGGTCGGCGATGTGGATCGCCGCGCCGGCGAGCGGGTGCCCCCGCGGCACCGCGGCGACCAGTGGCGACTGATACCACTTCTCGATCACGATGCCCGGCGGAATCGCCACGTCGGGCCGCCGCAGGATGCCCACGTCGAGGCTGCGCCCGTGCACCGCGTCGAGCTGGTCCAGCGAGGTCATCTCGTGCAGGGTCAGCACCACCTGCGGATACGCACGGCGAAAGCGCTGGAGCGCGGCCGGCAGCGCCAGCGACAGCATGGACGATGCGGTGTAGCCGAGCGCGACGCGCCCGATGTCGCCCGAGGCGGCGCTCTGCGCTTCGCCCTTGGCCACGTCTACCTGCTGCAGGATGGCCCGTGCGCGGTCGAGGAAGTGGCGGCCCGCCTGCGTGAGGAACACGCGCCGCTTGTCGCGCTCCAGCAGCCGGACCTTGAGCTCCTCTTCGAGCGCGCGGATCTGGATGCTCAGCGGCGGCTGCGCGATGTGCAGGCGCAGGGCCGCGCGCGTGAAGTTGAGCTCTTCGGCGACTGCGACGAAGTAACGGAGATGGCGCAATTCCATGATATTCAGAGGATATCGAAAACGCTTCAAAAACGATATTTCCAAATATAAGCGGCGCTGCCTACGATGCCGTGCATGACACAGAGAGACACGCTGCAGAAGCGCTTCCAGGGCCATCCCGTGATGCAGCGGCTGGCTCGCCGCGAACCGGTGGCGGCGTTCGGCGTGCGCATGGCGCGCACCGCTGACGTCGCCCGGCTGGCCAAGGCGACCGGCCACCATGCGATCTGGATCGACCTCGAACACAGCACCATCGGACTGGACGTGGCGGGCTACATCTGCGCGGCGGCCCACGACATCGGCCTGATGGCGCTGGTGCGCGTGCCCGAGCGCGAATACGGCGCGATCGGCCGGCTCCTCGACGCCGGCGCCTCGGGCCTGATCTTTCCGCGGGTGGAGACCGCCGAGCAGGCCGCCGACTTGGCTGCGGCCTGCCGCTTTCCGCCGCACGGCCACCGCTCGGCCATCGCCGCGCTGCCGCAGGCCCACTACCGCCGCATGCCGCCGGCCGAGCTGTACCGCCTCGCCGACGATGCGGTCGTGGTGAACGTGCTGATCGAAAGCCCGCGCGGGATCGACAACGCCGAGGCCATCGCCCGGGTACCCGGCGTCGACCTGGTGAGCATCGGCACCAACGACTTGAGCGCCGAGCTCGGCGTGCCCGGCGAGTACCGCCATCCGTCGGTGCAGCAGGCGCTCGATGCCGCGCTGGCGGCCTGCGCGTGCGCCGGCAAGCCGCTGTCCATCGGCGGCATTGCCGATGCGGCGCTGAACGCCGAGCTGCTCGCGCGCGGCGCGGTGCCTTTTCTCATGACCGGCATCGACACCGACGTGCTGTATGCCGCGATGCAGGAACGAGCGCGCCAGGCGCTGGACGCGCATGCGCACGCCACGCAAGCCCAGGTCCAGGTTCATTGACATCCGATTGCAGACCCCGCCACCATGACCGACGAGATCCTCACTTCCAGACCCATGCGCGACGCGCAGACCCTCACCCGCGCCGGCTTCGAGCTGCCTGCCGGCGCTTGCGATGCGCACGTGCACGTGTTCGGGCCGGCCGATCGCTATCCGCGCGTGGACCGCCCGCACTACACCCTGCCGGACGGCGATCTCGCCCAGCTGGAGCGCGCCCTCGGTGTGCTCGGCGTCGAGCGCTTCGTGATCGTGCAGCCCAGCTACTACGGCACCGACAACCGCTGCATGCTCGATGCGCTCGATGCGGCTGGCGGCCGCGCACGCGGGGTGGCGATGGTCGACGACGACGTGGACCTGCAAGCCTTGCAGGCGATGCACGAGCGCCACGTGCGCGCGCTGCGGCTCGACCTGTTCCTGCGCGCCAGGCTGCCCACCGCCGAGATCCGCGCGTTCATCGAGCGCAGCATCCGCCGCGTGCGCCCGCTCGGTTGGCATGTTCAGTTCTACACGCCTGGCTGGGTGGTGCGCGACCTGATTCCGCTGCTGCCCGATCTGGAGACGGACTTCGTGATCGACCACATGGGCTACATGCTCGAAAGCGACGGCCTCACGCGGGCCGACTTCGACCGCCTGCTGCGCGCCGTGGCCGACGGCCGCGGCTGGTTCAAGCTCTCGGGCCCGTACCGCCTGGCGAAGGACGGCAACTACGCCAGGCTGCAGCCGCTGGCGCGTGCCATCGTCGAGGCCGTGCCCGAGCGCGTGGTCTGGGGCAGCGACTGGCCGCACATCCCCGAAGGCGGCCGCGACACCGGCGAGCTGCTCAACCTGATCGGCGAATGGATCCAGGACGCCGCGGCGCGGCGCCGCATCCTGGCCGACAACCCTGCACGCCTCTTCGGCTTCTGACCATGAACATCGCACTGCACGACATCCAGGCGCTCGACACCTCGGGCGCACGCGCCGTCGAGAGCTTCGAGCACCAGGGCACGCGCTACCTCGTGGTGCCGCAACTCGCCCGCGATGTGGCGGGCCAGCCGGCCCGGATGACCCTGGGCGACAGCGACGTCGACGCGCTGGTGTACCGGTGGCACGGCGGGCGCTTCGTCGAGCACGCGCGCTTGCCCGTGCCCGGCGGCGAAGATGCCGAGTTCTTTCGCATCGGCGAACGCGCCTTCCTGGCGACGGCGAGCCTGCGCACCGGCTCGGACCCGTACTCGCTGGACACGCACTCGACGATCTTCGAACTCGTCGACGGGCGCTTCGAGGTCTTCCAGCGCGTGCCGACCTCGGCGGCCAAGCAATGGACGCACTTCGAGATCGACGGCCGGCATTTCCTCGCGTTGGCGCAAGGCGTCACGCTCGGCGACGCCAAGCCTGCGCATCCGTCCGACTCGTGCATCTTCGAATGGGACGGCGAGGGCTTTCGCAAGCGCCAGTCCGTGCCCTCCGGCTGGGGCTACAACTGGGCGTTCTTCGAGGTCGGCGGGCACCGGCTGCTCGCCTATGCGGACCACGCCGTGCCTTCGCAGTTGCTGCGCTGGAACGGCACGTCCTTCGAGCCCTTCCAGGAACTGGCAGGCAAGAGCGGCCGGGCCTTCTGCTTCTTCGAGGCCCAGGGCGATGCATGGCTGGCCTTCGCCTGCCTGCACGAGGACACGGTCTTGCTGCGCTGGGCCGACGGGCGCTTCGTGCCGCACCAGGTGCTCGGCGGGCCGGGCGGACGCGAGTTCGAATGGATCGCCGATGCGGGCCTGCTGGTGCAGGTCAACTTCCTGCACGGCACGCGCGAGGCGCCGGTGCCGCGGCTGCAGTCCGTGGTGCACCGGCTGGAACGCGGGCGCATGGTGCCGGCTCACGAATTCACGACCCATGGCGGCACCGACGCCACCAGTTTCGAGGCCGATGGGCAACGCTACCTGGTGGTGGCCAACAGCCTCAGTGCCGAGGTGCGCTTCCGTACGCCGACGCAGGTGTACCGGCTCGCCGTGACGTCATGAAAGGAGCCGACATGAGCGCTGCATCCGACGCGCACCGCAGCCCCGAGCTGCTGCGCCTGTTCGAGACCTACACCGGCGGGCCGCAGGGCATCGGCGGCAAGCTCGCGGCGCTGACCGGCGCGGCCACGGCCGGCGACCCGCTGATCGTGGCGACCAGCTCCGACGTCGTGCTATTTCCGGGCAACGGCCGCGATCCCGAGGTCCAGGGCTTCCGGCTGTCCACGCGTGGCTTCAAGGAGCTGGCGGGCATCTCGCATCACGGCCCGGCCGTCGCCTCGGTGCTCAAGATGCGGCTGGTCGATCCCGACGGCATGACGTGGCGCCGCGAAGCCGAGCGGCTGCTCGTGGCCACGCGTGCCGCCCGCGAGGCCAACTCGGTCGAACTGTGGCGCGACGTGATCGCCGTGCCGGCCTACCGCGGGCGCGAACAGCGCATCGCCGAGCTCGTGAACTACTCGTGCGTGCTGACCGAGCGCTACCTCGAGCGCGTGCTCGAGGCGCCCGCCCTCTTCACGCCCGCCGACATGCGCGAGCACTACCTGGAGGCCACGGGCTCGGCCGCCGGTGCCACCGTGCCGATGAACGCCGTGATGATCGCGACCTTCTTCCTGGTCGGCATGGAAATCAGCCACCGCGTGATCGCCTGGCTCGACGGCCACGCCATCGACTGGTCGCGCGCCATGGCGCTGGTGGTGGGTCGCCAGGGCCGGCCGACCGCCGGCGTCACCTGGACCACCAATTCGGTGTGCGCCATGATCCTCGGCGCCTCGCGCCATGCGCTGTCGCTCGACCGGCTCTTCGTCGCGCCGCATGCCGGCAGCGAGCTGCAGGCTGGCGCAGTGCCCGACATGGCGACGCTGCGCGCCTTCGAGAAGCCGATGCGGCAGCTGTGGGCGCACACGCGCACCGTGAGCGAGCTGGGCGCGCTGATGTACGAAGGCTATCCACGCTACGAGCCGGCCTCCACCACCCGCCCCGTGCTCGACGCGGGCACGCGCACGGTGGCCGAGATGCCGGCCATCGGCGGCCCGGACGACTGGCGCGCCCTCAACACGCGGCTGCGCGTGGTGCTGGAGGACCCGCGCCAGCTGCTGTCCGGCTGCGTGACCGACTACGCGGTCGATCAGCTGCAGGCCCATGGCAATGACCCCGCGCGCGTGCAGGTGCCCGGGCTCGATGCGGTCGACTACCCGCCGCTTCCCGGACCCTGACCCGCCGGCGGCTTCGCGATGGCGGCGCCATGAGGCGGCCCGCACCCGGAACTTGGAACCCAGGAGACAAAAGATGAAACTCGTCCGTTCGTTGCTCGTCGCACTGACGGCTGCCGCTTCGCTCGCGCCCGCGTGGGGCCAGGGAGCGGCCTGGCCGTCGCGCCCCATCAAGATCATCACGCCGACCCCGGTGGGCGTGGGCTCCGACATCTTCGCGCGCCAGTACGCCGACCGGCTGTCGCGCGCGCTCGGTACGCCCGTGGTCGTGGAAAACAGGCCCGGCGCGCTGTCCACCATCGGCACCGACGCCGTGGCCAAGGCCGCGCCCGACGGCTACACGATCCTGTTCTCGACGAGCAACCCGTTCACGATGACGCCCTTCCTGCTGTCGAAGGTGCCGTACGACGCGAAGAACGATCTGGCGCCCGTGACGCAGGCGCTGAAAGGCGGCTCCTTCATCGTTGCCGGCACCGCGGTGCCGGCGAAGACCGTGCCCGAGCTCGTGGCGCTGGCCAGGCGCGAGCCGGGCAAGGTCTCGTACGCCTCCTACGGCGCAGGCAGCACGGCGCACCTGGGCTTCGAACTCTTCCAGGAGGCCGCCGGCATCGAGCTGCTGCACGTGCCCTACAAGCAGAGCGCCGCGCCCGACGTGATCGCGGGCCAGGTGATGCTGGGCTTCGAGCCGCCGGTGTCGGCGCTGCCGAACATCCGCTCCGGCCGGCTCAAGGCCCTTGCCTATACCGGACACAAGCGCAACGCGGCGATGCCCGACGTGCCCACGCTGTCGGAGGCCTACCCCGGCGTGGAGATCTTCACCTGGCTCGGCTTCTGGGTGCCGGCGAAGACGCCGGCGGCGATCGTCGAACGGCTCAACCGCGAAATCATCGCCATCACGCACTCGCCCGAGATGGCGAGGCTGATCGGCGACGCCGGGCTCGACCCGATGGGCACCACGCCCGCCGAGACGGCCGCGATCGTCGACCGCGAGGCACAGGTCATGAGCCGGCTCATCAAGGCCAAGAACATCCGCATCGACTGACGGTGCCCGCGCGCGGCTGACCGCCGCGACGTTCCCGCTCCGCCGCATCCCCACCCCGAGTTCGCGACGCCTGCAGCGCAGGCGCCGCGCGACGACGCACGCCTTTTTCAACACGAGGAGACATCTTGAAAAGAACCGGAACCCGCATCGCCCCACCCCGCCGCCTGCTGCCGCGCGCCCTGGCCGGTGCCGCCTGCGTCACCGCCGCGGCGGGCAGCATGGCCCAATCGAGCGTCCAGCTCTTCGGCACGCTCGACCTGAATCTGACGTACTCGAAGAGCGACCGTGCCTCGGTCAAGGCGATGGACCAGGGCGGCAACATCTTCCCGAGCCGCCTCGGCTTTCGCGGTACGGAAGACCTGGGCGGTGGGCTGGCGGCCAGCTTCTGGCTCGAGATGGCGCTCCTGCCCGACACGGGCGAGATCCAGGGCACGGGCTTCCACCGCCGCTCGACGCTGAGCCTGTCGAGCAACTCGCTCGGCGAACTGCGCATGGGACGCGACTACACGCCCACTTTCTGGAACATCTCGCAGTTCTCGCCCTTCGGCACGGTGGGCGTGGGCGGGTCGGCCAACATCATCGAAGGCTGGCCCTTCGGCCTCGGCGGCGCCCGCACGCTGGCGCGCGCCAACAACTCGGTCGGCTACTTTCTGCCCCGGGGGCTGGGCGGCTTCTACGGCCAGGCGATGTACGCGCTGCCCGAGGACGTGGAAGGCGCACGCTACCGCGGTGCGCGCGTGGGCTGGACCAACGGCACGATCGACGTCGCGGCCGCCTACGGCGTGACGCCGGTCGGCCCCGCCGATGCCCGCGTGGCCAGCCTGGGCGGCACCTACGATTTCGGACCCGCCAAGCTCTACGCCAACTACTACCGGCAGTCCACCGAGGGCGACCGGCAGGTCAACCTGCTGCTCGGCCTGAGCGTGCCGGTCGGGCCGGGCGTGATCAAGGCCGTGGTCTCGCGCTCCAATCGCTCGGGCCCCGGCATCGACGACGACGACGCCCGGCAGTACGCGATCGGCTACGTGCACTACCTGAGCAAGCGCACCGCGCTCTACGGCACCTATTCGCGCATCCGCAACCGCGGCAACGCGGCTTACATGGTCAGCGACTCGGCGCCGGCCACCGTGCCCGGCGGCGCGTCGAGCGGACTGCAGCTGGGCATCTCGCACAACTTCTGAAGCGCAGCGAACCGCCCCGGTCGCGCGGATGCGCGACACTCCGGCGTGATGTCTCCTGCTGCCTCTCCGCCCTCCGGGGCCATGCCCGTCGCCCCGCTGCGCCGCCCCACGCTGCGTTTTCTGTTGTCGCACCCCGCCCACTTCATCGCGCTGGGCTGCGGCGCCGGCCTGGCGCCCCGCGCGCCCGGCACCGCCGGCACGCTGTGGGCCTGGGCCGCCTTCGTCGTCATGCAGCGCTGGCTGCCGCCGGCGGCCATCGGCTGGATCATCCTGGCCTCGCTGCCCATCGGGTGGTGGGCCTGCACGGTCACCGCGCGCCACATGGCGATCGCCGACCCCGGCAGCATCGTGTGGGACGAGGTGATCGCTTTCTGGATCGTGCTGTGGCTGCTGATGCCGGCCGGGCTGTGGGCCCAGCTGGCGGCCTTCGTGCTGTTCCGCGTCTTCGATGCGGCCAAGCCCGGGCCGGTGGCCTGGGCCGACCAGCTCTTCAAGCAACGCGGCGCCACGCCGGCCGCCTTCTCGTGGCGGGCCGCCGGCTTCGGGATCATCTTCGACGACTTGGTGGCGGCCTTCTGCACGTTGGTGGTAATCGCGCTCGTCCGCGCATGGTGATCAAGGTGAATGGCATGAACGACGCTTCTTTCTCGGCCGATGCATCGGGTCCGTCGGAAACGGCCGCGCTGGTCGAGCAGCTGGCCAAAGCGCTACAGGACAAGGGCTGGATGATGGCCACCGCCGAGAGCTGCACCGGCGGGCTCATCGCGGGCGCCTGCACCGACCTGTCGGGCTCCAGCAACTGGTTCGAGCGCGGCTTCGTCACCTATTCGAACGAGGCCAAGACCGAGCTGCTGGGCGTGGACGCCGCGCTGATCGCGGGCCACGGCGCCGTCAGCGAGCAAGTCGCGCGCGCCATGGCCGAAGGCGCGGTCGCGCGCTCGCGGGCGCAGGTGTCGGTGGCGGTGACCGGCGTGGCCGGGCCGACCGGCGGCAGCGTGGACAAGCCGGTGGGGACGGTGTGGTTCGGCTGGTCGGTGGGCGGCCAGACCCGCACCGAGCGGCGGCGCTTCCAGGGCGGGCGGGCGGAGGTTCGGGAAGCCACCGTCGATCACGCGCTGCACGTGCTCATCGAGCTGCTGCGGCGCGCCTAACCCGGCTGGAAGAAATTCATTATTGAACAGACTGCCCTATTTGTTTAATAATAGTTGAATGCCATCTCGCTCCGATGCTTTGGAAAGTTTCCCCGCAGTCGCAGCGAACGCGCTTCGACGCCTCGGAGAAGATCTCGGAATCGCCCGCAAACGCCGAAAGCAATCGCTTCGCGCATGGGCGACGCGCATGAACGTGTCCGTTCCGACCTTGATGAAGATGGAACTCGGCGACCCGGCCGTCTCGATGGGCGTTTACGCCACAGCCATCTGGATGATCCAGCGGCAGGAGGCCTTGGCGCGGGTGGCAGAGCCGGCACAAGACCTCGCCGCGCTCGAATCGGACATCCAGACGGCATCGCGCCGCGGAGCCCGGCGCGATGAATGAAGCCCACGCCTACGAGCCGCAAGACACGCTGGCCCTGTGGATGCTGTCGGACCCCGGTCGCCCCGTCCTCGTCGGCGAACTCTCCCTGGCCAGCGGAAGCCAAGGGGTCAGCCTGCGCTACGGCCAGGCATGGCGCGGCGCAGGCTATGCATTGAGCGAAGACCTGCCGCTGACCGACGCGCTCTTCCTCCCGCCCGACCGGAAGGGCGCACCTGGCGCGGTCGAGGACGCTCGCCCCGACCGCTGGGGTGAGCGCGTCATTCGCCGCTTCGAGCGCAGCCCGCGGCTGTCCGTGCTGGAGCTGCTTCTGTTCGCAGGGGCCGACCGCTACGGTGCGCTCGGTGTGTCGCAGCGGTCCGATGTCTACGAGCCATGGGGGCGGTCGCCCATCCCTCGCATGGGCGAGCTGGAGCAGATGCAGGACGTGATCCGCAAGGTGATCGCCAACGAGCCGGTCGCCGAGTTGGAAAAGCGCCTGCTGCGTCCCGGTGTGTCCCTGGGCGGTGCGCGCCCCAAGTCGCTGATCGAGATCGAAGGACACGCCTGGCTCGTCAAGTTCGGAGAAGGCGAGGACGAGGACACGCCGCTCATCGAGCACGCGACCATGTCGCTGGCCGCCAGGTGCGGCATCGATGTCGCGCAGACGCGGGCGCTTCCGGTACAGGGGCGGCATGCGGTGGCCATCAAGCGCTTCGATCGCGAGGGCACGTCGCGCGTCCATGCCGTGTCCGCCCACGTCATCCTGCGAGCGGTCGGCGAACCCTACGGCTATCCGCAACTCGCGCAGCAACTGCGACGCCTGTGCCGCGTTGACGACATCGCACGTCAGCAGGCGCAGCTGTTCCGGCGGATGGTGTTCAACATCCTCATGGACAACACCGACGATCACGAAAAGAACCATGCGCTGTTGCGGGAAGCCGATGGCTACTGGGCCCTTTCGCCGGCGTACGACATGGTGCCCAGCCTGTCCGGCCTCGGGGTCCAGGCCATGCTGGTGGGCAAGGATGGGCACGATTCGACGATGAAGAACGCCATGTCCGACTGCAAGGCCTTCGGCATGAATCGCCAGCAGGCCTCGAGCATCGTCCGCGAGGTCTGCGAAGTGGTCGATGGATGGCAGACTCACTTCCAGGCCACCGCAGTCATCGACACGGACTTGGCGCTTCTCGCGCAGTACATCGACAACGAGCGGCTCGGCGGCCAGAGACGCCTGCCTTTGCGGTAGGGCGGCCTCCCCGGCCGGTCTTTCGGCCTCGGCTACCATCGCCGACCATGCGCAACGAAGACACCATCCAGCGCCTTTACGAGGCCTTCGCCCGCCTCGACGCCGACACCATGGCGAGCTGCTACGCGCCGGACGCGCGCTTCGACGACGAAGCCTTTTCGTTGCGCGGTGCACGCGAGGTCGGCGGCATGTGGAAGATGCTGTGCGAGGCCACGCGCGCCAAGGGCGCCGATGTGTGGAAGCTGAGCTGGCGCGACGTGCAGGCCGACGGCAGCACGGGCCGTGCGCACTGGGACGCGCACTACCGCTTCAGCACCACCGGCCGACTCGTCGACAACTCGATCGACTCCGAATTCCGCTTCACGCCCGACGGGCTGATCGCCGAGCAGCGCGACCGCTTCGACTTCTGGACCTGGTCGCGCCAGGCGCTGGGCGCGCCGGGCCTGCTGCTGGGCTGGACGCCGATGCTGCGCAACAAGGTGCGCGCCGGCGCGGCGAAGAACCTGGCCAACTATCTGTCGACCCATCCATGACGATCACCATCACCAACCATCCCGACCAGCACCGCTACGAAGCCCACATCGACGGGCAGCTCGCCGGCTACTGCGAATACAACGTGCTCAGCAACGCGGTGATGTTCACCCACACCGAGGTGTTGCCGGCTTTCGAAGGCCAGGGCGTGGGCTCGGCGCTCGCGCGGCACGTGCTCGACGACGCGCGCACCCAGGCGACGCCGGTCATCCCGGCCTGCCAGTTCATCGCGGGCTACATCCGCAAGCACCGCGAGTACCTGGACGTCGTGCAGCCCGCCAGCCTGCGCGCCTTTCACATCGAGTGAAGCTTCAGCTGCGGGCGGCCGTCGCGCCCTGGGGCGCCGGCAGCCAGGTGAAGGCCGCGCATCCGGCCACCAGCAGCACGGCGATGAAGCCCAGCACCACCGCATAGGGCTCCATGCCGAAGGCTTGCGCCACCGAGGCCGCGACGCCGGTCAGCCACTGCATGAGCGCCACGCCAAGGAACATGGCCATGGTGAACACCGCCATCGCGCGCCCCGTCAGCGCCGCCGGATAGGCGCTGCGCACGTCGGCGTACTGCCAGACGATGAAGCCCGACAGCAGCCCGATCGCGAGGGCGCAGCCGACGTCGATCCAGGCCGCGTGGAAGATGCCGACCGCGGCGAACAATGCCGCGTAGATGCCGCCGCACACCAGGATGCGCCGGCGCCGCTGCGGGCCGCCGCGGTCCAGCCGGCCGAAGAGCGGCGGACCGAACAGCGAGATGACCGACACCGCGAGCGCGACGTTGCCGCTCTGCACCAGCGAGTAACCGTGGCGCTCCACCAGCAGCGGGCCCAGCCACAGGCCGCGCAGCGAGATGAACGCGGCATAGGTGACCGCGCCCAGCACCACGATGCCCAGGGTGTGCGGCATCGCGAACAGCTCGCCGAAGCGGCGCAGCGCGGCGATGGGCGATTCGCGCGGCACGGCGCCACACTCGCCCCCCGGCTCGCGCACCATCAGCGCGATGCTGAGCCAAGCCAGCGCCGAAGCCCCTGCCAGCACCCAGAAGCCCATGCGCCACGAATACGCCTCGACCAGCCAGGCCAGCGGCGTGCCGGTGATCAGCATCCCCACGCCCCCGATGCCCAGCACCAGCCCCGACACCGAGGCAAAGCTGGCCGCCGGAAAATGCCGTGCGATGAACACGGTGCACACCAGGAAGGCCGGCGCACAGCCGACGCCGATCAGCACCTGGCCCACGATCAGCAAGCCGAAGCTGGTCGACAGCGCGGAGATCAGCGCCCCGACGATCGCCAGCGGAAAGGCCGTGAGCACCGTGCGGCGCACGCCGTGCAGGTCGATGCCGATGCCCATGAAGAGCTGCATGGCGCCGAAGGCGAAATGAAAACTGCCGGAGAACAGCCCCAGCGCCTGCGCCGACAACCGGTATTCGCCCTGCAGTTGCCCGGCCATGATGGCGCCCACCGTGCGGTATGCCTGACTCAATGCGAAAGCGGTGCACAGCGTGAGCACCATGGCCCACGCGCGGCGGATGGTCAGCGAACGGGCCGCGTCAGCCTGCACCGTGGCACTTCTTGTATTTTTTTCCGCTGCCGCAGGGGCAGGGGTCGTTGCGACCCGGCGTCGCTTCCTTGCGCACGGTCTCGACTCGCGGGCCCATGCTGCGCCACAGGCGGCGCAGGTCGTACACGCCCCAGATCGCATCGCCGAAGTCGTCGACGCGCTGCTGGCTCACGCTGGGCGGGCCGTCCTCGCTGTACATCGAGAGCACGGGCTTGCCGCGGTCGTCCTCGGTCAGCGCGACGATCGAATCGAGCGCCTCGTCGAGCATGCCGGCCGCCTCCTTGTCGCGCGGCGGGGTCCATTCGTCGGGCCAGTTCTCCACCGCGTACATGAAGCCGAGCGCCCACACCTGGGCGAAGGAGGGAATGTCCTCGCCGGCCATGTCGGCGCGCTCCTCCTCGGGCAGCGAAGCGATGGCGCCACGCGTGTCGAGCACTTCGGGTTGCCAGGCCTGTTCGTCGTCGAGCGACTGCACGTCGGCGTCCAGCCCTTGCTCGATCTCCCGCCAACGCCGCTTCCAGCGCCAGACGAATTCCATGTGCCGGGCCGGCACGAAGCCGTCGCCCAGCAGCACGGGCCAGTACTCGGCCGGCTCGATGGTCCGGCGGGTGCACACCAGCGCGGCCATGAAGCCTTCGCAGAACTCCCATTGCGGGATTTCCTCGTCGTGCTCGCGCATCGCGTCGAGGTCCTGGTCGAGCGCGTCGAAGTCGTCGGGGCTTAGTGCCTGGGCGGTGGAATCGGGGGTGGGGGAGGTGTCGTTGCTCATGGCCATGGGGTGCAGCCGCGGCGCTGCCGGGGCCGGTCATTATGCCGAGGGCCACCCTCCGGGTCTGTCATCCGGTGCCGCCGCACGGCGCCTATGATGCGGGCTCCACGGCCGCCGCCGGCCGCCCCGCCATGACTTCGATCGTTCCGTCCCGTTACTTCGCCTTCGCCCTGTGCGTGCTCGGCCTGCTGGCCAGCCTGGCCGCCCTCTTCGCGGCACCCTTGCACTGGATGCCCTGGCTTTGCACCGCGGCCTTCGCCGTGCTCAGCGGAACCGGCGTGCACGACCTCCGGCAGCCGCGCCACGCGATCCTTCGCAACTACCCCGTCATCGGCCACCTGCGCTTCCTGCTCGAATACATCCGCCCCGAGATCCGGCAGTACTTCATCGAAAGCGACCGCGAGGCCGCACCTTTCTCGCGGGCCCAGCGCTCGCTGGTCTACCAGCGCGCCAAAGGCGAGCCCGACAACCGGCCCTTCGGCACGCAGCTCGACGTCGGCATCGCCGGCTACGAGTGGATCAACCACTCGATGCAGCCGACCCGGCTCGATGGGCACGACTTCCGCATCGTGATCGGCGGCACGCCCAACCCGGCCTCGCCGGCGGGACAGGTCTGCACCCAGCCCTATTCGGCCAGCGTGTTCAACATCTCGGCCATGAGCTTCGGCTCGCTGTCGGCCAATGCGATCCTGGCGCTGAACCTGGGCGCCAAGCACGGCGGCTTCGCGCACGACACCGGCGAGGGCTCGATCTCGGCCCACCATCGCGTACATGGTGGCGACCTCATCTGGGAGATCGGCAGCGGCTACTTCGGCTGCCGCGACGAGCACGGCCGCTTCAGCGAGGAGCGCTTCACCGCCAACGCGCGCGACCCGCAGGTGAAGATGATCGAGATCAAGCTGAGCCAGGGCGCCAAGCCGGGCCACGGCGGCGTGCTGCCGGCGCCCAAGGTCACGCCCGAGATCGCGGCCGCGCGCGGTGTGCCGGTGCGGGTGGACTGCATTTCGCCCTCGTCGCACAGCGCCTTCTCCACGCCGGTGGAGATGCTGCATTTCATCGCCCGGCTGCGCGTGCTGTCGGGCGGCAAGCCGGTCGGCTTCAAGTTCTGCCTGGGCCATCCGTGGGAATGGTTCGCCATCGTCAAGGCCATGCAGCAGACCGGGCTCACGCCCGACTTCATCGTGGTCGACGGCGCCGAGGGCGGCACCGGTGCCGCGCCGGTGGAGTTCAGCGACCACGTGGGCGCGCCGCTGCAGGAAGGCCTGCTGCTGGTGCATAACACGCTGATCGGCGTCAACCTGCGCGAACGCATCAAGATCGGCTGCGCGGGCAAGGTGATCACCGCCTTCGACGTGGCGCGCATGATGGCGCTGGGCGCCGACTGGTGCAATGCGGCGCGCGGCTTCATGATGGCGCTGGGCTGCATCCAGGCGCAGACCTGCCACACCGGCCACTGCCCGACCGGCGTGACCACGCAAGACCCGGCGCGCCAGCAGGCGCTGGTGGTGCCCACCAAAGCCGAGCGCGTGCGCAACTTCCACGACAGCACGCTGCATGCGCTCAAGGAACTCGTGCAGGCCGCCGGCCTCGACCATCCGCAGCAGATCACGGCCCACCACATCGTGCGGCGCATCTCCGACACCGAGGTGCGGCTGCTCAGCAACCTGGTGCTGCAGGTGAAGCCCGGCGCGCTGCTGCACTCGCTGGAGAACCAGCACAACGTCTTCCGCACCTACTGGCCGCTGGCCAGCGCGCACAGCTTCCAGCCCCTGCTGGACACGGAACCTGCCTTGGCTGCCGCATGAACCCGGTTGCGAAACGCGGCACGCGCGTGCAGGCGCGCAAGGGGGTGGCATCGGCGCCGGCACCCCTCGAAGCCGGCGTGCCGCCGCTGGAACCGGGCGATTACGCGGAGTTCCTGCGCAGCATGCTGCCGCAGCAGCCAAAGGCCGTGGCCAGCCATCGGCTCGGGCAGGAACGCGTGTGGCTCAAGAAGGCCGGCCCGCCGCACGGCAAGCTCGGCTACCACCTGATGGCCGCGGTGGCGAGCCTGCTGCGCCTCGACGTGCTGACCCCGGTGGTCAACCCCGGCGGCGAGGCCGCCATCGCCACCGAGGCGCGGCGCCTGCGGGCGCTTGGCGCGCTGGGCCTGCGCGTGCCGGCCGTGCTGGCGCAGCAGCCCGATGGCCTGCTGATCTCCGACCTGGGCGAAAGCGGCCGGCCGCCCGTGGTGCTGCAGGAGCGCCTGGACCAGGCCGCGGCGCAGGGCCCGAGCGCGCTGCTGGCCGTTTGGCGCGAGGGATTGGAAGCCATCGCCGTGGTGCATGCGCACGGCGCTTACTTGAGCCAGGCCTTCGACCGCAACCTGGTGCAGTGCCCCGACGGCGTGATCGGCTACATCGACTTCGAGGACGACCCGGGCGAGACATTGCCGCTGGCCGAATGCCAGGTGCGCGACTGGCTCAGCTACCTGCATTCGACCGCGATGCTGGTGCGCGCCGCATCGTCCCAAGCGGCCGGTGCCCACTGGCATGCGGTGCTGGCCGACGCGGCCGATGAAACGCGCGACCGGCTCGCGCTGGCCGCACGCCGCATGCGCTGGCTGCGCCACCTGCCCGCGGGGCGGCGTTGGGGGCGGGACACGCAGCGCTCGCGTGCGGTGGCGCGGTTGCTGTGGCGGTGGTATGGAGGCGAGGCAGCTCGGCCTACGCAGCGCTAGCCCCTCTTCGAATCGGTTCGCCGTTGCAAGAGATGCGACGGTGCGACAGTGCGACATGCAACGGCCAGATCGTCTTGCCACACCGGCTTGTTCGGCCGGATGCAATGGATATCCGAGGAACGCGAAAGCAATTCCGGTTACCCAGTGTGCTGTTTTCAACAGTTCACCGCCTTGCACATGGAACCAATCGTCCCGGGCTTTGCTGCCATTCCTTCCAACCTGCCCGCACTTGCGATCGCAGATCACCTCGAAGAAACACTCAAGGATCTGCCGAAGATCCTGCAACAGGCCCAGCCCGCACTGCTGGCCGGCACCTCGCTCGGGGAATTGAGGGGACTCGAAAGCGCCGACCGCGATGCACTGTACGAGGCCGCCTGCGAGCTGTGCGATGCAGATCGGTTCCGAGAAGCCTTGCCGATCGCCTTGCAACTTGTCGCGCATGAACCGCGTGATGCCCGCTTCACCTTCATCGCGGGCAGCTGCCTGCAGCGTTTGGAACTATCGAAGCCCGCGTCGGCCATGTTCGGGCTGTGCATCATGGAAACGTTCGACCCGGTGGCGCTTTACCGCCTGGGCGAATGCCTCGATGCGCAAGGAGAAAGCCGGCAGGCACGCGAAGCCTTTGAAGCGGTTCAGGAGATGTGCAGGGGCGACCATGAGCGACGCGAACTGCAGGTGTGGTGTACCGAGGCGCTGGGCCGTCTCAGCGCCTCGGAAATCTCTCACTGAAACACGATCTTGCAGACTGCCCCATGTACAACCACCTCTTCAATGCCCCCGCACCTTTGACCCGCGTCGCGTTGCCGACGACGCACGGCGAAAGCCCCGATCCCCACCAACCGCAACCGCAGAAGTCATGGAGAGCCCTGGCGAGAGTTCACGGCCTCGAGCCTGGCGACCGCTGCATCCGCAACGCGCTGAAGCAGATCGACAGGGAGAAGGAGGAGCAGAACAAGGAGAGCGGCACGCGGAGCATCGGTGTTTCCATCACAAATATCGCGGACAAGCTCACCGCCGTTCCTGACCACACCGGCATGAACCGCGCCATCAACGAGCTTGGACTCCCCCGTACAGCAGTTCACTCGCTCGCAATCGATATCGAATCACGTGACGGCGTTCTTCGGCGTTTTGAAGAGCTGCGACACGAAAGTGCATCCGCCGAACGGTCCAACGAACTCGACCAGCTCGAAGGCGAACTAGAGGAATATCAATCGAAGATCGAGAGGAACCACGACTACCTTCAGCTTTTGTTGACCGGTGCTCAACCGGCTCCGCTTCTTCTCCCAGGCTATGGTGACGCTCACCGCCTGTATCACAACCAAGCACTACGCATAGCGGCGGCGGCGTTCGTAACCTTCACGCCGGTGGCGGTCGTCGGGATCCTCGCATACGACCAAGCAATGCGCCGAGCCGACTTTCTGCACAACAACCCCGGCTTTGGCGCATTGGCCGGATTCGATCCGTCGTCGCCCACGTACCACGAGGACGTCGATGCCGTCGTTCTCCGCAACGTCAGGCACTACGTGCCGATGGCGGCCGTCGCCGCCCTGGTGAACGTGGTTTTGACGGAAGTCTTCTATCAAGTGTTCTGTCGTCAGTTCTGAGGCATTTCTCGTTCACGGCCCCACCCAGTCACGCAGCGCGCCGACCTCCACGCCGTGCACCGCAAGCCGGCGACGCAAGTCGAGCACCGCCCGGTCCTTGCTGAACAGCCGGGCCCGGTGCGCGACGGCGAGGTCGACGAAGACCTGGTCGTCGACGTCGTCACACAGGCATGGCGCACGCGGTGCGTCTTCGACCATCTCGACGCGTCGATCGAAGGCCTCCAGCACGGACGCGGCAAGGCGTCCACGGCTCGCCAGCCGCGCAGCGATCAAGGGGTAGCCCAGCACGCGTTTCAGTTCGCCGCGCATCGCCGCGGTTGCGATCCACCGCACGGCGCCGGCATCGAGCGCCACCACCAAAGCCGCGCATCCCGGATCGTCGAACACCAGCAGGTCGAGGGCGATGTTGGTGTCGATGACGACGTGCATGGGCGGTGATGCTAACCCCCGGCACTTTCTGTTCAGAACCCGCGCAGGTCGTCCACCGCCATCGCCAGCTTGCCGGCGGTGATGCGCTCCAGCGCGCGCGTCATGACTTCGATGTCGTTGTCGAAGGCGCCGTGCGACGAGCGCTCCAGCACCGGCTGGCCGGCCGCGTCGAGTGCCACCTCGATGCGCGCCGCCTGCACGCGCTGGGTGCGCGACTCCAGCTTCGACGCCAGCGCGGCCTGGCGCCACAGGGCCAGCGCCTCGCCGGTGTCCGACGAACCGTCCCAGCCCGAATAGGCCGCGTCGTTGATGCGGTCCAGGCCGAGGATGGGCGTGTGCAAATCGGACTCCAGTGCGTTGGAGACCAGGTACAGCAGCGACTTTCGGTAGACGGGGCCGACCGTGTCCGCGCGCTCGACCGTGTCGGCGAGCACGTCGAGATGCAGCCGCTCCATCAGCTTCGCATCGGCCGCGTAATGGCGGTTGGCGAAGGCCACCGAGCAGGCCGGCGCCATCAGGCTCACCGAGGCGATACGAGCGCCGAGGCCGCCGTCGCGGCCGGCGCGCTGGCGTTCGGCCAGGGCGCCGAGCAGGTGGCCGATGGCGATCGCGCCGGCCGAATGCCCGACCAAGTGCAGCTCGAACTTCTCGCCCCAGTTGCCGGCCAGCGCCTGCACCGCGTCGAGCAGCAGGTCGCCGCCGCGCCGCACGGCGAAGGCCAGTTCGGCGTTCTCCTTCATCTCGCTCCACAGCGGCCGCGCCACGGGCCGGCCCACGCTTTTCTCGATGAGCAGGTCGGTCTTCTCGCTGACCCATTCGCCGGCGCCGGCGCCTGCTCGGGCCGGCTCGGTGCGGAAGGCATCGGCGAGGATGTTGCCGATGGTCTCGAACAGCCCCGTCTTCCACACCAGGAACAGCGGGTAGCAGCCATTGCCGATGAAGTAACGGCCCATGGCGCTGGCGCGCTTGATCGCCTCGTCCTCGCTGTTGAGCCCGCCATGCACGTAGAGCACCAGCCGCTTGGTGCTCACCTGCTGCTGGCGGAACCAGGTGTCGGGCAGCACGCAGGCCTGCTGCTGCAGCTTGCGCGGCTGCTCGTCCTCGGTGAGATAGCGGCTGACGCGGCCGTCGTTGCCGAGCACCACGCTGTGCTGGTAGGCCAGGCCGGTGTCCCACCACTTGCTGCGGTCGGTGCCCGAGAGCGCGGCGGACGCGCCGCTGCCGCCCACCGCCAGCCGGCCGGCGATGACGCCGGGCACGCCCAGCGCGACCACCCAGGCGTCCATCGCATTGGCCAGCCAGTCGAGGTAGCCGAGCACCGCGAAGCCGCCCGCGCCCCAGCCCTTGCCCCAGGAGTTCTGCAGGATGAAGCCCTGCGCGTTGAAGCCGATCAGCGCGAAGGCATGGCCACCCGTCTGCGAGCGGCGGCCGTCGAAGGCGATGAGCGGCAGGTCGGCATGCTTCTTCGGCGCCGGCGTCATGGGCACCGCATCCCATCCGGCATGGGTGAAGGCGGAGACGAAAACCGCGCGGTGCTGCGCGATGGCGGCCTGCAGGTCGGTGATGGACGTGGTGTCGACGCGGTAGTACACGCCCAGCGTGTTCTGCGAGGCGCGCGCCGCGAAGCCGTAGTTGGCGGGGTTCGATTTCTCGGGCAGGTAGGGCCAGTCCTGTTCCAGGCACACGCCGTGGTTGAACCAGCCCTTGATCGCGCCGCGGCAGCTCGACCCTTCGTAGTTCTCGCCATCGTACTCGTCGTGCCGCCGCGCGAGCGTGTAGAGCATGCGCGGGCTCACCGACTCGAACTTGGCCGGCAGGCCCGACTTGACCCAGCGCAGGTAGTTGATGACGCACGACAGCCCGAAGCCGGTGCAGGCGCCCTCGCGACCCTGGTCGAGGATCAGGCCGGCGCGGGTGTAGGCCGGCAGGTACTGCCGCACTTCCTCGGTCGGCGGAAACTCGTCGGGCAGGCTGATCGCGCTGGGCAGGAAGACGCGGTCGCGCAGGTCGGCCGCGTCCTTGCGCGTGCGGGAGACGGTGGCGCGTTCGACGGGCGACGGCGCGTCCGCCGCGGCCCTGGCAGCGGCAGCACCGCGCCCCGCGGCACCCGCACGCACGGGCGGCCACACCGCGGCCGCGCGCTCGTACACGTCCTCGAACCGATCGAGGCCGTGGGCGCCGCCGTTCACGAGCTTGCGCGCCTGGGCCAGGTCGCCGCCGCCGATGGCCTGGCGGAACTTGGCGGCCTTGTCGGCCAGGTACAGCGCCAGCAGCACGGCCGCCACTTCAGGCGCATTGGCCCGGTCGGGCGAAGCGCCGAGCGGCACGCCGATGCGTTCGCCGTAGCGCGTGTAGTTGTCCTTGCCGGTCAGCTGCACGAAGCCGCGACCGCGGTAGCGCTCACCGTCGCCGGGCTGGCTGTTGCCCAGGCTCGTGCGCTTGTCGTAAAGGCTGAAGGGCGGGCCGCCGGGCGGCGTGTTGAACTTCGACGGCGCCTCGGAGATGGGTACGAAGCCCTCGGTCTCGGCGCGGATGGTGCCCAGCGCGCCGAGGATCATGGCGCGGTCGGTCAGCTGCGCGACGCCGAGGGCGGCCTCGATGTAGGGCAGGTAGCGCGCGATGTTGGCCGGCTTGGTGGCCGGAAACAGCCGGCTGACGTTGCCGACGTTGAGCGCCAGCTCGAAGCGGCCCGTGTCGATCTCGATGAGGTCCAGCAACTGCTGGCAGCGCGGCCCGACCACGCCGTCGGCGATGAGGCCGACGCCGGCCTGCCAGCGGCGGATGGCGGCGTCGAAGTCGTCGTCGATGGCAGTGCCGGCGGACTGCAGCGAGGCGAAGGGCTTGGCATCGTCGCCCAGCACCTTCACGAGGGCCTTGCGCAGCCTCTCGACGTCCTCGCCGGCGCTCCCCTTGATCATCAGGATCTGCATGGCGGCTCCTCGGGCGGCAGTCGCCCAGCGCGAGGCATGTTGCTGCGCGTGCCCGGGGCTGTCCATCGGCCGAACCGGCTAGGCCATCGGGCGGTGCGGCGCAGAGGGCCGCGCGATCGCGATGCTCAGGCGGCCGGCTTGCCGCGCGCCGAGCCCGCCACCATGTCGAAGCGGAAGAGCCGGCATTCGATGGGCCCGTTCCACATCGGCACGCGGCGCGATTCCTTGAGCCGCATGCGCTTGGGCAGTTGCAGGTCGGGCGTGAGCACCCAGGCGGTCCAGCCGGCGAAGCTCTTCTTCCAGTGGCTGGCCAGCTGCTGGAAGAACTCGCCGCCGTCCTCGGTCTGCGCCTGCTCGCGGCGGCCGCGCGTGACGCCGCCGACCTCGATGCGCTCGCCATAGGGCGGATTGAGCACGATCACGCCCGACTCGGCAGGCGGCATGCGCTGCAAGGCATCGCCGCCGCGGAACTGCACCGCGGCCGCGACGCCGGCCCGCTCGGCATTGCGCTGCGCGAAGTCGACCATGCGGTGCGACACGTCGGAGCCGAAGATAGGCGCCGCGGTCGACGTGCGCACCGCCGCCTGCGCTTCAGCCTTGAGCGCCGCCCACACGTGCGCCTGAAAGGGCAACAGCTTCTCGAAGCCGAAGCGCCGCACGCTGCCCGCCGCGATGCCCAGCGCCAACTGCGCCGCCTCGATCGCGATGGTGCCGCTGCCGCAGCACGGGTCGTAGAGCGGTGCGTTCGCGATCTCGCCGGTCTCGGGGTTCCACCAGCCGCTGGCGGCCAGCATGGCGGCGGCCAGGGTTTCCTTGAGCGGTGCGTCGCCCTTGTCCTGGCGCCATCCGCGCTTGAAGAGCGACTCGCCGGAGGTGTCGATGTACAGCGTGCAGTGGGTGGCGTCGAGGTGCGCGAACACGCGCGCGTCGGGCCAGCGGGTCTCGATGCTCGGGCGCACGCCGCCGGCGCGCTCGCGGAAGCGGTCGACGATCGCGTCCTTGATGCGCAGGGTGGCGAAGTTGAGGCTCTTGAGCGGACTCTGCTGGGCCGTGGTCTCGATCTTGAAGGTGTTCCTGGCCGTGAACCAGATCTCCCAGGCCACGCCGCTCGCGATGGCGTACAGGTCGTGCTCGCTGCCGTAAGGCGCATGGGACAGCTCGATCAGCACGCGTTGCGCGAGCCGGCTGTGCAGGTTGAGCCGCAGCGCGTCGCGCCAGTCGGCGCGCACCCGCACGCCGCCGCGCAGGCTCAGCAGGTCCTGGCCGGCGCGACCGGTCAAGGCGTGCACTTCCTGGGCCAGGAAGTCTTCCACGCCGGCGGCGCAGGGAAGAAAAAGGGAAAGCTCGTTCATGGGGGAGGCGGTCAGTATCCCATGCAGGCTTCGGCGCGCCCGCGCACCTTCGCCGACCCCGGTGGCATAGCGCCTTCGCGCGATGGCTGCCGCGCACACCGGGTGGGAGAATGCGCGCGTCGCATCGCCGAAGGGCAGCCATGACCACCAGCGTGCTGATCGTCGAAGACGAACCCGAGTTCCTGCGCCGCTTCTCGGATGCGGTGCTGGCCGACCCGGCGCTGAACCTGGTCGGCGCCGTCGCCAACGGCCGCGCCGGCATCGCGATGCTCGATGCGCAGCCGCCCGACGTCATGCTGGTCGACCTGGGTCTGCCCGACATCGACGGCGTGGACGTGATCCTCCACGCGGCGCGCAAGCACCCGCAATGCGACGTGCTGGTGGTCACGATGTTCGGCGACGACCAGCACGTGGTCGACTCCATCGAGGCCGGCGCCACCGGCTACCTGCTGAAGGACGCGGGTGCCGATCGCATCGCCGGCAGCATCCACGAGCTGCGCGCGGGCGGCTCGCCGATCAGCCCCAGCATCGCGCGGCGCGTGCTCTCGCGCTTTCGCATCAGCACGGCGCCGCAGCCCGCACCGGCCAAGGACGTGCCGCCCTCGCCGCTGACCGAACGCGAGACCGAGATCCTGCGGCTGGCCGCCAAGGGCCTGAGCTTCGAGACCATCGGCGAGCTGACCGGCATCTCGCCGCATACCGTGGTGGCGCACGTCAAGAAGATCTACCGCAAGCTGGCCGTGCATTCGCGCGGCGAGGCGGTCTACGAAGCGAGCCAGATGGGGCTGCTGTGATGCGTGCAGCGCGCCTTGCCGGCGCGCTGTGCGGCGTTCTGCTGCGTGCGTCGGCGGCGATGCTGCTGGCATGCCTTGCCACGTTCGCTGATGCGGCGGCACAGGCGGCGGCACAGGCGGCGGCACAGGCGGCGGCACAGGCGGCGGCACAGGCGGCGGCGCAGGCGGCAGTGCAGCCAACCGTGCAGACGCCGCGCGTGGCACAGGTATACGCGGCCCCGGAGGTGCAGCGCAGTCCGCCACCGCCTGGCGCGGCCTGGCAGCCAGTGATGCTGCCCGACGACGCGGGCTATTCGCGCCCATCGCTGGCGCTGGTGCCGGCGTGGTATCGCGTCGGCTTCGTCTACCCCGACGACCCGGCGCGCCAGACCGCGTGGGCCGTCTACGTGCCCTACCTCTACGACGGCGGCGAGATCTGGCTCAACGGCGGCCTGATCGGCAGCGTGGCAGAAAGCAGCCCGGCCCTGCATGCACGCACCTACCGGCCGCAGATGGCGCTGCTGCCGCCCTCGCTGCTGCGTCCGGGGCCCAACGAGATCGCGATTCGCGCCGCGCCGTCGAAGGAATACCCGCTGCGCTTTCCGCAGCTGCGCATCGGCCCGCTGGACCAGATCCAGCCGCTGCACAACCGCCGCCTGTTCTGGGTGCGCACGGTGCCGGAGCTGACGGTGGTGGTGTCCTTCCTGTCGGCCGGCTTCGTCGCCTTCATCTGGTGGCGGCGCCGCGAAGAGGTGCTCTACGGCCTCTTCGGGCTGGCCGCGGCGCTGTGGGCCGTGCGCACCATGACCTTTCTGATCGACAGCATGCCGATCGGGCCCTGGCACTGGTGGCGCGTGTTCTACCAATGCGCGACCGGCGGCTTCGTGATCGTGATGGCGGTGTTCACGCTGCACTACGCAGGCGTGCGCCGACGATGGCTGGACCGCGCGCTGGTCGGCTACGGGCTGGTGGGGCCGTTGTGGTTCGCCATCGGCGGCTTCGAGGCCGAGCTGGCCATCGCGCGCTGGTGGCTGGGCGGCATGGTGGGCGTGGGCCTGCTGATCATCGCCATCGCCTTCGTCTATGCCCGGCGCCGCGGCACGCTGACCGCGGCGGCGCTGTTCGCGGTGATGGCTTTCGCGGTGCTCGTGGGCATCCACGACTACCTGCTGACCTGGAACCCGGCGCTGCTCGCGCGCGTGCTGCCGACGTGGACCGGCCACCGCATCCACCTGCTGCACTACGGCTCGAACACGCTGCTGCTGGCCATGGGCGCGCTGCTCGTGTCGCGCTTCCTGCGCACGCTGCGTTCGCTGGAAGACCTCAACCGCACGCTCGAAACCCGCGTGGCCGACCGCGAACGCGCGCTGGCCGACAACTACCAGCGCCTGGCCGCGCTCGAGCGCGAGCATGCCGCCTCGGAAGAACGCCAGCTGATCATGCGCGACCTGCACGACGGGCTGGGCTCGCAGCTGTTCACCTCGCTGTCGCGGGTGGAGCGCG
Source organism: Variovorax sp. KK3 (assembly GCF_001984055.1). Lineage (GTDB taxonomy): Bacteria > Pseudomonadota > Gammaproteobacteria > Burkholderiales > Burkholderiaceae_C > Variovorax. The sequence goes on from NZ_LYVO01000052.1 coordinate 40,798, forward strand.
GCGACATGGATGCGCAGCAGACCGCGACGATGCTGCGCGCCTGCATCGCCGACATGCGGCTCGCACTCGATGCACTGGCCTCCGGCGAGCACGACCTGGGTGCGGCGCTGGGCAACTTCATGTTCCGATGGGAAGGCCAGCTCGTGGCGGCCGGCGTGCATCCGGCCTGGGACGTCGAGTTGCCGGAAGACGGCATGACGCTGTCGCCGCATGCCGCGCTGCAACTGCTGCGTGTGGCGCAAGAGGCCTTGACCAACGTGCTCAAGCACGCGCACGCCAGCCAGGTGCAGGTGCGCCTGCGCCGCGCTGGCGACTTGCTGGAGATGGCCGTCGAAGACAACGGCCGCGGGCTGGCACCCGAACCGCGGCGCGAGGGCCACGGCCTGCGCAACATGCAGGCGCGGGCCCGACGGCTGGGCGGCACGCTCGAGCTGCGGCCGGGCACCGCGGGCGGCAGCCGTGTGCTTTTGCGCCTGCCGATGACGGCGGCTGCCGCAACGCCGGCGTGAATCGCAAGCTGTCTGGAATGCTTTCGCGACGGGTCGTTACCCAGCTCCGGGCAAGTTGACGTGCCTGCCCTCCCCTAAGACCACCCCGGAGCTATTTTGAATATCAACAGCAGAAGCAATTCTTCCAGCCCGCGTATCGGCACTATCGCGGAACGGGAAAAATCGAATAACTTTCCAATCGAGCAACTGACAAAAACACTGGACGAGATCATTTATGACAAGGAGCTTGCTCTGCCGGGCAATTTCCATCAATTGCATCTGCATGACGACTCCCAGCGTTCGATGCTCGTCAATGCCATCCTCGACTGGCCAAAGCTCGACAGCGGGGGAAAAATTGCAATGCTCCAGGCAATGGGGCAGGGATTTCCGGAAACGCTTCATCTGACCAGTCGAGCCGTCGCGGTCGATGCGTTTGTCGATTTCATTGCCGATCCTGATTGTTCGCTCGATCGCTTGGGCCTCGATATCACGAGTCTTATCGATCTCGATTTCGAAAGAATTGCACGCGCATTGCAAAATCTTTCGAGCTTAACCGACCTGTCGCTACATAGCTTCGGGACAAAGTGGTTCGGAGAACCCGTCGCTGCCATCTTGGACAATAACCGATCACTGAAGCTCTTCAGCCTGACCGGATTACCCATGAATACCGAAGATGGTTCGATCGTGATCCAAGCTTTGAAAAGCAATACCAGCCTCGAATCTTTGATTTTTTCGTACAACGAAATTGACGAGGCTTGCGCTTTCTTGATCGCTGAGTCCGTGGCCCGCAATCGAAATCTCCTGAGCCTGCAGTTTGTAGGAAATCGCCTGAAGGATTCAGGCGTTGAGCACATCTGCAAGCTCCTGGAAAAGTCCAATGTGCAGACACTGGAAATCACGGATGGAGGCATCACCCAAGCAAGTATTCGCAGACTGCTTTCAACCCCCCTGTTGGTATTGGCGCTCGGTGGCCCAGAAATCAACAATGAAGTTGCCAAGCAGATCGCTGCATCCATGGCAAGCAATACCTCGTTGAAAACGCTGGACCTTGCTTTTTGTGGCATTGGGAACGAAGGCGTCGCAGCACTTGCCGGCATGCTGAAAACAAATGATTCGCTCGAAGAACTCGACCTCAGTTTTAACAAATTCGATAACGCGGGCTTCAAGGCCATTGGCGCGATACTCAAAAACAATGTGTCGCTGATCGATCTGAAGTTGCACAACAACCACCCTCGGTTGTCCGGTTTTGAAGCCCTTCGTATGGGCGTTTGGCACAACCTCAATCTGCGCAGCCTGACCTGCGAATACAGCATGGACCACAATCATGGCAAGTGGTGGAATCGTCTTCCAAGCTTCTATCGAATACAGATCGAACAGGAAATCGAAATCATCGATTGGTGCATAAAGCAAAATCAGGACGCGGAACGAAGATTTGTATTCACGGGTGCATTTGCATGCCTGCTCAGCAAACAATACTTGCCAGCGGACGTCGTCACTCAAATCGGCAGATTCGTGTGGCGGCTGAGCAGGGTCAGCGGTGAGGAACTGGCCGACCTGGTCGACCCCCGGCCTTTGCAGACGAAAAAGTAGCCCAACCGGCCTGGTGTCTTCACCACCTCGCCTTGCACCCGATGCTCCCGCATTCGCGGGATGCCTGACGCGAACGCGGAATTCCCGGCACGGCGCGTTCTTTCTAGATTGCATGCACGGACGCCTCGAGCGCCCCGTGTTTGAAAGCAGGAAGGAAGCGCCATGCAGAGCCCCCATCGGAACCCGACCCGTTCGCCCTCATGGTTCTCGCGCCGCCCTGCCCGACGCCCATCCAGCCTGCCGCGGCTGATGCTGGGCTCGCTGGCGGCCGCCGCGGTGATGCTGGCCGCGCTGGCCTTGCTGGGCCACTGGCAGGCAGAGGCCAGCACCACGGCGCCGGTTCGCACGTCGGCATTTCCGGGCACTACCGACAACCCCTCGCCCGTGCCAGCGGCCAGCGACGTGCTGGGCCAGCCGACGCCCGTGCCAGACGAGCCGGTCGCCACCTTCTGAGCCAGACCCGGAGAGCGACCATGAACGCCACCAGCCAAGCCCGCGAGCCCCGCGATGCGCCGTGGGCCGTCGTGCCCTGCCTGCTGCTGTCCGTGCTCGGCCTGGGCCTGCTGCTGATCTCGCACTGGAGCCTGGCCTGAAGTCCTTTTGAGAGCGCGAGACGACGGCGGGCGCACGCCCCGCGGCCGCCGGACGACGCGCCCGCGGGCTTATGCTCCGGGCATGTCCGCCGAGCCGCCCCGTCCCGAGGCCCTTGCACCCCCACGCGTCGCCGCCCGGCGCTACGGCGCGGTCGCGATGACGCTGCACTGGCTGCTCGCGCTGATGATCGTCACGTCCTTCAGCGTCGGGCTCTACATGTCGGGCCTGCCTTTCTCGCCGCTTCGGCTCAAGCTCTTCAATTGGCACAAGTGGGCCGGCATCACCATCCTCGGCCTGACCGCGCTGCGGCTGCTGTGGCGCCTGTCGCACCCGCCGCCGCCGCTGCCGGCCTGCATCGTGGCCGCCATGCCGGGCTGGCAGCTGGTGGCGCACCGCGGCACACACCTGCTGCTGTACCTGCTGTTCTTCGCGGTGCCGCTGGCCGGCTGGGCCTACAGCTCGGCGCTGGGCTTTCCGATCGTCTGGTTGGGCCTGGTGCCGTTGCCGGACCTCGTGCCGGTCGACAAGCAGCTCGCCGAGGCCGTGCTCAAGCCGCTGCACCAGGGCAGCGCCTTCACACTGGCGGCCGTGGCCTCGCTGCATGCGGCGGCGGCGCTCAAGCACCATTGGGTGGACCGTGACGGGCTGATGGACCGCATGTGGCCGCTTTCGCACCAGGGGCATCGCAGATGAGTTCGTTCCATCCTGGCTGGCGCGCGCTGCTCGCGTCCGCCCTGCTCGCCGCGGCCGCCGGTGCCTGCGCGGCCGGCGGCGAGCCCATGGCCAAGCTGGTCCCGGGCCAGGGCCAGATCGCCTTCGTCAGCAAGCAGATGGGGGTGCCGGTCGAAGGCGAGTTCCGCAAGTTCGAGGCCCAGATCGGCTTCGACCCGAAGAAGCCCGAGGGCGGCACGGTGACGCTGCAGATCGACATGGCCAGCGCCACGCTGGGCGTGCCGCAGAGCGACGCCGAGCTGCCCAAGCCGCCGTGGTTCGACACCGCGCGCTTTCCGCAAGCCAGCTTTCAGTCGAACGCCATCAAGAGCCTGGGTGGCGGGCGTTTCGAGGTCGCGGGCCGGCTGACCCTCAAGGGTCGCAGCCAGGAACTCGTGGTGCCGGTGGCGATCACGCAGTCGGGCGAGCGCTCGACCGCAACCGGAAGCTTTACGATCCAGCGCCTCGCCTTCAAGGTCGGCGAAGGTGAATGGACCGACACAGCCATGGTCGGCGACGAAGTGCAGGTGCGCTTCAAGCTGGTCCTGACCGGGCTGAAGCCCCTTTGAACACGCCATGCACGCATCCACCCCCATGCCCAAGCCCAAACCCGTCACGTTGAAGAAGCTCGCTGCGGCAACAGGGGCCCTTGTCGCTGCCGTCGCCGCGGTCGCGACCGCGGCGCCCCAGGCCTTCGCGCAGACCGCGCCCGAGATGGCCGCCCAGCCCGCAGGCGGGCCGGTCAAGGGCGCCAGTTATGTGGTCGACCCTACCCACACCTTCGTGATGTACGAGATGGGCCACTACGGCACCACCACCAACCGCGGCCGCTTCAGCACCAAGGACGGCACGATCAAGATCGACCCCAACGGCAGGGCCGGCAAGATCGACATCACGATGGACATCAGCTCCGTCAACACCGGGGTCGACCTGCTCAACCGCCACGTGCTGAGCCGGGACTTCTTCAACGTCGCCGAGTTTCCGGTGGCCCGGTTCGTGGCCGACAAGATCGACTTCAGCGGCGACAAGGTGACCGAGGTCGACGGCACGCTGACCCTGATGGGCCAGACCAAGCCGGTGAAGCTGAAGGCCAGCCGCTTCGGCTGCTACCTGAGCCCGCTGATCAAGCGGCAGGTGTGCGGCGGCGATTTCGAAACCATCGTGGAGCGCAGCAACTGGGGCATCACCTGGGGCATTCCGTTCGGGTTCGAGGACAGGGTGCGGTTGCTGGTGCAGGTGGAGGCGGTGAACATCACCGGCGGGAGCTGAGTCGGTGGTCACAGGCTGTGACCACCTCGGCTTTCTCGGCGGCATCTGCATGCCATCTGCATGCCATCTGCATGCGTTTGCATGCTTTACAGCAGACTCTCCGGCGCCAGCGGCGCCAGGATCTCCAGCATCACACGATCCCACAGGGTCGAATCGGGCTCCGTGGTCAGCACCTGCTCGACGCCGGCTTCGTCGCTCACCCATTCGATGCGCTCGGTGCCGGGCGCGAAGCGCACGCGGTAGGCGCCCTGCTGCTTGAGCACCTCGATGATCTTGAGCACCTGCTGCGCCATCTCGCGGCTGAAGATGATGAGGCCGATCTCGGTGTTGTGCACCTCGGAGCGCGGGTCGAAGTTCATCGAGCCGACGAAGAGCACGCGCCCGTCGATCACGGCCGACTTGGCATGCAGCCGGCCGACCTGCGTGCCGAAGAGGCCCAGCCGCACGCTGCGGCGGGTGCGCTGCGAGCTGAGTTCGTGGATTTCGGTGTCCAGGCGCAGCATGTCGGGCCGGTAGCGCCGGTAGCCGGTGTGCACCACCGGCTCGTCGGTCGCGGCGAGCGAATTGGTGACCACGCTGATCTTCATGCCGCGGCCGCGCACCTCGCGCATGGCCTCGAGCCCGCCCTTGCCGGGGATGAGGTAGGGCGAGACGATGGTGACGTCGGAGCGCCCGCGCCGGATCTGCTCGATGACGTTGTAGCGAACGCTGTCGACGTCCATCAACGGGATGCCGCCGTAGCTGGCCTGCTTTCCGACCACGCGGTCGGGCGAATCGGCGTAGGCCTCGGCGCGGGTCCAGATGAGGTCGAGCCGGCCGGCCTGGATGTCGTCGCGGATCGGGCCGTAGCCCAGCAGGTCGTTCGGTGGCGGCGCGCGCGGCGCGGGCGTCGTGGCGGGCGCCGTGAGTTCCTCGAAGCGGCGCTGGCGCGCCTCGCGCGGCACCTGCGTGGCGATCACCGCTTCGATGGGCCGCACGTGTTCGCTGTTCCAGTACTGGTCGAACAGGCTGGCCAGGCGCGGGATCAGCGCGCCGGCGACGAAGGTGTCGAGGTCGATGAAGTTGGCACCGGCCGTCTGCGTGAAGTACTCGTTGCCGATGTTGCGGCCGCCGGCCACGGCCATCGCGCCGTCGGCAATGAAGAGCTTGTTGTGCATGCGCCGGTTGACGCGGCTGAAGTCGAAGAGCGACGCGGAAAAGCGCCCGAGCATGCTGCCGCGGCCCGCGGGGAACGGATTGAAGAGGCGCAGCTCGACGTTGGGCGTGGCCGCCAGCGCGAGCAGCAGTTCGTCTTCGCCCGAGGTGTACAGGTCGTCCATCAGCAGGCGCACGCGCACGCCGCGCCGGGCGGCGTCGCGCAGGGTGCGCATCAGGTAGCGGCCGGTCTCGTCGTTGTAGATCTGGTAGTACTGCACGTCGAGCGTGCGCTCGGCGCGGCGCGCCAGCTCGAGGCGGGTGTTGAGCGCGTAGTCGCCGCCGGGCAGCAGCCGAAAGCCGCTCAGGTCGGGGTCGGGTTGCGAGGCCTTGGCGATGCGGCCGAGGGCGGTGCCCGCGTCGAGCGGCACGGCCTTCGAGGCGGTGCGCTCGAAATCGGCGGGGAGCATGGCGCAGCCGCTCGCGAGCAGCAGCAGCGCCACCAGTGCCAAGCCCAGGCCCAGACGCATCCAGTGCGGCCACAGGCTCGGGCGCGCGTTCATCGCTACAAGGCCTTGCGCAGGTTCGCGGGCGCGATGCGCAGCGCCTCGCGGTACTTGGCCACGGTGCGGCGCGCGCATTCGATGCCCTGCTCCTTGAGCATCTCGGACACCTGGCTGTCCGACAAAGGCTTCTTCACATCCTCGGCGCTCACGAACTGCTTGATCAGCGCGCGCACCGCGGTGCTGGACGCATTGCCGCCGGTCTCCGTGCCCAGCGCCGAGCCGAAGAAGTACTTGAGCTCGACCGTGCCGTAGGGCGTGGCCATGTACTTGGCGGTCGTCACGCGGCTGATGGTCGATTCGTGCAGGCCGAGTTCGTCGGCGATCTCGCGCAGCACCAGCGGCCGCATGGCCAGCTCGCCGTGGACGAAGTAGCTCTTCTGCCGCTCGACGATGGCGTTGGACACGCGCAGGATGGTGTCGAAGCGCTGCTGGATGTTCTTGATGAACCAGCGCGCCTCCTGCAGCCGCTGCGACAGCGCCTGGCTGCCTTCGCCCTTGTGCGCCTTCAGCGCGCCGGCATAGATGTCGTGCACGCGCAGCCGCGGCATGACCTCGGGATTGAGCATGACGCGGAACTTCGCATTGCCGCCCTGGCCGATGCGGGTGACGATGACGTCCGGGATGACGATGTTGCGCTCGACGTCGACGAAGCGGCGCCCGGGCTTGGGTTCGAGCCGGGCGATGAGCTGCAGCGCGGAGCGCACCTCGTCCTCGTTGCTGCGCGTGAGCGTGGCGAGTCGCTTGAAGTCGCGCTTGGCCAGCAGCTCCATCGGCTGCTTGCAGATGGCCATCGCGGTGCGGCGCACCTGCTCTTCCTCGTCGGTGTCGTCCTCGTCCTGCTGCGCGCGCAGCTGGATGGTGAGGCACTCGGCCAGGCTGCGCGCGCCGACGCCGGCCGGCTCCAGGCTCTGCAGCAGGCCCAGCGCAACCTGGAAGTGATGGACCAGGTCGTCGAACTGGTCGTTGTCGTCGCCGGCCAGGCCCGAGGCCAGCGCGGGCAGCGAATCTTCAAGGTAGCCGTCGTCGTTGAGCGATTCGATCAGGAAGCGCAGGGCCGCGCGGTCGTTGTCTTCGAGGCGCAGCGACAGCGCCTGGCGGTGCAGGAAGGACTGCAGCGACTCCTGGCTGCGGGCGAGCTCGGTGGCATCGGGGCGCTCCTCGTCGCCAGGGCCGCTGTTGTTGCGGGCGGGGGCGTCGCCGCCCCACTCGCTGTCGTCGGGCGCCATGTCGGCCGTGCCGTCGCCTTCCCAGCCGGGCTCGGTCTCGGGGCTGTCGGAGCCCTCGGTGCCGGTGGCCGACTCGCCTTCGCCGGCCGACGCCGAGGCGCTTTCGGAGGACGAGGACGATGATGCGCCGGGCGTGTAATCGCTTTCCGTTGCCGAGGCGTCGAAGGCATCGGAGGCTTCCGAGGCTTCTACGGCTTCGGACTGGCGGTCGTCGTCGCGCACCGGCGTGTCGGCGGCTTCCAGGCCGAACTCCTCGCGCGGCGCTTCGTCGGCGGCGCGTTCCAGGAAAGGGTTTTCGTCGAGCATCTGCTCGACCTCCTGGCCCAGCTCGAGCGTCGACAGCTGCAGCAGCCGGATCGACTGCTGCAGTTGGGGCGTCAGCGCGAGGTGCTGCGAAACGCGCAGCGAGAGCCCTTGCTTCATGTACGTCGGCCTTACATCCGGAAATGCTCGCCCAGGTACACGCGCCGTACCTCGGCGTTGTCGACGATCTCCGAAGGCGTGCCTTGTGCCAGCACATGCCCGTCGCTGATGATGAAAGCGTGGTCGCAGATGCCCAGCGTCTCACGCACGTTGTGGTCGGTGATGAGCACGCCGATGCCGCGCTCCTTCAGGAAATTGATGATGCGCTGGATCTCGATCACCGCAATCGGGTCGATGCCGGCGAAGGGCTCGTCGAGCAGGATGAAGCGGGGCTGCGTGGCCAGCGCACGCGCGATCTCGACGCGGCGGCGCTCGCCGCCCGACAGCGCCAGCGCCGGCGAATCGCGCAGGTGGTCCACGCGCAGGTCGTGCAGCAACTCGCTCAGGCGCTCTTCGATGCGGGCCTTGGGCAAGGGCAGCGCCCGGCCGTCGCCGTTGGGCTCGCGCTGCAGTTCGAGCACGGCGCGCACGTTTTCCTCGACCGTGAGCTTGCGGAAGATCGAGGCCTCTTGCGGCAGGTAGCTCAAGCCCATGCGGGCCCGGCGATGGATCGGCATGTGCGCGATGGGCTCACCGTCGATGCTGATCTCTCCGGCATCGGCCCGCACCAGGCCGACGATCATGTAGAACGACGTGGTCTTGCCGGCGCCGTTGGGGCCCAGCAGACCGACCACCTCGCCCTTTTCGACGCCGAGCGAAACGTCCTTGACGACCTTGCGGCTGCCGTAGCTCTTCTGGAGACCGCGCGCCTCGAGGCGGCTGCCGGACGTACCGGCGCCGCCGTTGACGCGGCCAGGGACCGTGCGGGCTTCGTCGTTCACTGGCGCGATTCCCCGCCGAGCGCGGTGGTGGGGCGCAGGCCCTGGCCGGGCGCCTGGGCCTTGGGCTGGGTGGCGG
>NZ_LYVO01000053.1 GCF_001984055.1 Variovorax sp. KK3
GCTGGCTGCTGGTGCAACTGCTGCGGCAGCGCCGTGCGCGGCGCGCTCGGGTCGCGTTCGATCAGGTAGGGGTAGTCGCCCTTGCTGGCCCAGGGCTGCGAATCGAGCGGCAGTCGGTAGCCCATGGGCGAATCGCCGGGCACGAGAAACAGGCGGTCGTCGCGCATGAACCAGGGGCCGGTCTTCCACGCCGGGCCGGCGAGCGCCGGCGCGTCGGCGCGGGCGTTGGTGGCCTCCAGCGGCAGCACGTAGCCCACCACCGCATCGAGCTTCTGCGTGAACACGCGGCGCAGGCGGGCGCGCTCGAGTTCGTCGTCGAGCTTCGAATCGAAGGGGTCGACGTTCACCGGCAGCCGGCGTTCGCGCCAGAGGTAGTAGTAGACGTCTTCGTAGCCGGGCTGCACGAAGCGGTCGGTCAGGCCCAGGCGGCGCGCCAGCGCGCGGGTGAAGCGGTCGGCATCGTCGCTGGTGTAGTGCGTGGGGTGGCGCTCGTCGGCGAAGCGATCGGGGTCGTGCCACACGGGCTGGCCGTCCGCCCGCCAGAAGATCGACAGCGCCCAGCGCGGCAGCTGCTCGCCCGGGTACCACTTGCCCTGCCCGAAATGCAGGAAGCCGCCCTGGCCGTATTCGGCGCGAAGGCGCTGCACCATCTCGGTCGCGTAGCCGCGCTTGGTGGGGCCGAGGGCGTCGGTGTTCCACTCGGCCGCATCGCGGTCGCTGGTGGCGACGAAGGTGGGCTCGCCGCCCATGGTCAGGCGCACGTCGCCGGCTGTGAGCAGTGCATCCACCGACTCGCCGAGCGCCAGCACCTCGCTCCACTGGTCTTCGGTGTAGGGCATGGTCACGCGCGGCGACTCGTGGATGCGCGTGATCTTCATCTCGTGGCCGAAGTCGACCTCGGCCTCGTCCACCGCGCCTTCGATCGGCGCCGCGCTCGAAGGCGTGGGCGTGCAGGCCAGCGGAATGTGGCCTTCGCCCGCGAGCAGGCCCGAGGTGGCGTCGAGGCCGATCCACCCTGCGCCGGGCAGGAACACTTCGCACCAGGCGTGCAGGTCGGTGAAGTCGACCGTGGTGCCGCTGGGGCCGTCGAGCGCCTTCACGTCGGGCGTGAGCTGGATCAGGTAGCCCGAGACGAAGCGCGCCGCCAGGCCGCAGTGGCGCAGCAGTTGCACCAGCAGCCAGCCCGAGTCGCGGCACGAACCCGAGGCGTTGGCCAGGGTCTGCTCGGGCGTCTGCACGCCGGGCTCCATGCGGATCAGGTAGTTGACGTCCTGGTGGACCTGCTGGTTGATGCCGACCAGGAAGTCGATGGTGCGTTGCGACTTGCGGTCGATCTTTTCGAGGTAGGCCTGCACGAGCGGCGTGGCGGCGTCGGGCACCAGGTAGGGCGCGAGCTCCTGCGCCTGCGCCTCGGTGTACTTGAACGGAAAGTTCTCGGCCTGCGGCTCGAGGAAGAAGTCGAAGGGGTTGTAGACCGCCATCTCGACCACGAGGTCGACCGTGACCTTGAACTCGCGCGTCTTCTCGGGGAACACGAGGCGCGCAAGGTAGTTGGCGAAAGGGTCCTGCTGCCAGTTGACGAAGTGTTGCTCGGGCTCGACCCGCAGCGAATACGAGATGACGTTGCTGCGGCAATGCGGCGCAGGGCGCAGGCGCACCACCTGGGGCCCCAGCTGCACCGGCCGGTCGTACTTGTAATGGGTGACGTGGTGGAGTGCGGCGTGAATGGACATGTTTTCTCTACTGCGTCGAAGGTGCCTCGGGAGGAGACGCATACTAGCCCACTGGCATAGCAATTAGCGCGCCAAAGCCCGCCCCGGGCACGCGCGCAGAACCGGGACCTCATGGACGCCAGTGCCTTCGAGTACTTTCATGTCGTGGCGCAGAGCGGCAGCATCGCGCGAGCGGCGACGCGCCTGGGCATGGAGCCCACCACGCTCACGCGCCACATCGGCCGGCTCGAAAGCGAGATCGGCGCCAAGCTCTTTCATCGCAGCGGCCGCGGCATGGTGCTCACGGGCGTGGGCAGCCAGCTGCTCGAAGAGGCCGCGAAGGTGGTGGCCACGCTGGAGAGCACGCGCCGCATCGCCGCCGAGCTGGCCGCCGGCGGGCCGGCCCGCATCGTGTTGGCGGCCCAGCCGACCATCGCCCACACCTGCTTCGGCCCGGTGGCGATGGCGCTGCAGGCCGACTTTGCCCGCGCGAAGATCCGAGTGCAGGAAGGCTATGGCCACGAGCTCGTGGGTTGGCTGCAGGACGGCGGCGTGGACATCTGCCTGCTCTACGTGTCAAGCCACATGCAGGCCGCCCTGGACTACGAGTTGCTGCTGCAGGAGCAGCTTTACTGCGTCACGCCGCCGGGCTTCGTCGTGCCCGACAGGCTGGACACGCGCGCCGTGCTCGACCTGCCGCTCGTGCTGCCGAGCACGGCCTTCGGGCTGCGCGGGCTGGTCGAGACCTGGGCCGGGTCGCACGGCAAGGCGCTGAACCTGGCCATGGAATGCGACGGGTCGACGTACATGACGCGGCGGCTCGTGCAGGCCGGCGCCGGATGCACGGTGCTGCCTCTGGCATCGGTGCATGAAGAGGTGGCCGCGGGCCGGCTGGCCGCGACCCGCATCGAAGGCCACGACGCGCTGCGCTCGGTCGCATTGGCCACGGCGAAGAACCGCGTGCCCTTGCCCGGCCTGTGGGAGGTGGTGCGCACCACCAAGCGGGTGGTCGGCGACCTGGTGCGCGCCGGCCAATGGCCTGGCGTGGACCGCATGGCGCAGTAGCGGTCGCGCCGCACCGGACGCGATCGGCTGACTCAGGCCTGGGGCTCGCCGAGCCGCAGCGCAGGCGTGATCTGCTTCGGGTCGGTCACCAGTTCGAGCAGCGCCAGGCCATCGTGCCGACGTGCCCGCTCCAGCGCGGCCGCGAACTGGTCCGTCGCATCGACGCGTTCGGCAAAAGCGCCGAAGGACTTCGCCAGCGCCACGTAGTCCGGCCCCTGCAGACGGGTGCCGCTGATGCGATGGGGGTAGTGCTTTTCCTGGTGCATGCGGATGGTGCCGTACATGCCGTTGTTGACCACCAGCACGATCAGCTTCGCACCGTACTGCGCGGCGGTCGCCAGCTCCTGCGGGTACATCAGGAAGCAGCCGTCGCCGGCCACGCAGACCACCTCGCGATCGCGGTGCCGCAGCGCGGCGGCGACGGCCGCGGGCAGGCCGTAGCCCATGGCGCCGCAGGTTGGCGCCAGCTCGGTCCGCGTGGCCCGGTATTCGAAGAAGCGGTGCAGCCACACCGCGTAGTTGCCGGCGCCGTTCGTCACGATGGCATCGTCGGGCAGGGCGGCGCGCAGCGCCTGCATGGCCTGGCCCAGGTCGACGCCCGTGGCGTCGGGGCTGCGCTGGGGCGGCACGCCGAAGCGCACGAAGGCGTCGCGCGCCGACGCGGTCCAGTCGTTCCATGCCGGGCGCTCGGGAGGCGGCAGCGCGGCCAGCATCGCCACGGCCGCGGGCGCGGGCAGTTCGATGCCCATGTCGGGCTGGAAGACGCGCCCGATCTCGGCGGCCTCCACGTGGATGTGAATCAAGGTTTGCGTCGGCCTGGGAGCCTCCAGCAGCGTGTAGCCGTCGGTCGCGATGTCGGTGATGCGGGTGCCGAGCGCCAGGATCAGGTCGGCGCGGCGGACCATGTCGGCCAGCGCCGGATTCATGCCCAGGCTCAGGTGGCCCACGTACTGCGGCAGGCGGTTGTCGACCACGTCCTGCCGGCGGAAGGTGCAGGCCACGGGCAGGTTCCAGTCGGCGGCGAACCTGGCGAGCGACTCTGCCGACGCCGGGCTCCAGCCGCTGCCGCCCACCATGACGAGCGGCCGCTCGGCGTCGGCCAGCAGCGTGCGCAGGCGCATCGCGGTTTCGGTGGAGGCCGCCGGCGCATCGAGCGCCGTCGACTTGCAGGCGGGCACCTGGCTCGGCGCGACCAGCACGTCTTCGGGCAGCGCGATGACCACCGGGCCGGGCCGGCCGGACACGGCCACGTGAAATGCGCGCGCGACGATCTCGGCCGTGCGGCTGGGGTCGGTGATCTCGACCACCCACTTCGCGAGCTTGCCGAACATCGCGACGTAGTCGACCTCCTGGAACACGTCGCGGCCGACGTCGCCGCGCGCGATCTGGCCGACGAACAGGATCATCGGCGTCGAGTCCTGCTGCGCCGTGTGCACGCCGGTGCTGGCGTGCGTGGCACCGGGGCCGCGCGTCACCATGCAGATGCCGGGCCGGCCGGTGAGCTTTCCGTCGGCCTCGGCCATGTTGGCCGCGCCGCCCTCGTGCTTGGCGACGATCAGCTCGATGTCGTCGGCCGCGTCGTAGAGGGCATCGAGCACCTCGAGGTAGCTTTCGCCGGGCACGCAGAACACGCGATCGACGCCGTGCAGGCGCAGCGAATCGACCAGCACGCGGCCGGCGGTGGGAAGGGTGGGGTTCATGTCGGCTTTCATGCGCGGAGTCTAGGCCGGTCGGGCCGCGGCCTGCACCGGTATCGGTGCAGGGCAGCCATGCAGTTTTCGCGTTGCCGGCCCGGGCCTGCACTGCATAATCGCCGCGGCTTCCCCCGGCGATTGGTCCATGGACTTGCAGAAACTCGAGATCTTCGTTTGCATCAGCCGGCACGGCAATCTGAGCAAGGCCGCGGTGGCGCTGGACATGCTGCCGTCGGTGATGAGCCGGCAGGTCGCCGCACTCGAGCAGGCCTGCGGCGGCAAGCTGTTCCACCGAACGGGCCGCGGCATGGCACTCACCGAACTGGGCGGCAGGCTGCTGCCCCGCGCGCAGGCCACGCTGCTCGAATACAAGAACCTCCAGGACGAGGTGAAGTCGCAGCACGGCGTGATCAGCGGCGAGGTGCGCATCGGCCTGGTGCCTTCGCTGGCGCAGGCCATCGCCGGCCCGCTGTTCCGATGCATGCGCGACGAGTATCCCGGTGTGAAGCTGGCGGTGACCGAAGGCGTGAGCGCGCAGCTCGATGCCTGGCGCGCCAGCGACAGCGTCGACATCACGATCCTCTTTCGCGCGGGTCGCTCCGAGTTGCAGAATGAGGACGCGCTGGGCGACGTGGAGACCTATCTCGTCGGCGCGCGCGAAGACCCGGTCACGGCAGGGCCGTCGGTATGCTTCGCCGACGTCGCGGCGCTGCCGCTCGTGCTGGCGTCCGCACCCAACGGCCTGCGTGCCGACGTGGAGCGCGAAGCGCAGCGGCAAGGCCTCAAGCTCAACATCGTGCTCGAAACCAACTCGCTGATGGTGCAGACCCAGGTGGCCGCGCGCGGTGACGCCTACACGATCATGGCCGGCCACGCCGCGAGCCAGCGCCTGGGCGACGGGCTGCAGGCGTCGCGCATCGTGGCGCCCTCGATCGTCAGGACCATCGCGCTCAGCGTGGCGTCGCATCGCCCCGCGAGCGCCGCCACGCGGCTGGTCGCCCGCGAGGCCAAGAAGCAGGTGGCCGAGGCCTTCAGGACGATGGGGCTCGAGCCGCGCTGAACGCGCTGCACCGCGGACTCAGTCGAGCGAGATGTTGGCCGAGCGGATCACCTCGCCCCAGCGGGCGATTTCCTGCTGGATGTAGTCGTTGGCCGCGGCCGGCGTGCCCGTGCGGGCCTCGGCGCCGAGTTCGCCGAGCCGTGCCACGAAGGCCGGGTCGTTGACGACCGCGTTGAGCGCGGCGTTGTACTCGCGGACCAGCGCAGCCGGCGTCTTCGACGGTGCCAGCAGCGCGAACCAGCCCTGGATCTCGTAGCCCTTGAGCGTCTCGGCCACGGTGGGCACGTTGGGCAGCAGCGGCGAGCGCTTAGCGCCGGTGATGGCCAGCGGGCGAAGCGCGCCGCTGCGGATGTGCGGCAGCATCAGCGCCACGTTGTCGAACATGATCGGCGTGCGCCCGGCCATCAGGTCGGGGAAGGCGGCCGCGCTGCCCTTGTACGGCACCTGCGTCATCTCGACGCCCGCCATGTTCTTGAAGAGCTCGCCCGCCAGGTGCTGCCCCGTGCCCTGGCTGGCCGACGCGTAGTTGAACTGGCCCGGCTGCGACTTGAGCAGCGAGATGAATTCGGGCACCGTCTTCGCCTTCACGTCGGGGTGCACCACCAGCACATAAGGCGTGGTGGCGACCATGCCGATGGCGGTGAAGTCCTTTGCGGTGTCGAAGGCGAGCTTCTTGTAGAGGCTCGCGTTCGTCGCATGGCTGCTCGGCACGAACAGCAGGTTGCTGCCGTCCGCCGTGCCGTTGGCCACGGCCTGCGCAGCGATGTTGCCGCTGGCGCCGCCGCGGTTGTCGACGATGACGGACCGTCCGAGCTTCTGGCCCAGGTTGTTGGCCACGAGGCGGGCGATGACGTCGGTGGTGCCGCCGGGCGGAAAGCCGACGTTGATGCGAATGGCCTGGTCGTTCGCGAAGGCGGCGCCGGTCAAGAGGGTGCCGGCGGCTGCGGCGAGCAGGGCGCGACGGGTGGCGAGGAACACGGGGCAGTCTCCTTGTCGGATTTCGTGGAAGGCTTGGATGTCGCGGGCGTCAGTCGTGCAGCGACGAGATGCCAGCGACGATGTCCTGGCTGGTCGCCGCGGCGGCCTTCAGCGCGGCCTGCGCCGCCTTCGCGGCCTCGGGGTTTTCGAGGCGCCCGTGGTAGTCGCCCATGGTCGAGGTGCGGATCATGTGGCGGAACTCGCGCGGGTCGTAGTCGCCCACGGCCAGGTGGGTGAGGCAGCGGTTGTCCCACAGCACGAGGTCGCGCACTTCCCAGCGGTGGCGGTAGACGAAGCGCGGCTGCACCGAGTGCTGGCACAGGAACTGGATGATCGGCTTGCTTTCGGCATCGCTCATGCCGACGAACGTGCGCACGCGGTCGTTGACGTAGAGCGCACGCCGGTGCGCATCGGGATGCTCGCGCACGGCCGGATGAACCACCGGCGGGTTCAACCGCTTGAAGGCTTCCATGATGGCCGGGTCGCGCCGCGCGGAGATCAGGCTCACGTCGTGGACGGCCTCGGTGTCGTCGAGGAACGCGCGCAGCTTGGGCGACAGCGACTCGTAGGCCAGGTACATGTTGGCGAACATGGTGTCGCCGCCGACCGAGGGCTTCTCGATGCAGTAGACCATCGTGCCCTTGGCCGGACGCGTCGTATACGACAGGTCGGTGTGCCAGTTCTGCCCGTTGTTGGCGCCGGGCGGCAGCTTGCCGTCGATGGGCTTGTTCGACAGCAGCATCACCTCGTCATGGCCGGGGTGGCGGTTGAAGGGCTGGCTCGCGTAGTCGTCGAGTTCGCCGAAGTGGCGGGTGAAGGCGATCAGCGTCTCTGGGTCGAGGTCCTGGCCGGGGAACACCAGGACCAGGTGCTTCGTCCAGGCCGCCTTGATCTGGGACACTTCGTCGGCGCCGAGCGTCTTCGACAGGTCGACGCCTGTGACCTTGGCGCCGAGCGCGTAGCCGATGGGTTGAACGTGAATGGCTGACATCAGGGATGGGATCAGGGATGGATCGGGTGGGAGGAAAACTTTGAATCGAATGTATGTCCGCGGTCTTCATGGAGCGAGGCCCGGCTCGCGAATCCAGCTTTCGCGAATCTGCGAACTCTGACCGGGCCGCAGCATGGGAAGAGGGGAGCGTTGCACAACGCCCGCCGCGGAAAGCCGCGGCCTGGGGTTCTTCGGATTCATGGCCGGCACCGTGCTCGGCGCGATGCTGCAATTGCAGCAGGCGGCGCTGTGGGACCGCGCCGTCTATGCCGGCTTGCTGCTGGCCTGCGCTGCGGCATGGGCGGTCAGGTCGCGAGCGGCGCTCCGGCTGAGGCCGTGGTGGCTGGTCTTGCTGCTTCTGCTGGCGGCGGGCGCCATGGGCGGTGCCGGCCTGGCAGGCTGGCGTGCATCGATGCATGCGGCCGATGCACTCGACCCGGCGCTCGAAGGGCGCGACCTGCAACTGCAGGGCGTCGTCGCGCAGATGCCCCAGCGCAGCGATGGCGCGATGCGCTTCGTCTTCGACGTCGAGGAAGCGCGGTGGACCGGCGGCCCCGGGCAGGACGCGCCACCGCACGTGCCGCCGCGCATCGTGCTCGGCTGGTATGCCGACAACACCGGCCTTTGGGGCCGCGCGCCCGAGCAGGCGGCGCGCGCCGAGGCGGCCGAGCCGCCCGGCCCGGTGCATGCCGGCGAGCGCTGGCGCCTTCGCGTTCGGCTCAAGGCGCCGCACGGCAACCTCAACCCGCATGGCTTCGACCTGGAGCTGCGCCTTTGGGAGCAGGACGTGCAGGCCAGCGGCTACGTGCGCACCGGCGCGGGCGAGGCCCGGCCGCAGCCGCTGGGCCAGACCTGGCGCCACCCGGTCGAGCGTGCGCGCGAGGCGGTGCGCGATGCGGTCTTCGAGCGCGTGCCCGACCGGGCGCAGGCCGGCGTGATCGCTGCGCTGGTGACGGGCGACCAGAACGCGATCGAGCGCGCCGACTGGGACCTGTTCCGGGCGACGGGCGTGGCGCACCTGATGTCGATTTCGGGCCTGCACATTACCTTGTTCGCCTGGCTGGCCGCGTGGCTGATCGGCATTGCATGGCGGCGCAGCACGCGGCTGATGCTCTGGTGGCCGGCACCGCAGGCGGCGCTTGTCGGCGGTGTATTGCTGGCGGCGGCGTATGCGCTCTTCAGCGGCTGGGGCCTGCCGTCGCAGCGCACGGTGTGGATGCTGGCGACGGTGGCCTTGCTGCGGCTCACGGGGCGGCAGTGGCCCTGGCCTTTCGTGTGGCTGTGCACGGGCGCGGTGGTGGTGGCGGTCGACCCCTGGGGGCTGATGCAGCCCGGCTTCTGGCTGAGCTTCGTCGCGGTGGGCGTGCTGTTCGCGGCCGGGTCGCCGGATGAAGTTCCCGCAGGCGTAGGGGCCCGCCTGGCGCGCATGTGGCGCGAGCAATGGACCGTGACGCTGGCGTTGGCGCCGTTGGGCCTGCTGCTGTTCCAGCAACTGTCGGTGGTCGGGCTGCTGGCGAACATGTTGGCCATTCCGTGGGTCACGCTGGTGGTCACGCCGCTGTCGATGCTCGGCGTGGCCGCCCCGCCGCTGTGGGGCCTGGCGGCCTGGGCGGTGCAGGGGCTGGCGTGGCTGCTGCAGGCGCTGGCCGGCTTGCCGCTCGCCACGTGGTCCGCGCCGGCGCCCGCGCTCTGGGCCGCCGTCGCCGGCGTGGCCGGCGGCGTGCTGCTGACGATGCGCCTGCCGTGGTCGCTGCGCCTGCAGGGCCTGCCGCTCCTGCTGCCGGCCCTGCTGTGGCAGGCGCCGCGGCCGCCGGTCGGCGAGTTCGAGCTGCTGGCCGCCGACGTGGGGCAGGGCAATGCGGTGCTGGTGCGCACGGCCCATCACAGCCTGCTCTACGACGCCGGCCCGCGCTATAGCCTCGAGAGCGATGCAGGCCACCGTGTGCTGGTGCCGCTGCTGCGCGCGCTCGACGAACGGCTCGACAGCGTGGTGCTGAGCCACCGCGACAGCGACCATGCCGGCGGCGTGCCCGCGGTCCTGGCGATGCAGCCCGGCGCCGAACTGCGCAGCTCGATCGAGGCCGGCCATCCGCTGCAGCAGCTTCGGCCGGTGCAGCGCTGCCAGGCCGGCCAGTCGTGGACCTGGGACGGCGTGCGCTTCGAGATCCTGCACCCGCAGGCCGACGACTATGCGGGCTTCACCCGGCCCAACGCGGTGTCGTGCGTGCTGCGCATCGGCAACGGCCGCAGCACGGCGCTGCTGGCCGGCGACATCGAACGCCTGCAGGAGGCCGCTCTGGCCGCGCGCACCCCCGGCCTGCAGGCCGACCTGCTGCTGGTGCCCCACCACGGCAGCAAGACGTCGTCGAGCCCGGCGCTGCTGGACGCGGTGCGGCCACGCATCGCGCTGGTCCAGGCCGGCTACCGCAACCGCTTCGGCCATCCGGCCGCAGACGTGCTGGCGCGCTATGCGGAGCGCGACATCGAGGTCGTCGATTCGGCGCACTGCGGGGCGGCCGGCTGGTCCAGCCTGCGGCCGGCGGCGGTACGTTGCGAGCGGCGGGAGTCCCGGCGTTACTGGCACCACCAGCCGCCTTGACGGTGGTGGCATCTTTCATTCGGAGCCTTCGCCTGAAGTCCTACGCAAGCGGCTCGGCTGCCACCGGAGAATCGCTCCGAACCGATGACAAGGAGCCTTGCATGTTGACTGGACGATGCCACTGTGGCCGCAACGTGTTCGAACTCGACGGTGAACTGCCATCCGCGCTCACCCGTTGCACCTGCTCCTTCTGCGCGAGCCACGGCGTGCTGCACGCCTATTTCGAGCCGCAGCAGCTGCGTGTGGTCGAGGCGACCAGCGACGCGGTCTACCGCTGGAACAAGAAGCTGGTGGCGCATCACTTCTGCAGCGCCTGCGGTTGCAACCTCTACTCCGACAGCCCGGCTTTCCAACGCGACGGCAGCTGGGACGGCCACACGCGCCGCATCGGCTTCAATGCGCGAATCCTCGAAGGCGTCGTGGCTGCCGACCTGCCGGTGCAGGAGATCGACGGCAAGAACCTTTGGTGATCGCGGCCTGACCTGGCTTGCGAGCCCGGGTGCCGAACCGGCCCCAGCGCCACCGCTGCCCGCGCTGAAAAGCAGCAGCATGGGGTAAGCGCGGCCCGGATTCTGGCCTTGAACTTGCTAAGCTATGCCCAAGGAGATGGATCGCCCCATGCACAAATTCGACGAGATGTACGAGCAGCTGCCCTACCAGGGCGCCGCGGTCCGCAACCACTACAAGCGCTACGACCAGTGGCTCGCCAGGCAGCCCGTCGACATGATGCGCTCGCGGCGCGAGGAGGCGGAAATGATCTTCCGCCGGGTCGGCATCACCTTCGCGGTGTATGGCGCCAAGGACGAGGACGGCTCGGGCACCGAGCGGCTCATTCCCTTCGACCTGCTGCCGCGCATCATCCCGGCCCACGAGTGGGAGAGCATGGAAAAAGGCCTGGTGCAGCGCGTGACGGCGCTCAACCGCTTCATCCACGATGTCTATCACGGCCAGGAGATCCTCAAGGCCGGCATCATCCCGTCGGAGCAGGTGTTCGACAACGCCCAGTACCGGCCCGAGATGGCGGGCGTGAAGGTGCCCAACGACGTCTACTCGCACATCGCCGGCATCGACATCGTGCGTGCCCCCGACGCCAGCGGCAACGGCGAGTACTACGTGCTCGAAGACAACCTGCGCGTGCCCAGCGGCGTGAGCTACATGCTCGAAAACCGCAAGATGATGATGCGGCTCTTCCCGGAGCTGTTCAGCCAGAACCGCGTGGCCCCGGTCGCGCATTACCCCGACCTCTTGCTCGAGACCCTGCGCGCCTCGGCGCCGCCGGCCACCGCCGAGCCCACGGTGGTGGTGCTCACGCCCGGCATGTACAACAGCGCCTACTTCGAGCACGCCTTCCTGGCCCAGCAGATGGGCGTGGAGCTGGTCGAGGGGCAGGACCTCTTCGTCAAGGACAACTTCGTCTACATGCGCACCACGCGCGGCCCGCGCCGGGTCGACGTGATCTACCGCCGCGTGGACGACGACTTCCTCGACCCCGAAGTGTTCCGCCCCACGTCGACGCTCGGCACGGCCGGCCTGATGCGCGCCTACCGCGAGGGCAACGTCGTCATCTGCAATGCCGTGGGCACCGGCGTGGCCGACGACAAGTCGATCTATCCCTACGTGCCGAAGATGATCGAGTTCTACCTCGGCGAGAAGCCCATCCTCAAGAATGTGCCGACCTGGATGTGCCGCAACAAGGAAGACCTGGACTACACCCTGGCCCACATGAAGGACCTGGTGGTCAAGGAAGTGCACGGCGCCGGCGGCTACGGCATGCTGATCGGCCCGGCCGCCACGCAGGCCGAGATCGAGGACTTCAAGAAGGCCGTGATCGCCAAGCCCGACGGCTACATCGCCCAGCCGACGCTCAGTTTGTCGAGTTCGCCGACCTTCGTCGAATCGGGCATCGCGCCGCGCCACATCGACCTGCGGCCCTTCGTGCTGTCGGGCAAGGAAGTGCAGATGGTGCCGGGCGGCCTCACGCGGGTGGCGCTCAAAGAAGGCTCGCTGGTGGTCAACTCCTCGCAGGGCGGCGGCACCAAGGACACCTGGATCCTCGAAGCCGACCGCTGGGGCAAGCCGCGCAGCGACGAGGCCGGCCAGGGCCAGACCCAGACGCAGGGCCAGACCCAGAAGCAAACGAGCTGATCCCCGAGGAGGAACGAACACCATGCTGTCGCGCACCGCCGATCATCTCTACTGGATGTCCCGCTACACCGAGCGGGCCGAAAACACCGCCCGCATGCTCGACGTCAACTACCAGACGTCGTTGCTGCCGCAGTCGGCCGAAGTCGCCAAGTACGGCTGGCAGGGCCTGCTGTCCATCAGCGAACTGCTGCCGGCCTTCAACAAGAAGTACGACCAGATCACACCCGACCGGGTGATGGAGTTCATGGTCAAGGACGAGTCCAACTCGTCGTCCATCCTGTCGTGCCTGCGGGCCGCGCGAGAGAACGCGCGTGCCGTGCGCGGTGCGCTGACCACCGAGTCGTGGGAAACGCAGAACACCACATGGCTCGAGGTCAACCGCATGCTGCGTGCCGGCGACTTCGAGCGCGACCCGGGCCAGTTCTTCGAGTGGGTCAAGTTCCGGTCGCACCTGTCGCGCGGCGTGACCGTGGGCACCATGCTGCAGGACGAGGCGTTCTACTTCTCGCGGCTGGGCACCTTCATCGAGCGTGCCGACAACACGGCGCGGCTGGTCGACGTGAAGTTCCATGCGCTCAACAGCGAGTTCTTCGGCGCCGCGACGGAAGAAGACCAGGAGTACGACTTCTATCACTGGAGCGCCATCTTGCGGAGCGTCTCGGCCTTCGAGGTCTACCGCAAGGTGTACCGCGACGTCATCAAGCCCGAGCGCGTGGCCGAGCTGCTGATCCTGCGGCCGGACATGCCGCGTTCGCTGCATGCCAGCCTGATCGAGGTGGTCAACGACCTCGCGAAGGTGCAGAACGACCAGAGCGCCGAGACGCAGCGGCGCGCCGGCAAGCTGCTGGCCGACCTGCAGTACGCGCGCGTCGACGAGATCCTGGCCACCGGCCTGCACGCGTACTTGACGCAGTTCCTCGACCGGGTGAACGAGCTGGGCTGGCGCATCAGCCAGGACTTCCTGGTGCCTGCGCAGTAAAGGCGGCGCACGCCATCGCGCGTGCCATCCGCCTGGCGCTCGCAAACTGCCGACTCGGGGCTGACGAGATTCTGATCAAAGCTCGCCGGCCGCCCTGACGGCACGCCTCTCTGGCTATCTTCCCGCGCCAAACAACCCCGGAAGATCGAGATGCAGGGAGTGCAAAAAGCACAAGGAAAAGGCGCGTCCGTCGCGTCCTTCGAAAAAGCGAGCCCGAACGATTCGGCCGAGACTGCGGTCGTTGCACTGGCCTCTGTGTGCTTCGTGGCACGCCTCCACGGCGTGGCTGCCGAGCCGGCCACGCTGGCGCATCAGCTCGGACACAGCCCGAGCGAACCCGCTGCCGATGACTTGCCCCTGCGCGCAGCCAAGCAATTGGGCTTGAAGGCGAAGCGGTCGCGGTCGTCGATCGAGCGCTTGAAGACGACCCCCTTGCCCGCGCTCGTGCAAACGCGCGACGGAGACGGAAGGCGGCGCTGGGTCGTGCTGGCCCGCTGCGATGCGGAGCGCGTGCTGCTGCACGACCCGTGCGAGTCGCGCCCGCGTCCCTTCAGCCGACCGCTGGCGCAGTTCGCACGCGAGTGGACCGGCGAGCTGATCCTCGTCGCCAGCCGTGCCAGCCTCGCGGCAGAACTCGCGAAGTTCGATTTCTCCTGGTTCGTGCCCAGCCTGGTCAAGTACCGCCGCCTGCTCGGCGAAGTGCTCGCCATCTCCTTCATGCTGCAGCTCGTCGCGCTGGTCAGCCCGCTGTTCTTTCAGGTGGTAATGGACAAGGTGCTGGTGCACCGCGGCCTCACCACGCTCGACGTGATCGTCATCGGCCTGCTCGTCGTCGTCGTGTTCGAGAGCCTGCTCAACGGGCTGAGAGGCTACATCCTCAGCCACACCACGAGCCGCATCGACGTCGAGCTCGGCGCGCGATTGTTTCGCCACCTGGTGCGGCTGCCGCTGGCCTACTTCCAGGCGCGGAGGATCGGCGATTCGGTCGCGCGCGTGCGGGAGCTCGAGAACATCCGCAGCTTTCTCACCGGCAATGCGCTGACCGCGCTGCTCGACGTGCTGTTCTCGGCGATCTTCATCGCCGTGATGCTGGCCTACAGCGTGTCGCTGACGCTGATCGTGCTGGCGAGCTTGCCGCTGTACCTGGGCTTGAGCCTCGCGGTGGTGCCCGCGCTGCGCCGTCGGCTCGACCAGAAGTTCGCGCGCGGCGCGGAGAACCAGGCGTTGCTGGTCGAGACCGTCAGCGCCATCCAGACCGTCAAGGCCACCGCGCTCGAACCCGCCTTCAGCCGCCGCTGGGACGACCAGCTCGCGGCCTACGTGTCGGCCAGCTTCAAGACCCAGAACCTCGCGAGCTGGGCCCACGAAGGCATCGGCCTCATCGGCAAGCTGGTCAATGCCGCCACGCTCTGGTGGGGCGCCCATCTGGTCATGGACAACCAGCTCAGCGTCGGCCAGTTCGTCGCCTTCACCATGTTCGCGCAGCGCGTGGCCCAGCCCATCATGCGCATGGCGCAGCTCTGGACCGACTTTCAGCAGACCGGCATCTCGATGGCGCGGCTCGGCGACATCCTCGACGCGCGAGCCGAGGTCGCGCCCGGCGCCGCCGTGTCGCTGCCTGCGGTCGAGGGCCGCGTCACGCTCGATCAGGTGAGCTTTCGTTATCGCCCCGAAGCGCCGCCGGTGCTCGACGGCGTGAGCCTGGACGTGCGGCCCGGCGAGGTCATAGGCATCGTCGGGCGCTCGGGCTCGGGAAAGAGCACGCTCACCAAGCTCGTGCAGCGGCTCTATGCGCCCGGCCAGGGTCGCCTGCTGGTCGACGGCATCGACATCAGCCTGATCGACGCGGGCCAGCTCCGGCGGCAGGTCGGCGTGGTGCTGCAGGATAACGTGCTCTTCAACCGCAGCGTGCGCGAGAACATCGCCATCGCCGAACCCGCCGCGCCGTTCGAAGCCGTGATGCAGGCGGCCCGGCTGGCCGGCGCGCACCAGTTCATCAGCGAGCTGCCGGAGGGCTACGACACCGTCGTGGGCGAGCAGGGCGCGTCGCTCAGCGGCGGGCAGCGCCAGCGCATCGCCATCGCCCGCGCGCTCTTCACGCGGCCGCGCATTCTGATCTTCGACGAGGCGACCAGCGCGCTCGACTACGAGAGCGAGGCCATCGTCCAGCGCAACATGGCGCAGATCTGCCAGGGGCGCACCGTCTTCATCATCGCCCACCGGCTGAGCGCGGTACGCCATGCTGATCGAATCGTCGTGATGGACAAGGGCCGCATCGTGGAGGCCGGCACGCACGAGGCGCTGCTCGCCAGGCCGCGGGGCCTCTACGCTCGGCTCTGGTCGATGCAGGCGGGCGGCCAGTCGATCGAGGAGGCCAGGCCATGAGCGGGAACCGGCACACCGTGCATGTCCATGTCTTGCGCGATCTGCTCGCCCGCTATCGCAACGTCTTCCGCGCCGCATGGAAGGCCCGGCACGAGCTTGCAGGGCCGGCGCGCCTGACCGACGAGCTGGCCTTTCAGCCGGCCGCCTTGAGCCTGCAGGAGACGCCCGTGCATCCCGCGCCGCGTCGACTGGCCTGGGCCGTGGTGGCGCTGTTCGTCATCGCGCTCGCCTGGTCGATCGTCGGCCAGGTCGACATCGTCGCCGTGGCGCCGGGCCGCATCGTGGTGAGCGAGCGTACGAAGCTCGTGCAGCCATTGGAGCGCAGCGTGGTGCGGCGTGTGCTGGTCAGGGATGGCGACCGAGTCGAGGCCGGTCAGGTGCTGGTCGAACTGGACCCGACCGGCGCCAGCGCGGACCGGACCAGCATCGACGAGCAATTGAAGGCGGCCCAGTCCGAGGCGATGCGCTCGCGCGCATTGCTGGCGACACTGAACCGGCCCAAGCAGCAAGCCGAGCTTGCTGGCGGCACTGCCACAGGCCTTCCGGACGGCTGGACCGAATCGGACGCGCGCGCCGCGCGCACGCAATTGGCCGACGAGTGGAGCGACATCACCGCCAAGCTGGAGCGGGCCGGCACCGAAGTGCAGCGGCGCCATGCCGAGATCGCCACCGTGCGAGAGATGGTCGCCAAGCTCGAAGCCACGCTGCCCTTGGCACGTCAGCGCGAAGCCGACTTCAGGCGCTTGGCGG
The DNA here is from genome assembly GCF_001984055.1 of Variovorax sp. KK3. GTDB lineage: Bacteria > Pseudomonadota > Gammaproteobacteria > Burkholderiales > Burkholderiaceae_C > Variovorax. Next base: position 16,359 of record NZ_LYVO01000053.1, read on the forward strand.
AGCAGGGCTTCATCTCGAGCCACGCCAATCAAGACCGCATGCGCGAACGCATCGAACTGGAGCGCGACCTCGCCACCCAGCGCGCCCGCATGACCGAGGCAGTCGCCTCCTTGAAAGAAAGCGAGAACGCCCGCACCGCCTTCGTGGCCGAGACGCGCCGCCGCTTGAGCGAGCGCGAGGCGGCGGCCGACCTGCGCCGTCAGCAGGGCGTGCAGGAACTGGCCAAGGCCGCCCAGCGCGAACGCCTGACCAGCCTGAAGGCGCCGGTCGCCGGCACCGTGCAGCAACTCGCCGTGCACACCGAGGGCGGCGTCGTCACCGAGGCGCAGCCAATCATGGTGATCGTTCCCGAGGGCGCGCAGGTCATCGCCGAGGTCACGCTCGACAACAAGGACATCGGCTTCGTCCATGCCGCGCAGCGCGCCGAGATCAAGCTAGAGACCTTTCCCTTCACCCGCTACGGCACGGTGGGCGCGACCGTTCGCACGGTCACCGCTGATGCCGTCAACGACGAGAAGCGCGGCGCCATCTTTCCGGTGACGCTGGCGCTCGAGCGCAGCCACATCAGCATCGACGGCAGGGCCGTGAAGCTGGGGCCCGGCATGAACCTGACCGCCGAGATCAAGACGGGCCGCAGGCGCTTGATCGAGTACCTCCTGAGCCCGGTGCAGCGGGCGGCGAGCGAGAGCATGCGCGAGCGGTGAAGCACGGGGCTACACGCGACGCAACGCGTCTTTCTGATCAATTGTCGCGAAGCACTCACCGAGTGCGTAGTGCTTGACGATCATGCGGGCGCCTTTCGACGCGCGTCGATCGCGATCGACGGTGTGGGCCGGGCAGCTGCCCGGTCTGTGTCGAGACAGAAAAACAACCAGCAACCAGAGAAGCCCGTGAGGCAACGCCTCGCCGGCACCGGCTCATCGCCACTTATGACGCCACACCCAACGACGACCAACCATGTACGACCAAGACACCCAACCCATGGTCCTCGGCCCGCGCTCGCCAGCCCGCGATGCGGACACCGCCGAGCCGACGGACGAGCCGTCCTTTACGAGCCTGAGATCGATCGCGTCCGCGTGGAGCGTGTTCGTGGTGGTTCTGCTGATCCTGCTGAGCTTCGCGGCGGCTTGTGTTGTGTATGGGCTGTAGTCGATGAAGGCTGACCACATGAAAACGCGCATTGTGCGGCGCGCATTGCTCGCCGCTTTGTTGGGCTTGGGTTTTGTCGTTAGTGCTTGCGGCAGTGGTGCCGGCGGCGCTGCTCGCTTGACCGAACGGCAGATCAAGGCCCAGGCGATGTTTGCGGAGCGTTGCAAGACGGCGGGGGAGAAGATTTACAGGACAGTAAAGAACGTTGAGGGCGTGTACCTGCTGAAGATCCGATCCAGGACCAATCATGGCGATCAGTTCCGACTGGATGATCCATACGGCCACGATTCCACTGGCGACATGTACATCCTCAACTTTCTTCGCGGCTTCTATCACCAGAGTCAAGCCAGACCCGTTGCCGGCGATCCTCCGCAAATGGGCTATCGGTATGTTGAAGCAGCCGATGTTCACGATGGACGGCGGTACAGATACACAGGCCGAACCGAAGAACCATGGCAATCGAACAAGGCCTTTCTCGAGGGCTATACCCGCTTTGTATTGGACAAGGTTGTCTCGCCTGGGCCGGCTCCTCGATACGCCGTGACTTACGAGGATATTTCTACTCACGAAGAACGTCAGTACTGGATTGCCGGGAGTTCGCTAAGAGTGATTGACCTTCAGACGAATGAAGTCATGGGAGAGCGGGTCGGCTACATGATGGATTGGGCGCAGGGTAGTCGGGCCGGTGGAAGGGCGCCGTGGTTATTTGCGGCCGATACGGCGTGTCCAGGCTTTCAGAGAAATCCACAGCGCCCCATCAATCGAGGTGGCTCGGCGCAGCCCGGGCAGACGCTCTACTTTGTCGAGAAGGTCTTGGAACCATCAATCAACTAGAAACTGGAACGTTGGCAGTGAGCACAGAACTACATGTAGCCGAATACCTCAAGTACGCAGATCTGCAGATGGCTGCAGAGGCGTTCCTCGTCAACGAGCGAAAAGAGGACGCCAAGGCGGATCTGAAACAGGCGCTGGTCGATGGCAATTTTCACTCCAGCCAATTTACCGAGACTCAAGCTGTCGGAGATCTATGGCCGTGTCGAGGCCGCATTAGCGGCTGGCCAGCCCGTCAGCCCCAGCGACTGGGCGGTATATGGGATCAAGCTCGATGACTGAGTTCATCACGCGGCGGCGAGTGCTCGGAGTCGTGCTGGGCTTGAGTCTGGTCGTAAGTGCATGTGCCCACAACCCGGATTCCGCCCGCTTAAGCGAACGTCAGATCAAGGCACAAGCCATGTTTTTCGAGCGTTGCAAGACCGCGGGTGAAAAGATTCATAGAGCGGTGGCAAACGTAGAGGGCGTGTACGTGATGAAGGTCAGGCCGACGTCGCGCAACTACGGTGAGCAGTTCAAGCTCGACGATCCATATGGAAAAGACTTGGGGGGTCTTGGGTACATACAAACATTTGTTCGCGGTAGCTACAAGGAAGGCCACAAGGGCACCCCACTTCCAGGATCTGAGCCGTCTCCGGCTGGCTTTGGCTACGCTGAGGCTGTCGACATTGAAGATGGGCAGCGATATAGATACACGGGGCGTATTGAGGAGCCGTGGGAAAAGGACAAGTCATACCTAAAGGGATACACGCGCTTCGTTCTAGACAAAGTTGTTGCGCGAGGCCCTGCGCCACGCTACGGAGTAACCTACGACGACATTTCTACGCGAGAAGAACGAGAGTATTGGATCGCAGGCAGCTCGCTTAAGGTCATCGATCTTCAGACGGGCGACGTCATCGCTGAACGAGTTGGATACATGATGGATTGGGCCCAGGGAAGCAGCTCTGGAGGGCGTTCGCCTTGGCTGTGGGCCTTCGAGACTGCCTGTCCCACATTCAAAAGAAATCCGAATCGTCTTGCTGGACCAGCTTCTGCCTCCACGAGCTACCAAGCTGCGCGATTCGTCGAGAAAGTTCTCAAACCACTATCGAAGTAATTGACTCAGGGAAAACAGAATGACGAGCAACCCAACTATCGCCGATTACCTCAAATACGCGGATCTGCAAATGGCAGCAGAGGCGTTCATAAAAAATCCGGATACCGGCAGCCTTAGCGCCGAGGGACGTGAACTTACAGAAGCTCTTATCGATGGGAATAACCACGCCAGTCGGTTCACCGAAGTTCAAGCCATCCAGTTTGCAAAGCATTGGGTTGCTTTAGACCAGCAAGCCAACACCTCCACAGGCTTCAGCGGCACGCTTTTCAAGTGCGTCAAGGACGACCCCTCAACCGGCGCCAAAGCCGGCGAAGTCGTCATGTCCTTCCGCAGCACCGAGTTCATAGACGACGCTGCCCGCGACAACCAAGCCACCAACACCCTGGAAATCGCCGCCACCGGCTACGCCTGGGGCCAGATACGCGACATGGAAGCGTGGTACCAGAGCCTCAAGGACCGTGGGCTTGTGTCCAAGGAACAAGGCTTCGCTGTCACCGGCTACAGCCTCGGCGGCCACTTGGCCACGGTCTTCAACTTGCTGCATGGTCCGACAGCGCCCCAAGCGGACCAAGCCAACGTCAGGCAAGTCGTCACCTTCAACGGCGCAGGCGTCGGCGGCTTCGACCAGAGCATCGGACTCAAGGCGCTCGTGGAGCAGTTCACTGCCGCATGTGCGCGCGGCCCGGTCTTCACCGATGAATTCCTGACGCAGATCTATGGCCGTGCCGAGGCCGCGTTGGCCGCTGGTCAGCCCGTCAGCATCAGCGATTGGGCTGCGCTCAGGGCATTGGTCAATCCACCACCCGACAGCGGGGCGCTCGTGGATGCGAAGACGCGCAAGCAAGCGCAGATGGTCATCGACGCCATTGGTCGCGTCGACGTCATCTGCGGCGAGGTCCGTCGCTTGATCGGGATAGGCAGCGGTGACGGCAAGTCACCCGTTCACGTTGCGAGGGGCCAGATCGAGCAGGCGAACCTCGGCTATCAGATGGCGCTGCTCGAAGTTGGTCAGCACAGCGATGCCGCCAGCCTCCTCAGGGGTCTTGCGCTGACCTACGGGAAAAAGGCCTATCTCAGTACGAACCCAGAGAACCAGTTCGACGTGGTCGGTGCGACCAACCCATCGGCCGTGTCCAACTCGCAATGGCACATAGGCACGGACGTGCGCGTCTTCATCGAGGACCAACCGCTGTACCGAGGCGGCGTGGCCATTGAAGCGCTATCGGAGACGCTTAAGCACACTTTGGCTGTGTCGTTCGCGCAATTCAACGTCAAGCTGCTCATCGACGGCTACGCCACCAAGGACTTCGGCGATACCCATAGCCTTGTGCTGATCGTCGATTCGCTCAACCTGCAGAACACGCTGCTGCAGATGCTGCCGGCCGAGAAGCGAACCGGCGAGACGGCCGACAAACTGCTCGACGACATCCTGCGCAGTGCCTCCAACCTGAAGAGGGTCGATGGCGATGCCGTGGTCGGTACCGGCCAGGGCAAGTCCGAAGGCGACGTGCTGGAGAACGTGCTCAACGCGCTGGCCGATCTCGCGCTCGGGCCGCTGGCGGGCCCGCGACTCAAGGGCTCGGCGGAAGGCAACACTTGGCATCGCGTGGAAGACGAGCAAGGTTTTACCGGTCGTGACGCGTTCTACAACGTGCTCGATCGGATACGACGCAGCGAGTTCTACAAGAGCGCCGTTGCCGGGGACCTGGCGCTGGCACTCGAGGCCACCAGCGGCAGCGAATTGGCATCCCGTGCGCACACCGACTTCGCTGCCTTCGCGGCCCTGTACAGCCTGAGCCCCTTCGTGCTGTCGAGCGGCAAGCCTGGCGCGCTGGAAGCGCTCGTAGGCGACGCATGGGGCGCGCTCTACGCCGACTGGCAGGCCGACAAGACGGCCTTGGCAGACGGCGCCAGGGCCGACGAGTTGCGCATCACCGATCAATGGCTTCAAGACCGCGCGGCGCTCGTGGAGCTAAAGAAGAAGTTCGGCATCGACAACGCGAGCTACGACAGCGCGATCGGCAATGACAAGGACATCATCTGGGAGGATCGCTACGTCGACTTCACAATCCACCGCGCCGGCCTGGCCGATGCGACCTACGTGCGTTTCGGCGACGACGCGGACGATGCAGACCTGACCGGCGGGTCGCACAACGATCGCTTGTACGGCGGCGCCGGCGCCGACACCCTCACCGGCGGCCAGGGCAGCGACCACCTGCAGGGCGACTCCGGCAACGACAGCCTCGACGGCGGCGAAGGCAACGACACCCTGCTGGGTGGCACCGGCAGCGACACCTACCGCTTCGTGGGCAGCTGGGGTGCCGACACCGTGATCGACGCGGACGGCGCCGGTGCGATCGAAGTCGACGGCACGGTGCTGCAGGGCGGCCGCAAGATCGCAGAGGGCGTGTGGCGCAATGACGAGCAGCGCGTGCTGTACACGCTGGCAGGCGACGACGCCGCGCCCATGCTCGTCATCCAGGCCGATGCGCGGCCGGGCACCATCATGGTCCGCAAGTGGCGCGAGGGCGACCTGGGGCTCGCCATGCAGGATGAACAGCAAGGCGGCGAGCCGGTCCGCGTGTTCATCGGCGATCAGCGCGCGCCGCGTACCGGCATCGAGATCGACGAGCACATTGGCCCTGATTCCAACGCTTTCGACGTCTACAAGTGGAGCGCCACCGAATGGGCCGCCGACGGCACGCTGATCGGCGGCGTGGTCGAAGAAGGCTTCAGCGATTCGATCCGCGGCACGGCGGGCCGGGACCGCATCAGCGGCCTGGCGGGCAACGATGCGCTGGACGGTCGCGAAGGCGACGACCACATCGAAGGCGGCGCGGCCGACGACCTGATCGGCGGCGGGGAGGGCGAAGACGTCATCTTCGGCGGCGACGGCGACGACTACATCAACAGCAGCGCCAACCTGAGTGTGTTTGGGCGCTGGACGCCGCGGGACGTCTGGCTGGCTCCGCAGGGGAGGGAGATCAAGACCCAAGGCGCACGCTGGGGGGTCTATTACGAACCGGAAGCCGACGGAGACAAAGTCGCCGTCTGGTACGGAAGCGCTGCACCGAGCGGCACCGACGGAGATTTCGTGGACGGCGGCGCCGGGGATGATCGGGTCGTCGCCGGCGGCGGGTCCGACTACGTCCAGGGTGGCCAGGGTGACGACATGATCGACGGGATGGGCGGCAACGACGTGCTCGAAGGTGGTGACGGAAAGGACCGCCTCCAGGGTGACGGGGTCGACGAGCCCGGCTACATGAACTCGGTCGACGGTCGCTATCACGGCGCCGATTTCATCGACGGCGGTGCAGGCGACGACGTGCTCGATGGTGGCGGCAAGGACGACGCCCTCTTCGGCGGTGCGGGCGACGACACGATCCGCGGCGACGACGTCGGCAACACCGGCGGCAAGGCCTATCTGCCGCTGGTCTATCACGGCAACGACCTGCTGTATGGAGAAGCGGGCAACGACTATCTGGAGGGCGGCGGCGGAGGCGATTCGCTGGACGGTGGCGCAGGCGACGACGAACTGGTTGGCGATACCGATGCCCGCAACGTCGCTGCACCTGCGCACCATCTTTTGGCCTGGGGCGATGACGCGCTCAACGGCGGAGACGGCAACGACAGGTTGTTCGGCGGAGGCAAGGACGACGTTCTGCGCGGCGGGGCAGGCAACGATGCCCTGTGGGGCGACCAGGACGACCTGGCGCTGCCGGGCGAATTCCATGGCAACGATGAACTCGATGGCGGCGAAGGCGCGGACTACCTGGTCGGCGGCGGAAAGGACGACACGCTGCATGGCGGCGCCGGCAACGACACCTTGCGCGGTGACGACGACCCGGAAAAAGTCGCCACCGAGTTCCACGGCGCCGACTACCTCGACGGCGGCGCGGGCGACGATCGTCTCGAAGGCATGGGCGGCAACGACGTGCTGCTTGGAGGCGAGGGCAACGACTACCTCGATGGCGGCGAGGGTGCCGACTACATGCAGGGCGGTGCCGGCGACGACGTCTACGTGGTCGACAACGAGGGCGACGTGATCGACGAAGAAGCGCCGAGTGGCGACGCGCCTGCCAGCATCGACGGCGTCGCGTCGGCGTTCAGCTACACCTTGGGCGCCCATCTCGACAACTTGACGTTGACGGGCACGGCGTCGATCGACGCCACCGGCAATGCGCTGAACAACAGCATCGTCGGCAACGCGGGCAACAACGTCTTGGAGGGTGGTGCGGGCGACGACTGGCTGTCGGGCGGGCGGGGCGACGACGTCTACGTGTTCAACCGGGGCGACGGCAGGGACTGGATCGACAACTTCGATGTGGTCGAGAAGGCCAGTGCGCCGGACGAACGCGGCGTCGGCGACACCCTGCGTTTCGGCGCGGGCATCCAGGCGTCCGACGTGGTCGGCTACCGCTTCGGCGACGACATCGTGTTCCATATCAAGGGCACGTCCGACCAGATCGGGGTTCTCGGGCACCATGATTCGGGCGGCGCCGGTGGTGCGGTGATGTTGGACCACAAGATCGACCGCGTCGAGTTCGCCGATGGCACCGCCTGGGACCAGGCGATGCTGGAAAGCGTGGCAGAGCGCAGCGTCGCCAACCACGCACCGACGGCGACGAAAACCGTGCCCACCTTGCAGGCGCGGGTCGGCACGGCCTTCAGCTACACCGTGGCCGCCGACACCATCGTCGACAGCGACGCATGGGACGCGATCACTTACAGCATCGAGACGCTCGAGGGCCTGAATGCGCCCGCGTGGCTGACCTTCGACACCGCGACGCGCCGGTTCAGCGGCACCCCGGATGCCGACAGCGTCGGAACCCTGCGGCTGCGGCTGTGGGGTCACGACACCTATGGCGCCAGCGTTTCCACCACGGTGAACCTGAGCGTGCAGGCGGCCAACCAGGCACCGGTGGTGGCGAGGCCCCTGCAAGACCAATCCGCAAGACAGAACACGAGCTTCAGCTATAGCGTGCCGACCGACGCTTTCGCGGATTTCGACTCGGCCGGTTCGCTGGCCTACGCTGCGACGATGGCCGATGGCAGCGACCTGCCGTCGTGGCTGCACTTCGACGCCGCGACCCGGACCTTCAGCGGCAAGCCGGGCACGGCAGGCACTTTGAGCGTCAAGGTCTCGGCACGCGATTCGGACGGTGCGAGCGGGTCGTACGTGTTCGATATCGTCATCGCCTCGTCGACGATCCAAGGGACGAACGGCGACGATCGGTTGACGGGGGGCGCAGGCGACGAAACGCTGGTGGGCCTGGGCGGCAAAGACACGCTGGTGGGCAATGGCGGCGACGACATCCTCGAAGGTGGCGCGGGCGACGATTGGCTCATCGGCGACGAGTTGCACTACGCCAGCACGGCCACGGGCGACGACCGACTCGAAGGCGGCGACGGGAACGACACACTGGAGGGCGGCAAAGGCGCTGACACCCTGCTCGGCGGCAGCGGAAACGACGAACTCACAGGCGGCGAAGGCGACGACTTCATCGATGGCGGCGCGGGCTCGGACGAGATGTACGGCAATAGCGGCAACGACACCTTCTACGTGGAACGCATCGAGGGCAACGAGAGCATCCACGACTTCGGCCTGGGTGCAGACCGGCTCGTGCTGGGCGGCTACCGCCCGCGGGACCTCAGCGTGAGCTACAAGAATTCCGCGCTCGTGCTGCGGGCTGCCGACGGTTCGACACTCGGCCTAAGCAGTTACTTTTCGCGGCCCGACCTGGCCGACCTGCCGATCGAATTTGCAGATGGCACCGTCTGGCGCCGGTCCGATATCCACGCCATGCTGAATCTGCCGCAGTTGGTCTGGCCCGACATGTACGACTTGGAGATCGACGAGTGGGGCACCGACAGGATGCATGGCTCCGACTACAGCGACGTTCTTTTCGGCCTGGGCGGAGACGATGTCATCTTCGGATACGGTGGCAAAGACCATCTTCACGGCGGAAGCGGCAACGATACGCTCGATGGCTGGGACGGCAACGACCTGCTGCAGGGCGGCGACGGCAACGACTATCTGATGGGCGGTGCAGGCAGCGACGTACTCGAAGGCGGTGACGGAGACGACGTGCTCAACGGCGTGGCGACGAATACCTACCGAACGGGCAGCCCGTACACCTTGACTGAAGTCGACGTCCTCGACGGCGGGCGAGGTAACGACGAACTGCGGGGCAGCACCGGGGACGACGTGTACGTGTTCGGTCGCGGGTACGGCGTCGACCGGATCTTGGAGTACTCGAAAGGCACAGGCACCGGCAACGTCATCCGCTTCAACAGCGACGTGGCTCCGAGTGATGTGGTCGGATTGCGAGATACCCCGAGAGGCTCTCCGGCGTTTTGGTTGAGCGCCACGGATCAGCTCTTCGTCAGCGATCTTCAGTACATCGCACGCGTGGAGTTCGCCGATGGCACCGTCTGGAACCAGGCCCATTTGGCCGCCCGCATGACCGGCACGACGCTGACTGGCACCGGGGCGCAGCTGCCGACGCTGACGGCGAGGCTGGGCAATCAAATTCGCATGGACCTTCCGAAAGGCCTCTTCACGGCGGGCAGCAAAAGCGGGGCGCTGACCTATTCGCTCGAAAGGCCGCCGAAGGGACTGACGATCGATGCCAAGACCGGCCAGTTGTCGGGCGTCTTGCACGATGCCGTGTGGGGCGACCTTACGGTGTGGGTGACTGCGACCGACGAACTGGGTTTCGCCAAGGCTTCGCCGATGACGGTCCGGACCGTCGGCGCGGCCGGCGTCATCACGGGCACGGCTGGCCAGGACGTCTTGATCGGCACCGATGGCGATGAATCCCTGGATGGACTTGCCGGCGCCGACCAGATGGCCGGTGGCGCCGGGAACGACACCTACACCGTCGACAACGTAACCGACACCATCGTCGAACAAGCCGGCGAAGGCAACGACACCGTGCGCAGCGCCGTCAGCCACACGCTGGCGGCCAACGTCGAGACGCTCGTGTTGATCGGCACCGGCGCCATCAACGGCACCGGGAACGCGCTCGACAACGCGCTGCACGCGGGGCCAGGCAACAACGTGCTCGACGGCCTGGGCGGCAACGACACCGCGGTCTACGAACTGGCCGGCTCGGCGGTGAAGGTCAGCCTGGCCACGGGCGCAGCGCAGGCCACCGGCGGCAGCGGCACCGACACGCTGCGCAACATCGAGAACCTCACCGGCAGCAAGTTCAACGACACCTTGACCGGCGACGCCATGGCGAACGTGCTGGCGGGCGGTGCCGGCAACGACGTGCTAGAAGGCGGGGCTGGAAACGACACGCTCGATGGCGGCGTGGGCAACGACACGCTCAATGGTGGATCGGGCAACGACATCTACGTCTTCGGCCGCGGCAGCCAGCGCGACACCATCACCGACGCCGATGCGAGCGTGGGCAATGCCGACGTGGTGGCCTTCGGCAGCGACGTTCGCGCAGACCAGCTCTGGTTCCGCAAGGCCGGCAACAACCTCGAAGTGAGCATCATCGGCACCGACGACAAGCTCACGGTGAACAACTGGTACCTGGGCCAGCAGCACCATGTCGAGTCGTTCAAGACCAGCAACGGCGCGACCACGCTCGACAGCCAGGTGCAGGCACTGGTCGACGCCATGGCGGGCTTCGCGCCGCCCGCGGCCGGGCAGACCACGCTGCCGCCGGACTACCAGAGCAAGCTGAAGGTAGTGATCGCCGCGAACTGGCACTGAGACGCGAGCGGGCACTGAGGCGCGAATCGCATCGGTCCACCTGCGAGCCAAGATGCTTGCACCCGGGGCGGATGAGCGAGTCCGGCAGCGGCGTTCTCTGCCGGCTCGTCAGATTAGCGTCGCCCGCCTCACGGCCAGTTCCCACAGCGCCATCTTCTCTTCCGCCTTCGCCCGGCTCAGCGTCGGCATGAAGCGGCGCTCCACCCGCCACTGCTTCGACAGCTCGCCCACGTCGCGGTAGACGCCCGTCGACAGTCCCGCGAGGTAGGCGGCGCCCAGGGCCGTGGTCTCGATGACTTCGGGCCGCACCACCGGAATGCCCAGCAAGTCGGCCTGGAACTGCATCAGCAGGTCGTTGACGGCAGCGCCGCCGTCGACGCGCAGTTCGGCCACCGGCGTGCCGCCGGCCGCCACCGCGTCGCGGCTCATGGCCTGCAGCAGAGCGGCACTCTGGTAGGCGATGCTTTCCAACGCGGCGCGGGCGATGTGGGCGACCGTGGTGCCGCGCGTCAGGCCGGTGATGGTGCCGCGGGCATCGGCGTCCCAGTAAGGCGCGCCGAGGCCGGTGAAGGCGGGCACAATCATCACGCCGCCGGCATCGGGCACGCTCTCGGCCAGCGCCTGCACTTGCGCGCTGCCCTGGATCGCCTTCAGGCCATCGCGCAGCCACTGAACGACCGCGCCGCCGACGAACACGCTGCCTTCCATCGCGTACTGCGGCGGCATGTTGCCGGCCTGCGCGGCGCTAGTGACCAGCAGGCCGTTCTGCGAAGGCTGGAACGCGCCGCCCGTGTGCATCAGCAGGAAGCAGCCGGTGCCGTAGGTGTTCTTGGCCATGCCGGCATCGAAGCAGGCCTGGCCGAAGAGGGCACTCTGCTGGTCGCCGGCCACGCCGCCGATGGGCAGCGGGCGATCGAAGAGCCCGGCGTCGGTGTCGGCGAAGTGCGCGCTCGAAGGCTTGACGGCCGGCATCAGCGAGGCGGGGATGTCCAGCAGCTTCAGCAGCTCTTCGTCCCACTGGTGGGTGTGCACGTTGAACAGCATGGTGCGCGACGCATTGCTGACGTCGCTCACGTGCTGCTTGCCGCCGGTCAGCTGCCAGATGAGCCAGCTGTCGACCGTGCCGAAGGCCAGCTCGCCGCGCTCGGCCGCGGCGCGCGCGCCGGGCACGTTGTCGAGCAGCCAGCGCAGCTTGGTACCGGAGAAATACGCGTCGATGACCAGGCCGGTCTTCTGCTGGATCAGGCCCGTCATGCCGTCATCGCGCAGCTTCGCGCAAAGCGGCTCGGCGCGCCGGTCTTGCCAGACGATCGCGTGGTGCACGGGCTGGCCGGTCTTGCGGTTCCACAGCACGGTGGTCTCGCGCTGGTTGGTGATGCCGACGGCGTGGATGTCGGCGGCCGTCAACTGCGCCTTGACGAGTACCTCGCGTGCGGTGGCCAATTGGCTGGTCCAGATCTCGTTCGGGTCGTGCTCCACCCAGCCGGGCTGCGGATAGATCTGCGTGAGTTCCTTCTGGGCCAGCGCGACGATGCGGCCCTCGCGGTCGAACACGATGCTGCGGGAGCTGGAGGTGCCCTGGTCCAGGGCGAGCAGGTAGGTCATGACGATGTCCTCAATGTTCGCGTGCGATCTCGCAGCGTACCTGGGCCTGTTCCAGCAGTTCGGGAAAAGGCACGGGCGGTTCGTCGTCGGTGTAGAGGCAGTCGATCTGCGAGAGCTTGGCCAGCTCCACCATCGCGGGCCGGTTGAACTTGCTGGCGTCGGCGGCCAGCCACACCTCGCGCGCCTGGGCGATGATGGTCTGCGCCACCTTCACCTCGCGCAGGTCGAAGTCGCGCAGCGTGCCGTCGGCCTCGATGCCCGACACGCCGATCACGGCGATGTCGACCTTGAACTGGCGGATGAAGTCGACCGTGGCCTCGCCCACGATCGCCCGGTCGCGCGGCCGCACCGAGCCGCCGGCCACGATCACCTCGCAATTCGGGTTGCCGCTCAGGATGGCCGCGACGTTGAGGTTGTTGGTGATCACCCTCAAGCCCGAGTGATGCATCAAGGCCTTGGCGATCGCCTCGGTGGTGGTGCCGATGTTGAGGATCAACGAGCAATCGTTCGGCACCTGCGCGGCCACGGCGCGCGCGATGCGCGCCTTGCCTTCGGCGTTCAGGCTTTCGCGCTGCTGGTAGCCGATGTTCTGCACGGTCGAGCTCGGTACCCGCACGCCGCCGTGAAAGCGCGTCAGCAGGCCTTCGTCGGCCAGGCGCTGCACGTCGCGACGCACCGTCTGCAGGGTCACGTCGAGCATGTCGGCGAGCTGCTCGACGCTGATCGACCCGCGCGCTCGCACGGTGTTCAGAAGCTTGAGTTGGCGGGGATTCGAATTCACGCGGGACCGACTTTAGAACGAAAGAAAACGAATAGACGGGAGGGTTAACACCAGGGAAAATCGCATCGTAAGGAACCAAAATGAAAAAAAGCGAAAACGCCCTGGGCGATATCCGTGAAATAAATCACAGCAACGTGAGCGCCTTCCCAGACACCCTTTCCGCCACGCCGGCGGCCCTTGCCGGTTCCGCCGCAGCCACCGACGTCGACGTGCTGATCGTCGGCGGCGGCATCAACGGCTGCGGCATCGCACGCGACCTGGCCGGGCGCGGCTTCCGGGTTTTGCTGTGCGAGAAGGACGATCTCGCAGCCCACACCTCGTCGTCTTCCACCAAGCTGATCCATGGCGGCCTGCGCTACCTCGAGTACTACGAGTTCTCGCTCGTGCGCAAGGCCCTGCAGGAGCGCGAGGTGCTCTTGCGCAGCGCGCCGCACATCATGTGGCCGCTGCGTTTCGTCATGCCCCACGACCCGTCGATGCGGCCGGCGTGGATGGTGCGCATCGGCCTGTTCCTTTACGACCACTTGGCCCGGCGCGAGGTGCTGCCGGGCTCGCGCGGCGTCGACCTGCGTGCGCATCCGTCGGGCGTGCCGCTCAAGCCGCAGTGGAAGCGCGGCTTCGTCTATTCCGACGGCTGGGTGGACGACGCACGGCTCGTGGCGCTCAACGCGCTCGACGCGCGGGCCAAGGGGGCCGAGGTGCTGACGCGCACGCGCTGCGTGAGCGCGCAGCGCGGGGCCGATGGCTGGACCGCCGTGCTCGAAGGCCCCGCCGGCCAGCGCACGGTGCGCGCCCGCGCGGTGGTGAACGCAGCCGGGCCGTGGGCCGAGGCCTTTCTGCGCGGCGTGGCGCATGCGGCCAAGGGCGAGGCGTTGGCGACGCGGCACCTGCGCCTGGTCAAGGGCAGCCACATCGTGGTGCCGCGCCTGTTCGAACACGACTACGCCTATATCTTCCAGAACCAGGACAAGAGGATCATCTTCGCCATTCCGTACCAGCACGACTTCACGCTGATCGGCACCACCGACGTGGAGCTGAGCGGCGACGACCCGGGCGCGGCGCGCATCGCCGACGAAGAGATCGACTACCTCTGCACGCAGGCCAGCCGCTACTTCGAGAAGCCGGTGCGTCCTGCCGACGTGGTGTGGACCTATTCGGGCGTGCGCCCGCTGCTCGACGATGCGTCGGGCGACCCCTCGGCCGTGACGCGCGACTACATGCTCGAGTCGAACACCACGTCCGCGCCGCTGCTGTCGGTGTGGGGCGGCAAGATCACCACCTTTCGCAAGCTGGCGGAAGACGCGGCCGACGAAGTGGGCCGCATGCTGGGGGAGGCGCGCCCGGCCTGGACCGACGGCGCTTTCCTGCCGGGCGGCGACCTGTCGGAATGGATCGGCGCCGCGCGCCGGCCTGATGCGGATTTCGAGCGCTTCGTCGAAGCCGTGCGCGCCAGGCATCCCTGGCTGGACGGCGCGCTGGCGCGTCGGCTGGCCCGCGCTTACGGTGCCCGCATCTCGACGCTGATCGGCGATGCGCAGTCGATGGCGGACATGGGCGAGGCGGTCGCGCCCGGCCTGTATGCGCGCGAGCTGCACTACCTGCGCGACGAGGAATGGGCCTGCGCCGGCGACGACGTGCTCTGGCGCCGTTCGAAGCTGGGCCTGCATCTCACGCCGCAGCAGCGCGAGGGCGTCGACGCCTGGATGCAGCAACAGGCACTCGGCACACAAGAACGACAACGGGAAGGAGTGGCATGCAACTGACCCTCGAGCGCATCACCAAGAAGGTGGGCGCGCAGACCTGGCTCTACGAGCAGAGCATCGCGCCGAAACGCGGCGCGGTGACTGTGCTGCTCGGCGCTACCCAGTCCGGCAAGACCAGCCTGATGCGGCTGATGGCCGGGCTCGACGCGCCCACCGAGGGCCTGGTGCTGGTCGATGGCAAGAACGTCACCGGCGTGCCGGTGCGCGAGCGCAACGTGGCGATGGTGTATCAGCAGTTCATCAACTACCCCTCGCTGAAGGTGGCCGACAACATCGGCTCGCCGCTCAAGCTGCGCGGCGAAAAGAACATCGAGGCGCGCGTGCGCGAGCTGGCCGACAAGCTCAGCATCGGCCAGTTTCTCGACCGCTACCCGGCCGAGCTGTCCGGCGGCCAGCAGCAGCGGGTGGCGCTGGCCCGGGCACTCGCCAAGAACGCGCCGCTGGTGCTGCTCGACGAGCCCCTGGTCAATCTCGACTACAAGCTCCGAGAAGGCTTGCGCGAAGAGCTGACGCAGCTCTTCGCCACCGGCGATTCGACCGTCATCTACGCCACCACCGAGCCCGGCGAGGCGCTGCTGCTGGGTGGCTACACGGCGGTGATGGATGCCGGCAAGCTGCTGCAGTACGGGCCCACGGCCGAGGTCTTCCACGCGCCGCAATCGTTGCGCGTGGCGCGGGCTTTCAGCGACCCGCCGATGAATCTGCTGGCCGGCCGTGTGGCGTCTGGCGGCGTGCAGCTCGCCGGCGGCCCGCTCGTGCCGCTGACTTTGTCGGCCGGCATCGACGGCGCGGTGACAGTGGGATTGCGCGCCAGCGCGCTCGACGTGGCGGCGCGCGAAGGCGACATCGCCATACCCGGCAAGGTGGAGCTGGCCGAGATCTCGGGCTCGGACACTTTCGTGCACGTCGAGACCCTGGTGGGCGAGCTGGTGGCGCAGCTGACGGGTGTGCACCGCTTCGAGCTGGGAACGGCCATCACGCTGTACTTTCCGGCTTCGCAGGCCTACGTGTTCGATGCGTCGGAGCGCCTGGCCGTGGCGCCGGCCTGGCGGCGCAAGGGAGCTTGACATGGCGCGCATCGATCTCGACCTGGCCCACGCCTACCGCCCCAACCCGACGCAGGAGAGCGACTACGCGCTGCTGCCGCTGACCATGAGCTTCCGCGACGGCGGTGCCTATGCTCTGCTCGGGCCTTCGGGCTGCGGCAAGACGACGATGCTCAACATCATCTCGGGCCTGCTGGTGCCTTCGCAGGGCACCGTGAGCTTCGATGGGCGCGACGTCACGCATGCGTCACCGCAGGAACGCAACATCGCGCAGGTGTTCCAGTTCCCGGTGATCTACGACACCATGACCGTGGCGGAGAACCTGGCCTTCCCCTTGCGCAACCGCAAGCTGCCGGCGGAGCAGATCAAAAAGCGCGTGGGCGAGATCGCCGAGATGCTCGACATGAGCGGCCAGCTCAACCAGCGCGCGGCCAACCTGGCGGCCGATGCCAAGCAGAAGATATCGCTGGGCCGCGGGCTGGTGCGCAGCGACGTGTCGGCGGTGCTGTTCGACGAGCCGCTGACGGTGATCGACCCCAACCTCAAGTGGCAGCTGCGGCGCAAGCTGAAGCAGATTCACCGCGAACTCAAGCTCACGCTGATCTACGTCACGCACGACCAGGTGGAGGCCCTGACCTTCGCCGAAGAAGTGGTGGTGATGACGCGCGGCAAGGCCGTGCAGGTGGGCAGCGCCGACGCGCTGTTCGAGCGGCCGGCCCACACCTTCGTCGGGCATTTCATCGGGTCGCCGGGCATGAACTTCCTGCCGGTGCAGAGCAGCGGCTGGTCGCTGGAGGTCGGCGGCATGCAGCTGACCACCACGCGCACCTTGCCCGAAGGCGCGCTCAAGCTCGGCATCCGGCCCGAATACGTAACGCTCGCGGCACCCAACGCGCCCGGCGCGCTGCAGGCCACCGTGACGCAGCTGCAGGACGTGGGCACGCACCAGATGCTGACGGCGCAGGTGGGGGAAAGCACGCTCAAGGCGCGGCTGGATTCCGATGCGACGGTGCCGGGCAAGGGTGAGCCTGTGTGGCTGAAGGTGGTGGATACGCACACCTGCTTCTATCGGGACGAGGAGCTCGTTGCATGAACGGACAGCTGAAGCCCATCAACCAAAAGGCCTGGTTCCTGGTCCTGCCGGTGCTGCTGTGCGTGGCCTTCTCGGCCATCGTGCCGCTGATGACGGTGGTCAACTATTCGGTGCAGGACATCATCTCGCCCGAGCGGCGCGTGTTCGTCGGCACCGAATGGTTCGCGTCGGTGATGCGCGACGACGAGCTGCATGCGGCGCTGGGCCGGCAGCTGGTGTTCTCGCTGGCGGTGCTGCTGGTGGAGATTCCGCTGGGCATCTGCCTCGCGCTGTCGATGCCCGCCACGGGGTGGAAGGCTTCGGCGGTGCTGGTGATCGTCGCGCTGTCGCTGCTGATCCCGTGGAACGTGGTGGGCACCATCTGGCAGATCTACGGCCGCGCCGACATCGGGCTGCTGGGCTATGCGCTGCGCAAGCTGGGCGTCGACTACAACTACACCGGCAGCGCCGGCGACGCCTGGGTGACGGTGCTGGTGATGGATGTCTGGCACTGGACGCCGCTGGTTGCGCTGCTGTGCTATGCCGGCTTGCGTTCGATTCCCGATGCCTACTACCAGGCCGCGCGCATCGACGGCGCCAGCCGCCTTGCCGTGTTCCGCTACATCCAGCTGCCCAAGATGCGCGGCGTGCTCATGATCGCGGTGCTGCTGCGCTTCATGGACAGCTTCATGATCTACACCGAGCCCTTCGTGCTGACCGGCGGCGGGCCGGGCAACGCCACCACCTTCCTGAGCCAGTACCTCACCCAGAAGGCGGTGGGCCAGTTCGACCTGGGGCCGGCGGCGGCGTTTTCGCTGATCTACTTTTTGATCATCCTGCTGCTGTGCTTCATCCTCTACAACTGGATGCAGCGCGTGGGGACGCAGGAAGCGGAGGAACCGAAATGAATGAAGACAAGCGTTTCCGCAAGCGCAGCATCTTCCTGCTGCTCTACATCCTGTTCGCCCTGTTGCCCATCTACTGGATGATCAACATGAGCTTCAAGACGAACGAGGAGATCCTGTCGAGCTTCTCGTTCTTTCCGCAGCAGTTCACCTGGGCTAACTACGCGCGCATCTTCACCGACGAGTCGTGGTACTCGGGCTACATCAACAGCCTGATCTACGTGGGCATCAACACGGTGGTGTCGCTCGTGGTCGCGCTGCCGGCGGCCTATGCGTTCTCGCGCTATTCCTTCCTGGGCGACAAGCACATCTTCTTCTGGCTGCTGACCAACCGGATGACGCCGCCGGCGGTCTTCCTGCTGCCATTCTTCCAGCTCTACACCACGGTCGGGTTGATGGACACGCACCTGGGCGTGGCGCTGGCGCACCTGCTGTTCAACGTGCCGCTGGCCGTGTGGATCCTGGAAGGCTTCATGAGCGGCATTCCGCGCGAGATCGACGAGACGGCCTACATCGACGGCTACTCGTTCCCGCGCTTCTTCCTCACGATCTTCCTGCCGCTGATCAAGGCCGGCGTGGGCGTCGCGGCCTTCTTCTGCTTCATGTTCAGCTGGGTCGAACTGCTGCTGGCGCGCACGCTGACCAGCGTGAATGCCAAGCCCATCGTCGCGACGATGACGCGCACGGTGAGCGCGTCGGGCATGGATTGGGCCACGCTCGCTGCGGCGGGCGTGCTGACGATCGTGCCGGGCGCGATCGTGATCTGGTTCGTGCGGCACTACATCGCGAAGGGCTTCGCGATGGGCCGGGTTTAGGTGTTTACTCCCTCTCCCTCTGGGAGAGGGGACGAAAGAGTCAGACAGAGAAAGGAGACATCGATGTTCGAATGGATGGTCTGGACCACCCCGGTGGCCGTCTTCTTCTGTTGCATCGCGCTGATGCTGGTCGGCATGACCGTGTGGGAGCTCAACTCGCCCACCACGCTGCGCCGCGGCTGGCTGCCGATGGACACCACGCGCGGCGACCGGCTCTTCATCGGGCTGCTGGTCGCGGCCTACATCAACCTCATCTTCATCGGCCTGGCCGGCAAGCTGCAGGAATGGATGTCGCTGGAGGCCGAGCCTTCGATCTGGATCAGCTTCGTGCTGTCGATGGTCGTGCTGGCGCTGGTCATGCGCAAAGGGTAGCCGCAGAGTTTTCCAGGCTGGCCGGCTCTCCGCTTTCCCGGGGCCGGCCTGCACAAGATCGGGAAGCAAACCGAGGAGACATTGATCATGAAAGTTCGCTACACAGCGTTGGCACTGGCAGCGGCCACCTTCGCCATGCAGACCGCCTGGGCCGGCGAGGCCGAGGCCAAGAAGTGGATCGACAGCGAGTTCCAGCCGTCGACCCTGAACAAGGACCAGCAGACGGCCGAACTCAAGTGGTTCATCGACGCCGCCAAGAAACTGCAGGGCAAGGGTGTGCGCGAGATATCGGTGGTGTCGGAAACCATCACCACCCACGAGTACGAATCGAAGACGCTCGCCAAGGCTTTCGAGGAGATCACCGGCATCAAGGTCAAGCACGACCTCATTCAAGAAGGCGACGTGGTCGAGAAACTGCAGACCTCGATGCAGTCGGGCAAGTCGATCTACGACGGCTGGATTTCCGATTCGGACCTGATCGGCACGCACTACCGCTACGGCAAGATCATGAACCTGACCGACTACATGGCCGGCAAGGGCAAGGAGTACACCAACCCCGGGCTGGACCTGAAGGACTTCATCGGCACCAAGTTCACCACTGCGCCCGACGGCAAGCTCTACCAGTTGCCCGACCAGCAGTTCGCCAACCTGTACTGGTTCCGCGCCGACCTGTTCGCGCGGCCCGACCTCAAGGAGAAGTTCAAGGCCAAGTATGGCTACGACCTGGGCGTGCCGCTGAACTGGAGCGCCTACGAGGACATCGCCGAGTTCTTCAGCGTCGACGTGAAGACCATCGACGGCAAGCCCATCTACGGCCACATGGACTACGGCAAGAAAGACCCGTCGCTGGGCTGGCGCTTCACCGACGCCTGGCTGTCGATGGCCGGTTCCGCCGACATCGGCACGCCCAACGGCCTGCCGATCGACGAATGGGGCATTCGCGTGGCGGACGACAAGTGCACGCCGGTGGGCGCCAGCGTGTCGCGCGGCGGCGCCACCAACTCGCCGGCGGCGGTTTATGCGCTCACCAAGTACGTCGACTGGATGAAGAAGTACGCGCCCAAGGAAGCCACCGGCATGACCTTCGGCGAAGCCGGCCCGGTGCCCGCCCAGGGCCAGATCGCGCAGCAGATCTTCTGGTACACCGCCTTCACCGCCGACATGACCAAGCCGGGCCTGCCGGTGGTCAATGCCGACGGCACGCCCAAGTGGCGCATGGCGCCCGGTCCGAACGGCCCGTACTGGAAGCAGGGCATGCAGAACGGCTACCAGGACGTGGGCTCGTGGACCTTCTTCGCCAACCACGACGAGAACCGCACCGCGGCGGCCTGGCTCTATGCGCAGTTCATCACCGCCAAGACCACCTCGCTGAAGAAGACCATCATGGGCCTGACGCCGATCCGCGAATCGGACATCCAGAGCAAGGCCATGACCGACATGGCGCCTAAGCTGGGCGGCCTGGTCGAGTTCTACCGCAGCCCGGCCCGCGTGGCCTGGTCGCCCACCGGCACCAACGTGCCCGACTATCCGAAGCTGGCGCAGCTCTGGTGGAAGAACGTGGCCGAGGCGGTGACGGGCGAGAAGACCCCGCAGAAGGCGATGGACAACCTGGCCGACGAGATGGACAACGTGATGGCCCGCCTGCAGCGCGCCGGCATGGCCAAGTGCGCGCCCAAGCTCAACGCCAAGGGCGACCCCAACAAGTGGCTCAGCGACCAGCACGCGCCGTGGAAGAAGCTGGCCAACGAAAAGCCGAAGGGCGAGACCATCGACTACGAGAAGCTGCTGACCGCCTGGAAGGACGGCAAGGCGCGCTGAACGCCTGAGCGCACTCGTTTTCGGGGCCGCGGTGCGAAGGCGCTGCGGCCCTTTTTGCTTTGGGGTCTGCGCCTTTGCTAGCCTTTGCCGATGAACCGACGTCGCGACTTCATCTTCTTGGCAGCGGGCCCGCTGCTTCTGTTGCCAGCCCACGCCCAGCCTGCCGCCGAGGCCATGGCCGACCGCCTGCGTGCCGGGCGCTGTGCCTTGATGTGGCGGCACGGGCAGACCACGCCGGGCGTGGGCGACCCGCCGGGCTTCGAGCTGTCGCAGTGCGGCACGCAGCGCAACCTGAGCGATGCGGGACGGGCGCAGTCTCGTGCGGCGGGCGACTGGTTCCGCAGCCGCAAGCTGGCGCCGCGCGCAGTGCGGTCCAGTGCCTGGTGCCGCTGCAGGGACACGGCCGACCTGGCCTTCGGCGCGCACGAGGCCTGGGCACCGCTGAACTCCAGCTTCGGCCAGGCGCCGGTCGCGCCCGAGGTGCGCGCGCAACTGCTGGCGGGGCTGGCGCGCATTCCGGCGGGTGCCTTCGAGGTCTGGGTCACGCACCAGGTCAACATCACCGCCTTTACCGGCGAATCGGTGTCGATGGGCGAGGCCGTGGTGGTGGACCGCGACGGGCGTGTGCTGGCGCGCGGCGGCTTCGGCGCCTGAGGCGCGTTCAGCCGATGGCCTGCCGCAGGTTGAGGCGGGCCTGCTCTTCGCGCTCGGCGCGGATTGACGGCGTGAGGTAGAGCGGCTCGCGCGCCAGGAAGCTGCCCAGGATGTGGCGGCGCCTCGGCTCGAAGACCTCGGGCGGCACGTGCGCGTATTCGAAGCGGATCTGTTGCTCGTATTCGGCGAAGCGCGCCACGGGTGCGCCGAGGATCGACAGGTCGATGTCGACCAGCAGTTGCGCATCCGGCTCCTGCGGCTGTGCCTGGTGCCGGGTCGCCATCACCAGCGCATGCACGCGCTGCGCGGCATCGGCTGGTGCGCCTGTTTCTTGCATTGCCCGAACCGCCCAATCGGCGCTGCGCTGCTCGTTGTCGTGGCCGTGCACGTCGTAGATCGCGTCGTGAAACCAGAGCGCCAGCGCGATCTCGGCCGGTCGCTGCGCATGCGTGCGAACGCGGGCCAGGCCGTCGAGGCATTCGTCCAGGTGCTGCAGCGTGTGGTAGGCGCGATGCGGTTCGCCGTAGCGGGCCTGCAGTTCGGCGAGCAAGGCGTCGCCGGGCGGCGCGGGCGTGCCGAGTTCAAGCCACGCATCGAGCCAGGCAGTGCGGCGCGCCTCGGCCTGCATGCCTAGTGCTCCATCGCGGCGCGCACTTCGCGCCCCAGTTCGAGCACCGACATGGCGTAGTAGCTGCTCCAGTTGTAGCGCGTGATCACGTAGAAATTCTGCGTGCCGGCCACGTAGCTGGGCGCGTCGGCGCCGTTCTGCAGCTCGATGAGCGCCAGCAGGCCCTTGTGCCGCTGCGCTTCGCCCTCGAGCACGGCACCGCCGGCCACGAAGGCATCGGCGCTGAAGCTCGGCAGGATGTCGGGGGCCAGCAGCACGTCTTTCTTGAGGCGGGCGTCGTCGAAGCCGACGGGGTAGATCGACGGCATGCCGGGCGTCCAGCCGAAGGCCTTGAAGTAGTTGGCCACCGAACCGATCACGTCGACCGTGTTGTTGACCAGGTCGATGCGGCCGTCGCCGTCGTAGTCGACCGCGTACTTGGCGATGCTGCTCGGCATGAACTGAGGCATGCCCATGGCGCCGGCGTAGCTGCCCACGGGCACCATCGGGTCTTCGGCCGTGCGGGCCTCGGTGCTCAGAAAGCTCTCGAGCTCGCCGCGGAAGAAGGCCTGGCGCTCGGCCGCGCGCGGATGGCCTTGGGGGAAATCGAAAGACAGCGTCGCCAGCGCATCGATGACGCGGAAGTTGCCCATGTTGCGGCCGTAGATGGTTTCGACGCCAACGATGCCCACGATGATCTCGGCCGGCACGCCGAACTCGGTTTCGGCACGGGCCAGCGTGGCGGCATTCGCCTTCCAGAAGCGCACGCCGGCGCCGATGCGCGCGGCGTCGATGAAGCGGCCGCGGTACACGCGCCAGTTCTTGGCCGTGCCGCGTGGCGCCGGCAGCATGAGGCGCGGCACGTTCGGCAGCAGGCGCGCATTGCCGATGGTGGCGCGCACCCAGGCGCGGTCGAGATGGCGCCGCGCGGCCACGTCGTCGGCGAAGCGCATGGCGTCGTCGCGCGTGGCGTAGGGCGTTTCGCCGCGCACCACCTTCTGGGCCGCGGCGGGCGTGGCATGGAAGGCGGCGCCCATCAGGAACAAGGTGGAGAGGAGGGCGGGCGTGAGAAGGCGTCGCATGGAGGCCGATTGTGCCGCGCGGGTCGCCGTCGCCTGAAAAAAGCTCGCATCACCGCCAGTGAATGCGCATCGCTGCACTTGGGATTAGCACTTTGCGAAAGATCGACGGGGCGGCGACCGAAGTGCGTGCTTTAGTTCAAAGAAGAATTCGCGACTGTCGAAGCGCGGTGGCCGGCGTATGGTGTTCGGCCATCAAATCAGCACGAAGAGGTCTTGGCATGAGCATTCAGATCGGCACCGCGGGCAACGATCGCTTGAACGGGTCCAGAGAAAACGACACGCTGGAAGGCGGCACGGGCGACGACAGACTCAGCGGCGGCGCAGGAAGCGACACCTACCGATTCGCACGCGGCTTCGGCAACGACACGATCAACAACTACGACTCCGTTGGCGGCGTCGACCGGATTCAGTTCGCACCCGGCATCGCCGCCAGCGACCTGCTCATGAACCGCGTCGGCATGGACCTGCAGCTGACGTTGAGGAACAGCCTCGACAAGCTCACGATCGAAAACTACTTCACCGGGAGCGGCAAGTTCGCGGTGGACTTCATCGAATTGGGCGACGGCACCAGCTTGAGCGTCGAGCAGGTCAAGACGAGCCTGCTCCAGGGCAAAGGCGGCAACGACAAGATCACGGGCTACTCGAGCAACGACACGATCGTCGTGGCGTCCGGCAACAGCGAACTGTGCGGGGGTGGGGGGAGCGACGTCTACCGTTTCTCGGCCGGCTGGGGCCGGGCCACGATCAACAACTACGACAGCAGCGGCGGCAAGACCGACGCCATCGAATTCGCTGCGGGCATCTTGCCCGGTGAAGTCGTTGCCAGCCGCAGCGGGTCGGACCTGGTGCTGACGCGGGGCGCCGACACCATCGCCGTCAGGAACTACTTCATCGCCGACGCCAACAGCAACTTTGCGCTGGAAGAAATCCGCTTCGCCAATGGAGTCAGGTGGAACATCGGGACCGTCAAGGACATGGTGTTGCAGGGCACGATCGGCAACGACCGGATCTCCGGCTATGCGAGCAACGACACCATCACGGGTGGGACGGGCAACGACACGCTCAGCGGTGGGGCGGGCAGCGATGTCTATCGGTTCGCGCGCGGTTGGGGCCAAGACACGATCAACAACTACGACACCGGTGCCAGCATCGATGCGATCACGTTCGCATCGAACATCGCGCCTGCAGACATCACGGTCCGGTTCTCGGGCAACAGCCTCGTGCTCAGCATGAAGGGCACCACCGACACCATCACCGTGCCCGGCTACCTGAGCAACAACGGCGCAGGCAGTTTCGGCCTGGAGGAGATCCGCTTCGGCAACGGCGTTACCTGGCGTTTCGACGACGTCAAGGCGAAGTCGCTCGAAAGCACCGACGGCGCAGACGAGATCACAGGCTTGGACACCAACGACACGATCAGTGGCGGCGCCGGCGACGACGTGCTTCGAGGCCAGGCGGGCAATGACGATCTCGACGGAGGCCTCGGCGACGATCAGCTCATCGGAGGCGCAGGCAACGACCGCCTGCGGGGCGGTGCCGGCAACGACACGCTCGAGGGCGGCGGAGGCAGCGACACCTATCTTTTCACCACCGGCTGGGGCAAGGACATCATCCGCAACTTCGATTCCGGCACCGGCAAGACCGATACGATCGAATTCGGCGCCGGGATCATTCCGGCGGACGTCAAGGTGTCGCGTGTGCAAGATGACCTGGTCCTGAGCCATGGAACGGACGACACCATCACGGTCGAGAAGTTCTTCTTGAGTGATGCCGCCGGCACCTACAAGTTGGAGCAGGTCCGCTTTGCCAACAGCACCGTCTGGGATATCCCGACGATCAAGACCATGAGCCTGCAAGGCACCGACGGCAACGACGTGATCAAGGGGTTCAGCGGAAACGACATATTGGTTGGTGGCGCTGGGCAGGATCGGCTCAGCGGCGGGGCTGGCAGCGACATCTATCGCTTCGCACTTGGATGGGGTCAGGACGTAATCGACAACACCGACGCGGGACCAAGCAAGACCGACGCGATCGAGTTCTTGTCAGGCATCGCGCCGGCCGATATCAAGGTCACCCGCACGGGTGACAACCTGACCTTGCAATACATGCAGACAGACAACACGGTGACCGTCGAGAGTTACTTCCTCGACGACGTCACTGGCAAGAAGAAGCTCGAAGAGATTCGCTTCGCCGACGGCACGAAATGGACGACCAACGACATCAAGGTCAAAGCCCTGGCCAGCGCCACGACCGCGAACGACGACGCGATCGTCGGGTTTGCCGGCAGCGATATCTTGAATGGCGGGGCCGGCAACGACAAGCTCGACGGCAAGGCTGGCAACGACAGGCTCGATGGTGGCGCCGGAAACGATTCCCTCGTGGGCGGTGATGGAAATGATGAGCTTGCCGGAGGTGACGGCGATGACGTGCTGGATGGGGGCGCAGGAGCGGATCAACTGGCTGGTGGGGCCGGCAACGACAAGCTCGACGGCAAGGCGGGTAACGACAGGCTCGATGGAGGGGCCGGGAACGACAACCTCGTTGGCGGTGACGGAGATGATGAGCTGATCGGGGGTGATGGCGATGACGTGCTCGAAGGAGGCGCGGGAGCGGACCGGCTGGCCGGCAACGCCGGCAACAACACCTACGTCTTCGGCCGTGGTTCGGGCTCCGATACCGTCGCGGACCTCTTCGCAAACGCAAACAACACGGTTGCATTCGGTGCAGGGGTGACGGCCGATCAGCTTTGGTTCACCGGCGCGACCGACTCATTGGGTTTTCGAAGCGACTTGATCGTGGGCATCATTGGTACGGATGACCGGCTTGTTCTTACGGGTTGGTACCAAGGCCTGGATGCGGTCAAGCAGTTCAAGACCAGTGACGGAAAGGTCCTGTCGAAGAGCAACGTGCAAAGTCTTATCGATGCGATGGCGGCGTTGACGCCTCCCGTGGCCGGCCAGACCACTTTGCCAGCGGCCTACCGCGCCACGCTCGATCCCGTCATCGCCTCGGCTTGGGTCAAGGCTTGAGCATTTGCGGACGAGCAGGCGCTGCGGGCCTCGTCCGGCGTCATCGAGGCCAACGCATGCGCCTGAACTCCGCGCGCAATTGCGATAAGCCAGCCCCCGGAGATGCCGCATAGCGCTGCACCTCCAGCCGCATCAGCCAATCCTGGGCCGCCTGTGTTCCGTTGCCGAAGCGCTCGGCCAGTCGAGCGGCCATCTCGCGAGGTGGCGTGGCCTCCGACAGTTCGATGCCCGCCTGCGCGAGCCGCACACGCGCCTGTTCCAGCAGCCGCAGCCACGGGTCATGCTGGCTGCGCTCCCACAACGTCCACCCAGCGCCCGCCAGGCTGGCGAGCACCAGCAAGACCAGCAGCACCGTGGCCAGGTCCTGCAGGCTGGGCGCATCGAAGCCCAGGTCCTTGAGCAGGTCCAGCTGCCGGCTCTGCGTGTAGTTGAGCACCCACTGGTTCCAGCCGTTGTTCAGGGCCTCCCAGGCCGCGCGCAGGTTCTGTGCGAGCGTGGGGCTCATCGCGCCGACGGCGCCGGCGAACAGGCCCGGCTGCGCCACCAGCCGCTGGAACTGGCCGATGCGGTCTGGCGAGATCGCGGCGGTGGGATCGACCCTCACCCAGCCGCGGCCTTCCTGCCATACCTCGGCCCAGGCGTGGGCATCGCTGTTGCGCAGCGTCCAGTAGCCGTCCACGCTGTTGGCCTCGCCGCCTTGGTAGCCGGTGACGATGCGCGACGGGACGTCCAGGGCCCGCATCAGCACCACGAAGGCCGAAGCGATGTGCTCGCAGAAGCCGGCCTTCTTGTCGAACCAGAACTCGTCGGCCGTTTCGTTGCCGTAGATGCCCGGGTCCAGCGTGTAGCTGTAGCCGCCGGTGCGCAACCGCTGCAGCGCTGCGCGGACGTAGGCCGGCGTGTCGGCATCGGCCAGGGCGGGGTCGCTCTTCATCTGCGCGGCCAGCGCGACGGTGCGCGGGTTGGAGCCGGACGGCAGCGCCAGGTCGTCGCGCAGGCTGGCGTCGCGGCGTACCGGGCCGCTGTCGAACTGCGTGAAGCTGCGGGCGCGGTAGCGCACCAGGTCACCGATGGCACGGTTCGTCACCCATTGCAGCTCGGGCGTGCCGAAGAGCTGGTAGCCGGGCAACTCGGGCCGCGCGGGCGTCGCATCGAGCGTGAGCAGCCAGGGGCGGTTGGCCGGCTCGAGCGTGACCTCGTAGCCATAGGGCTCGCCCCGCACGCGCAGGTTCTGCGGCGAGCCGAAGCGCGAGAAGGGCGGCGCCGCCGTCCATTCGCGGCCATCGAACTGCGTCAGGACCGGGCCGCGGAAGTACATGTCCTGCTGTGCCGGCACGCGGTTGTCGTCGAACTTGATGCGCGCGGCGATGCCGTCGTCCAGGGCCAACTGCGCGATGGTGCCGACACGCATCGTGTTCGACAGGCCGGTGCGGCCCGCCATCGCGTCGCCCGGCGTGCCCCACAGCGGCGCCATGCGCGGAAAGAGCAGGAACAGCGCCAGCATGATCGGCGCGCCCAGCAGCGCCATCCAGCCGGCGGTGCGCGCGGCCTGCATGAGCGGTGGTCGGCCCACGGGCATGTGGGCGTTGACCAGCGCTGTCAGCAGGCCCAGCAGCGCCAGCAGCATCGCGAAGGCAGTGGGCAGCGACTGCGAATAGAAGAAGTTCGTGAGCATCGTGAAGAAGCCCAGAAAGAACACCACGAAGGCATCGCGGCGTGCGCGCAGCTCCAGCGTCTTGAGCGCCAGCAGGATCACGATCAGTGTCACGCCCGGGTCGCGGCCGAGCAGCGTGCGGTGGGTGGCGTAGGTGGCGGCCAGCGTGACGGCGAGCAGGCCGGCGCGCCACCACTTGCTCGGCAGCGGCCTGGCCTGCACCGCCAGCGTGCCGCGCCACACCAGCACCACGGCCGCGAGCGTGCTGCACCACCAGGGAATGTTGGGCAACTGCGGCAACAGGATCAGCGCGATCACCGCGAGCAGGAAGACCGTGTCGCGGGCTTCGCGCGGAAGCGCCTGGAGCTTGCGGGAGAGCTTCATGTCGGCCGATCGAGGCGCGTGGCGTGCATCAGCACAGCGCCAGCGCCTCCAGGCAGCGCCGCCGATGAACCTCGCCCTGCGACGGCGCCACTGTTCGGCCGGCCACGCGCAGTCCGTAGTCGACGCCGAGCCGATCTGCCATCAGCACCCAGGCGCAGAGTCGCGAGATCCGGCTTTCCAGGTCGGCCAGTCCGGTGGCTTGCGCATCGAGCCACAGCTCTTGCCTTTGGGCCTGCTGCGTGTCGCGGCTCACGAGTTCCTCGGAGCCCACGGCCTGCGCGCGCGCCGCGCGCTTCCACACCACCAGCTTCAGCGGATCGCCGCGCCGATAAGGCCGCACACCGTCGTATTCGCCGGCCGCGCTGGGGCGAAGCGCGGACGCGGTGGCCTGTCCGGCCAGCGGCTCGCCCGGTGGCAGCGGGGGCGGGTGCAGCTCCGGTGCCGGGTAGACCAGCACCTGCGCCGCCGGCCGCCATACCGTCCACACGCGAAAGGTGCCGAGCGGAAAGCGCGTCTCGGCGGTCAGCGTGGGCGCCGGATGCAAGCCGCGGCGATCGGCCTTGAAGGCGACTTCGACCGTCTCGCTGCCCTGGGCCGGCACGTCGCTCCACGACCATTGGCCGCTGTGGCGCACCGCCATGCCGATGCCGTAGCGCGTGCTGCGCCGCGCATTGCCCAGCACCACGCGCAGGACGGCCGCCGCGCCTGCGTACTGCGGGTCGGGCGCCATCAGCCGCAGGCTCAGGCCGCGCAGCGTCGCGTGGCTCACGTGCATGCCGACGGCCACGCTGCCGGCCAGCAGGAAGGTCAGCAGGTAGCCCAGGTTGAGCTGGTAGTTGATCGAGCCGATCAGCAACAACAGCAGCGTGCCGGCCAGCATCCAGCCTGCGGGCGTGGGCAGGATATAGACGTTGCGCTGCGTGAGCTCCAGCGTGTCGGAAGGCGGGCGGCGCGACAGGAACCAGCCGTCGACGCGCGCGCGAGCCGGTGCCAGAAGGCGCGCCGCCGGGTTCATGGAAGGGGCACTGCCGCGACCATGGCCCGCACCTGCTCGGTCGCGCCGCGGCCCGCGTCGCCGACCGGCGTGAGCCGATGCGCGATGGTCTGCGGCAGCACGGCCTGCACGTCGTCGGGTGCGACGTAGTCGCGGTTGGCGAGCAAAGCCTGCGCCTTGGCCGCGCGCAGCACCGCGATGCCGGCGCGCGGCGACAGGCCTTGCAAAAACCACCGGCCCGAGCGCGTGGCCGCGATCAGGTCCTGCACGTAGTTCAGCAGCGGCTCGGCGGCATGCACCTGCATCACGCGCTGCTGCAACGCAGTCAGTTCGCCGGCCGTGAGCAGCGCGGGCAGGGTGGCCAGCATCTCGCGCCGGTCGGCACCGGCGAGCAGCGCGCGCTCGGCGGCGCGGTCGGGGTAGCCCAGCGAGATGCGCATGAGGAAGCGGTCGAGCTGCGACTCCGGTAGCGCGAACGTGCCGAGCTGGTCGTGCGGGTTCTGCGTGGCGATGACGAAGAAGGGCACGGGTAGCGGGCGGGTCTCGCCTTCGACCGTGACCTGCTTCTCTTCCATGGCCTCGAGCAGGGCGCTTTGCGTCTTGGGGCTGGCCCGGTTGATCTCGTCGGCCAGCAACACCTGGGTGAAGACCGGGCCCGGGTGGAATACGAAAGACTGCTGCCCGCGGTCGTAGATGGCGACGCCCGACAGGTCGCCGGGCATCAGGTCGGCCGTGAACTGCACACGCGAGAACTGCAGGCCGAATGTGTGGGCCAGCGCGTGGGCCAGCGTGGTCTTGCCGACACCGGGCACGTCCTCGATCAGCAAGTGCCCGCCGGCCAGCAGGCAGGCCACGCAGTCGCGCACCTGCGCCTCTTTGCCCACGATCACCGTGTTAAGCTGACCGAGCAAACTGGCGAGCTTCGCGGCGACGTCCATTTTTGTATCCATCTGCAAACAATACCGTAAGCCCTGCGGCCCTGCGCCGCATGAGCCTACGACGTGACCGACCATGGGCAAAACCGGTTATTTCACACACCGCGACTGCTGGAAGCACGACATGGGCATGGGGCATCCCGAGTGCCCGCAACGTCTCGATGCCATCGAAGACCGCCTGCTGCTCACCGGCGTGGCCGACGCGCTCGAGCGCGGCGATGTGCCGCTGGCCACGCTGCCGCAGATCACGCGGGCCCATAGCGTCGAGCACATGGAGCACCTCGAAGCGCTCAACGACCGCCTGGTGGCCGACGAGCCGGCCGGCGGCCCGTCGTATGCGCAGCTCGACCCCGACACCGCGCTGACCCGCTACACCATGCTGGCCGCGCGCCGCGCCGCGGGCGCCGCCGTCGCGGCCACCGACGCGGTGATCTCCGGCGCGCTCGACAACGCCTTCTGCGCCGTGCGCCCGCCGGGCCACCATGCGTGCCACGACAAGGCGATGGGCTTCTGCTTCTTCAACAACGTGGCCGTGGGCGTGCGCCATGCCATCGAGGTGCACGGGCTGGAGCGGGTGGCCATCGTCGACTTCGACGTGCACCACGGCAACGGCACCGAGGACATCTTCAGCAACGACCCTCGCGTGCTGATGGTGGGCATCTTCCAGCACCCGTTCTATCCGTACAGCGGCGCCGACCACCCGGCGCCCAACATGCTCAACCTGCCCGTGCCGGCCTATACCAAGGGCATGGACGTGCGCGAACTCGTCGAGGCCTGCTGGATGCCGCGCCTGGAGGAGTTCAAGCCCCAGATGGTTTTCGTGAGCGCGGGCTTCGACGCCCACCGCGACGACGACCTGGGCCAACTGCGCCTCAACGAGAGCGACTTCGCCTGGATGACCGAGCGCATCCGCGACGTCGCACGGCGCCATGCGCAGGGACGCATCGTGTCGATGCTGGAGGGCGGCTACAACCTCGATGCGCTCGCCGCGAGCGTCGAGGCGCACGTGCGGGTGCTGTCTGACCTTTGACCTGCCGATGAATTTCGACGACTTCCGACTGCGCCTGTCGCAGATCGACGCACAGAGCCTCTGGATCGAACTCGCCATCCTCGTGGCCTGCGTCGCCCTGGCCTTCGGCATCTGCCGCTGGTTCGGGCGCGACCAGCCCAAGGAATCGATCTGGTTCGGCGAGCACACCTTCGACGGCCTGCTGTTTCCGCTGCTGGCGCTGGTGCTGACCGACCTGGCGCGGCGCTTCACGCTCGAGTTCCAGCCGGTGCTGGTGCTGCGCATCGCGGTGTCGGTGTTCGTGTCGCTGGCGGCCATCCGCTTCTTCGCGCGCGTGCTCCGCGTGGTGTTTCCGGCTTCCGCGCTGGCGAGGCTGGTCGAGCGCACCATCTCGTGGGTCGCGTGGGTCGGCGCCGTGCTGTGGATCGTCGGGTTGCTGCCCGCGGTGCTGACCGAGCTGGACAACATCTCGCTGTCCTTCGGCAAGAACCAGGTGAGCCTGCGCACGATGCTCGAAGGCGCGCTGTCGGCCGCGCTCGTGCTGGTGGTCGCTTTGTGGATCGCGTCGACGGTCGAGACGCGCATCCTGCGCAACGCGCTCACCGACCTGTCGATGCGCAAGGTGGCGTCGAACGCGCTGCGCGCGGTGCTGCTGCTGATCGGCCTGCTGTTCGCGCTCTCGGCCGTTGGGGTGGACCTGACGGCGTTGTCGGTGCTGGGCGGCGCGCTCGGGGTGGGCCTGGGCTTCGGCTTGCAGAAGCTGGCGGCCAACTACGTGAGCGGCTTCGTCATCCTGCTCGAGCGCTCGATCCGCATCGGCGACAACGTCAAGGTCGACAACTTCGAGGGCCGCGTCACCGACATCAAGACGCGCTACACGCTGGTGCGGCAGGGCAACGGCCGCGAGTCGATCGTACCGAACGAGTCGCTCATCACGAGCCGCGTCGAGAACCTCTCGGTGTCGGACCTCAAGTTCAACCTCACCAGTGTCATCGTGGTCGGCTACGAGAGCGACGTGGCGCGGGTCCAGGGCATCCTCACCGATGCCGCACGGGCACAACCACGTGTATTGCCCGATCCGGCGCCGGTCGCCTTTCTCACCAACTTCGCGCCCGACGGGCTGGAGTTCACGCTTCATTTCTGGATCGGCGACCCCGACAAGGGCAAGGACAACGTCCGCTCGCCGATCAACGTCGCGATCCTCGAAGGCCTGCGCCAGGCGGGGATCGACATTCCTTATCCGCAGCGCGTCGTGCGCGTGGAATCGTTACCTCCCGGCACGTCGGGAACGGTCGAAGCTCGCCTATAATCGCCGAAAAGCACGACCGTTCTTTTTTACCGCTCTGCGGTACACCCTGATCGAAGTGACAGTTCTCAGAGGCCAGTTGCCTAAAATCTTCGGTTCCTCTGCACACCCCCGGTTTCGCAATCCAATGGAGTCACGCCAATGAAGGTCCTGGTCCCCGTCAAGCGGGTCGTCGATTACAACGTCAAGGTGCGCGTCAAGAGCGACGGCACCGGTGTCGACATCGCCAACGTCAAGATGAGCATGAACCCCTTCGACGAGATCGCCGTCGA